>JAFQNL010000014.1 GCA_017395935.1 Oscillospiraceae bacterium
CACTACAATTCACAATGACTCTATCGAAAACCTTGCAAAAGCCAAAAGTCTATACTGTAATGCTACTCTGAAAATAGATGGAACAGTTTGGGAAATCAAGGAAGACCATGTGCGTATTGGAAATGGTCTGTATTGGGGAGTGTCTGTTTATCTTCCAACAGAGGAGCTGATTGGTTTAGAGATAGGGCAAAGAATAGTTGTTGTAGGTAAAACAACAGATGAAATCATTGAAGAGGAATATGAGGCTTTTGAATATACAGAAACAATGTCATTGTATCAAATGCCTGAAGCTTATTTAGTAGATGATTACTTTGAATATCAAGTAACATTAAAGGGAAAAAACGAAAGTTATGATGGTGCTTGGAATATCTTACTTGGAGATAGCGACTATGCAAACCTTGTATATTTTGCAGATGGTGTTGATTTGAGTTCCTTTAATACCTCTTCTAATGGAAATCCTGGCGAGAAAATAACTATCTTAGCAAAGAGCAAGTTTGAAAATTATACTTCTTGGGTATATTATGATGCAACAATTATTGCAGTAGAAGAGTCTGCACAAGGTAATGCTGATGAAAGACTTCTTACTTTCAACTATGAAGACAGAGAGTTTTTCAAAGAATATGTTGCTAACTTGACACCTATGACCGAAGTGGAAATTGTGGATATACTGAATGATAACACCTTTAGTATGCGAAATAACTATGGTGGCGACAATAACGGAATTCACAGCATTACATTCTATAAAGATGGCAGCTTAGATGCAAGCTACACTTATGAGGGCGAACAGTATACTATGTATGATAGTTGGAGTGTAGAAAGTGGTAATGTCATTGTAAAAAATGGGGATTCCGAGAAAGTTCTCACACCTTATCAGTATGATGCAAACAGATATCTTCTGATGCACATGGAAGAGCATGGCGACTATTCTATGGTTCTTACAGTAGAATAACACTTAATGGGGGCTATTACAGCCCCCATTCTTTTATGCTTCCAAAAGAGAAATGTATTTGTAAACTGTGGTTCGACTGAGATCGCAGACCCTTGCCAATTCGGACACATTCTACTGCCCGATTGATCGTCAAGGAAGAGAAAAAAGACCACCCCTGCGCTCATCGGCACAGGGGTGGTTTCATTATCTCTATTCCTCTATTTCTTCAAACCGGTACTTCTGCTGTACTTCAGGGTATTTCTCCCGGTCCACTTCCCCGGCGAACATCTCGTAGGGGCGAGCCCAAACGTCAAACTTACCATAAAGGGCCCGGTAGATGACCAGCTTTTCTCCGGTCTCAGTATGCTCGGCAAGGGTAAGGACCTGATAGAGCTTGCCCTTAAAGTGGCGGTAGCGGCAGCCGGGTCTGATCTCACGCATGGGTCAGTCCTCCAGCAGGAAGTTAAGAATGGTATTATAGAGCTTCTCAGGCTTGGACTTGAAAGCCGAGCAGAGAATCTCGGCCTGAGTGGCATCGGGCGCCAGCATATCAAGCGTCATAATATTACCGTGATCATCGTCCAGAATGAACTTTGCCGTATAGCCGGAGCCATCGGGCCGGGAGGAGATCTCCGTCCGGATCTGGCGCTGGCGCTGGAGCTGTTTATTCACCCGAGCTACGTTTCGGTCGCAGCGGACACGGACGGAATAGGGCAGTTCTTCCTCTGTGGTCTCACCGTTGATCCGGCCTTTGGAGGTGATCAGGATCTTGTCCTCAGCATCTTTGCGGATATGACCGGTCTCTTCCAGACGGCCCAGAGCGTCGGCAAACTGGAAGTAGTCCACGCCTTCGTCACAAAGGGCAAGGTCGGTAAGCTCTCCCATGGTCACAGGGCCGTCAACCCGGGCAAGGATATAGAGGATCAGTTCCATGATCTCCAGAGTCGTTTTAATGAATCCAACTGCCATTACACAGTTCCTCCCATCAGGGCAGCATCCGGCAGGGGCCGGGGCGTGTTTCGTCGTTAGTGCTATTATATCGAAGGGGACGGATAAAAACAAGAGGGGTATGATCAGGCATAGCCCACGGCAAGGCCAAAGAGGAGCAGCAGCGAGGTGACAATCAAGTTGGGCAACTGGAACTTCCAGCTGAACTTGACCCAGCGGCCATAGCTCATATCAGCAAGCCCCAGAGCGATCAGCAGGGCGGCATTGGTGGGATAGAAGACATTGGAGAAGCCGTCACCAAAGGCAAACGCCATGACACAGAGCTGGGCGGGAATATCAAAAAGCTGGGCCATGGGAACGATAAGAGGCATGAGGAGGAAGGCTTTGGCAGAGCCGGAGGAGACAAAGAAGTTCATGACCAGTACAATCAGGTAAATACACAGGATAATTACCCAGCGGGGCTGGCCGCTGACGGCCTCTACGGCAGTATGAAGGAGGGTATCCAGAACCTTGGCTTCGGTAAGGGTATATTTGATAGAGCTTGCCATGAGGATAAGCAGGACGGCGGGCAGGATTGCGGTCATGCCCTTGCCAAAGCTGACAGCCAGCTCTTTGCCCTTCATTCCGGAGATCAGGCAGGCAACAATGCCGGCCAGGAGGAACATGAGGGCAACAATGATCATGGTATAGTCCTGCAGGGCGGTAATAAAGCCGGAGCAAAGGACCAGAATCAGACCGGCGCCTACGATGGAACCGAAGCAGATCAGGCCCCGGTCCATGCTGGCGTCCTGCACGAAGTCATTGGAGAGGACCTGCTCTCCCCTGACCCGGTCCAGCTTTTTGGCGTGGCCGCGGAGAAAGAGAATCAGCAGGGTATAAATGATAACAAAGCTGACTGCCCGAAGCCACATACCGGAAAACATAGGCAGTCCGGCCAGCTCCTGAGCCACACCCACGGTAAAGGGATTACAGACACCGGAAGCAAAGCCGCAGCCGCAGGCCAGCAGGCTCATGCCCAAGCCGGTCTCCGCGTCCCAACCCAGGCCGATTGCCAACGCTACCACCAGCGGAACCAGAGGAACGCACTCTTCAAAGGAACCGATAAAGGCGCCCATTGCCATAAAGAAGAAGACCAGAACCGCCATAAGCTGGTAACGTGCCTGACCGAAACGGTGGATCAGCCGGCTGAGCATATACTTCATGAGGCCCCGGACTTCCAGACTGTTAAAGACGCCGCCGATAACCAGCAGGAATACCAGAATAGCCGCTACCATCCCGCCGCCGTCAGCGCCCAGCACCAGAATGGGCGAGAGCAGCCACTTCCAGAAGGGCAGTCCGCCCTCTACGGCATGAAACTCTGCACCGGCATCAATGACCAGATTGCCGGAAGCATCCAGCACCCGGACATATTCTCCGCCAGGGATCACACAGGCCAAAACAAAGGTAAGAACCATGAGGACTGCGATAACGATTATCGCGGTTAGGAAGGAGCGTACGCTCACATTAAGACCATTCTTTTCCTGCTGCATAGTAGGCACCTGCTTTTCTCTCTGAATTGTTTCAATTGGTTCCGATGAGAAGAATTATTTCGACATGTTCCGATCTTCCCACAGATTCTGGCATCATTATACTGAAAATTAAGAAAGCTGACAAGAGGCTGAGTCCGGACAGTTCTTGACACTTTTATAAAGATAGGTTACAATACCCCTAGACTTGTACTCCTACCGGAGTACCCACGAAAAGAGTGGAGGGAAAAAATATGAAACGATTGATTTGTATGCTCCTGACTCTGGCCATGATCTTCTCTCTGGTCGGCTGCGGCGGCACTGCACAGGAAGAGCCGGAAGAGAGCACCAATATCGTTGACGAAGAGCCTGCAGAAACTCCTGAAGAGGATTCCGGCGCCGACGAGGCTGCTCTGGCTGCCGCCGACGCTGCCGCTGCGGCAGAGGAAGCCATGCAGGAGGAAGTTCCTGCCGTTGACTGGTCCAAGGTCAATCCCCTGACCGGCGAGCCCACCGAGACCGATATCAGCCGCAAGCGTCCGGTCATGGTCATGCTCAATAACCTGAAGCAGGCTCTGCCCCAGTCGGGCAACAGTCAGGCCGACGTAATCTATGAAATTCTGGAAGAGGGCGGCATCACCCGTATGCTGGCTGTCTATCAGGATTTTGACAGCGTTGAGGGTAATCTGGGCTCTATTCGCAGTACCCGTCCCTACTATGTTAGTCTGGTAGCCGGTCTGGATGGCATTCTGGTCCATGCAGGCGGCAGCAACGCTGCTTATAAGCAGATCGGCTGGCGGGGCGTTGACCATATCGACGCGCTGGGCGGCAACGGCTCCAACCTGTTCTGGCGGGATAAGAGCCGTCTGAACGCGGGTGTGGCTGTGGAGCATACCATGTTTGTCACCGCTTCTGACATTGCCAACTTCATCGCTGCCGGCAATATCCGGGCAAACCACGAGGATGACTTCTCTACCCATCTGACCTTTGTCGAGGACGCTACGCCCGCTGACGGCAGCATTGCCGACATTGTCACCATTCCCTATTCCTATTATAAGACGGGCGAGTTCGTCTATGATCCTGAACTGGGCAAGTATCTGGTCTCTGAGTTCGGTGCTGCCTATACCGATGGTCAGACCGGCGAGCAGGTCAGCGTGGAAAACGTGCTCATTATCATGACCAACGTCAAGCCCATTGAAGGCGATAAGAAGGGCCGTATTGAAGTGACTATGAACGGCTCCGGCATCGGCTACTTCTGCAACGGCGGCAAGTACATCCCTATCAACTGGAGCCGCGAAAAGAGCTACAGCCAGTATGTCTTTACCACCATGGACGGCCAGCCGCTGGAGCTGGGCATCGGTAACAGCTATGTGAACATCGTGCCCACCACCTGCTCTGTCAGCTTTGTGGCTAACAAGACTACCGATTGATTCTATCTTGCCGGAGGCCTGAGCGCCTCCGGCTTTTTCTCCGGGAGGGAGCACCAATGACACTACAGGAAGCAATGAAAGCAAGACACTCTGTACGCAGCTATCTGGATCAGCCTCTGGATGAGGCGGTAGTGGACCGGCTGACGGAAGAGATCCAATCCTGCAATCGGGACAGCGGACTGCATATCCAGCTCATTCGCAACGAGCCCCGGGCCTTCTCCTCTCCGCTGGCCCATTATGGATTGTTTTCCAATGTGAAGAGCTATCTGGTACTGGCCGGACCGGACACCGCTCAGCTGGACGAGCGCTGTGGCTATTACGGTCAGCATCTGGTTCTTCTGGCTCAGCAGCTGGGGCTCAATACCTGCTGGGTGGCCGGAACCTACCGAAAGATCTATGACGCTTTTCAGCTGGAGCGGGGCGAAAAGCTCTGCTGCGTGATTGCCATCGGCTATGGGGCCAGTCAGGGCAAGCCCCGCCGTTCCAAGCTGCCGGAGCAGGTGGCCCGGTTCTTGCCAGACAGTCCGGACTGGTTCCGCCGGGGTGTTGACGCCGCTTTGCTGGCCCCGACAGCCATCAATCAGCAGCAGTTCCACTTCTCCCATCAGGGCAATGTGGTAACAGCAAAGCCGGGTCTGGGCTTTTGCAGCCGGATTGATCTCGGAATCGTCAAGTATCAGTTCGAGCTGGGAGCCGGAAAAGATCAGTTTATCTGGGCTTAAAAACAGCAACTCCCTCTGAGGCAGCAAATGCTTCAGAGGGAGTTTTCATGTTTATTTGACCACCACGTTCTCTTCGCCCAGCAGAGCTTTCAGCTCCCGAACCAGAGACGTATGGATCAGACAGGGCATTCCGTAGCGGCGCTTTGTATCCGCGCAGTAGAATACCATTTGGCCGGTACCGGGGAACATGATAAGCATCTTCCGGACCCGTTCGATCCGGGGATCAGAGGCGGTGGGGAAATTCAGGTAGATCTTTCGGGCGCCGGGAATCACACCGGGCTGGGTCGGCTGGCTTTGGGCCATCCGTGTCTCGGGCTGAGACACGGCTCGTCCCTTCCCTTTCCGCTCCGGACGCCTGCCCAGCCGCTCCAGAGACTGCACTTCCAGCGGCAGGATCTGCTCGGGAATCAGCTGGGGCTGCTTTTCATCCCGAACGGTGATCCGGCCTTCTACCAGAAGGGGCTGTCCGACGGCCAGCAGAGGGCCGGCCTCGTCGATGAGCCGGGAAAATACAATCAGCTCCATACTGCCGGTGTCATCTTCCAGCATGGTATAGGCCATCATGGTATTGTTTCTGGTCGTCCGGGTCCGGCTGGAGAGGACGATACCGGCCAATGTCACCCGCTGCTCATCCCAGAACTGGCTGGGACCGCTTTCGGAGGCAAAGTCGCTGTTGATTCGGCCGATGGGGACGGCGCCGGCCTGACGGGCGATGGGGCGGTATTCGTCCATGGGATGGCCGCTGAGATAGAGTCCGGTCATCTCCCGCTCCATGTTCATCAGCTCCTGAGGAGCAAACTCAGGCAGATCGGGCAGGGGGACCTGCTGACTGGACTGGTCCGGTCCGTCGAAGTCGCCGAAGCCACCGAAAAGGTCGAACTGACCCTCCAGGTTCTTCTTTCTGGCGGCGGCCACCGAGTCCATAACAGTGCCGACCACAGCCAGAAGCTGACTGCGCCGATATTTCAGACTGTCAAAGGCGCCGCATCGGATCAGATTTTCCAGTGCCCGCCGGTTCAGATCCAGATCGAAGGTCCGCTCACAGAACTGCTGGAGGGACAGGAAGGGCCCATTGGCCTCCCGCTCCCGGACCAGCCGTTCCACTACGCCCCGGCCGACTCCCTTGACGGCGGCCAGACCAAATCGGATATTCTCGCCCTGAACGGTAAAGTCCGCGCCGGAGCGGTTGATGTCCGGCGGCAGCAGACGGATCCCCATATCCTTACAGGCCGAGATATATTCGGCTACCTTATCGCTGGAATCCAGCACACTGGTCAGCAGCGCGGCCATATATTCTCTGGGGTAGTGGCATTTGAACCAGGCAGTCTGATAGGCTACGATAGCGTAGCAGACGGCGTGGGCTTTATTGAAGGCGTAGTTGGCAAAGTCGTAGATCTCGTCATAGATCGCCTGAGCGGTGGCTTCCGGGATACCCCGCTTCAGGCAGCCATCAATTCCCCGGCTCTCGTCACCGTAGACAAAGCTCTTCCGCTCCTTCTCAATCTCCTTGGCCTTCTTCTTGGAGATGGCCCGGCGGACCATATCAGCCTGTCCCAAGGAGAAACCGGCAAGGCGGCGGAAGATCTCAATCACCTGTTCCTGGTAGACGATACAGCCGTAGGTGACCGACAGGATATCTTCCAGAATTGGATGTTTATAGCGGATCTTGGCGGGATCAGACTTACACTCGATAAACCGAGGGATAGACTCCATGGGACCGGGGCGATAGAGGGCGATAATAGCGGTAATGTCCTCGATGGAGTGGGGATGCATCTGGGTGCAGACCGAAGTCATTCCCTGCGATTCCATCTGGAAGACACCGGCGGTCTTTCCCTCGGAGATCATGCGGAAGACCGCCTGATCGTCGTCCGGAATCCGGTTGAGGTCGAAGTCGGGGGTATGGGCCCGGATCATATTCTGGGCATCGTCCAGAATCGTCAGGTTACGCAGGCCCAGAAAGTCCATCTTCAGCAGACCCAGCTCTTCCAGCGTGGTCATGATGTACTGGGTAACGATACTCTCGTCGTTTCTGGCCAGAGGGACGTATTCATAGACAGGACGGCGGGTAATAACGACGCCAGCGGCGTGTTTGGAGGCATGGCGGGGCATACCTTCAATTTTTCGGGAGGTGTCGATGAGATTGCGCACCATTGGCTCGCTCTCATACCGGTCCCGGAGGGGTCGGGACGCTTTCAGCGCCTCGTCCAGTGTGATATGGAGGGTGGAGGGAACCAGCTTTGCCAGTTGGTCAACTTCATTATAGGGAATATTAAGCACCCGGCCCACGTCCCGGATCACACCCCGGGCCGCCATGGTACCAAAGGTAACAATCTGGGCCACATGGTCGTCTCCGTACTTCCGGTTAACATAATCAATAACCTCTCCCCTGCGCCGGTAACAGAAGTCCATGTCGATATCAGGCATGGTGACACGCTCAGGATTGAGGAAGCGTTCGAAGTAGAGGGCATACTTCATGGGATCCACATCGGTGATTCCCAGACAGTAGGAGACCATGGAGCCGGCAGCGCTGCCTCGGCCGGGGCCCACAGGGATCCGCTGGCTCTTGGCATAGCCCACAAAGTCGGCGACAATCAGGAAGTAGTCCACAAAGCCCATGCTGGAAATCATATCAATCTCGTACTCCAGCCGCGCGCGGTAGCCTTCCGGATCGGTGGGATACCGGCGCTCATAGCCCTCCCGGCAAAGCTTTTTCAGCAGACTGGGTCCGTCATATCCCTTCGGATAGGTAAACTCAGGCAGGTGGTAGACGCCGAACTGGAAGTCCAGCTGGCAGGCCTGAGCGATTCGGGCTGTGTTCTCAATAGCTTCCGGACAGTCGGCGAAGAGCTGACGCATCTCCTCCTCCGACTTAATATAAAACTCCTCGGTCTCGAACTTCATCCGGTTGGGATCATCCGCCGTCTTACCCGTCTGGATACACATGAGCACATCCTGTGCCTGAGCATCCTCCCGGGCCAAATAATGGGCGTCGTTGGTGGCGGCAAGGGGGATCTCCAGTTCCCGGGCCAGTTGGATCAGCTGAGGCAGAATCTCCCGCTGCTCAGCGATGCCGTGGTCCTGAATCTCGATATAGTAGTTGTCCGCTCCCATGAGCCGCTTCATCATGGCCGCATGGTCCCGAGCGCCGGCATAGTCCCCGTTTTTCAGCCGCCGGGGGATCTCGCCGCCCAGACAGCCCGAGAGCGCGATCAGGCCCTCATGATGCTGGCTGAGCAGGTCCAGATCAATACGGGGACGCATATAGAAGCCTTCTACGTTGGCCTGACTGACCAGGTAGGAGAGATTGCGGTAGCCGGTCTCATTTCTGCACAGCAGAACCAGGTGCCGGGCGCCGGTATCCAGATCGTGGGTCTTGTCAAAGCGGGTCCGGGGGGCCACATAGACCTCACAGCCGATAACCGGATGGATTCCCTCCTTCTTACAGGCACGGTAAAAATCGACTACACCATACATATTGCCGTGGTCAGTGATGGCCACGGCAGTCTGTCCCAGAGATTTGACGCGCTGAACAAGCCCCTGGATGCGGCAGGCGCCGTCCAGAAGGGAGAACTCAGTATGCACATGAAGGTGAACAAAGGACATATTGTCCCTCCTTTCCCCTTCCCCGGCGGGGTCGGGCGTTGGGTCAGCGCTCTGAGCGGTCATTGCCGCCCAGCTCCTGGAGCTTTCGCAGACGGTGATTGAGGCAGGACTTGGAGATACCAGCCTGCTGGGCAAGCTGACTTAGTGTGAGCTCAGGATAGAGCTCTCTGAGCCGGGCTGTCTCCCGCAGTGTATCAGGCAGGGTGTCCAATACTCCGGACCGGCGCAGACGATGGATCGCGCCGATCTGCTCCTGAGCCGCCGCAACAGCCTTATCCAGATTTGCCATGTCGCAGTTGGAGCGGCGGTTGACCTTATTGCGCAGGTTTTTCTCCTCAATCGCGTTGAGGATCTCCATAGCGGAAAGGGGCGCGCCGATGGTCGTCAAAAAGTCGGCAATGGCCTCTCCCTTTTTGAAGTAGTTTACATAATTCGCATTCCGCACTACAGTACGGGCCGAGATGCCCAGCTCGGACATAAGGGGCTGGATTTCCCGGGCTACATGGTAGTGGGAGGTGGTAAATTCCAGATGGAACTGACGAGTCGGATTCAGGATGGCACCGCCGGCAAGAAAGGCACCTCGAAAAAAGGCAGCCCGGCAGCAGTTCTCCTCCAGAACGGCGTAGTTTACATGGTGAGACAGGATCGCATCCTCCGGGTAGCCGTAAGCGCTCAAAACAGCGGAGAGTTTCTCCCGATCGGTAATGAGAAAGATATATTTTCCTCCGGCGGTCAGATCCTGCGGGGCCTGATCGAAGCGGACAGAAAAGGCGCGGCGAAAGAGGCGGGGCAGGCGCTGGGCAAAGGCCTGAGAGGTGGTAATGATTCTAATCTCCCGGTTCAGAAAGGTATTGCAGAACAGGAGGATACCGTAAGCCTCGGCGAGGGCACAGCAGCTATGAGATATTCTATCTTTACAGAGCTCAGATTTGGTCTGGCTGGAAAAGGTTTCTTCTGCCAAGGCGGACTCCTCCCGGTTAATGTTCCCGAATGTAACGGACACCCCGCTCGGTCCAGGTTCGGACGCAGCGGGACTGGATGATATTGATAATAGCCAGGGCCAGTTTCTCCGGGTCATGACGGGCCTTCATGGTGGAGCAGTCTCCTGCCAGAGGCTCGCAGATGACCTCAATGCCCATAGAGCGGACGGCTCGGCTGTCAATGACGATAGGTTCGGCGTTTTCAAGCCGGTACCGGGCCTGAATCTCCTCCGGAATAGGTTCGGAATTGGCCAGACAGACGTCAATCATATGGCTTACCCCGTGCTGGTAGAGGGCCTGAATATGCTCCGAAAGAGTATACTCCTCGGTCTCCCCTTCCTGAGTCATAATATTGGCCACATAGATCCGCAGCGCATGGGAGTTGGCTATCTCCTGAGCCACGTCGTCTACCAGCAGGTTGGGAACAATACTGGTATAGAGGCTGCCGGGGCCCAGAATGATCACGTCAGCCTCCCGAATGGCTTCCAGCGCCCGGGGCAGGGCAGCGGGGTGTTCCGGCTCCATACGGATCCGGCGGATCCGGCAGTGCTGCTGCTTTTTAAAGGCGAAGATCTTGCTCTCTCCCCGGACAGAGGTACCGTTTTCCAGCTCGGCCACGATTTCCACGTTATTGTCGGTGACCGGGAGCACCCGGCCGGTGACAGCCAGAATCTGGTTCATCCGCTCCACCGCATCCTCAAAGCTGGGGCAGATTCCGTCCAGAGCGGCAAGAAAGAGGTTGCCGAAGCTCTGGCCAGCCAGACTGCCGTCATGGAAGCGATAGTTGAGCAGATCGGCCATGACCGGCTCCACATTGGCAAGGGCCTGAATACAGTTTCGCAGATCTCCCGGAGGGGGCATACCCAAATCCTTGCGCAGAAGGCCCGAGCTTCCGCCGTCGTCGGCCATGGTGACGATAGCAGTAATATTCCGGCTAAAATGCTTCAAGCCCCGAAGCATGGTAGACAATCCGGTGCCGCCGCCAATGGCAGCAATCCGTGGTCCGCCGTCGCTGGGGATCTTCCATCCACGCAGATCCATATTATTTCCGCTCCCGATTCATATCCCGGTGCTGTTCCGAGACAGTGTAGCCAAGTTTTTCCACGAGCTGGGCAATGGCATGGGCCATGGCTACTGACCGATGCTGTCCGCCGGTACAGCCCATACAAATGACCAGATTGGACTTGCCCTCCTCCTGATAGAGAGGAAGCAGGAATCGAAGCATATCTTCCATTTTGGCAAGGAAGGTATGGGTCTCCTCATAGCCTTCCAGATACTCCCGCACTTCCCGGTCCAAACCTACTTTATACCGCAGCTCCGGCAGATAGAAGGGGTTGGGAAGAAAACGCACATCCATGACCAGATCGGCGTCCAGAGGGATACCGTGCTTGAAGCCAAAGGAAGCGACAGTGACCGTAAAGTGGCGCTCGGTCTCATCTCCGGAGCTGAACATCTCCATGAGCGCGGCCCGAAGCTTGGCGGTCGTATGAAAATCGGTGGAGTCAAGGATATAGTCCGCGTGGGCTCTCACCGGGGCCAGAAGTTCCTTCTCCCGGCGGATGGTATTTTCCAGACTCTCACCGGGCTCAGCCAGAGGATGCATCCGGCGGGTCTCCTTGTAGCGCTTGATTACCGCTTCAATTGAGGCCTCCAAAAAGAGCAGCTTGCAGTCGCAGCCCATTTCCCGCATCTCGTCCAGAGCCTTAAAGAGGGGGTCGAAGTGATGGCCACCCCGAATATCGCTGACCAGAGCTACCTTTTCATAGCGGCCGCTGGAGCCGGTCGAGGCGATCTCGGCAAAGCGTGGCATGAGCACAGCAGGCATATTATCAATCGTATAAAAGCCCGCATCTTCCAGAAATTCACCGGCTTTACTCTTACCGGCGCCGGAAAGGCCCGAGATAATGACAAACTGCATTCAGCTTCCTCCTCTCTCAGATAGCAGATAAGAAACAGATCAAAGCATCAGCCGGATCTCCAGCTCCAGCTGGAAGCCGGTCTTATCAAGGACAACCTGCTTGATATGCTCGGTCAGCGCCAGAACATCGGCGCAGCTGGCGCCGCCTTTATTGACCACAAAGCCGGCATGCTTCTCCGACACCTGAGCTCCGCCGATCTGACACCCCTTGAGTCTGCACTGGTCAATCAGTGCCGCGGCATAAGCGCCTACAGGGCGCTTGAAGGTGGAGCCGGCGCTGGGCCATTCCAGAGGCTGGGTGCGCTTTCTTCGACGGAGATAGTCGTCGATCTGATCCTGAATGGTCTGAGGGTCGCCGGGCTGGAGCTCTACCAGAGAGTGGAGGACAATCAGTCCCTCCTTCAGAAAGGTGCTCTTCCGGTAGGCAAAGCCCTGTTCCTCTCCCTTGAAGGTAAGGATATTTCCCTGCGCGTCCATGGCGGTGGTCTCGGTAACTACATTCTTCAGCTCTCCACCGTAAGCTCCGGCATTCATGACCACGCCGCCGCCCATAGTTCCGGGGATTCCGTGGGCAAACTCAAAGCCGGTCAGGCCGCAGCGCTGGGCCTCGCAGGCTACCCGGCGCATCAGCGCGCCGGCGCCGCAGCGGAGCGTCGTCTCTCCTACCCGCTCCACCTGGTCCAGACCGGGACTGGTACGGATAACAAAGTGCTCCAGAGCGCCGTCGCCGCAGAGCAGATTGCTGCCGCGGCCAAGCAGGAAGGGTTCGATCCCCATGTCGCGGGCAGTCCGGATAACGGCTACGGTTTCCTCGGTAGTACGGGGGACGGCCATCAGCGCCACCGGTCCGCCGATACGGAAGGTGGTGTACTGATCCATAGGTTCCTGTTCTTTTATTTCAAGACCGGGGCAAACCCGGTTCAATTCAGCTTTCAACTGATGGAAGTGCTTCATATAATCCTCCTGATCGGATGGGATGGTCAGAAATCGGCATCTTACAATAAGACAGTTTATTATAACATATATTTGCCCCGGAGCAACAGAGAAAATTTTCATTTCTCGGGCAGCATTTTCTCTTCTCTCATCGTATAGATCAATAAAGGACGACAAAAAGGAGGGAATTGGTATGAAAAAGCTCATTGTTCCGCTGATCCTGACCGTTGTTCTGCTCAGCGCCTGCCAGTCCGGCAATCCCGGGTCCGCCCTGATCGCTGTATCTGAGCCGGAGACAATTTCGCCCCCTCAACTCTCTGAGCAGGTGGAAGAGATCAGGATGACCGTCTGCCATTGCGAGAGCGATCTGTCCTGCACACTTTCCGGTATAGAGCTGGATGCTCTGCGGGACTGGCTGAAGGAGCTCTCTCTGGAAGAATACACCTTTCCCGACCAGAGCGCTCCTACCGACCGGCCCGGCACCAGCCCCACTGTTTTTTCCTGGGATGGCGGCAGTTTTTCCTGCTATGAATTGGGCGAGGAGAGCTATCTGCTGACGGAGGGGCGCTGGTACCGGCTGACTGAGCCTTCTCCCCTTCCCGTCGCCATTGTAGAGGATTATGGCCAGCAGAGGCAGTATCATATGGCCGAAATTGACGGACTGCTTTATTACGATACAGGCCGAACCCGCGACCAGATCCTCCGCTGCGGTCTGATGGATGGTGAGATTACCTCTTCTGTTCCCGGCTGGGAGACGCCGACAGAGGAGGGACAATCCAACTTTGGGTCGGGATACGGCTACCAGTGGGGCGCCGGGCAGGAGGAAGTGGATCTTCTGATCAACGGACACTGGCATATCTTTTCTCTCCAGCCGGAAGAGACCAGTCCTGTGGCAGCGCCCTGAGGATTTCCTCTTGCCTGCCGGGTCTTTTCCTGCTATACTTTCATTCAGAGCTTTGGGCGTTTCCATATCAAACGCCGGAGCTCTGTTTTTCTTTGGAGGTCATGATATGAAAGAAAAAACGGTATTCTACTCTGAGCTTGCCTACGTTCTTGGCATTTTTATTCTGGCTCTGGGTACCGCCTTTATGGAGCGGGCCAACTTTGGTATGTCCATGGTGGTAGCACCAGCCTATCTGGTTCATCTGAAGGTGTCGGAGTTTTTCCCTGCCTTTACCTTTGGTGTGGCAGAGTACACGTTTCAGGCAGTGCTGCTGGTGGTAATGGGTTGTGTGCTGAGGCGCTTTCGGGTGAGTTATCTGTTTTCCTTTGTAACGGCAGTCTTTTACGGTCTGGCACTGGACGGGGTAATGGTGCTAATGAATCTGATGCCGGGACATTCGGCCGGCTTCCGGCTGGTATGCTATCTGCTGGGCATGGTGCTCTGCTCCCTGGGCGTGTCGCTGCTTTTCCATACTTACATCTCGCCGGAGGTTTACGAGCTCTTTGTCAAGGAGCTGGCAGGCAAGTACGGCTTTGATATCCACAAGACCAAAACGGTCTACGATTGCTGCAGCTGTCTGTTTGCCGTCTGTCTGTCCTTCCTCTTCTTCGGATTCGGCGTCTTTGAGGGCGTCAAGCTGGGCACTATTATCTGCGCTCTGGTCAACGGCAGGATCATTGGCTGGTGTACCGGGCTTCTTGAGCGTCGGTTCTCCTTTGAGGATCGGCTGACACTCAGAGCACATTTCTCCGCCTGAACATTGAAAACCGGCGTCTGTTTCACAAAGACGCCGGTTCTTTTTTGTCTGTATGAGTTTAGTCTACACAGGTCATGATATTCAGGATCTCCCGGTCAGTCTGGCGCATCCCATCCCGGCCCAGACGGCCGATATTGCGGATGGTATTTTCGACGCCCCGGGTAACGATGCCGTCACCGCCGAAGAACTGCTGGCCCAGACAGAACATCTCATAGCCCAGCAGGCCGGCCTCTACAGCGATAGCGATCTTGGCGGCACAGGATGCCTTGGCACCGTCGCAGACAATACCGGAGGTGACGGCAAGAGCGTTGACCAGCGTATGGGCAATCTCCTCAAAGCGCCCGCCCTGCATCCACGCGATTCCGCAGCCGGCAGCCGCGCCGGCAGAGACCGCGCCGCAATAGGCAGACAGGCTGCCGATTCCCGTCTTGACATGGATGGCCAGCAGATTGGAGACCAACAGGGATCGGTAGAGGGTATCTTCATCCACTCCCAGCTCTTTGGCATAGACCAGAACAGGGAGAGAGGCGGTAAGGCCCTGATTGCCCGAGCCGGAATTGATAATCACCGGCAGCTCACAGCCGTTCATACGGGCATCTGAGCCGGCAGCGGCCCAGGCCATGGCCCGATTCCGAACGCTCTTCTCCTCCCGGCGAAGAAGGACTTTGCCAATATTGGCGCCGTAGTCCTTTTGCAGCCCCTCTTGGGCAATGGCCGTATTAAACGTGATCTGCCGATCCAGCACTTCCCTGACGTCTGCCAGGTCGGCGATCTCGGCATAGCGGCAGATGTTCTCCACCGTCAGCAGCGCTTTCTCCGGATCGGGCTTAATGCTTTGCGGGTGAGAGACGGCGTCCAGCAAGATCTGGCCGTTCTTTTCCAGATAGACCACCCGGTCATGGGCATCGGTGATTCGGGCCACCGACTTCTCCTCTCCCAGCCAGGCGGTGACAGTAATGCTCAGCAGCTTGCCGTCAGAAGCCTGACAGACGCTGATTTCCGTCCGGCTCATCCAGTCCCGGAAGGCGGCCTTGTCTTCCGGCGTCACATGGGTGAGCACCTCCAGACCCAGTTCCTCCCGCCCGGCCACCATACCGATCGCTACGGCAGCTTCCAGTCCGCGGGCCCCATCTGTATTCGGGACGATAACGCTTTTGACGTTCTTGATAATATTTCCGCTCACCTCTACCCGGACACGGTCAGGCAGCCGACCCAGCAGCGCTCTCGCCTTTGCCGCGCAGTAAGCCACAGCGATGGGCTCGGTACAGCCCAGCGCCGGGACCAGTTCCCGCTTCAAAATGGCAGTATAGCTGTTATACAGATGATCGCGCAGTTCCATCACAATCCCACTTCCCGCAGTTTTACAACCGCTCTTTCTCTCTTTTTAACTATTATCCGGGAGAATCGGTACCTTGTCAAGGGAATTGACAGGAAATTGACCGCCTTCTCCGTTCAGTCATTTTGACTATTATGACAGGAATTGTTACTTGACTTTCTGGGCATTTTATACTAACCTTTAGATAAGAGTTTTTCTCCAATTTTAATTCTGATCCAAGGAAGTGAGTTGTATGAAGCTGAGTTTCTTCGGCGCCGCCCATGCGGTGACCGGCTCCTGCCACTGCATCTCGGTCTGCGGCAAGCAGATTCTTATCGACTGCGGACTCCAGCAGGGCAGAGACGAGCAGGACAACCGTTATCTCCCCTTTGTTCCCTCCATGATCGACGCTGTCATCGTTACCCACGCGCACATCGACCACTCCGGACGGATTCCCCTGCTGATTAAGCAGGGCTATACTGGCCCGATCTATGCCAGCTCCAAGACCGGAGAGCTACTGGATATTATGCTCCGGGACTCCGCCCACATTCAGGAGAGCGACGCCGAATGGGAGAACAAGAAGGCCAAGCGCTCTCACAAGGAGCCGGTAGAGCCTCTGTACACACTGGCTGACGCCATGACTGCTGTCAGAAATCTTGCTCTGGTAGAGTATGGTCAGACGGTGGAGATCGCTCCGGGCATTACCTTCCGGCTTACCGACGCAGGTCATCTGTTGGGCAGCGCCTACGTGGAGCTGTGGCTGGAGGAAAACGGCGTAAAGAAGAAGCTGGTCTTCTCCGGCGATATTGGTAATGTGGATCAGCCTATTATCCGGGATCCTCAGCCCATTCAGGACGCCGACTATGTGATTATGGAGTCCACCTATGGTGACCGGAATCACTCGGCTCCGGACGACTACACCGAGGCGCTGGCTCAGATTCTGAACGAGACCTTTGCCAAGGGAGGCAATGTGATTATCCCGTCCTTTGCCGTTGGCCGGACACAGGAGCTGCTCTACTTCCTCCGGGAAATCAAAGAGCGTAATCTGGTGCCCGCGCTTCCCCACTTCCCTGTCGTCGTAGACAGTCCGCTGGCCGCCGAGGCCACCCGGATCTTCTCGGGCAACCTGACCGGGTATATGGACGAGGAGGCCATTGCGGTCGTCCAGAAGGGCAAGGGCCTGTTCTATGTGGACGATCTGAAGCTCTCCCGGACCAGCGAAGAGTCTAAAATGCTCAACGAGGACCGGGCTCCCAAGGTAATTATCTCTGCCTCGGGTATGTGCGACGCCGGCCGTATCCGCCATCATCTCAAGCACAATCTCTGGCGGCCGGAATGCGCCATTGTCTTTGTCGGCTTCCAGTCTCCGGGCACGCTGGGCAGGAGTCTGCTGGAGGGCAAGAAATTTGTCAAGCTCTTTGGCGAGGAGGTCCTGGTCAAGGCCAAGATTGTCAATTTCCAGGGTCTTTCTTCCCATGCCGACCATGACCATCTGGTCGAGTGGGTGGGGCAGTTCCAGAACCCCAAGCCCACCGAAGTCTTTGTTGTCCACGGAGACGACCCGGTCTGCGAGTCCTTTGCCGCTGAGCTGCGCCAGCTGGGCTATCAGGCTCACGCTCCCCTCTTCCAGGAGGTCTATGATCTGGCTGAGGGCAAGATCCTCTCTCAGGGCATTGTTCTGGAAAAGAAAAAGGCCTCCAAGTGGCAGGACGGCTCTCCCGCCTATCGGCAGCTGGAGGAAATGGGCCGGCAGCTGGAGCTGGTCATTCAGAAGAACAAAGGCGGCGCCAACAAGGATCTGGCCAAGTTTGCCAGCCAGATTCAGGCGCTTATCGATAAGTGGAAATAAGCTGTTTCGACACTATTATTGGGGCGCCCTCCCACCGGAGGGTGCCCCTGTGTATGTCTTTGCGCGAAAAGAGCCGGTCAGTGACCGGCTTTCATGTCCGCAGAATTCGATTGAGATAGTTGAGCACCCGCTTTTTGTCCGCTGACCAGAGGGGCGCGATCAGGTCCCGCTTGGCTCCGTCACCGGTGATCCGGTGGACCACCACATGACCGGGCAGCAGGGCGATACAGTTCTTCAGAATATGGCCGTATTCCTCCATCGTAAGGCAGGAAAAGCCACCCATTTCATAGTCTTTGGCCAGATCGGTATCCCGCAGAACGTGAAGCAGATGAAACTTGACGCCGTCAGTGCCGGCAGCCACCGCCTGGCGGGTGGTCTCCAGCATCATGGCCTCGTCCTCGCCGGGCAGGCCGAGAATGATATGCGTAACTACATGGATGCCCCGAGCTTTCAGCGCCTGAACGGCACTGGTATAGACCGGAGTCTCATAGCCCCGCCGGATATAGGCGACCGTCGCCGGGTGAACCGTCTGAAGCCCCAGCTCCACATAGACCGGCTTCTCCCGGTTCAGCTCTTCCAACAGGTCCAGAACTTCCTCCTCCAGACAGTCTGGCCGGGTGCCCAATGCCAGCGCCACTACATCCTCTCCGGCCATGGCTTCCCGGAAGAGGGGCTCCAGATGCGCGCGGGAGGCATAGGTGGCGGTAAAGGACTGGAAGTAGGGAATATACTTGCCCTTCCGGTTCTTGGCAGCCACCCGCGCTTTGGCACGGTCCAGTTGCTGCCGGAGGGGAGCGCAGCCTCCCTCAGCAAACTCCCCACCGCCCCGGGGGGAGCAGAAGACGCAGCCCCGGGTATCCAGCCTTCCGTCCCGATTGGGACAGGTAAAGCCGCCATCCAGAGCCAGCTTGTAGACCTTGCAGCCGAAGCGGGCCTGATAGTGTTCATCGAGGGTGGTATACACTGTTTTCAGTCCTCCATGACGTGTTCAAAGCCGGTAGCAAAGATCTGCCGGATATGTTCATCGGCCAGAGAGTAATAGACGCTCTTGCCGCTGCGGCGATTTTTAACCATGCGGGCCTGCTTGAGGATACGGAGCTGATGAGAGACGGCAGACTGGCTCATATTCAAAATAGCTGACAGGTCACAGACACAGAGCTCGGAGATGGACAGCGCACAGATGATCCGGGCACGGGTGGAGTCACCAAAGACCTTAAAGAGCTCGGCAACTTCATAGATCGGGTCTTCATCCGGGAGATTGGCACGGACCAGAGAGACTGCGTCCTGGTGGATAACGGAACAGTCACAGGTTTCGGAATGTTCAAAGTGCATAGAAGCAGCCTCCTTGGTTTTGAAAAAAGCTCCTGCGGAGTTTCCTCCGCAGGAGCCATGTTCGGTTTGGATCAGATCAAGATCAGACCAACAATCAAGCCTTGCCGGCGGAGCCGAGGACGTTGACGATCTTACGGGCGACCATGTCCTTGACAGCCTGACGGGCGGGCTTCAGATACTGGCGGGGATCGAAGTGATCGGGATGCTCGGCAAAGTACTTGCGGATATTGCCGGTCATAGCCAGACGGATGTCGGAGTCAATATTGATCTTGCAGACGGCCAGCTTGGCAGCCTCACGCAGCTGCTCCTCGGGGATGCCGATGGCGTCGGGCATGTTGCCGCCGTACTGGTTGACCATGGCGACGAACTCCTGAGGAACGGAGGAGGAACCGTGCAGGACGATGGGGAAGCCGGGCAGGCGCTTGATGCACTCTTCCAGAACGTCGAAACGCAGGGGAGGAGGAACCAGGATACCGTCAGCATTACGGGTGCACTGAGAAGCCTTGAACTTGTAAGCGCCGTGAGAGGTGCCGATAGCGATGGC
This sequence comes from Oscillospiraceae bacterium, assembly GCA_017395935.1. Classification (GTDB taxonomy): domain Bacteria; phylum Bacillota; class Clostridia; order Oscillospirales; family Oscillospiraceae; genus Onthomonas. Next base: position 19,708 of record JAFQNL010000014.1, read on the forward strand.
CAGAGAGTCGCAGCCGGTACGGGAGACGAACTCTTCGACTTCCTCAGGACGGGTGTAGGACTCCTTACCGGCCTCGACGACGACTTCGTCCTCGACGCCAGCCAGGGTGCCCAGCTCAGCCTCGACCACAACACCGTGATCGTGGGCATACTCAACGACCTTCTTGGTCAGAGCAATATTCTCCTCGAAGCTCTTGGAAGAAGCGTCGATCATGACGGAGGTAAAGCCGCCGTCGATGCAGTTCTTGCACAGCTCGAAAGTATCGCCGTGGTCCAGATGCAGAGCGATGGGGATCTCGGGATTCTCAGCAACAGCGGCCTCAACCATCTTCACCAGATAGGTGTGGTTGGCATAGGCACGGGCGCCCTTGGAGACCTGCAGAATGACGGGGCTCTTCAGCTCGCCGCAGGCCTCAGTAATGCCCTGAACGATTTCCATGTTGTTGACGTTAAAGGCACCGATGGCGTAACCACCGTTATAAGCCTTTGCGAACATTTCCTTAGTATTAACCAGAGGCATGGGGAATCAACTCCTTAGTTAAATTTGCAGTTATTATTTTAACAAAGCTGATTGCAAATTTCAAGTGGGTATGGTATCATTTACAGGAAAATCCGCTAAGTGAACAAAATCACAGGATTGGAACCTCAATTTTAGTTACTTTACTATCTTTTAGGAGGCTATTAACTATGTCTGAACTGAAAGGCGCAATGATCATCGGTCAGTCCGGCGGCCCCAGCTCCGTCATCAACGCCAGCTGCTACGGCGCCATCAAGGCCGGTCTGGATTCCGACGTCATCACCAAGGTCTACGGCGCTGCCAACGGTATCGTGGGCGTGCTCAATGATAAGCTCTATATTATGGACGAAGAAGATCCTGAAGAGCTGGCTATCATGAAGTATACCCCTTCCTCCGCTCTGGGCTCCTGCCGTTATAAGATCGCCGATCCCGACGTGGACGACACCGATTACAAGCGCATTCTGGAGATCTTCAAGAAGTATGACGTCCGTTACTTCTTCTACAACGGCGGCAACGACTCCATGGATACCTGCAACAAGATCTCCAAGTATATGAACAAGGTTGGCTACGAGTGCCGTGTCATGGGCATTCCCAAGACCATCGATAACGACCTGTTCGGCACCGACCACTGCCCCGGCTTCTCTTCTGCCGCCAAGTATATCGCTACCTCCATGGTGGAAGTTTATCAGGACGCTCACGTGTACGACAAGGGCCAGGTTACCATCGTTGAGATCATGGGCCGTCATGCCGGCTGGCTTGCCGGTGCTGCCGCTCTGGCCAAGGTCACCGGCTATGGTCCCGACCTGATCTACCTGCCTGAGGTGGACTTCAAGATGGACGAGTTCATCGAGGATGTCAAGCGGATCTGGGACGAGAACAAGAACGTTCTGGTCGCCGTTTCCGAGGGTATCCACTATGCTGACGGCCGCTTCGTCTCCGAGGCCGAGACCTCCGCTACTGACGGCTTCGGCCATGCCCAGCTGGGCGGTCTGGCTGCCCGTCTGGCCGACGTGGTCAAGAAGGAGATCGCCGGCGTTAAGGTCCGTCCCATCGAGCTGTCTCTGCTGCAGCGCTGCGCTGAGCACTGCGCCTCTCAGACCGACTCCGACGAGTCCTACATGGCTGGTAAGACCGCCGTCGAGCAGGCTGTTGCCGGCGTGACCGACAAGATGGTCGGCTTCAAGTGCACCCGCGACGAGAACGGCTACACTTGTGAGCCTCTGCTGCTGGATCTGTCCAGCGTTGCCAACTACGAGAAGAAGGTCCCCGTTGAGTGGATCAACGCTCGCGGCAACGACGTCAGCGACGAGTATATCAAGTACGCTCTGCCTCTGATCCAGGGCGAGATCCAGATGTACAAGGAGAACAGCCTGCCTCGCTTCGTCCACCTGAAGAAGGTCGTGGCCAAGTAAGCTCCTTTCTCTCTGTCAATCAGAATCCGCTCCCGTCCCCCTTTTGGGGGGACGGGAGTTTTTTGACGCAAAAACGCCGGTGAAGCAGTCTTCACCGGCGTGATTTGTTCAGATCATAGACTCCAGCTGAGAAAAGGCATCAATGGCAGGCAGAGGCTCATCCACCTGGCCCAGACCGTAGCTGCAGAAGATCATGGGCATACCGGCCACCTTACAGGCTTCCCAGTCTCCCTGAGTATCGCCCACATAGACAGGCTCCCGCAGCCCGTTGCGCTGGGCCAGCAGTTTGAGATTCTCGCCCTTGGGCAGATGGGTGTCGTCAAAGCACATCCAGTCCCGGAAGCAGTCCTTCAGGCCGCTGTGCTTGAGCAGCACCTCGATATAGCCCCCCTGACAGTTGGAGACGATATAGAGGGGCAGTCGTTCGGCCAGACGGGGAATGGTCTCCAGTACGCCGGGATAGAAGTCGCCGGATACCCGGTCCAGCCACTCGTTTTCCCGCTCAAAGCAGAGCTTGCCCAGCTCAATCCGCTCCTGCTCAGGCAGGTCGGGAAAGAGGCAGTTGGCGATATCAGTCATGGTCTTGCCAAAGAGATAGCTGATACTTTCAGGGGTATAGCCGGGATGATAGCCCTTTTTCTCCATCACAAGCTCGTTCCATGAGTCGGCCACCACCTGCCGGGAATCCCAGAGGGTACCATCAATATCAAAGATCAAAGAATCCATGCTACGTTCCTCTCTTTCTTCAGTAGGGTCAGTCAGCCAGCTTCCACTGGCTGGGTTGGTAGAAGAGGGTGTACTGGGTGGTCTCCAGCGCCTCTACCCTGCCCCAATCGGTGAGCACAGAGTGCTCTTCAAAACAGATAGGAAGGATAGGGGCTTGCTGAGCGATACACTGGGCCAGAGCAGAGGCGGCAGCGGCACGGCCGTCGGCATCCGAGGCCAGCCAGGCTGCCAGCGCGTCGGAGGTAATCCGGGAATAGAAGCCGGAATAATTCAGGCTCTCTCCGGGCGTCAGAAAAACGCCGGGGTCAAAGTCGGCCTTCAACTTTACCTCCCCCAGATAGAGGTCATAATCCCCCGACTCAAGCGCCTGCTGATAGCCGGACCAGTTGAGGGCGGAAACCGAGACTTTCAGACCCCGCTCGGTGAGCGAGGCAGCAATATAGCGGGCTACGGTAGTCTTAAAAGAGGACTCAGAGCAGACGACGATGGTCAGTTCTTCCCCCTGCCAGCGCTCCAGGGCACTCTGATCGTCGGTCGCGGCCAGACTGTCGGCCAGCTGGCTGTCGTACCACGGAGAGTTGGGATGGAAGGTGAGAGGACTGGCAGTGGCGTGCCCGGAGAGCAGGCTATGGACAATGGTCTCCCGGTCAATGGCAGTGAGCAGCGCCTGACGCAGCGCCTGATCCCGGCAGGGACCGGCGGCGGTATTGCAGCCCAGATAGAGCAGATGGCTGGTGGGATAGTCCCATGCCTCGTAGCGGCTGGAGTAGCCCAGACTGTCTGAGTCGGTCAGATCGCTGGTAACCAGGGTCACTTTGCCCTGTTCAAAGGCACTGATCAGCAGGGCACTGTCCTCGCTGGTCCAAAGTTCAATCCCGGATACGAATAGCGGCAGCTGCTGCCACCAGTTGAGATTCTCCGACAGCGCATGGACCGTTCCCTCTTCCAGATCAGGGAGATAAGGGCCGGTACCCATGGGGATGGTCTCACCCTCCGTTCCGGACTGGACCACAGGGATATTCAGAAGGGCGGTCAGCTCTCCCCGCTCTTCTGCCCACTGGAAGGAGAGGGTCCTTTCCCCTTCCACACGCAGACCGGACATGGGCGCCAGCTGCTTTTGCCAGATGCTCTGGCCACCGGCCGCCATCTCCAGTGAACGGCGCACGTCTTCCGCCGTCATCGTCTCTCCATTCCAGAAGCTGACCCCCTCCCGAAGCGTCAGCAGCCAGCGGCTGCCGCTCTTTTGACAGCTCTCGGCCAGACAGCTCTCGACAGCAAAGTCAGGGCCAATGGAGAACAGCGACTCGTAGAGCAGTGAGATCACGCCCCGATTAATGGTATTGTCGCAGGTAAAGGGGTTCAGACCCAGATGACTGTAGTATCCGATCGAGAAGGCGGATGGCTCCGTTTCTTCCGGATACTGGGCCGGCGCCTCGGTAGCGGGGGGCTCCAGCCCTTCCGGCTCTGCCTCCTCTGCCTCGGGCAGCAGCACCGCTTCCTCGCTCTCAGTATCCCGACAGGCACACAATCCCAGAGCAAGCAGGAGGGCAAGCAGCAAAATCCAGTTTCTTTTCATCGGCGCCCTCCTTTCGTTAATTTACATAACATATTATTATGTCAGCATAATTACCGCACCCATGGAGCCCCGGGCGGAGCCGGTAAAGCGATGGCTCCAATAGAGGTCCTGGCGGCAGCCGGTGCAGTGGTCAGATACCTCTACTGAATCCACGCCCGCAGAGCGAAGAAGGGCGGAATTGATACCCTTGAGGTCCACATGGTATTTCCCTTTCTCCGCAGCCGGGCTGATATAGGGCAGCGCCAAATCACCCAGCGCGCCAACCATGGCCTGGGGCACGTCTTCGTGGGTGGTAAAGCAGCAGGGGCCAATGCCCGGTCCGATCGCCGTCAGCAGATCTTCCGGCCGGGAGCCGAACGCCTCTGCCATACAGCGGACAGTTTTGGCGGCGATGGCCTGCGCGGTGCCCCGCCAGCCCGCATGGCAGGCGGCAACCGCCCGACGAACGGGATCGTAGAAGAGGATGGGGATACAGTCGGCGGAGAAAATGAACAGGGGCAGGCCCCGCTGATCGGTCATCAGACCGTCGGCATCGTAGTCCCGGGGCCGATCCAGGCCCTTGCCCCGGTCATCGGCGGTACAAAGGCGGATATGGTCCTGATGGACCTGATGGGAGAGGACCAGATCCTCTACCCTGCCGGCACCGGTTGCCTCACAAAAGCGGCGGTAATTCTCCCGGACGGCCACAGGGTCATCTCCCCGGGTATGCCCCAGATTGAGGGAGTCAAAGCAGCCGGTGCTCACACCGCCCTGACGGGTGGAGAAGCCGTGGGCAACGCCCCCGGAGACGGAGATGGTCTGGCTTTCCAGCCAGACCAGTCCGTTGGGTCTTTGATATTGACAGATGGCCATAAGTCAATCAGCCGTTCTGTTTCGGCCGCAGCACTTCTTGTACTTCTTGCCGGAGCCGCAGGGGCAGGGATCGTTGGGGCCAATCTTCTTGCCCTTCCGGACAGGGGCACGGCGGGGCTTGGCAGAGCCGTCACCGGCAGATTCGCTGGTAATCTTAGCCACTGCCTTCCGCTCTACCTTATTGGTCTGGACCCGGGCGATATAGATCCGGCGGATGGCGTCCCGCTGGATGGAGGCGTTCATATCCTCGAACATGGCGGCGCCTTCCTTCTTATAAGCCTTGACCGGGTCTTCCTGGCCGTAGGCCTGAAGGCGGATACCCTGCTTCAGGTCGTCCATAGCGTCGATATGATCCATCCAGTACTCGTCCACCGTGCGCAGGAACATAACCCGTTCCACTTCACGCATGAGCTCTTCGCCCAGAACAGCTTCCTTCTTCTGGTAGATATCGTGGGCACGGACCTTGACCTCTTCGACCAGCTCCTCGGGGCTCTTGCCCTTGAGCTCGTCATCGGTATAGCACAGCTCATCCTCACGCAGGAAGACATTGCGGTAGTCCTTGATAGCCTCAGCAAAGTCCTCGGCGGAGACGTGCTTCTTCTCGCCGGCCAGACCCAGAATAGAGCTCTCGATCATCCGGTCGATCATATTCATTACCAGCGGCTTCAGGTTCTCGCCGTCCAGCACCCGGCGGCGCTCCTTATAGATAACGGTACGCTGGGTATTCATGACATCGTCATAGTCCAGAACGCCCTTACGGATCTGGAAGTTACGGGACTCCACCCGCTTCTGGGCATTTTCAATGGCACCGGAGAGCATCTTGGCGTCAATCGGGGTATCCTCGTCGATCTTCAGGGTGTCCATAAGGGAGGCCACACGCTCAGTACCGAAGAGGCGAAGGATATCGTCCTCCAGAGACAGGTAGAAACGGCTCTCGCCGGGGTCACCCTGACGGCCGGCACGGCCACGGAGCTGGTTGTCAATCCGTCGGGACTCATGGCGCTCGGTACCCAGAATGAACAGGCCGCCAGCGGCACGGACACGCTCGGCCTCTTCCTTGATAGATTCCTTGTACTCTGCCATCTTCTGGTTAAAGATCGCTCTGGCCTCCAGAATCTCGGCATTGTCGGTATCGGCAAAGCCGGTGGCCTCTGCGATTACCTCGTCGGTATATCCCTTCCGGCGAAGGTCGGCCTTGGCCAGATACTCGGCATTGCCGCCCAGCATAATATCGGTACCACGGCCGGCCATATTGGTGGCCACAGTGACAGTGCCCAGTTTACCGGCCTGAGCGATGATCTCAGCCTCGCGCTCGTGATTTTTGGCGTTGAGCACGTTATGGGCAATTCCCTTGGAGCGGAGCATCCGGCTGATCAGCTCACTCTTTTCAATCGAGACGGTACCTACCAGAACGGGCTGGCCCTTGGCATGGCACTCCATGATCTGGCGGATGGCAGCCCGATACTTACCCATCTCAGTCTTATAGACGCAGTCGGAATGATCCAGACGGGCGACGGCTCGGTTGGTGGGGATTTCAACGATATCCAGCGCGTAGATGGAGTCAAACTCGCTCTTTTCCGTCATGGCAGTACCGGTCATACCGGAGAGCTTCTTATACAGACGGAAGAGATTCTGGAAGGTAATGGTGGCCAGCGTCTTGGACTCACGGGCCACTTCCAGACCCTCCTTGGCCTCGATGGCCTGATGGAGACCCTGATTGTAGCGGCGGCCGTACATGAGTCGGCCGGTGAACTCGTCGACAATGATGACCTGATTGTCCTTAACCACATAGTCCACGTCCCGGTGCATGATGCCGTGGGCGCGAATGGCCTGATTGATATGGTGGTTCAGGGCGGAGTTCTCCGCGTCGGCCAGATTCTCTACGTTGAAGTAGTTCTCAGCCTTGGTAATGCCCCGGGCGGTGAGGGTACAGTGCTTACGCTTTTCCTCTACCACGTAGTCATAGTTGCTGTTGACCTCGTCGTCGATCTCCTTGTCATCGGCCTCGGCGATCACATAGCGGCGGAGGGTGGAGACAAAGCTGTTTGCCATCTGGTACAGGGAAGTAGATTCTTCGCCTCGGCCGGAGATGATCAGGGGGGTACGGGCCTCGTCGATCAGGATGGAGTCCACCTCGTCCACGATGGCAAAGTTCTGGCCCCGCTGGACCAGATCCTTGGAGTAGATGGCCATATTATCCCGCAGGTAGTCAAAGCCAAACTCATTGTTGGTGCCGTAGGTGACGTCGGCGGCATAGGACTCCCGGCGCTCAGCCTTGGTCAAGCCATGGACAATCAGGCCCACGGACAGACCCAGGAAGCGATGGACCTTGCCCATCCACTCCGAGTCACGCTTGGCCAGATAGTCGTTAACCGTGACAATATGGACGCCATCTCCGGACAGGGCGTTCAGATAGGCGGGCAGGGTGGCCACCAGCGTCTTACCTTCGCCGGTCTTCATCTCGGCAATCCGGCCCTGATGAAGAATGATACCGCCGATAAGCTGAACCCGGTAGGGGCGCATACCCAGCACACGGTCGGCCGCCTCACGGGCGGTCGCAAAAGCCTCGGGCAGAATATCGTCCAGCGTCTCGCCGGCAGCAAGGCGAGCCTTGAACTCGGGGGTCTTGGCCTTGAGCTGCTCATCGGTCAGCGCCTTGTATTCATCGGCCAGAGCCTCGATCTTATCAACGATAGGGGTGATCTTCTTCACTTCCCGCTCGGACGGGGTGCCGAAGAGTTTATCAAACAGTCCCACAGTGATCGGTTCCTTTCAAAGTTGGTGTTGCTGTATGGCTAGCTATAAATACAGCCTTAATATTATAACACAACCTTTTGCCGGTGGAAAGTGTTTCCGGCCTCGGATGGATGGAAATTGGTAAACTTTTTGTGTCGAAGAAGAAGATTGACCCCCATACGGCCCGTCTCCCGGCGGCAGGCAGGCAATTGGCTGTTGCCCTTCCATCCGGGAGGGGGTATAATATTAGTTAAATTATCCTGACCTATCGGAGGCATTCCATGGCACATCCCATGAAAAACAAAGAATACACCGTCACCATTACCGGCTGCACCAGTCAGGGCGAAGGCGTTGCCCATCTGGAGGACGGTCTGACCGTCTTTATCCGGGGAGCCCTCACCGGTGAAGTCTGCCGGATCTCTATTATGAAGGCAGCCAAGCGCTGCGCCTGGGCTCGTCTGATTCAGGTGATCTCCCCCTCCCCTGCCCGGGTTCAGCCGGACTGCCCCCACTATCCCAAGTGCGGCGGCTGTCAGAGCCGGCACATGAGCTATCAGGAAGAGCTCCAGCTCAAGGCCGAGCGGGTCAACGACGCCTTCCATCATATTGGTGGTCTCAGTCTGATGATCGACAAAATCCATGGGGCCCCTGCCGTCAACGGCTATCGGAATAAAGTACAGTTCCCGGTGGGCGGCTCGCTGGAAGAGGGCGTCAAAGTCGGCTTTTACCGCCAGCGCAGCCATGATGTGATCCCGGTAGAGCACTGCCTGCTCCAGCCGGAGAGCTGCAACCGGGCCGGTCAGATCGTTCGGGAATGGATGGTTCGCTATCAGGTGGCCCCCTATAATGAGCAGCTCCATACCGGACTGGTCCGCCACGTCTTCTGCCGGGAAAACAGCAAAGGAGATCTTCTGGTCTGCCTGATCGCCAACGGAAAGAAACTACCCCGGGAGCGGGAGCTGGTAGAAGCGCTGAAAAAGGAACTGCCCGGGCTGACCAGCGTGGTACTCAGCGTCAATACAGAAAAGACCAATGTCATTCTGGGCAAGCGCTACCGCACACTCTGGGGTCAAGACTATCTACTGGATACGCTTTGCTCCCTCACCTTCCGGCTCTCGGTCCCCTCCTTTTTCCAGGTGAACCGGGAGCAGGCGCAGCTGCTGTATGAACGGGCGGTGGAATTCGCCTCCCTTACCGGAAAGGAAACCGTACTCGATCTCTATTGCGGCACCGGCACCATCAGCCAGTGTATGGCAAAAAAGGCCGGCAGGGTGCTGGGTGCCGAAATTGTACCCGAAGCCATTGAGGACGCCAAAGCCAACGCCCTGCGCAACGGCCTTGACAACACAGAGTTCTTCTGTGCCGATGCGGGAGAGGCAGCGGAGCTGCTGGCCCTCCGTGGACTCCGGCCTGACGTCGTCTCGGTAGATCCGCCCAGAAAGGGGCTCTCTCTGCCGGTCATTGAGGCCATCTGTCAGATGGCACCCAGTCGGGTCGTTTACGTCTCCTGCGATCCGGCCACACTGGCCCGGGATCTGAAGCTGCTGGCGGAACGGGGCTACGAGCCGGTTCGGGCCGAGGCCGTTGATATGTTCCCCCGTACAGGGCATGTGGAGACGGTCTGTCTGCTGATAGGAAAAGGGTTATTTACAACTGAAACACATTAAAAACAAGGGATTCCGGGCGAAACCTCATGAACGTCGCTCCCGGGATCCCTTTTCTTTTCCGCCCGTGACCGATCACAGAATAAATTCTGTTTATTTTTCATTTTTTGAAATTATACTCAAGGATTGAAATCACACATTTTTGTGTTATAGTAGGTTCAGAGCAGCTCCTCTTCCAATAGACCGGAACAGCTTTTCATTCAAAAATGCCCGCCACGAACAACGGCGGGCATTTCGCTTCATGTGACTAAGCAGAACAGGAGGGATTCTCAGCCGGTCAGATACCAGCTCAAGACCGATACCTATAATTATCGTGCATTGTACAAATTGAATTGTGTATACCTGCATACTGTTTTTTGAAATAATAGAATCAAGCTAAACTCAAAAACAGGAGGTATGACAGTGAAATTAGCAACAATATCTGCCGAGAGCTTTCTGGTCTTTCAGAACGCTCTGATCAACGCGGAACACTCCCCGGCAACTATTCAGAAGTATTTGAGAGACATATCGGCATTTTCCGCGTTTGTGGGAGACCGGCCGCTGGACAAGGCGCTCGTCATTGAGTACAAGCGCGCTCTGGTTGATAAATATGCCCCGACAAGCGTCAACTCCATGCTGGCGGCGGTCAATCGCTTTCTAAAGGTGATTGACCGGTACGACTGTACGGTAAAGACTCTTCGAATTCAGCGTCAGGTCTTTCGCAGCAGGAAAAAAGAGTTATCCAGAGAAGAATATTTTCGCCTGCTGGAGGCAGCCGAAAGGAAAAGAGTCCCCTGGCTGTCCATGCTGATGCAGACAATTTGCTCTACAGGAATCCGGGTCAGCGAACTGCGCTTCATTACTGTAGAGGCTGCCAAAAACGGGACGGCCACTGTATCGCTGAAGGGAAAGAGCCGGACAGTGCTCATTCCCTCTGCCCTCTGTCGGCAATTGATCAAATACGCCAAGAGCCGGGGGATCTTCAGCGGATGCATCTTTATCACAAGAACCGGCAAGGCCCTGGACAGAAGCAATATTCTCCATGCCATGAAAGCCCTTTGCGAGGAAGCAGGGGTAGAAAGACAGAAGGTTTTCCCACACAACTTACGCCATCTGTTCGCCTGTCTGTATTACAAAGCATCCAGAGATATCAGTCGGCTCGCAGATCTGCTGGGCCACTCGAACATCAATACAACCAGAATTTATGTATCCGTCAACGGCAGTGAACAGAAGCGCCAGCTCGAACGCTTGGGGCTGGTAATAAAAAATACCGCATAATCTTCATTATGCGGTAAAA
>JAFQNL010000015.1 GCA_017395935.1 Oscillospiraceae bacterium
ACATCTTCGCCCACATAACCGGCTTCTGTCAAAGTGGTGGCGTCGGCAATGGCAAAAGGAACATTCAGAATCTTTGCTAAAGTCTGGGCAAACAGGGTCTTACCGGAACCGGTGGGACCAATCAGCAGAATATTACTTTTCTGAAGCTCCACATCCGAGTTGCCTTCAAAATAAATGCGCTTATAGTGATTGTAGACCGCAACAGCCAGAGAGATCTTTGCTTGATCCTGTCCGATAATATACCGGTCCATATAGGTCTTGATCTCCTGAGGCGTAGGCAGTGTGTCCGGCAATTCGAGAGAAGGAGAGCTCATTGGGCTCATTTCGTCCTGAATGATACCATTACACAAACTGACACACTCGTTGCAGATATACACATTGGGACCGGCAATGATCCGGCTGACCTGCTCCTGGCGCTTACCGCAGAAAGAGCAGCGAATGGATTCTCTGGCCAAGTGGTGTACTTCCTTTCGTTACCGCTTGTAGATCACCTTATCGATGAGTCCATACTGGCAGGCTTCTTCGGCAGACATAAAGTTGTCACGCTCCGTGTCATTCTGAATGACCTCCAGGGGCTTGCCGGTGTTCTCAGCGAGGATCTGGTTCAAACGGTCTTTGATCTTCAGCATTCGTTCCACATGGATCTTCATATCCGTGGCCTGTCCCTGGGTGCCACCCAGAGGCTGGTGGATCATGATCTCCGCGTTGGGCAGGGCGATGCGCTTACCTTTGGTACCGGCAGACAGCAGGAACGCGCCCATAGACGCCGCCATACCAATGCAGATGGTGGAAACATCACACTTGATATACTGCATGGTGTCATAGATCGCCATACCGGCTGTAACGGAACCGCCGGGAGAATTGATGTAGAACTGAATATCCTTATCCGGATCCTGGCTTTCCAGATACAGCATCTGGGCCACGATCAGGCTTGCGGTTGTATCATTGACCTCTTCAGACAAGAGTATGATACGGTCATTGAGCAGACGGGAGAAGATATCGTAGCTGCGCTCGCCGCGGCTGGTCTGCTCCACAACATAGGGAATAAAACTCATGGAAATCTCCTTTCACCGGGTGAATGTCTGAAACATTCTAACCGATCAGAAGCGAATTTATTCCAGATTTGGAATTAGGCTTCTTCCTTCTTGGAAACGTCGACAGCAACGGCGTTGTCCACAATGAGCTTAACGGCCTTCTGTGCGCCCAGATCAGCCTTGACGCTCTCAACGGAGACAGCAGCCTTGACCTGATCCAGCTCCATCTGATACTGCTCAGCAACCTTCTTCAGCTCTTCCTCGATCTCCTCCTCGGAAACCTCGATACCCTCGGCGTCCACGATGGCAGCCAGCAGGACGTTGGAGCGGACAGTGGTCTCAGCCATGGGACGCATGGAGGAACGCAGGGAAGCCATGTCGCCGCCCATCATCTTGGCGTAGTCGTCCATGGTCATGCCGCTCATCTGCAGCTGATAAGCGAACTGATCCAGGTGCTTGTCGACCTGCTCGTCAATCATGCAGCCGGGGATCTCAACGGTCATGTTCTGGGCAGCCAGCTCCACAGCGGCGTTCTCGAACTGACGGTCAGCGTTGTCCTGACGGGTCTTCAGCTGCTTCTCACGGATGTCAGCGCGCAGAGCTTCCATGGTGTCG
>JAFQNL010000016.1 GCA_017395935.1 Oscillospiraceae bacterium
CCGCATGACGGAGCAGGCCATGACCATCGGCGGGACCTACATGAGTCTGGAGGACTTTGAAAAGACCTACATCGACTCTGTGGTGACTGCCATTGCAGCGGAATATGAGGAGGGTGGCACCGTTATTGACCGCATTGTTGTGGAGAACTCTATGAAGGAGGAAGACCTGCTGTGGCTGATTGCCATTAACTCAGCGGCTTACCAACAGGACCTTGACGCCATGAGCGCAGCCAACATCCGGGAGTTCTGTAAGTCCCGCATCTCCTATCTGCCTTCTCTGGGCCTCAGCGGCGATGGCACGGTGACAACGCTGAAGGTAACGGTCAAGAGGCTGGACCCAGAGGAGTTGATGGATCAGCTGGGCTTTGACGACGATGCCAAACTCTGGGCCGGCGCGCTCTTTGAAACGCTGGAAGAGAGCGATGCCATCAATGAATACTCGTCCTATTATGACTCCTATCAGCCCAGTTACGGTGGGGACGGCTCTTACTCTGGCGATGTTCAGTATGGATCGGAATTCGGTAACGAGATCGATATTTCCGTCTTCATTGATCCCGACACAAAAAATAACCACGACCTTGCGGCATACGCCATTCAGGCATGGGAGAACAACTGGGGTTATGTTTGGGGCACTTACGGAAATGTCCTGACGGAATCGCTGTTTGAGTACAAGAAGGAGCAGTACCCCGATGGCGTTGGCAACTATGCTGATTTTATCGAGGATAACTGGCTGGGCAGACGCACGGCGGACTGTATCGGGCTTATCAAGGGGTATGCCTGGCTGGATACAGAGAACATGACCATAGGCTATGCAAAAAATGGGATGCCGGACTACGGAGCCGACCAGATGTATCAATCGGCCAAAGATGCCGGTACGCTCAATTCGGACTACGGTTCTATGGATACCATGCCGGAGATCATCGGCCTCATGCTTTGGAAAGAGGGGCATGTAGGCGTCTATATTGGCGGTGGTTATGTAATTGAAGCCATGGGCACTAAGAAGGGCGTCGTAAAGACCGAACTGGAAGGCAGAGGCTGGCAGGGCTGGTGTAAACTGCCCTACATTGACTATCCGGAGGTGGAGTGATGATCAAAATTACACGACTGCGGTTGTTTCGTTTCAAACACCAGATTTCTCTCAGTGAGCTTCACCGCCACAGCGGGTTAAGCCATCAGCATATCAGCCGGCTTGAACTTTGCAGGCGCAGCAGAACACCCAAAGGTGAGCGTGTGTTGGCAGACGCCATACGCTCCATCATCATCTCCCGGCGCGAAGCGCTGGAAAATCTGGAACGAGAGTACGAGGTATACCGAGGAAATCTATTACAGCCATTGGAGGTAGAAACGGATGAACTATGAAATCTACCACATACCCACAAATTTTACAGATGCCGGCCGTGTTATGGGCTTGTTTGAACTTCGGAATCTGGTGGAGACAGTGATCCTGACGGTTCCGGTTCTGTATCTCTGTATTGCATTTCTGCCCTTTGCGCTGACCACGAAGATCATCGTAACACTGACCGTTGTTGTGCCGCTTGGCGGATTCGGCCTGATCGGCATAAACGATGACAGCATGACACGCTGGCTGGGCAACTGGTGGCGGTGGCGTCGGGGACGCAGAATCATCCTATTTCGAGGGGAGGTCAGGAAATGAATCTGAAAGAATTGCTATTTGGTGGTGGAGTCCAGTCCGGAGACAGCGGCGGCGCTTACCGCGACAGTATCCAGGCGTGGCTCCCCATCAAAAACATTATCGGCGGCGTGGTCATTACCAAGGACAACCGCTTTGTAAAGATTCTGGAGGTATTGCCCGTCAACATCTATCTCAAGTCCACCAATGACCGCCAGAACATCATATCGTCCTTTGCAGCCTATCTGAAGATCGCCCCCAACGATCTGCAGATGATCGCCAGAACGCTGCCTGCGGATACTCAGGCGTATGTGGAGCAGATGCAGCGTTATGCGGAGCATGAGGACAACGAGGCGTGCCGGGAGATGATCGAGGACAACATCCGGGAGATCGGCCACGGCATAGCCAGCAATGCCATGCGCCATCGCTTCTTTCTGGTGTTCCAATACGAAGCGAATATGCGGGCGAAACGAAACACTGTGCAGGCCATTGTTCAGCGGCTCAATGAGGAGGCCGACACCGCACGTCGGTATCTGGATCTTTGTGAGTTGGAAGTTATGGAGCCGCGCTACTGTGATAACTTTATTCTCAAGCTTCTGTATGAGATCCTGAGCAAGAAGACCAGCCAGCGGGTTCGTTTACCCGATGGTGTCTTTGATATGACCACTGCCGTACACGGCATTTACGAGGAGTGAGACGATGCAGGCGAAGAAAAAAACCAAAAAGAAACCGGCGGCAAAGTCCGCCCCCGAAAAGACCAAAAAGACAAAGCAGGTCAAAGAGGAGCAGAACGAGAAACAGCCTCTTTTGAAAACGCTGATCTTTGGCGAAGAAAAACCGGACCTTACAGAGCTGGAAGCCGGCTCTACAACCATACTGGATATTCTGTCTCCGACCACCGTGGACACCAAAAGCCGTGACTACATCGTAGTGGATGGCGTTTTTCATACCTATCTCTATGTCACGGGTTACGGATACACCACCACGGTTGGCTCCTGCTGGCTTGCGCCCTTGGTGGAGGCCGGAGAAGGCGTCAATATGAGCTTTCTTGTAAAGCGGCAGTCCAAGGAAAAAATCCTATCCAAGATCTCGCAGACTACCATGGTCAACCGCTCCCGTATGCGGGATGTGGGTGATACCCGCCAGGACTACGAGGAACTGGACAGCGCCATCAGCTCTGGTCTTTATCTGAAGGACGTGATGAACCGTCAGGGCGAGGATTTCTACTATATGCACACCCTGATCGAGGTTACTGCTCCCGACCCGGAAACGCTGGAACAGCGGGTCACAGAGGTAGAAAAGCTGTGCGTATCCGTCGATATGATCGCGCGGCGCTGTGACTATAAAAACGAGCAGGCATTCCTTTCTTCGCTGCCCATTCTGGCCCTTGATCCGGACATTGAGCGAAAGGCCCGGCGCAATGCCCTGACTTCGGGCGTCGCTGCGGCCTTTCCTTTTGCCTCCTACGAACTGAGTGACCACAACGGTATCTTTCTCGGTCTGAACCTTTACAACCGCTCTCCGGTCTTTCTGGACCCCTATGATGACTACAAATACACCAACGGCAACTGGTGGATCGGGGGCTCCACCGGCGCGGGCAAGACGGTGACGCTCCAGTGCCTTGGCGGCCGACTCCGGCAACAGGGCAAGCGAGTCATCATCATAGCGCCTAAAAAAGGACATGAGTTCCGCCCCCTGTGTGAAAAGCTGGGCGGCTTGTACCTGCGAATGTCCCCATCCTCCAAGGACTGTCCCAACCTCATGGCCATTCGGAGAAAGTCTCTGGACTCTTATGCTAAGCTCAAAAACATCGCTGCCCGTGATGACTCCGTTCTGGCTGACAAGATCGCACAGCTCATCATCTGGTTTTCTCTGAAGAAAAAGGATCTGGGCGAAGAGGATAAGAGCCGACTGGACTCCTCGCTGGTGGAGGTATACAGCCGCTACGGCATCACCTTTGACAACAGCACCATCGTGGATGAGGACGGCAATTTCCGTAAAATGCCCATCATCTCAGACTGGTATGAGGTTCTCTATCAGGACCCGGATACCCGGCATCTGGCCGTGGTGCTCTCCCGCTATGTGAGTGGTTCTGCTTCGGCTCTGGCGTCCCGGAATGACATTGATCTGGACAACAAATACATCGTCCTCGACCTGTCCGGTATGCCTGATGACATGATCGCGGACGGTACTTTCTGGGCCACCAGCATTGCCTATGATCTCATCATGAACTGCGAAGCAGACCTCTCCGCACTGCTGGCAGACGAGCTGTGGAGCCTTGTAGGTGCTACGGCCAATCCGCAGGCAGCGGGTTTCGTGCTGGAAATGGTGAAGACCATACGCGGCCTTGGCGGTATCGCGGTGACAAGTACACAGGGAATGCAGGATCTGTTTGGCCTTGAGGGCGGCAGCTACGGCAAAGGTATTCTTGACGCCAGCCGTATCAAGCTGGTCATGCAGATGGAGGAACAGGAGGCTCGGCTCATTCAGGATAAGCTCAACCTGTCCGAGGATGAGGTGCGGCAGATCACCCGCTTCCGGCGCGGTGAGGGACTGCTCTGCATCGGTTATAACCATGTGCCTGTGGCGTTTCACACCACGCCCCGGGAATATGAGGCCATCACTACATCGCCCACAGACCTGCGTGTTAAACGAACGGAGGCGAGAGA
>JAFQNL010000017.1 GCA_017395935.1 Oscillospiraceae bacterium
CGACGCCAAGCTCTCTGCCAACGAGCTGGATAAGGTCCTGCTGGTGGGCGGCTCCAGCCGTATCCCCGCCGTTCAGGAAGCAGTCAAGAAGATCACCGGCAAGGATGGCTTCAAGGGCATCAACCCCGACGAGTGCGTAGCCATCGGCGCTGCCATCCAGGGCGGCGTCCTGGCCGGCGACGTTAAGGGCCTGCTGCTCCTGGACGTCACCCCCCTGTCTCTGGGTATCGAGACCATGGGCGGCGTGTTCACCAAGCTGATTGACCGCAACACCACCATCCCCGTCAAGAAGAGCCAGATCTTCTCCACCGCCGCCGACAACCAGACCTCCGTTGAGGTTCACGTCCTTCAGGGCGAGCGCGAGATGGCCGCTTACAACAAGACTCTGGGCCGCTTCCATCTGGACGGCATCGCTCCCGCCCGCCGGGGTATCCCTCAGATCGAGGTCACTTTCGACATCGACGCCAACGGCATCGTAAACGTCTCCGCCATGGATAAGGGCACCGGCAAGAGCCAGAACATCACCATCACCGCCTCCTCCAACCTGTCCAAGGAGGACATCGACCGGGCCGTTCGTGAGGCTGAGCAGTATGCCGCCGAGGACGCCAAGCGCAAGGACGAGGTAGATACCCGTAACCACGGCGATCAGATGGTCTACCAGACCGAGCAGGCTCTGACCGAGCTGGACGGCAAGATTCCCGCCGAAGACAAGTCCGCTCTGGAGAGCAAGCTGTCCGTTCTGAAGGACGCTCTGAAGGGCAACGACACCGAGGCCATCAAGGCCGCTACCGAGGACCTGCAGCAGAAGTTCTATGAGATCTCTTCCAAGCTCTATCAGCAGGCCAATCCTCAGGGCAACCCCGGCGCCGGCTATGACCCCAACGCCAACAGCGGCGGCGGCCAGGACTATTACGACGCCGACTACGAAGTGGTTGACGACGACAAGTAAGCCTCTCCGATAAGAACCGATCCCTCCGGGCGTGGCAGGATACTGCCACGCCCTGTGTGGCCAATATAAGCCATGAGGAAGTGAAACGAATATGGCAGATAAACGTGATTACTACGAAGTACTCGGCCTGGAGCGCTCAGCTTCTCAGGACGAGATCAAAAAGGCCTACCGCAAGCTGGCCAAGAAATATCACCCCGACCTGAACCCCGGCGACGTGGAGGCCGAGCGCCAGTTCAAGGAGGTCAACGAGGCCTACGAGATCCTCTCCGACGAGAACAAGAAGGCCCGCTACGATCAGTTTGGCTTTGCCGGCGTAGATCCCAACTACGGCGCCGGCGCCGGCGGCGCTTATGGCGGCGGCTTTGATTTCGGCGGCGACTTCGGCGATATCTTTTCCTCCTTCTTTGGCGGCGGATTCGGCGGCGGCTTTGGCGGTACCACCGCCCGCCGGAACGGTCCCCAGAAGGGTCAGACCCTCCGGGCCACCGTCCGTCTCACCTTTGAAGAGGCCGCCTTCGGCTGCGAAAAGGAAGTGGAGATCTCCCGGATCGAAACCTGCTCCACCTGCGGCGGCAACGGCTGCGCCGAAGGACACTCCCCCGAAACCTGCTCTACCTGCCGCGGCACAGGCTCCGTTCAGGTCCAGACCCGGACCCCCTTCGGCGTCATGTCCAGCACGCAGCCCTGTTCGGCCTGCGGCGGCAGCGGCAAGATCATCCGCAACCCCTGCCCCACCTGCAAAGGCAAGGCGGCGGTCCGCCGGAACAAGAAGATCACCGTCAAAGTTCCCAAGGGCATCAACGATGGTCAGGCCATTTCCATGCCCAATCAGGGCCACGCCGGCCGCAACGGCGGTCCCAACGGCGATCTGCTGATTGGCGTCGAGATCATTCCCCACGCCTATTTCGTCCGTGAGGAAAATGATGTGTACTATAATCATAATATCTCCTTCACTCAGGCCGCTCTGGGCGCCGAGCTGGAGATCCCCACGATTGACGGCAAAGTGAAGTATACTATCCCCGCCGGCACCCAGCCCAACTCCACCTTCCGGCTGAGAAACAAGGGTATCCCCTATCTGCGCAGCGACCGTCGGGGCGATCAGTACGTCACCGTCAGCGTTCAGGTTCCTACCAATCTCAACGCCGCCCAGAAGGAGGCTCTGCGACAGTTCGAAGCCGCCATGTCCGGCGAGAGCTACGAGCCGAAAAAGGGCTTCTTCAGCAAGAAGCGCTGAGCCATTCACAACCAGATAAAAGCACACCGGCCGGGACAGGCAACCTCTCTGTCCCGGCCGGTATTTTATTTCCTTTTCTCAGAAAACCCGCAAACTTGAGCAGGCCTTTTCTCTGTTTTTTCCAAATTTTTACATAACCTCTTGACATTTCAGACTCAATGGAATAAATTAGACATATCAAACTTTTCCATGAAAGGATCATTCTCTATGACTTTGAACCAACTCGACATTGGCGCTTCTGCCGTGATCAAGTCTGTCGGCGGACAGGGCGCGCTTCGTCAGCACTTTCTGGACATGGGCGTTATTCCTGGAACTGAAGTCACTTTGATGAAGTATGCCCCCATGGGTGATCCCATAGAACTGCGGCTCCACGGATATGAGCTGACACTCCGTCTGGCTGACGCGGCTCAGATCCAGATTCAGCCCATTACCGAGCAGGAGAGGCGCAAGCGTCCCTCTCCCTCTCCCGACGCCCCGGAGCCTGTTCATCCCGGTCTGGGTGAAGGGGGAAGATACCACGTCAAGGCAGATGAGCATCCGCTCCCCGAGGGAACAACTCTGACCTTCGCTCTGGCCGGCAACCAGAACTGCGGCAAGACGACCCTCTTTAACCAGCTTACCGGCGCCAATCAGCACGTCGGCAACTTCCCCGGCGTCACTGTGGATCGGAAAGACGGCGTTATCCGCGGCCACAGCAACACACTGGTCACCGACCTGCCCGGTATTTACTCCCTCTCTCCCTATTCCAGCGAGGAATTGGTCTCCCGGAACTTTATTTTACAGGAAAAGCCTACGGCCATTATCAACATTGTTGACGCCACCAATATTGAGCGCAATCTCTACCTGACCATGCAGCTGATGGAGTTGGGTACGCCCATGATTCTGGCCCTGAACATGATGGACGAGGTAAAGGGCAACGGCGGCTCTATCCGTATCAATGAGATGGAGGAGCTGCTGGGTATTCCCGTCGTCCCCATCTCCGCCGCCCGAAACGAAGGCATTCAAGAGCTGGTAGATCATGCGCTGCACATCGCCAAATATCAGGAGCGGCCGGGCCGGATGGACTTCTGCGGCAAGGACGACCACAACGGCGCCCTCCACCGCTGCATCCACGGTATCACCCATCTGATCGAAGATCATGCCGCCGCTGCCGGAATTCCCGCCCGCTTCGCCGCCAGCAAACTGGTGGAGGGAGACGCGCTGATTCTGCAGGCGCTGCATCTGTCGGAAAACGAGCAGCAGATGCTGGAACATATTATTGTACAGATGGAGACCGAGCGGGGTCTGGACCGGGCCGCAGCCATGGCTGATATGCGCTTCTCCTTCATTCAAAGTCTCTGCGACAAGACGGTCATTAAGCCCCGGGAGAGCCGGGAGCATGAGCGCAGCCGGAAGCTGGATAAGTTCCTCACCGGCAAGTATACCGCCATACCCGCCTTTGTCGCCATTATGGCCCTCATTTTCCACCTGACCTTCAACGTTATCGGCGCCTGGCTTCAGCAACTGCTGGAAGGCGGGATCGGCATACTCACCGAGCTGGTTGACGCCGCGCTCACAGCCGGACAGGTCAATCATCATCTCCATTCGCTGATCATTGACGGTATCTTCAACGGCGTGGGCAGTGTGCTCAGCTTTGTACCTGTTATCGTAGTTCTCTTCTTCTTCCTCTCTCTGCTGGAAGACAGCGGATATATGGCCCGGGTAGCCTTTGTCATGGACAAACTGCTCCGGAAGATCGGTCTCTCCGGCCGAAGCATCGTTCCCATGCTTATGGGCTTTGGCTGCACCGTACCTGGTGTTATGGCCAGCCGGACGCTCCCCTCGGAACGGGACAGAAAGATGACTATCCTGCTGACCCCCTTCATGAGTTGCTCGGCAAAGCTGCCCATCTACGCCTTCTTCGTCGACGCCTTCTTCCCCGCCCACAGCGGTCTGATCATGGTAGGCCTCTATTTTCTCGGCATTCTGGTCGGTATTCTGGTCGCTCTGATCTCTAAGAACACCGCTTTCAAGGGTGAGGCAGTTCCCTTTGTGCTGGAGCTCCCCAACTACCGGATGCCCGGGGCCAAGAACGTAGCTCATCTGCTCTGGGACAAGGCCAAGGACTTCCTCCAGCGGGCCTTCACCGTGATCTTTGTGGCCACTATCGTGGTCTGGTTCCTGCAGACCTTTGATTTCCATATGAACTTCGTCTCCAATCCTCAGGAGAGCATGCTGGCTATCGCGGCCGGTTATCTGGCTCCCCTCCTTGTTCCTCTGGGTCTGGGCGACTGGCGAGTAGCTACTGCCCTCATTACCGGATTCATGGCCAAAGAGAGCGTGGTATCCACGCTGACCGTCCTTTATGGAACCACTACCACTCTCACCGCGGTCATGTCCCCTCTGGATGCCGCCTCTATGCTGATCTTCTGTCTGCTCTATACGCCCTGCGTCGCCGCCGTTGCCGCCGTTAAGCAGGAATTGGGCGGCAAGTGGGCTGTAGCCGTAGTAATCGGTCAGTGCGCCATCGCCTGGCTATGCGCACTGCTGGTCCGTCTGATCGGCCTGGCCGTTGGGTTGGTCTGATGAACGCGCTGAGCTGGCTGCTGTTGGCAGCGATTCTGGTGGCCGCGGTTCTCGCTCTGCGGCAGGCGAAGAAACAGGGCGGCTGCTCCGGCAACTGTTCCGGCTGCTCCGCCTCCTGCCCCCACCGCAAAGAATCATAAATCCCGAGCCCTCTGCGTTGGCAGAGGGCTCTACGTTTGGTAGGTTGTCAAACCGCCGTCTGACTGCTATCATCAAGGCAGATCAGGAGGTAGGTCAAATGGACAAGAAAAAGATCGGTCTGCTTATTGCCGAGCAGCGGAGAGGGTTGGGCCTGACCCAAAGGGAACTTGCTCAGCTCCTCCACGTAAGTGACAAGGCGGTGAGCAAGTGGGAGACAGGCAAAGGCGTACCGGATGTCTCCCTGCTGCCTGTCCTGTCCCGGACACTGGGACTGGACCTCGCCGCCCTGCTGGCCGGGAAAGCCGAAGCTCAGGATCCGTTGGGAGGAAATATGAAGAAGCTGAAATATTACGTCTGTCCCCACTGCGGCAATCTCATTACCGCTGCGGGGACCGCTCAGATCGCCTGCTGCGGCCAGACACTGGAACCGCTGACCCCGGTCAAGGCAGACGCCGATCATGATCTCACCGTTGAGCAGGTGGAAGATGAGTGGTTTCTCACCGCCTGCCATCCCATGACCAAGGCCCATTATATCACCTTCGCAGCCCTCGCCTCAGCCGACCGGCTGACGCTGGTGAAGCAGTATCCGGAGTGGGATCTGCAGATCCGGCTTCCCCGCCGGGGCCACGGCATTCTGCTCTGGCACTGCAGCAGACACGGGCTTTTCTACCGTCTGCTGTGACGGCTTTGACAATGCGAAAAAAACAAAGTACAATAGGGGTACGCCTGCGGCGTGTCCCTATTTGTTTTCCGAGGTGAAACTTATGCCCCTCATTGATACCCATTTACATTCTCTCATCTCCTACGATGGCAAGGACCATCGGGCAGATCTGGCCCGGACCGCCGCCCAGCTGGGCATCCAGGCCCTCTGCTTTACCGACCACTATGAGTTGGTTCAGGATAAGGCCGGGCTCTCCGCGCCCTGGGACTGGACGGAGACCCGGAAGGAGCATCAGGCCGCTCTGGCGCTGAAGGATCTGCCGGTGGAGCTGCTTTACGGTATTGAGATCGGAAATGCCCACGAGAACCCCGAGTGTGCCCGGCTGGCCCTCTCCGAGCCCGGGCTAGACTTTGCCATCGGCTCGATCCACTTTGCCACCCCCAAACTCAACCGGGAGGACCATTATTTCGTCTCCTTCACCTCTGCCCAGCAGTGCCGGCTCTATCTGGACGACTATCTGACCGCCATTGAGGAGATGGTCCTCTGGGACGGCTATGATTCGGTGGGACATATTCCCTATCCGCTCCGGTATATGAGAGAGCGGGACGGCGTGGAGATCGGTCTGACCGACTTTGAGGATCGGCTGCGGTATATTCTGTCCATGGTTGCAAAAAACGGCAAGGCCATTGAAGTCAACAGCTGCCGCTCCCAAAATTTGATGGCCGAATACGGCTGGCTTCTGGGCCTGTTCCGGGAAGAAGGCGGCGAATACGTCACCGTGGGCACCGACTCCCACTGCTGCGCGCATATGGGCAAGGGGCTGGCAGAGAGCAACGCCCTGCTGGAGGCCAACGGTTTCCGCTATCTGACCCTTTTCCGGCGCCGGAAGCCCTGTCCGATCAAGCTTTGACAGGAGGTCAAGGACTATGAGAGAGATCCAATTTGATACCATCGTCCAGACCGTTCGGGATCTGTGCATTGAGGCCAACTGTGTCCTGCCCCGGGACGTCCGCTGTGCCCTCTGCTCAGCCAAAGAGCAGGAGCAGTCTCCTGTGGGCCGGTCTATTCTGGGCGATCTGGTGGAAAACTACACGTTTGCCCAAGAAAAGCGCCTGCCTATCTGCCAGGACACAGGCATGGCCGTTGTCTTCTGCGATCTGGGGCAGGAGGTCCATATCTCCGGCGGTCTGCTGACCGATGCCATTAATCTGGGCGTGTCCCGGGGCTATACCGAGGGTTATCTCCGCTGCAGCGTGGTGGAAGACCCTCTCCGCCGGGTCAATACCAACGACAACACCCCGGCCATTGTCCATCTCCGTCTGGTAGAAGGCGACCGGCTGTCCATCACTGTAGCTCCCAAGGGCTTCGGCAGCGAGAATATGGCCAGTCTCACCATGCTCAAGCCCTCTGTTACCCCCCAGCAGGTTGAGGACACCATTGTCGAGGCCGTCTCCCGGGCCGGCTCCAACCCCTGCCCTCCCATCGTGGTAGGCGTGGGTCTGGGCGGCGACTTTGAGCTGTCGGCCATTCTGGCCAAGCGGGCGCTGCTGCGGCCGCTGGACCAGGAAAATCCCGACCCCTATTACGCGGCCATGGAGGCCCGCATTCTGGACAGGATCAACCGGCTGGGCATCGGGCCTCAGGGGCTGGGCGGCAATACTACCGCCCTGAAGGTAAGTATTCTTCCTCATCCCACCCATATTGCCGGCCTGCCCTGCGCGGTCAATATCAACTGCCATGTGACCCGCCATGCCTCGGCTGTGCTCTGAGCGTCAACGAAACGCAACCAAAAAAGACCGGGACCCTGTCCCGGTCTTTTTTCTGATTTCTTCCGACTCAGCTCTTATGCTTCGCTCTCCGCCTGAGCTGCCGGAGCAGGGCCGGTCTCCACTGTGCTGGCCCAAAGATGGAAGTCTCCCTCCAGCTGATCCGCCGTCTCAGCAAAGCACATGAAGGTGACCGTCCAGAAGGCGTCCTCTCCCTTATGGAAGAAGGCATAGTAGCTGACCTCTATCTCCTGCACCAGCTGGCTATAGGGCAGAAAGGCTGTTCCGTACTCGTCTTCTGCCACCTCTCCCTCCAGTCCGTAGGCATCCCGGATCAACTGGCCGTACTCCGCCGCCGTCATCTCTTCTCCGGCATAGCCCAGCGCCTCCAGCTGGTCAAACCGCTCTGCCTCGATCCGCACATTGGCTGCCTCTCCTTCATAGCCGGCCATAATGCCCTCTATGTCGGTCTCGGTAAAGCCGGGAGCCATTTTCATACTCAGACCCACCGAGTGCTCATAGTCGGTCAGTTCCTCAGCAGACTCTCCGGTCTCCGGT
This sequence comes from Oscillospiraceae bacterium, assembly GCA_017395935.1. Lineage (GTDB taxonomy): Bacteria > Bacillota > Clostridia > Oscillospirales > Oscillospiraceae > Onthomonas. The sequence goes on from JAFQNL010000017.1 coordinate 7,875, forward strand.
GCCTGTCCGCCCTGTTCTCCCGAGCAGCCAGTCAGCAGCGACAGCAGCAGGCCAAGGGCCAGCAGCAGGGCAAACATTCTTTTCTTTCTCATTTGATATACCTCCCCAAATTAGTTTCTCTTACTATAGCAGGATCCCTGCCGGATTTTTCCACCAAATCAGGGGAAAATCCCGCAGGGATCAACGGTATTATGATAGAACCTGTCATTCCCGGTCCACGTCGTAAAGCGGGGGCATCCCCTCCCCCTTCAACAGTTCATTGACCCGGTCGATGTCATGAATCTTTTGTCCCAGCGCCACGATCAGCAGCACGTCCCGCTTATCTTTCGGATAGAGCTCATTCATACCGTAGAGCTTCAGTGCCCGCTGGGTCTCCTTGAGCGTCATCTCCATAGAAAAGCAAATCCGAAGGATCTTGTCCCGGTCTGTTGTATGGGCCTCTCCCGACAGAAGCTTGTAGCCGTATTTCTGCGAGAGGTCAGCTTTGATGAGTACATCCTGCCGTTTGAGTCCCTTCTGGGCCAGCAGCTCGTCCATATAGCCAGAGAAGCTGGGGACTCCAGCCTGAAAATTATGTTGGATATAGTCTCTGGCTTCCGCTATTCCCGCCTTTTCCAGCGTTTTCATCAGATCATCAGTATCTTTATCGTAAAGCTGCATAGCGCTCCTCATCCTTCCGGCTCTTGCCTCCCGGAGAAGGCAGTGATATAGTGGACTGAAGTGATATCATTATAATAGATCCGCATCAAAAGAAAACCACCATTTTGGGAGAATTTATGTTCGTGCAAACCGCTTCTGCCGCCCCAGCCTACACAGATATAACCCCGCTCTGCCCCCGGGGCCATGTCATGCTGGTCCGGAGTCAGTCCGACGGGCAACTGTATGTAAAAAAACAGCTTCACTGCTACCACCCGGAACTCTATCAGCAGCTTATGGAGCATCCGGTGGAGCACACTCCGCTGATTCATGAACTTCATGCCCATCCGGACCCTTCCGGCGGAGCCCGGCTGACCATCATTGAAGAGTATCTGCCCGGCTCCACGCTGGCCGAGCTGCTGGAGGAGCAGGGTCTGTTTTCCGAGCAGGAGGTCATTGACATTGCCCTCCAGCTCTGCCAGATCCTGACCCGGCTCCACGCCATGGAACCTGCTATTATTCACCGGGATATCAAACCCTCCAACGTGATACTGACCGCCGAGGGCACAGTCAAGCTGCTGGATTTCAGCGCGGCCAAGCCGGAGAACGCCGGAGAAAGCCGGGACACTGTCCTGCTGGGCACCGCCGGATTTGCCGCGCCGGAACAGTACGGTTTTTCCTCCTCTACACCTCAGACCGATCTGTACGCCGTGGGGGTGCTCATGAATATGCTGCTTACCGGCGCTCTTCCCTGGCAGAAAACCGCCAGAGGCTCTCTGGAGCGGGTTATTCGTCGCTGTCTCAAACTCAACCCCAAAGACCGCTACGCCGGGGCATGGGAGCTGCAGCGTGTGCTCCAGCGAATGCGCCGGGTTCGGTATGAATGGCTGCCGCCCGGCTTTCGTACCCTGCATCCGGCGAAAATGCTGCTGGCTCTGCCCTGTTATCTGTTTATTATCATCTTTTCCTTCCGGGTGGACACCTCCGCCGAGCAAACGCTGATATCCCGCTGGCTCCTGCATCTGACCTTTTTTCTGCTGGGCTTTCTGCCCATCCTGTTCTACTGCAACTATATGGATATTCAGCGTTTCTTCCCTTTTATGCGCTCCTCCCGACCCTGGCTGCGGATATTGGGGCTGATCCTGGCGCCGGTGATTATCTTTCTGCTGGTCATCGTTCTGATCTCGCTGCTTCATCTGCTTCTGCTCTTTCCACAGCTGGCCCTCTCTCCCTGAGCGCTCCGGCAAAATATCCGATCCGGGAAATTTCTTCCTCTTTCCGCAAAGTAATCCCAGATCTTCTTTCATTTCAGCCGGAAATCGTTTCGTTTTTATCAAGCCCCCTTTTCTTTCGAAATCATTTTTATAAAATTCACAAAATAACCCTTTCCATTTCTCCGCTTTGTGGTATAATAGTACCAACGAAAGGGATCTGCCCTTTCAGTACCTACCAAGGAAGGAGCTGAATCGCATGAAATTCGCATTCATCGACAAGAAGTCCACCCAGCCGGAGAAGGTCATCGCATATGCCGAAAAGAAGGTCGGTAAATTAGACCGGTACTTTAATGCAGATGCCGAGGCGACCGTCCGCTTTCAGGAAAAGAAGCGGAACCAGGTCAAGATCGAACTGACCGTGCGTACCGGCAGCTCCATTTTCCGTGCCGAATCCTACTCCGACAATATGTATTCTGCCATTGATGCAGTTGTCAACACCATCGAGGGTCAGATCCGCAAGAACAAGACCCGCCTGGCCAAGCGTCTGAGAAGCGACGCCTTTGATCCCGCCGAGCTGGCTGCCCCGGCTGTGGAGGAGAAGGAGGAGCATCTGGAGGTCGTCCGGGCCAAGAAGTTCCTGCTGGCGCCCATGGGTGTGGAAGAGGCCATTATGCAGATGAATCTGCTGGGGCACACCTTCTTTGCGTTCCGCAATGACGACGACGGCGGCGCCTTTGCCGTGGTCTATGCCCGTGAAGACGGAGGCTATGGTCTGATCGTAGATACCGATCCCGCAGAGTAAGCGGGCATGAGATAAATATAACGAGCCGTCCTTCGGGACGGCTCGTTTGTTTCCGTTTGGCATTTTCCCTCTCGACCCGGCAATTGTTCATAAATTCAGGTAGACTTCCCGGCGCAAGACGGTTAGAATAGAGGTATTCTCAAGCAGTCTGTCCAAGGAGGCTACGTCCTGTGAAAAAGCTCAGCAATCTGATCGACCGGTTCTGTTTCAATCACCCCCGGTTCGGTATCCCCAATCTGACCCTCGTTCTTATCATCGGCAGCGTCGCCGTCTACATTCTGGATATGCTGACCTATTCCACGGTAGGCATCTCCAGTCTTCTCTCCTTTAACCGCGCCCTCATTCTGCAGGGACAGGTCTGGCGTCTGGTCACCTTCGTCTTTACCACCTGGGGACAGAGCCTGTTCTCCTTCCTGCTGGCTATGTACTTCCTCTGGTTCCTGGGCACGACGCTGGAGCGGGAATGGGGCACGGCCAAGTTCACCTGCTACTACGGGCTGGGCCTGCTGCTGACCATCCTCATCGGTATGTTCACCGGCTATGCCTCCACCAGCTATCTGGAAACCACCCTCTTCCTCGCCTTTGCCACCCTCTATCCGGATACCCAGTTGCTGCTGTTCTTCTTTATTCCCATTAAGATGAAGTATATGGCCTGGATCAGCGGTGCTATGCTGGCGCTGTCCTTCCTGGGCAGCCTGATCCGCCTGGATGTGGGCGGCGCGCTGCTGGTGCTGGTGTCGGTGCTCAACTATCTGATCTTCTTCTGGGAGGATCTGATGTATCAGTCCGGCCGGATCCGCGGCCGAGCCAAGCACAGCCAGAAGAGCAACGTCATCCAGTTCAAGAAGGCGGCCAAGGACTTCCAGAAGCGGGAGTACACCCATAAATGTGCCGTCTGCGGCCGGACCGATGTGGATTTCCCCGATCTGGACTTCCGCTACTGCTCCCGCTGCGCCGGCTACCACTGCTACTGCATGGACCATATCAACAACCACGCCCATATCACCGAATAAGCTTCCCCGGCAGACACACGTATAAAAACGCCGCCCCGACCTTATGATCGGGGCGGCTGTCATATTTCTGTCCATATTCCTCTCTCAGAGGTTCTCTTCCTTCCGGTACTCGGTCTGATCCAGATGATAGAGGGACTGGTCATGGTCGCGGTTGGCCACAGCGGTATAGAGGATATCGGCCACATTGAACTGGGCCACCCGGGAGGACATATTCCCGTTCCGGAAGAGAGACTCGCCGGAAGCCACATAGAGCTTCACGTCAGCCAGCTCCGAGACCGGCGTTCTTGCACAGCGGGTGATGGCAATCATGGGGGTGCCGTTATCCTTCATCACCTTCATGCACTCCACCATCTCTTCCGTCTCCCCGGAGTAGGAGACGATAATTCCCAGATCCTTGTCGGTGGTCTTTCCGGCCTGCAGACGCTGGGAGTGGAAATCGTCCCGAATGACGCTGAGCTTATTGAGCCGCAGCAGCTTCAGGCAGATATCCCGGGCCACATTGAGGGAGGCTCCCATGCCAAAGACATAGATCACCTTGGCCTTTCCAATCAGCGCCACACTCTGTTCCAGACTGCCCGGCTCCAGCAGGCTCTTGGTATCTTCCAAAGAGAGGATATTTTTGCCAGTGATCTTACGGATAATATCTTCCGGCGTGTCGTTTCTGGTGATATCCTGCCGGCAGTCCTGGTCGGACTGGTCCCGGACAGCCAGCTCGTACGTAACCGCTTTCCGGAACTCCTTAAAGCCGGAGAAGCCGGCATGGTGGCAGAGCCGGACGATGCTCGACGGAGAGGAGAAGGTCCGTTTAGCCACCTCATGGATACTCAGATCGACTACCTCCTGAGGGTGAGAGAGCAGATAATCCGCGATCTCCCGTTCCGTTGTGCTTAACCTGGAGGCAACCTCCCGGAGACGCAGCAGCGCGCTTTTCATATAACCCCTCCTCTCTTCGTCTCAGTATACCAATCCATATACACTTTGTCAAATTACCTTGCCGTAACTTGTGAGCATTTCACACAATTTTGTGCCTTATTTTTCTCTATTATACACTAAAAATTCACTCTTTTGACCAACTGAGAGAAACTAGGCACATCATTTCATTCGTTGCATACACACTTCGACACAAAGTTACGTTCCGGCACCCCTATTTGTTATGCCATTTTTCTCCTTTCAAAACGAAAAAGGCGAACGGCTTTTTGCCGTTCGCCTTTTGATTACTTCTTGAACAGACCGCCCAGGCCGCCCAGCATATCGCCGATGGAATCGGCAGCCAGCTTGGCCTTGATGCCGGTGACCAGCTGATCCAGCTGATCGTTAGGCAGGTCGATGCCCAGCAGCTTTTCCAGAGCTGACACAGGGTCCTTTTCAAACTGACGGCGCAGCTTCTCATCCTTCATGAGCTTGGTGACGATCTCTTCGATTTTTTTCTTGATATCCATGGAAGTGGCTCCTTTTCTGTTTAATACAGCTATCATAGCAGGTTTCCCTCTCTATGAACAGCTGTTTTTCTCTTTTTATTCCTCAGTCGGCGTTTTCTGCCAGGAGACGCCAAAGACACTTGCGGTAATAATGGCGATACCTGCCAGCTGGACGGGGGTAAATTCGTCGCCCAGCAGGAAAATACCGGCCAGCACCGAGATGACGGTGGTAAAGTTAGAGAAAATGGCCGCCCGGCTGGCGGGCAGATGGCTCAGAGCATAGTTGACCAGCAGGAAGGCACAGACCGAGGAGCCCACGGCCAGATAAAGGATACTGATCCAGATACCGGGATCAGCAAGCTGGACGGCGATGGAGGCAAGGTCCCCTCTGCTCTCTCCCAGCGCCATCAGGGCAAAGACGACGCTGCCCAGAGCAAACATGACGTAGGTCTTCTCAAAGGGACTGAAGAACTCCGAGGTTTTCCGACTCATCAGGGAGAATGCCGTGGCCGACAGAACCGCGCCCATGAGCAGCAGAAAGCCGGGAACAGAGACTGTACCCAAACCTCCGCTGGTGGTCATGGCCACGCCCACCACAGACAGCAGGGTACAGACCACCTGAAAAGGCGTACACTTTTCCTTCAGCACCAGAGCGCCGGCCACCAGTCCGGCCACCGGGATCAGTCCGATTATAATACCGGAGAACGAGGCGGTGGTCAGGGCGATTCCGTTGGTCTCGCAGATAAAGTAGGCGACAGGCTGAACCAGCCCCATGAGCAGCAGCCATTTCACCGGCTTACCCTTGAGATCCAGTCTGGCCTTCCCCAGTACCAACAGCAGATTCAGCGCCAGAAAGGCCACCGCGAACCGGACTGCTACCAGCACCGAAGGAGTTAGCGACTCCAACGCTACTTTGGAAAAGAGGAAGCTAAAGCCAAAGATGGCGTTGGCGGCAATCTCCGCCAGACAGGCTTTTGTGGTCGTTTTCATTCCCGTTCCTCCAAAACAAAGTTCTCTCTCAGATATCCTAGCACAGGCTGTCTCCGCTTTCAAGCGCAGAAAGGGGGAGACCGTCTCTTGTCTCCCCCGTCAGTTTCTCTTACGCCTCGGCGCGTCCGTCGCCTACAACGGGATCGTCACCGAACAGCTCCTCATTGCACTCCGGACAGAAAATAATCCAGTCTTCCTCCATATTGGAGCGCTGAGACACCGTCACCGCCTTTCCGCAGTGATCGCAGGTCAATTCCTTCATGGCGCAGCCGGACAGGCCCAGCGTCAGCAGTGCAGCCAGAGCAAACAAAACAGCTCGTTTCATCGCTACAGATTCCCTTCCTTTCTCCTCCAGCTCAGTCGTCCTGACCGGCGGCGGTATAGCGGATCAACACCTCGATATCTGCCTTTTCCTTGTAGGCACTGATCAGAACCTGATTCCCTGCCTCATCCATCCAAAGAGAAAAGCTGCCCTCGCTCTTGACAGCGTCGATAAAGTCCTCCAACTCGGTATACGCTCCGCTGTCAAACTCGTTGCCCACGGCGGACGGCTCGCCCCACTGTGCCCGCAGCTCAGACACCTGCTGCTCAAAGCACTCAATCATCTCCTCGTCAGAGTCTCCAGCGTTGAGCAGAATCATAACCGACACCAGCTGATCCTTTTCGTTAAAGCAGTAATAGTACTGGCACTCTTCCTCCTGCCACTGGCCATTGACAATGAGCTCACCAGCATATCTGCCGCCCTTGTCGTAAAAGACGTAGTCCTCTCCCTCTTCCATGGACGAGGTGATCTCCTCCGCCTCAATAACCGACCTGGCTGTACCCCAGGCATATTCCTCCCAGAGGATCTCTCCCTCCGCCGCGGCGGCAAGGGTCTGGTCCAGCTCAACCGACTCCTCCTGGCCGGCAGAGCAGCCGGTCAGCAGCAGGCAGAGCGTCAGCGTCAGAAGCAGCATCCATTTTTTCATTTGAATCCCTCATATCATCCCATAGTATCCCGGAGAATCCCTCAGGTTTCCCCCTCTGTTTCAATTATTTTATTATAAACTCCCCTCTCTCGACTGTCAACGCCGCCGGAAGCAGACAAAATGACCGGGCACCTTCCGGTGCCCGGTCTGGCTGTTCATCGCGTGTTCAGACTTACTCTTCCACAATCTCAGCATCGACGGCGTTCTTCTGGACGCTCTCGATACCATTGATGCAGGATGCCTTGGCCACATAGCCCTCAGAGACGGCAATGACCTGACCGTTGGTGGCCTTCAGGCGGAAGCGATACTCGCCGGCCTTGTCCACATACATCTCAAACTTGGGATGGGTCAGCTTCTCAAAGCCTTCGGCGGTCTGATCTTCCACCTTAGCCTTGGGCGCATTCTTCTGGACGCTGGCAACACCGTTCTTGCAGGCAGCCTTGGTGGTGTAGACCTCAGAGGTAGCAATGACCTGACCGTTGGTAGCCTTCAGGTCAAACTTGATACCGGAGGGTACAGTGCGGATGACAAACTTTCCCATAAACATGCTCCTTCTCCACGCGAAAGTGGTCAAAATTTGGCTGGCTTGAGTATAGCATGGAGAAATATGGCTGTCAACGTTTCTATACCTTCTTTTACGAAACTTCTACTCATTATCTTTCCGCACAATTTCTGTTCAGCGCTCTTCCAGGCCAAAGTAACGGATATTGATCAGCTCCAGCGCCGTCTCGGCGCTGATCTCGTCGAGGACGTTATTCCCCTGTCCCAGCATAATCTCCCGCATATAGGAGTTGTCCGGACGCAGCTCGACCCAGCGTGTCGCACCTACCGCCAGTACATAGGTCTCTGCCCGCGGCGGGACGAAGCGGACGAGCGCGCCGGTTCTGTCGTCAGTATAATATCGGATTCTCATTTTCCTCTCTCCTCTCCTGTGCTCCGCTTTTACTCTGTCATGCCAATCGGCCTTCGGCAAGCCTTCACAATATTTCTGTTCGCATTACGGTTCTTTCCACAGTGGTATTTATTATATTATAACAGAAAAGAGCAGGCTTTTCTATCCCTGCTCCTTTTTATATAAATACGTTAGCATGCTGATTCTCCTTTTGGATATTATTTTTTGTTTTGTGAGGTGTTGTGTTCCTCTCTCTTTGTACTTGTATTATAGCATTCTTATTTTGGGGTCGGTCGTTCTATGATGACTGGATACTCCCCGAAAACAAAAGAAAAGCGAACCTTTTTAAGGTTCGCTCCGGCGGGTGGCTGGTCTGTCCTACTGGCAGCCACAATTCTTGTAAAAAGATGTTAGAAAGATGTATGTTTCTTCCTTGAAACTTGCTTCATTCTTGAATAAAAGTTGAGAAAAAGTTGGTGAGTTGTTCATTAAAGTCTTGTTTCCTGGACAATCCATTTGCTATACTAAATTCACAAAATGGTACAAGATGTAGGAAGTACAATTTTGGGAGAAAAAAGCCCCTCTTCAGAGGGGTTCAGACAGTACAAGTACAAGAAAAGTACAAGGCAGAGCGGCAGCGGCAACGAAAAAAGAGGGAACGGAAAGTTCCGTTCCCCCTGTGAAATCGGGTATTTTGCTTACTTGAAGTAACGCTTCAGCAGGCCTTCCAGAGCGCGGCCGTGACGGGCTTCGTCGCGGGCCATCTCATGGACGGTGTCATGGATGGCATCCAGACCGTTGGCCTTGGCCACCTTGGCCAGATCGAACTTGCCGGCAGTGGCGCCATACTCGCAGTCCACACGCCAGGCCAGGTTGGCCTTGGTGGTAGCCTTCATGTTGGGCTCCAGATCCTCGCCCAGCAGCTCGGCGAACTTGGCAGCGTGCTCAGCCTCTTCATAGGCAGCCTTCTCCCAGTACAGGCCGATCTCGGGATAACCCTCCCGGTGAGCGATACGAGCCATGCACAGATACATACCCACCTCAGAGCACTCGCCCTGGAAGTTGGCCATCAGCTGATCAAAGATGAACTTCTTGTCCTCAGCGGAGATATCAGGGTTGTCCTTGACGGTCTTGGCATAGACGCCATACTCGTGCTCGGCAGCCAGCTTGCCCTCTTCCATGATCTTGAACTTCTCGCCGGGAACCTTGCACAGGGGGCAGCGGAAATCAGCGGGCATACTCTCGGCTTCGTGGACATAACCACAAACGGGGCAGACAAACTTCTTCATATTGATGTACCTCCATTCATTTATCGGCAGCAATGTGCCTGTTGTTGATTTATTTATTTATTAGGAATAATTCCTGTTTATAGTATAGCAAGCTCCCTGCAGTTAGTCAACACTAACCTCACCGAACGCAATCCGGTTTTTTCTTCCACACTTATTGTAATTGACACAGTTTTTATTGGCAATTCTTTCCCAGTCCACATCAATTCTCCTTGAATTCGAACTCTTTTTTCCAAAAATAGCTTGACAAAGGGGGAGAGTCCGTCTATGATATTGTTTAATTCGCAAACGCAGTGATTGGGAAAAGTAAGTTCGGAGCCGACGGCTCAGAGAGGGCACAGCTGCTGGAAGTGCCTGCGTCGTCCGATCGGAAAGTCACCCAGGAGCGGCTGACCGAACGGCGAGCGAATTCGCCCAGTAGGCTCAGACGGGTCCCTCCCGTTACAGAGAGCATGAGCGCGCGGCAGCTGGCCGCGAATTTAGGTGGTACCACGGAGTTGTTTCCCCGCTTCGTCCTATAGTCAGGGACGGAGCGGCTTTATTTTTTCCATGGAGGTGTATTGAAATGACAGGAGCACAGGCACTGGTCGAAAGTCTGAAGCTGGCAAACGTGGAGCACATGTTTGGCTACGCCGGCGCAACCATTTGCCCGGCAGTCGATGCCCTTGCCAACGCCCCCGAGATCGGCTATACGCTGGTCCGCACGGAACAAAACGCAGGCCATATGGCCTCAGGCTATTATCGGGTGACCGGTAAGGTAGGCGTATGTATGGTCACCTCCGGCCCGGGCGCTACCAACCTGATTACCGGTATCGCCACCGCTTATATGGACTCCATCCCCATGGTAGCCATTACCGGTCAGGTTCCCAGCCATCTGCTTGGCCGGGATATTTTCCAGGAAGTGGACATTACCGGCGCCGTTGCCCCCTTCTCCAAGCACAGCTATCTGGTCAAGGACGCCAACGATATCCCCCGTGTGGTAGCCGAGGCCTTTCATATCGCCTCTACCGGCCGTCCCGGCCCGGTGCTTATCGACCTGCCCATCGACATTCAGGAGCAGGAACTGAAGGAGTTCCATTATCCTGAGCAGGTCAATCTGCGCAGCTATAAACCCAGCGTCCGGGGCAATGACCTGCAGATCAAGCGGGTCGTGGCTGCCATCGAGGCCGCCCAGCGGCCGGTCATCTGTGCCGGCGGCGGTGTCTTCCTCTCCCATGCTGAACAGGAGCTGCTGGAGCTGGCCGAGCGGACTCATATCCCGGTGGTCACCACCATGATGGGTCTCTCTCTGCTGCCCACGGAGCATCCGCTGAATATGGGTATGCTGGGCGCCCATGGCAACGTCTATGCCAACAAGGCAGTGGCCAAGAGCGATCTGCTGATTATGATTGGCTGCCGGGTGGCTGACCGGGCCATTCTCTCCCCCGCCGAGCTGGCTAAGCGGACCGCCATCGTCCATATCGACGTGGATCCGGCCGAGATCGGCAAAAACATGAAGGCGGCCATCCCTGTGGTAGGCGAAGTCAAGGCAGTTATCAGCCAGCTGCTCAAGCGGCTGGAGAAGCGCTCCGGCGGCGAATGGCTGGAAAAGCTCCAGCATTTCCGCAGACAGGAACTGACCCGTCCTCTTCCCAGCCGGGAAGGCTATATCTTCCCCGGCACCCTCCTCCGCGCTCTGGGCGACAAGCTCCGCTACAACGCAGCCGTCTGCGTGGACGTGGGCCAGAATCAGATCTGGGCCTGTAAGCATCTCAAGCTGGGCGGCGGGCGCTTCCTTACCTCCGGCGGTCTGGGTACCATGGGCTATTCCCTTCCCGCGGCTGTGGGTGTTAAGGTCGCTCAACCCGAGCGTCAGACGGTAGTAATCTGCGGCGACGGCAGCTTCCAGATGTCCATGAATGAGCTGGCCGCTGTCAGCGCGGCCGGAATGGACATTAAGATTGTCCTCTTCCAGAACAATATTCTGGGCCTGGTCCATCAGATTCAATCCACCCCCGCCTATCCTGCCGGTCCTTTCGGCGTTTCTCTGGACGGCTCCCCCGACTTCAGCGTGATCGCCGACGCTTACGGCATCCAGAACCGCACCCTCTCCGACGAGGCTGAGCTGGATGAGGCTCTGGACGAGATGCTCTCCTCCGAGGGCAGCTATCTCCTGATTTGCCGTGTCCACCCCGACGCCACGACCAACGACTAAGGAGGGACAAGCATGAAGCAGACCATTTCCGTTCTGGTTGAAAACCAGGCAGGTATCCTCAACCGCATTACCGGCCTCTTCTCCCGAAGAGCCTTCAATATTGACTCTCTGGCCGTGGGCGTCACCGATGACCCCGCCGTCTCCCGGATCACCATTATCGTCGACAGCGGAAACAGTGAGATGGAGCAGGTGGAAAAGCAGCTCAACAAGCTCATCGAAGTCATCAAGGTCCGTACACTGGAAGAGGATAAGCTCATCGGCCGCGAGCTGGTGCTGGTCAAGGTCAACGCCAATGCCAAGACCCGGTCCGACATTATGACCATCTGTGAGCTCACCGGCGCCAAGGTGGCCGATATCTCTCCCACCTCGCTGACTCTGGAGCTCTCCGACACCCCTGATCGTATCTCTACCTTTGAGGCCATGCTCCGTCCCTATTCCATTCAGGAGCTGGCCCGAACCGGTATGATCGCCCTGCAGAAGGGCAGCGGTAAGATCTGAATTCCCGCGTTTCTCTTCCCTCCCCACCTTCCTATTTTATTCGTCTCCGAGGAGGAAATCACCATTGAAGATCCGATCCACTCAAGCAATCATGGAGTGCCTGCTGGAACAGGACGTGGATACCGTATTCGGCTATCCCGGCGGCACCATTTTGAATCTTTACGACGAGTTGTACAACTACAGCGATAAGATCACCCATATTCTTACCGCCCACGAGCAGGGCGCCTCCCACGCTGCCGACGGCTATGCCCGTGCCACCGGAAAAGTGGGCGTCTGCTTCGCCACCTCCGGCCCCGGCG
>JAFQNL010000018.1 GCA_017395935.1 Oscillospiraceae bacterium
ATCGACGACGTGGTGGGCGTACTGAACATCAAGGACTTCTTCCGTCTACGCAATGCGGACAGGGATACCATCATCCGGGAAGCGGTCAAGCAGGCGTATTTTGTTCCGGAAGGCATCCATGCGGACGTCCTGTTCCGTCAGATGAAGGATACCAAGCAGCATTTTGCCGTTGTTCTTGACGAATACGGCGGAATGATGGGTATCGTTACCATGAACGACCTGCTTCAGCAGCTGGTGGGCGACCTTGCCGATATGGAAACAGCCGAACAGGTGGAACCCGAAATCGAGCAGATCGATGAAAATACCTGGGAAATCCAGGGTATCGCTCCTCTCGGTGATGTGGCAGAAGCCCTCGGCATTGAACTGCCGGTGGAAAAGTACGACACCTTCGGCGGATATGTGTTCTCCAACTACGGTATTGTTCCGGAAGACGGCACCGAATTCGAGCTGGAACTGGAACCGCTGCACATCAAGGTTACGGAGATCAGGGATCACCGAATCGAAAAGATGACGGTTGTTCTGACCCTTCCCGAACCCGAAGACGATGACGACGACGAGGATGACGACGACGAGGATGAGGAGGAGTTCGAAGGTGAGATCCAGTTCATCCACTATGAGCTGGACTGCCCTGAGTGCGGCGGCGCCGTCGTTCTCGACGAGGAGACCATCCAGCAGGGCGTCATCACCTGCCCTCACTGCAATAAGAAGCTGGAGATTGATCTTGGCTTTGAAGGTGAGGAAGTAGAGCAGGAGTAAGCTCTGTTCCCGTGCAATATCGTTACCCGGCGGAAGTATCTTCCGCCGGGTCTTTTGCTTCCCTCAGACCGTTGACCGGCCTTGAAAAAGAGGGTAAAATACAATAGCAAGAACAGCGAGAAAAATACCGGCTGAAGACAGCTGGAGAGAACAGGTGAAACTATGCTGAATCAATCTCAGGCCGTACGCTTCTGTCAGGCGCGCAGGGCCTTTATTGAGTCTGAATTTAATCAGTTGAATCCCCAGCAGCGGCAGGGTGTCCTTACAACCGAAGGACCGCTGCTCCTGCTGGCCGGCGCCGGCAGCGGTAAAACCACCGTGCTCATCAACCGGGTAGCCAACCTGATCAAGTACGGCAGAGCCTCTGATCCTGGCGTGACAGAGGTGCCCGGATGGATCGGGGCGGAGGAACTGGAGAGGCTGGAGAACTGGCTGAAGGAGCCTGCAGAGGGGGAGCGGGAGGCGATGGAAAACCTCTGTCGGCTGGACCCGGCGGTACCCTGGTCTATTTTGGCCATTACCTTTACCAATAAGGCTGCCGGAGAGCTCAAGGAACGTCTGGAGCGGAAACTTGGTCCCTCGGCCAACGATATTTGGGCAGCCACCTTCCATTCCTGCTGTGTGAGGATTCTGCGAAGGGATATTGAGGCGTTGGGTTTTTCCCGGAACTTCACCATCTACGACACCGATGACAGCAAGCGGGTGGTCAAAGAGGTACTCAAGGAGATGAATCTGGACGAGAAAAGCTTCCCGCCCAGAGTGGTCATGAACTACATCTCCCGGGCCAAGGACAAGATGATGACGGCGGAGGACTGGCTGTATGAGTGCAAACAGGCCGGAGATTTTCGGCTCATTCAGATCGCCGGTATCTACCAGCGATATGAAAAGAAGCTCCGGGATGCCGACGCGCTGGACTTTGACGACCTGATCTTCCATACCGTCCGTCTTCTGCTGACCAACGGCGCCATCAGAAGCTACTGGCAGAATAAGTTCCGTTATGTGCTCATCGACGAGTATCAGGACACCAACCATCTCCAGTATCTGCTGGCCTCCACGCTGGCAGGAAGATGGGAGAATATCTGCGTGGTGGGTGACGATGACCAGTCTATCTACCGTTTCCGGGGCGCTACCATTGAGAATATTCTCTCCTTTGAAGAGCAGTACCAGGGGGCCCGGGTGATCCGGCTGGAGCAGAACTATCGCTCTACCCAGACCATTCTGGACGCGGCCAATACCGTTATCCGCAATAACAGAGGCCGCAAGGGCAAGGAGCTCTGGACCGACGCCGGAGCAGGCGAGAAGATCAAACTCTACACCGCCATGAACGAGAACGACGAGGCCCAGTATGTGGCCGCTCAGGTGCTGGCTGGTTACAGTCAGGGCAGAGCCTGGAAAGACCACGCCATCCTCTACCGGATGAATGCCCAGTCCAACGCGCTGGAATATGCCTTCAAGCGAAACGGTATCCCCTATAAGATCTACGGCGGTATCCGATTCTTTGACCGTGCGGAGGTCAAGGATATGCTGGCCTATCTCTGCGTCATCCACAACCCCGCCGATAATCTCCGCCTTCAGCGGATCATCAATGTTCCCGCCCGGGGCATTGGTGCCCGGACGGTGGAGGCGGCCATGGAACTGGCCGCACAGGAAGATATCAGCCTGTATGAGGTGATTTCCAACCCCCGCCGCTATGCCCAGCTGTCCAAAGCGGCGGGCAAACTGGAGAGTTTTGTCCGAATGATGGAGGAGCTCCGGGAAAAAAGCGGCGAGATGGAGCTGGGCGAGTTCTACGACGAGCTGATTGACCTGACCGGCTATATCACTGCTCTGGAGAGTAAGGCGCTGCCGGAGAACCAGACCCGGATCGAGAACGTCCGGGAGCTGCGCAGCTCCATTCAGGGCTTTCTGGAAAACAATGAAGTGCCCACTCTGGCAGGATTTCTGGACGAAGTGGCCCTCTATACCGATTTGGACAGTGCCGACGAGTCGGATAACAGCGTGGTCATGATGACCATGCACGCGGCCAAGGGTCTTGAATTCCCCTGCGTCTTTGTAGTGGGTATGGAAGAAGGCATCTTCCCTGGCATGCGGGTCATCGGCGAGCCGGAGGAGATGGAGGAGGAACGACGGCTGTGCTATGTGGCCCTGACCCGGGCGAAGGAGCGGCTCTACCTGACGTGCGCCAGCCACCGAATGCTTTTCGGACATACCACCAGCAACCGTCCTTCCCGCTTTGCCGGCGAGATTCCGGACAAATATCTGGAAAAGAGCGGCCGCTCTCCCTACAGCCTTGAGGAGCGGGAATACGGCGGCCACTGGGCGGGGATGGACGAGGAACGGCCCAGCCAGCGCCAGCGGCTCCGGGAGAGCGTTATGGACGAGGGAGAGCGGATCGTGGGCTACCAATCCCGGACGCTGGCCCAGACCAGAGCGGCGGCCAGCCGGAACCGGAGAGGCGCTGCCCCTCTGGGCGGCGGCAGCTCCATTGGGAGAACACCGGCCTCCAGCCAGATCACCGCCTCCGCTGCGGCCCAGTCGGCCAACCTGCTGGCCCAGTACAAGAAGGGCGAGATGGTGGAGCATACCGCCTTTGGCCGCGGAATGATCACCGCTGTCACACCGATGGGCGCTGACGCGCTGGTGGAAATTGCCTTTGATAACGTGGGCACCAAGCGGATGATGCTCAAAACCGCCGCCCAGCATATGAAGAAGGGCTGATACCGGCCCGCTGCCCCCTGGAAGGAGGAGAAGAAAAGATGAACGCTGCCCAGCGGAGAGATCTTATCGTCAAGCGACTGGCCCAGTCTGACAGCCCGGTCAGCGCTACTGTGCTGGCAGGAGAGTGCCAGGTCAGCCGCCAGATCATAGTGGGAGATATCGCCCTTCTCCGGGCCTCGGGGTCGGACATTCAGGCGACCCCCAGAGGGTACCTCCTCCGGGAAAAGGAGGAAGGGATCCTGCGGACCATCGCCTGTAACCATAGCGAGGAGGAGATGGCGCTGGAGCTCAACCTCTGCGCCGACTATGGCTGCACGGTTCGGGACGTTGTGGTGGATCATCCCATCTATGGTCAGCTTACCGGCCAGCTCCGTATCTCCTCCCGATATGACGTGGAGCGTTTTCTGGACCAGAGCCGCCGGGAACAGGCGGCGCCCCTTAGCTTCCTTACCCGCGGTATCCATATCCATACCCTGATCTGCCCCAGTCAGCAGGCCTTTGAAGGCCTTTCCCGAGCGCTGGAGGAAGCCGGACTGCTGCTGAAGGAAGGGGAACGGTAAGAGCGGAAAACGATCGCCGCCCGTTGAGAGCGGAGCCGACTGCGCCTTCCCCGAAAGATACATACAGAACAAAAAAACCCCAGCTGCCTGCGGCAGCTGGGGTTTCGTCGCGTGAAGCAATTTGAACGACAGCAATTATCTCAGGGGAAGAAGGCGTTATAACGTCTTAGCATCCTCTGACACCAGACGGGTGTATTCCGGCCGGGTCTTGGAGTGGGTGATGGTCTGGAGATGGTAAAGACCGCTGGTGCCCGAGGTGACATAGCTGATAGCGGAGACCAGCGCCATAGGAGCTACGCCCACCCCGACGAAGAGCTCGTAGCCCAGCAGGATGGCGGTCATGGGCGAGTTGGTGACGCCGCAGAAAACGGCGATCATGGATACGGCGGCGGCAAAAGAGGGGGAGAGTCCCAGCAACGGACCCACTACGCAGCCGAAGGTGGCGCCTACAAAAAAGGAAGGGACAATCTCGCCGCCCTTATATCCGGCGTTCAGGGTGAGGGAGGTGAGCAGGATCTTGATCAGGAAGGCCAGCGGCGCGGCCTCGCCCTCAACTGCCCGGGTGATTACGTCCATACCGGCGCCGTTGTAGTCCCGGGTGCCCAGCAGCAGAGAGAAGACAACTACAATTACACCGCCCAGCACGACCCGGACCCAGGGGTCGGGAGTGACTTTCTTGTAAAGCTTGCCACCCAGATGCATAATCAGACAGAAGAAAAAGGCCAGAATGCCGCAGAGAATGCCCAGCAGGATAACAGAGATAATGGAGTTGACGTCCATGACAGGCACGTTGGTCACGGTGAAAACATGGGTATGCAGGCCAAAGAACTGAGCTACCTGCTGAGCCAGCAGGGCGGCCAGTACACAGGGGACGATGGCAGCGTAGTACATGACGCCTACATTGGCCACCTCCATGGCAAAGACAGAGGCGGCAAGGGGGGTGCCAAAGAGAGCGGAAAAACCGGCAGCCATACCGCACATGGTAATGATTCGTTCGTCCTCCTCTTCCAGACTCAGCAGCTTGCCTAATCCGCTGGAGATGGAGCCGCCCAGCTGAAGAGCAGCGCCCTCGCGTCCGGCGCTGCCGCCGCACAGATGGGTCAGACTGGTGGCCAGAAAGATGAGAGGGGCGGTGCGCAGACGCATGGGTCTGCCGCTCTTAATGGAGAAGAGGACCCGTTCGGTTCCGGTGTCGTCGCTCATGCCGGAAAACCGATAGGCAGCCACAATCAGAAGACCGGCTGCCGGCAGACAGTACAGCAGCCAGGGGTGGATCAGACGCAGCTCGGTGGCCTTGTCCAGCACCAGATGAAACGCGCTGCCGGCCACGCCTACAGAAAGCCCCACCAGAACGGCGAAAATAATCCATTTCAGCAGGGCGGCCGAGTTGTCCTTTGCCGACTGGGGAACGTGGAAGGAATGCTTGCTCATGGAAACAGTCTCCTTTATCTCTCGATTCGCGCTTGAGTGATACCATTATAGCAGACCGAAGAAAAAGATACCAGCCGGAAGGGCGGAGGGGAAAGAAAAGATCAGGAACCGGAAGGCGTTTGCCTTCCGGTTCCTTCTGTGTGGGTTATATTTCTCACCGGATCACCAGCCGATCGCCTTCCCGGTCGATGATAAAGTGGGTGCCGGGTGCAGCGTCGTCTGCAATCAGTGTCCGGGCGATCAGTGTCTCGGCCGTGTGCTGGAGATAGCGGCGCAGGGGGCGGGCACCAAAGGCGGGATCATAGCTCTCCTCCACAATCAGATTCTCAGCCGCGTCGGTAAAGTCTACGCTGAGCTGACGACCTGCCAGGCGCCGGTTGAGGTCGGCGGTCAGCAGCTTGATAATGGCGCCAATATGCTCCCGGGTCAAAGGCTTGTAGAAGACAATCTCGTCCAGCCGGTTGAGAAATTCCGGCCGGAAGGAGCGCTTGAGCAGCTGCTCCACGGCTTCAACAGCCTCGGGACGAAGATCTCCCTTTTCGTCGATGCCTTCCAGAAGATACTGGCTGCCCAGATTGGAGGTGAGAATGAGGATGGTATTTTTGAAGTCCACGGTGCGGCCCTGACTGTCGGTAATCCGGCCGTCATCCAATACCTGCAGCAGCACGTTGAACACATCAGGATGGGCCTTTTCCACCTCATCGAAGAGGACCACGGAATAGGGCTTGCGCCGAACCGCTTCGGTGAGCTGACCGCCCTCCTCATAACCTACATAGCCGGGAGGCGCGCCGATGAGCCGGGAGACAGAGTACTTTTCCATATACTCGCTCATGTCGATGCGGATCAGATTCCGCTCGCTGTCAAACAGAGTCTCGGCCAGGGTCTTGGCCAGCTCGGTCTTGCCCACGCCGGTGGGACCAAGGAAGAGGAAGGAGCCAATGGGCCGGTCGGGGTCCTGAATGCCGGCCCGGGAGCGAAGAATGGCTTCTGCCACCCGCTCTACCGCTTCGTCCTGACCGACGACCCGCAGGTGGAGGGTCTCTTCCAGATGAAGCAGCTTCTCCCGCTCGCCTTCCATAAGCCGGGCGACGGGGATACCGGTCCAGCGCTCAATGATCCGGGCGATCTCTTCCTCGGTAACCTGATCCCGGAGCAGAGAGTTCTTCTTGCTCTCGGCAGCAATGGCCTCTTGTTCTGCCAGTTCCTGCTGGAGCCGGGGCAGCTGGCCAAACTGAAGCTGGCCGGCCTTTTCATAGTCGTAGTCCCGCTGGGCAATTTCCAACTGGCTCTTGACCTGTTCGATCTGCTCCCGAAGCTTGCGCACATGGCCAATGGCCTGTTTTTCGTTGTCCCACTGGGCCTTTTTGGCTTTGAAGTCCTCCCGGAGGTCGCCGAGCTCCTGCCGGAGCTGGGCGAGACGGTCCAGAGAGAGCTTGTCTGTCTCCTTCTTCAGGGCGGCCTCCTCGATCTCCAGCTGGATGATCCGACGGGAGATGATATCCAGCTCGGTAGGCATGGAGTCGATCTCCGTGCGGATCAGGGCGCAGGCCTCGTCTACAAGGTCAATGGCCTTGTCCGGCAGGAAACGGTCGGAGATATATCGATGGGAGAGGGTGGCGGCAGCAATCAGGGCACTGTCCTGAATTTTAACCCCGTGGAAGACCTCGTAGCGCTCCTTCAGACCGCGGAGGATGGCAATGGCGTCCTCCACCGTGGGCTCGCTGACCAGCACAGGCTGGAACCGACGCTCCAGAGCGGCGTCCTTTTCAATATACTTCCGAGACTCGTCCAGTGTAGTGGCGCCGATACAGTGGAGCTCACCCCGGGCCAGCAGAGGCTTGAGCAGATTGCCGGCGTCCATAGCCCCGTCGGTCTTGCCAGCGCCGACGATGGTGTGCAGTTCGTCGATGAACAGAAGGATCCGGCCCTCGCTCTTTCTCACCTCTTCCAGAACCGCCTTCAGCCGCTCTTCAAACTCTCCCCGATACTTGGCTCCGGCGATGAGGGCGCCCATATCCAGAGAGAAGATGGTTTTGTTTTCCAGACTCTTGGGCACGTCGCCCCGGACAATCCGCTGAGCCAGCCCCTCGGCAATGGCAGTCTTGCCTACGCCGGGCTCGCCGATCAGGCAGGGGTTGTTTTTCTGGCGGCGGTTGAGGATCTGGATCACACGTTCCAGTTCTTCGGCGCGGCCGATCATGGTGTCGAGCTTTCCCTCCGCGGCGCGTCGGGTCAGGTCGATGCAGTAATTGTCAAGG
>JAFQNL010000019.1 GCA_017395935.1 Oscillospiraceae bacterium
CTGAGTGGCCAACTCGGCGCCCAGCACGTTGTCGGAAGCGATCTGGCAGTCGATCTCAACGCCGTTGACAGCGCGGTCCACGGAGATAACCCGGACGCCCTGTGCCTGAGCGTACTCCACAGCACCGGTAACGGCGTCAGAGTCCACGGGGTTAACGATGAGCACGCTGATGCCCTTGGCAACCAGGTCCTCGATGTCGCTGACCTGCTTGGTCACGTCATCGCCGGCATCGGCGATGGACAGCGTCACGCCGGCCTCGGCAGCGGCCTTCTCGGCGCCCTCAGCCAGAGTGACGAAGAAGGGGTTGTTCTGAGTGGAGACAGACAGGCCGATAGAGCCGTTGCCCACGATCTCAATCTTTGCAGCGGGAGCAGCGTAGGTTTCGACGTTCTCGGCGGTGACCAGAGTCACTTCAACAGGGATGGCAGCAGGAATGGCTTCACCATTGATGAGCTTGATGGCGTTGTCAACAGCGGCCTTACCGATCAGAGCGGGCTGCTGAGCGATAGTGGCAGCCATGCGGCCGGCCTTGATGGCCTCGATGGCGTCATTAGTGGCGTCAAAGCCCACGACCATGATGTCCTTGCCGGCGCCGGCAATGGCCTCAACGGCGCCCAGAGCCATCTCGTCATTGGCGGCGAAGACAGCCTGAATGTCACCGTGAGCCTGGAGCATATTCTCCATAACGCTCATGCCCTTGGTACGGTCAAAGTTGGCGGTCTGGTTGGCAACCACGCTCAGCTTGGAGTCGGCGATGTTGTGGAAGCCGGCAGAGCGGTCGATAGCGGCAGAAGCGCCGGGAGTGCCTTCCAGCTCGGCAACCTTAATGCCCTCGCCCAGAGTGTCTACAATGTACTGGGTAGCCAGTTCGGCACCGGCCACGTTGTCGGAAGCGATCTGGCAGTCGATCTCAACGCCGTTGACAGCGCGGTCGACAGAGATGACCTTGACGCCCTTGGCCTTTGCAGCCTCTACGGCGCCGGTGACAGCGTCAGAGTCCACGGGGTTAACGATGAGCACGCTGATGCCCTTAGAAACCAGGTCCTCGATATCGCTGGTCTGCTTGGTTACGTCGTCGCCGGCATCAACCACAGACAGCTCGACACCGGCCTCGGCAGCGGCCTTCTCAGCGCCTTCAGCCAGAGTGACGAAGAAGGGGTTGTTCTGGGTGGAGATAGACAGGCCGATGGTGCCGCTGGCAGCGTTGGTATTGTTCTTTGCGGGCAGATTTTCCTCGCCGTCGATGGTAATACGGCAGGCGGTCAATGACAGAGTCATTGCAATGCACATGATCAGTGCGATCAGTTTCTTCAGCTTCTTCATGATCTCAAATCTCCATTCCATTAGCGCTTGCTGTCAGCCAGCACGGCGACCAGAATAACGATGGCTTTGATAACGTCCTGATAGTAGGAGGTAACGCCCAGAATGTTCAGGCCGTTGGACAGGACGGCGATAATGAGAACGCCGGCCACGGTGCCGGTGATCTTGCCGCGGCCACCGCTCATGCTGGTGCCGCCCAGAGCGACAGAGGCGATGGCGTCCAGCTCATAGCCTTCGCCCAGAGTGGGCTGAGCGGAGTCAACACGGGAGATCATCATCAGACCAGCCAGAGCAGACAGGAAGCCGGAGATGGCATAGACAGACAGTTTGATCTTGGCGGTATCTACGCCTACCAGCTGAGCGCACTTGGCATTGCTGCCGGTGGCGTAGATGCGGCGGCCATAGGTGGTGTGGTTGAGGATGAAGTAGAACAGGACGAAGAACAGAACCAGAATGATGGCGGGCAGGGGGATCTTGATGGTTTCGGCGATGAGCAGGTTGCCCTTGCCCAGAGCCTTGAAGAAGAAGGAGCCGCCCTCAGAAGTGATGGAGTTTGCCAGACGGGAGATGGGCTTGCCGTCGGTGAGGATCATGGCAATACCGCGATAGGCCAGCTGGGTAATCAGAGTTGCGATAAAGGCCTGCAGACGGCACTTGGCCACCAGGAAGCCGCTGATGAAGCCCAGCAGGGTGCCGGCGGCCAGAGCGATCAGAACGCAGGCCAGAGCGGGCACACCCATAATAATGAGCTCAGCGCAGATAATGGCGCTCAGAGCGAAGACGGAGCCGACGGACAGGTCGATGCCGTCAGAAAGAATGACGCAGGTCATACCGATAGCGATCAGGCCGTTGAAGGCTGCCTGACGGAGCAGGTTGAGCAGATTGCTGAGCTGACGGAACTCAGGGCTGATCACACTCAGCAGGATGACCAGAATCAGAAGAGCGATAAACGCGCCATACTGGCCGATCAGCGCGCCGATGTTTTTGTTACCTTTTTTCATGACAAACTTCCTCCCGTGGCCAACGTCATAACTTTTGCCTGATCTGCCTCAGCGGCGTCAATAATGCCGGTCACATGACCCTCGTGGACGACCATGATACGGTCGCTCATGCCCAGAACCTCGGGCAGTTCGGAGGAGACCATGATGACGGCCACACCGTTGGCGGCCAGGTCGTTGATCACACTGTAAATTTCTTTCTTAGCGCCGATGTCCACGCCGCGCGTGGGTTCGTCCAGGATCAGGATCTTGGGATCGGTGTAGATCCACTTGGCAAGAACGACCTTCTGCTGGTTGCCGCCGGAGAGGTTGCCGCATTCGTGCTGGGGACCGAAGCAGCGGATGTGGAACTCCTCGATGCCCCGCTTGACCAGATCCAGAGCCTTCTTCTTGGACAGAACGCTCTTGTTGGAGACCTTACCAAGGTTTGCGATCTCAATGTTCTCGGCGATGCTCTTTTCCAGCAGCAGACCCTCTGTCTTTCTGTCTTCGGTAATGAAGCCGATGCCGGCCTTAATGGCCTCCTGAGGATTGCGGATGGTGGCCTTGATGCCGTCGATCCAGATCTTGCCGGCGGTGGTGGGAAGAACGCCGAAGATGGCCTGCATGATCTCGGTGCGGCCAGCGCCCATCAGACCTGACACGCCCAGAACCTCGCCGGCGTGTACGGTAAAGGAGACGTCCTTAAAGTACTTTTCATGGCTCAGACCCTCTACCCGGAGGACTTCCATGCCGATCTCGCAGTCGCGCTTGGGATAGCGCTCGCCGATCTCGCGGCCGATCATCATCTGGACGACGTCGTCCATGGTGATGTCCTTGATGTACTTGGTGTCGATATACTGACCGTCACGGAGGATGGTGATCCGGTCACAGAGCTCGAAAATCTCCTCCATACGGTGGGAGATATAAACGATGGAAACACCCTTGGCCCGGAGAGAATTGATGACCTCGAAGAGGACCTCGGTTTCACTCTGAGTCAGAGCAGCGGTGGGCTCGTCCATAATCAGCACCTTGGCATCTACCATCAGTGCCTTGCAGATTTCCACCATCTGCTGCTGGCCAACGGACAGTTCGGACATGACTGCGTCCACGGGGATATGAACGCCCATCTTGTCCATCACTTCCTGGGCCTTGGCCCGCATAGCCTTCTTGTCACAGATGCCGAAGCCCTTGGTGATTTCCTTACCCATAAAGAGGTTCTCTTCGACAGTCAGATCGAAGAGAGAGTTGATCTCCTGATAGATAAAGACGATGCCGGCCTTCTCGGCCTCCTGAGGGCTCTTGTAGACGACTTCCTGTCCGTCGACCAGAACGGTGCCGGCGTCGCGGGTATAGACGCCGGTGAGAATCTTCATCAGCGTAGACTTACCAGCGCCGTTTTCGCCCATAAGGGCGTGGATCTCGCCGTCCTTCAGGAAGAAGCCGGCGTCTTTCAATACCTGATTTGTGCCAAAGGACTTGTCAATGCCCTTCATCTCGATATTCATAGTGCCTTTTCTCCCTCCGCTCAGGCAAAGATACAGCCGGACTGCAAAATAATATTTGCATACGGAGTGGTCTCGCCAGTTCTGATGACTGCCTTGCAGTCGTGGGTCAGTGCTTTCAGTTGGGTGTGAGAGACAAACTCGGTCTCCACGTCCTGGTCGGCAAAGAGGGCCTTTACCTGCTCCAGGACCTGGGGATTCTGGGTCTTGATCTCCTCGGCCAGGATAATCTTCTCGATCTTCATGTCTCCGGCGACCACTTCCAGCGTACGCATAAAGGTGGGCTCGCCGAAGGTCAGAGCCAGATCGATCCGCTCTACCTCGTCGGGGATGGGGAGACCGCAGTCACCGATGGCGAGAAGGTCCGTGTGGCCCATGTAGGACAACACCCGGGAGATCTCGCTGTTCAGGATACCTGCTCTTTTCATTTGCAACTACCTTTCTTCTTTGTTGTTTCACGTACAGTCAGGGTGACGGGAAATACGATCTCAACTCCTTTCTCAGTAGTTTTCTCATTGTCAATGATCAGCTCCATAGCCTTGGTTGCCATTCTCTGGATCGGCTGAGTGATCGTTGTCAACTCCGGCGAGATCAGGCTTGCCCACTCAATATCATCAAACCCAATCAGCTGGATCTGGTCCGGCACCGAGATGTGCTTGCGGTGCAGGATTTTATAGGTGGAGATGGCTACCACGTCGTTGCAGGCGATGATGCCATCTACCCCAGGGAAGGTCTCCAGCAACTGTTCTGTCATTGCCAGACCTGCCTTGAAGTCATAGTCACAGGTGACCGTCTGCTCCCGGAGCCCGTGCTCTCTGCAGACGTCCCGATAACCCTCGTAACGGGCTTTGGCGCTGAAAATACGCTGGGGACCCTTGATGCAGACGATGTTTTTGCAGCCGCATTCGATCAGATGCTCTGCAGCCATTCGTCCGCCGGCGTAGTAGTCGCAGTAGACATAGGCGTCGATCCGCTTGGTGGCAAAGAGAGAGTCGATGGCTACCACCGGGATCTGGCACATGGCCGCGTAGTCCTGAATAGCCTCGTTGGTGGAGGCGATAATGACGCCGTCGGCGTTCATAGCTACCAGTGTCTGCAGAGCGATCTCTTCCTTCTCAATGTCGTCGCCCACGTCGCATAAAAATACCCGGTAACCATGCTCAGTGGCCATGTGCTCAATGATGCTTGCTACCTGAGTAAAGTAAGGGTTCTTAATGCTGGGGATGATCAGACCGATCAACTTGGCCGATTTCCGATAAAGGCTTCTTGCCACCTCGTTGGGTACAAAGTCGGTGGCGGTGATCGCCTGAAGGACCCGAGCCCGCTTTTCTGCGGAGACTCTGGCGGTCCCGTTAATCACACGGGAAACGGTTGCAGGGGAGACGCCGGCCATCTTGGCCACCTCTCTGATGTTGATCATAGCATTCACTCCTGTTTCAAGTGTTTCAAAAAATGTAACGTTTCATAGTTTGAAACGGGTTTCAAGTTGATATAATTCTAAATTCCCGTAACTTTTTTGTCAATGCTTCGGAAACGAATTCTATGTTTTGAATATATTTGATCATAAGTATTTGGATAAATTAACCAGTAAAAAAGCAGACCACTTTTTGCTTGTGAATTGGCTAACAAAGTTGTCTGACTTTTGAACTCAAATTTTATAAAAGTTTCAGAAAATGAAACAAAGAATCAAGATTTGAAACAGAATGAAACAGTTTGAAACACGTTGAAACAGACCGGACGACAGGGAAGCAGGGGACAGACGGGCGGGGAAAAATCGTTGCGCCGAGGGAGAAAAACAGGTATACTGGTAAAGACACTGGAGCCTGAAGGCTCTGCGGAAAGAGGGAACCGGCTATGATGATCAATGTGCTGGCTGTGGGAGACGTTGTCTCGGAGGCTGGACTGGACTTTCTCAGCCGAAAGCTGCGGCTTATTAAACGGGAATACAAGATCGATTTTACCGTAGTCAACGGCGAGAATGCTGCCGGACTTGGTCTGCTGCCCGATCAGGCGGAGGACATCCTCTCGGCCGGGGCGGATGTGATTACCTTGGGAAACCATACCTGGAGCAAGGGGCAGATTGTCGGCTATCTGGATCAGAATCGCTATATCCTGCGGCCTGCCAATTTCTCTCCCGGCCTGCCGGGACAGGGCTGGGACGTCTACGATGGACCAAGAGGAATGCGTATTGGCGTGGTCAATCTGATTGGCCGCGTTTCGATGGACCCCAATGTGGACAATCCCTTTACTACGGCTGACACTATTCTGAAAAAAATGGATGCCGATCTGGTTCTGGTGGACTTCCACGCTGAGGCTACCAGTGAAAAGCTGGCTATGGGCTGGTATCTGGATGGACGGGCTGCCGCCGTTTGGGGGACTCATACCCATGTGCCTACCGCCGATGGTCAGGTGCTGCCCAAAGGCACGGGCTATATAACCGATCTGGGTATGACTGGTCCTGCCCGGTCTATTTTGGGCATTCGGCCGGAACAGTCCATCAATAAGTTTTTGGGCGGCCTGCCCCGGCGCTATGAGGCGGCGCAGGGCCCCTGCAAACTGGAAGGCGCCGTGTTTACCTGGGATACGGTGGAAAAACGCTGCACCCAAGTCCGCCAGATCCGGCTGGACTGAGATATAAAGGAGATCATTTCATGGATGAAGAACTGCGCCCCAGAGAAGAGGCGGTAGCGGAGGAGAAGAAGGAGCGGAAAGAAAAGGAAAAGCTGGACTGGCGGAAGGAGTTTTACAGTGAGCTCCGGATGCTGGCAGTGGTGCTGACGGTAACCATTCTGATCTTCCATTTTTTAACGCAATTGGTTGTAGTGGTGGGTTCTTCCATGTACCCCACGCTCCATGAAGACGACCTGCTCATTGCCTGGCGGGCGGGCTACGAGCCTCGTCAGGGAGATATTGTTGTGCTCCATAAGGAGACTGAATATATTAAGGAGACGGTAGTCAAACGGATTATCGCCACTGGCGGACAGACGGTGGAGATCGACTACGATGAGAATGCGGTTTATGTGGACGGCGTCCGTTTGGATGAGCCCTATCTGAACCGGGAAGATGAGGATGTCATGATCCCCAAGGGAGACGTCAAGAGCATCGACATCCCGGAAGGTTCTGTCTTTGTCATGGGCGACAACCGAAACCGCTCTACCGACAGCCGATCTACCCCGGCTCTGGGTGTGGTGGATGAGGACTATATTATTGGTAAGGCAGTCTTTATCTTTTACCCCTTTGACCATATGGGTCTGCTGGAGAACTGAATATGAAAGACGAGCGGATCGACATCTATGACTGGCAGGGGCAGGCTACGGGCCGGACCCAGCTGCGCCGTGATGAGCTGCTTGAGGACGCCTGGTATCAGGTGGTAGTGGTCTGGACCCGGGAGGCGGGAGGGAAACTGCTTTTGACCCGGAGACAGGCAGACAAGCGCTTTTTCCCCCTGTGCTGGGAAGTGACCGAAGGCTTTGCTCAGGCAGGGGAGGGGCCGTGGCGGGCCGCCCGCCGTGAACTCCGGGAGGAGACAGGACTGGACCCGGATGAGAGCTGCTGGCGCTATCTGGGTACTGTCTGGAAGCAGAGTGACATTGATGGCCACCACTATCAGTCTATGGTGGCTGTCTATCTGGTTCAGCTGCCAGAACGGGAAGCGACCGTCACCTGTCAGCCGGACGAGGTTCTGGAGGCCAGATGGGTTACAGTCCAGCAATACCTTGCCATTCCGGAGGAACATCAGGAATCCTTTACGCCGGAATGCTTTCGGCATTTTTGTGATAAGATCACCGATTACCACCTCTGACTATGCTATTATTTTGACAACGGGAGGATATAGCCATGCAATACCGTAACGACCGTCGGGGAAACCCGCTCTCCCAGCTTGGATTTGGCTGTATGCGTTTTGAGCGCTCCATGGGCAAGACGGATATCGCCCTTGCCGAGAAACAGCTCATGGCTGCGCTGAAGGCCGGCGTCAACTACTTTGATACCGCCTACGTCTATGGTGACAGCGAAGCTGTCATTGGCGAGATCTTTCAGCGCAATCACTGCCGGGATCAGCTTCATATCGCCACCAAGCTGCCCCACTATTTGCTGCGAAAGCCCGGCGATATTGAGCGCTACTTTTCTGAGCAGCTCTCCCGGCTTCGTACCGACTATGTGGATTATTACCTGATGCATATGCTGCCCGATCTGACTACCTGGAACCGGCTTAAGAGTCTTGGCGTTCTGGACTGGATCGCGGAGAAAAAAGCCTCCGGCGCCATTCGGAATATCGGCTTTTCCTATCATGGGAACACTGCCTCCTTCATCTCTTTGCTGGAGGACTACGACTGGGATTTCTGTCAGATTCAGTATAACTATATCGACGAGCATACGCAGGCAGGCCGCCGGGGACTGGAACGGGCCCATGAAATGGGAATCCCTGTGATCATTATGGAACCGCTTCGGGGTGGCCGGTTGGTCAATGCACTTCCTGAAAAGGCCCTTCGCCGGTTTCAGGCGGCTAAACCCAGCCGTAGTCCTGCCGAATGGGGTCTTTGCTGGCTGTGGAATCAGCCGGAAGTCACGGTAGTCCTCTCCGGTATGAACACGCTGGACATGGTGGAGGAAAACTGCCGGATCGCCGACCAGGCCATGCCCGGTCAGTTGAGCGAGGAAGATTTCCAGATGTACGAAGATGTGAAGGCCGCCATCAATGAGAAAATCAAGGTGGGCTGTACCGGCTGCGGTTACTGTATGCCCTGCCCTATGGGGGTGGATATCCCCGGCTCTTTCCGGTGCTACAACGCCAGATATACCGAGGGATTTTATACCGGCATGAAGGAATACTTTATGTGCACAACCCTTCGAGGCAAGCTTAGCAGCGCCAGCCAGTGTATTAAGTGCGGAAAATGCGAGAGCCACTGTCCTCAGTCCATTCCCATCCGACGTGAACTGGAAAATGTTGTCCGGGTCATGGAGAATCCTGTCTATCACGCCGCCAAAGGCATTGCCAAACTGGTGGGAAAATTCTAAACAGATGACTGTCTAATCCAAATAAAGGAGGCGTTAACTATGGCAATTAAATGGAAGGCATTGGGGGCCACACTTCCCCAAACACAACTGGAGCAATCTCATGCGTCCGCCTGTCAGCTGGATAAGCTTAAGGTGAGCGAGGATTGTCTCTTCTACAAGAAGGGCTTCGGTACTGTGGAGTATCTGCCTCTGTCCGATTTGCGGCGCGCTTACCGCCGTCAGGAGGAGAGCAGAGCCATCATGGGCTGCTGTCCTCAGTACATTCTTAACCACTATTTGGCCGTTGTCACAAGTGACGGCTCCATCCGGAAGTTCGAAGTCGAGCGGAAGGAGCAGGTAGAAAAGGCGCTGGAACTGCTTAAACAGGCCGCGCCCCATATGGAGTTTGGCTTCGTCAAACCCTGATCAATCCACTTTCGGCCCTCTGCCTGTTGGCAGAGGGCGTTCTCTTTTGCACCCGATACTTTCAATTGCAAACTTTTTATGAACCCTCTTGCAATTCTGATCAATTTGCAGTATGCTAAACTAGCACTCAGAAAAAGAGAGTGCTAAAACTTCGTTTATCATAAGGTTTGGGCAGCCGTTTGGCGGCCCCATAGATTGGAAGGAAGTATACTGCTATGGAAAAGCGACAGTTCAAAGCCGAGAGTCAGCGTATGCTGGATCTCATGATCAACTCCATCTACACGCACAAAGAAATCTTTCTTCGGGAGATTCTCTCCAACGCCAGTGATGCAATGGATAAGCTCTCCTACCGGGCCCTTACCGATGACTCTGTCGGTCTGAACCGCGGCGACTTTAAGATTGTCATCACTGTCGACCAGATTGCCCGTACCCTTACCGTTTCCGATAACGGCATCGGTATGACCGCCGAGGAACTGGAGAACAATCTGGGCGTGATTGCAAAGAGCGGCTCGCTCCAGTTCAAGCAGGAGATGGCTCAGCGGGAAGGACTGGAAGCCGCAGACGTGGATATTATCGGCCAGTTCGGTGTGGGTTTCTACTCGGCTTTTATGGTGGCCGACAATGTCAAGGTGGTCACCCGTCCCTTCGGCTCTGATAAGGCTTATCTCTGGGAGTCCGATGGCGCGGACGGCTATACCATTTCTGAGACAGTCAAGGATACTGTCGGCACCGATATTATCATGACCATCAAGGCTGATACTGAGGACGAGAAGTTCTCTGACTATCTGGAGCAGTATCGGATTGCCGCTCTGGTCAAGAAGTACTCCGACTACCTGCACTATCCCATTACCATGCTCATGAATAAGTCCCGGCAGAAGCCTCGTCCTGCTGACGCCGGCGAGGACTATACTCCCCAGTGGGAGGACTACCAGCAGTGGGAGACACTGAACTCTATGGTTCCCCTCTGGCAGAAAAAGAAGGAGGATACCACGCAGGAAGAGCTGGACGCCTTCTATCAGGACAAGTTCGGCGACTGGGAGAAGCCTCTTACAACGATCCGGGTCAGCGCTGAGGGCAATGTCTCCTATGAGGCCCTGCTCTATGTCCCCGGCAAGACCCCCTATGATTTCTATACCCGTGAATATAAGAAGGGGCTCCAGCTTTATTCTTCCGGCGTGCTGATTATGGATAACTGCGCCGACCTGCTGCCTGAGCACTTCCGCTTTGTCAAGGGTGTAGTAGATACCCCCGATGTCAGCCTGAATATCTCCCGGGAAATGCTCCAGCATACCCGCCAGCTCAAAGTCATTGCCAAGAATCTGGAAAAGAAGATTAAGGCCGAGCTGCTCAAGCTGCTGAAAGAGGACCGGGAAAAGTATCAGCAGTTCTGGAAGAACTTTGGCCTCAATGTCAAGTATGGTGTCGTCGCTGACTACGGTATGAATAAGGATAAGGTCGTCGATCTTCTCCTTTTCCGATCCTCTGAGGCCGAGCAAGGCACTACTCTGCAGGAATACAAGGACCGTATGGCCGAGAGCCAGCAGTATATCTATTATGCCACTGGTGAGGATGCCCTCCAGCTGGCCCGGCTGCCCCAGGCCGAACGCATTCTGGATAAGGGCTATGAGATCCTCTATCTCACGGACGAGGTGGACGAGTTCATTATGCAGACCCTGCAGCAGTTCGGTGAAAAGCAGTTTAAGAGCATCAATGACGACGATGCCCTCCTCGAAACCGAGGAGGAAAAGAAGGCTGCCGAGGAGAAGGCTGAGTCCGGAAAGGAAGTTCTGGCCTTTGTCAAGCAGACTCTGGGAGATAAAATTAAGGAAGCCCGGATCTCTCGGATCCTCAAGAGCCATGCAGTCTGTATGACCGCCGATGGTCCCCTCTCGCTGGAGATGGAAAAGTACCTGAAAAAGCAGGGCGGCGACATGATGGGCATGAAGGCTGAGCGGGTGTTGGAACTCAACGCCGACTCCTCGGCCTACAAAGCCCTTCAGCGGGCAGTTGCTGAGGACCCCGAGACGGCAGAGCTCTATACTCAGCTGCTTTACCATCAGGCTCTGCTCATCGCCGGTCTCCCTCTGGAAGATCCCTCTTCCTACTCCGAGCTGGTCTGCAAGCTGATGAAGTAAACTATAATATAATTTATGTAAACAAAAATGGAAGCTGATCGGGTTGTGTCCCAGCAGGGTCTTTCGGATTAAAGGTCAGTATTCATAAAACTATTTACAGGCGCAGCAGTTTTTATGCTGCGCCTGTTTTTGCCCTTATGAGCCGAAGCAAGGGGAATTTTTGGTATGGGCTTTCCGGAACGCCTTTTCAGGCAGTCCTGCTGAAGTTCGCTTCCCGTTTAGCGTGAGCTCGGATGTTCAATGTTTTGGCTATGAGTGGCAAAGGGTGGTAAGTAAAACTGGCTTTCTGACCCGATCCTCTTTATGTGTGGCTGAACATACTGATTCTCTGCCTGTTTGAGGGGAGATTCAGTTGTTTTTCCCCGAAAGAGAGAGAATCGTATTTGAATCGAGTGGTATTCCTTGCAATGAAAGGTATGCAGGATTATAATATTGTTAGCTAATAATGGGGAAAGGATGATGACCCTTGAAACACGTTTGGAAACGGGGCGGGGCCCTGCTGATGGCTTTTGCTATGCTCCTGTCTCTGCTCCCGGCACCCGTCTTTGCCGCCGAGCTGGAGGAAGAACTGCCCCTGACTGAGGAAGAACTGTCTGATCCTCCTGTCTCAGAAGAGAGCTCCGTCGAGACAATTGTGGATGCGGATATGGAATCTTCTGATATGGATCTTCCTGATCAGCCGGACGAGGAAGAAGTGTGCGTCCTGTCGGAAGATGCAGAGGAAGAAACGGACGAAGTGCCCGGAGCAGGGGAGGAGACTGTCCTCGCTCAGAATATTTCGGGTACCGTTCGGGAGGCTGTGCCGGCGAGCCAGGGATATGCTACCGCTCAATACATCAATCCGATTTATGCCGATGTACTGGGCGATGAACTTCCTGAAGTTGTTCATAGCGGCACGGCGCTGGCTGAATTGGAGACCTACTATGACTCTGTCTATGAGCTGAGCGTTGCTCTGCGGGAGGGCATGAAGGATCGTACTGAGACGATCTCGCTGGGTTACACCTGCTCTGCCTTTGACGAGGAGATCCTGAACGAGGTCTTCTATGACAGCGTTTACACCGCGGTTGACCATACCGGCATTCCGACTGAGGGCGACTATCTCTTCTTCCAGTTTGGTGGCGCTCGGGTAGAGGCTAGCTGGAGTGCCAGTGAAGGCGTCTACTATGTAGAGATGGTCTACTACGTCACTTACTACACCACCGCCGCTCAGGAAAATGAGATGAACACGGCTGTGGATCAGCTGCTGAGCCAACTGGACCTGGATGGCAGTACCGAGTATGAGAAAATCAAGGGAGTCTATGACTATATCTGCAGTAACGTCACCTACGACTACGATAATCTGGAAGATGACGATTATCTGCTCAAGTACAGCGCTTATGCCGGCCTGGTCAACGGCACTGCCGTCTGTCAGGGCTACGCTGTGCTGTTCTATCGGCTTATGCTGGAGCTGGGCGTAGATGCCCGTGTGATTGCCAGCATCGAGTCCGAGAACCATGCCTGGAATATCGTCGGTCTGGACGGACTGTATTATAATCTGGACGCTACCTGGGACGCCGGTATTTCTTCGGAGAGATATGCCTATTTCCTTCTCTGTCCCACCACCTTTGGCAAGGATCATACCCGGAGCGAGGAGTATGACTCTGCTGAATTTCACGATGCCTATCCCATGGCCGAAGCTGACTATGGCAGCAGCGAGGGCGGAGGCGAAGGTGGAGGTGGAGATGAAGGTGGAGACGACGAGGAAGAGGATCTCTTCCCCGGTGCCAGCGGCACCTGTGACAATGGCTTTGCCTGGGTTATCGACACCAAGGGTACCCTGACCATCTCCGGTACCGGTCCTATGGAAGACTATAGCACGACCGACCTCCCTCCCTGGCGGGAAGAGGCATATAAGCCCTACGTTCGGAGCGCAATTGTCGGCGAGGGGATTACCTCGGTGGGTGAATATGCCTTCTGTTATCTGACAGAGCTGAGCCAGATCACTCTGCCCTCTACCATCGAAACCATCGGTACTTATGCCTTCGGCTATACTTCTCTGGAGGGACTGACCATTCCTGAGGGTGTTACCGAGCTGCCGGTCAGTATGTGTGCCGACACTCAGCCCCTGACCACGGTCGTTCTGCCCTCTACGCTGGTGACTATCGGTAATCATGCCTTCTCCAGCTGTGACGGGCTGACGAATATCAACTTCCCCGCCGGACTTACCACCATTGGGGAAGGAGCCTTCTTTACCTGTAGCAAGCTGAATAATATCGTCCTGCCCACATCCCTTGTTTCGATCGGTGAGTCTGCCTTTGCCTCCTGCAAGAGCTTGACTTCCATCGCCATTCCGGACGGGATTACCACGCTGCCGGATGGCCTGCTCTCCAACTGCACCGCCCTGACCGAGGTGAAGCTGCCTGAGAGCCTTAAGACCATTGGCAACGATGTCTTTACCTATTGTACTGCGCTGCCTACTCTGGAGCTGCCAGACGGTCTTACCGGAATCGGAATCTCCTGCTTTATCAACTGCACCTCTCTGGAGCGGATTGAGATTCCCGGCGGCGTTGCCGCTCTGGGCAACAGTACCTTCCTCCACTGCACCGCTCTGGAATCGATTACCTTGAACGAGGGACTCCAAACGCTGGGCAACCAGACCTTCGGTGCCTGCGAGCGTTTGAAGGAGATCACTCTGCCCTCCACGGTGACCAAGCTGGACACCATGCTCTTCTATGGCTGTGACGCTCTGGCCAAGGTCACCTTCCTGGGCAGCGCGCCTTCCATCGGTGATGCGACCTTCAACGGCGTCACCTGTCAGGCTTGGTATCCCTATGGCGACAGCAGCTGGACCTCTGACGTCTGTAAGAACTACGGAGGCACCATCAGCTGGAATGAGACCGCTGCCATAATTGCCAGCGGCAGCTGTGGACAGAGCGTCAACTGGACACTGGATTCCAATGGCCTTCTGAACATCACCGGCTCCGGCGATATGGACGACTTTGAGGCGGGTGCGCCCTGGCAGAGCTATATCAGCCAGATCAAGACGGTTCAGATTTCCTCCGGCGTAACCTCGGTCGGTGAGTATGCCTTCTCTGATTCCATTGCCCTGACAGAGGTTATCCTGCCTGAGGGGCTTACCTGCGTGAGCTACTCTGCTTTTATGGGCTGTCCCATGCTGGAGAGCGTAGAGCTTCCTTCTACGGTAACTGTACTGGAAGACAACGCCTTCCGAAACTGCACCAGACTGACCTCCGCTAAGCTTGACTGCGCCGTTACCGCTATTTTGAGCGGCACCTTTGCCGGCTGCTCGGCCCTGACGGAAGTAATCCTGCCCGACGGACTGGTCTCTCTGGAGCGGGAGAGCTTTGCTGACTGCGCTGAACTGACTGGAATAACGCTGCCTGAGGGACTTGAGACTCTGGGCGTGAGCTGCTTCAAAAACTGTGTCGGTCTGACCGAGATCCGCCTCCCTGAGAGTGTCACCTATATTGGCGGCTCCGCCTTCTCCGGATGTACCGCTCTGACCAGCATTAATATTCCTGAGGGTGTTACTGCGATTAACTCCGACCTCTTCTACGGTTGTACCGGACTGACCAGTCTCCAGCTTCCTGAGTCTGTGAATGTGATCCTGAACAGAGCCTTCTCCGGCTGCACCGGTCTCAGTGAGATCACTATGCCCAAGACGCTCTCGACGCTGGGCGAGCGGGCTTTCTATGAGTGCGAAAAGCTGACGTCTATTGTGGTCCCTGAGGGGATCACCCAGATCAACGGGGCGACCTTCTCCGATTGTTCTGCTCTGGCTGATGTGAGGCTGCCGGAAGGCCTGACTGCCATCGGCACCAGCGCTTTTTCCGGGTGTACAGCACTGACTACTGTCGCTCTGCCTGAGAGTCTTGAGACCATTGGAAACTCTGCCTTCTCCGGCTGCTTTGGCCTTACTGCTATCACCTTCCATAAAAATCTCACCTCCATTGAAACAAAAGCCTTCTACCTGAACACTGACCTGACTCAGATTACCTTCCTTGGCGCGGCTCCTGCAATTAGCAGCGATGCGTTCTACAGAGTGGAAGCTACCGTTAACTATCCCGGCCATACCTCCTGGACAGCCGACGTCCGCCAGAATTACGGCGGCACTCTGACCTGGAATCTGGTCTGTACCGAGCATACACCTGCTGAGGCAGTGGAAGAGAACTGGGTGGAGTCTACCTGTACGGTTCCCGGCAGCTATGATAGCGTGATCTGCTGCGCGATCTGCAGCACTGAGATCAGCCGGGAGAAGAAAGCGCTTCCTCTGGCTGACCACGAGCCCGGTCAGGCGGTAGAGGAGAACCGGAATGAACCCACCTGCACGGTTCCCGGCAGCTATGACAGTGTGATCTGCTGCGCCGTTTGCGATCAGGAGCTGAGTCGGCAGACTGTAACCATCGCTGTTGTCCCGCACACTGCCGGCGAGACTGTGAAGGAAAAGGAAGTGGCTCCCGCCTGCGGAAAAACCGGCAGCTATGACAGCGTCGTTTACTGCAGTGTCTGTGGCTCTGAGATCAGCCGTGTTACCGAGACGGTACCGGCGCTGGAGCATATTCCCGGCGATCCTGTAACAGAAGGTTACGAGCCGCCTACCTTCAGTAAGAAGGGCAGCTATGACAGCGTGACCTACTGTACTCGCTGCGGTGCCGAACTGAGCCGAGAGGCTGTCTGGATTGATGAACTTGAGTATGTCAGCCAAACGATGGAAAACGGCTTTGCGTGGAGTCTGAATGCGGCAGGCGCGCTCATCCTCTCCGGCCCCGGTATGGCTGATGAGATGCCCTGGCTGGACTACGCCGATCATATCGTCTCTCTGACCGTGGGCGATCAGGTTGTTGGAATCTCCTCCAACAGCTTTGCCGGCTGTGTGAATCTGAAAAAAATTCAGTTCCTGGGCGATGCCCCTCTGCTGGAAGAGGACTGCTTCGCCGGTCTGAATGCCGATGCCTGCTTCTATGCGGTTAAGAACGGCTGGACCGACGATGTGCTTCAGGATTATGGCGGTAATATTGTCTGGACCCGGATTTTGCCCGATCTGGTCATGCTGGATACACCTGAGCTTGTCAGCGTTGAGACAACCCAGGAGACCCTCTCCTCCGGCATCACTACCGTCTTTGTCAGCCTCCAGTGGCAGCCGGTGGAAGGTGCCGCGGCCTATGAGATCTACCGCAGAAGCGGGGAGACTGACTGGGAGCTGGTGGGCTATTCTGACAGCGCCTCTTACCGGGACAACTTCCCGGACGTAGGTGTTGAGTACACCTATACTGTTGCCTGTGAGGATGTCTACGGCCGTACCTGCAGCGATTATGACCCTGACGGTATCAGCCATTTCTATCCTTCCGGCAGCTGCGGCGAGGAAGTGAGTTGGAAGATCACCTCTGCCGGTGAGCTTCAGATTTCTGGTGTCGGTGCCATGAACGCCGATGGTTACGATATGGAGCTGACGCCCTGGTATCATCTGCGCGGCGAGATTCGCTCTGCTCGTGTGGAGGAAGGGGTTACCCATCTCTCTGCCTATGCCTTCCAGGGCTGCACGGAAATGACCTCCGTCACCCTTGCGAACTCCATCACTTCCATCGGTCAGTGCGCGTTCTTCCATTGCCCCGGCCTGACTTCGGTGAACCTGCCTGACGGAATTACAGAGATTGGCTATCGTACCTTCTATCTCTGTACCGGTCTGAGCGAACTGTCTATTCCTGCTGGAGTCACTGCGATTGGAGAGGGCGCCTTTGACGGCTGTTCCGCACTGAGCGAGATCCAGCTTCCTGAAGGCCTGACCCAGCTGGGTAAGTCGGCATTCGGCGGCTGTAAGCGCCTGACGGAGATTGTGATTCCTGCTGGGATCACGCAGATTGCCCCCAATACCTTCTACAGCTGTACCGGCCTGAAGTCAATTGCCCTGCCTGAAGAGCTGACTGAGATTGGCAGCTACGCTTTTGCCAACTGCTATCAGCTGGCCGAACTGGAACTGCCCGAGGGAACGGAGAGACTGGATGAGGGCGCCCTGCTTAACTGCCGAAGCCTGACTGAACTGACCATTCCCGCTGCTGTTGTAAGTCTGGGGGAAGAGGTCTTCCTTGGCTGCGAGAATCTGAGCAAGGTCATCTTCCTGGGCTCTGTACCGGAAGGAAGCGCATGGTTTGGCGATCAGCGGTGCCAGATTATTTTCCCTGAACAGCTGCGGGATGAGTGGATGGCTCTGGACCTGTCTACCATCGGCTCTCAGGCCTACCGCGGACAGCTGGAAGCCCCTGAACTCACCAAGGCCTCCGGCGCTTCGACTGGAATTACCCTCCAGTGGACTCAGGTGGCCGATGCCAGAGGATACTATATCTATCGAGGCACCAGCACCGACGCAATGCGGCAGATTGGCTCTGTAAGCGGCTCTGATACCCTTACCTATCGGGACGCATCTGCCTCCTCCGGCGTAGCTTACTTCTATCAGGTGGCTGCCTGCGCTGAAGGGGGCGAAGTCGGCGAGAAGAGCGAGGCTGTGAAATCCGCCATTCTTGCCAACCCTGTCCTTAGCTCTGCGGCCAATGCCTATGGCGGCGTCAAGGTGAGCTGGAAATCGGTGTCCGGAGCAGAGAGATACCAGCTCTGGCGAAAGACTGCCGATACCGGCTGGAAGAAGGTGGGCTCTCAGGTGGCCGATACCGTCACTGTAGACGCAACTGCCGAGAGCGGGGTTAAGTACACCTATACTGTCCGGGCCCATACCGGCCTTGCCCAGAGTGGATACGACAAGACGGGCAAGAGTGTTCTCTATCTGGAAGCTCCTGAGGTCAGTAAGCTGGAAAACAAGACCAACGGCATGAAGGTGACATGGAATACTGTGGCCGGAGCCAAGAGCTACCAGCTCTGGCGAAAGACAGAGACTACCGGCTGGAAGAAGGTAGGCAGCCCTGTGACTGCCGCCAATACAGTGGACACCACCGCGGTAAGCGGCACCACTTATTTCTATACCGTTCGTGCCATCAATGGTTCTGTTCAGAGTTCCTACAACAATACCGGCTTTTCCGGTTACTTCCTGGCATCGCCCACGCTCAAGAGCGCGTCGAACGTAGCTTCCGGTGTCAATGTGACTTGGAACGCTGTGGATGGCGCAGAGAGCTATCAGCTCTGGCGAAAGGTAAGCGGTGGAAAGTGGGGTAAGTTGGGGACTCCCGTTTCCGGTATCAGCGCTGTGGATACAACTACTGAGTCCGGCGTGACCTATGTCTATACGGTCCGTGCGGTAAAGGGTGACGTTCAGAGCGGCTACTTCACCAGTGGAGTGACCAGCTGCTATCTGGCAGCGCCCGAGTTGACGGTCAGCGGAGCGACCGGAAAGGTAACCGTGAAGTGGACGGCCAGCGAAGGCTGCACCGGCTACCATATCTACCGAAAGACGACCGGCAGCTATACCAAAATCGCTTCGTTGGCAGCCGGAAAGAGCAGCTACACAGACTCTTCTGTGACCAACGGAACGCTGTATACCTACAAGATTCAGGCGTACAAGGGCAGCTACCTGAGCGCCGCTGTGACGGCTGTCGGTAAGCCTCTGGCAACACCCACTCTGTCCAAGGTAAGCAACGCTGCCGATGGCGTTAAGGTGACCTGGAAAGCAGTTACTGGAGCTGCCAGCTACCAGCTTTGGCGTAAGACCGCTGATACAAGCTGGAAGAAGGTTGGCACTCAGGTAACCGGCACCAGCGCAGTGGATACTACCGCTGAGAGCAATGTAAAGTATACTTATACCGTCCGGGCTCATTATGGAAGCAGCCAGAGTGGCTATAATAAGACTGGCCTTACCATTCATTATCTGGCGACTCCCACCCTTCTGAGTGCGGAAAATACCGGTAATGGTATCCGTATCGTCTGGGAGGAAGTAGTCGGCGCAGAGAGCTATCAGCTTTGGCGCAAGACTACAGACACCGGCTGGAAGAAGGTGGGCAGTCCTGTGACCGGAAGCAGCACCGTGGATGCTTCCGCACAGTCCGGTGTGAACTATTATTACACCGTCCGTGCCATCTCCGGCTCTGTTCAGAGTTCCTACCACACGCCCGGCATCAGCTGCGAAGCAGACTGAGCAAACCAATCAAAACCCCCGGCAGCTGTGCTGCCGGGGGTTCAGTCTTGCGGTGACAGGAAAACAGGAAAAGCGTCATTGCCGTAAACGGCTTTTTATGTCAGATAAAGCTGAAAACCCCCGGCTCCGAAGAGCCGGGGGTTATTTACAGGATCAAAGTAAGCTCAGATCAGAATCACTCAGCAGCGGTGACCACAGTGATGTGGGGGTTGACACCCTCATACCAGTACAGGAAGCCTTCCATGTCGATGACATCGCCGACCTGCAGAGCCTTGACAGCAGCGTAGACGTCGGTGGTGTTGTCGCGCAGATAGCTCTCAACGGTGAAGGTATAGGTCTGGCCGTTGACAGAGGCGTTGAAGTACAGGTCGCTGCCGTCCTCGCCGGAGCCGTCCCAGCTGTACAGGAAGGCGGCTTCGTTGCCGTCAGCGTCGATAGAGGCTTCCACAGTCATGCCCTTAAAGCTGACCAGCTCGTTCTGATGAGCGATGAGCTCATCGGTGCCCAGCCATACGGTAGCGTCCACGGGCTCAGCAATGTAGTTGCCTTCAATGATCTCGAAGGTGCCGTCCATGATCTCGATCTCGCCAGCCCACTCAGTCTTATGGCCGGTGACGCGGATCTTGGTGCCGGGGACCAGCTTTTCGTAGTCCTCAGCAGAGCAGTTCATCTCATACAGGAAATAAGCGCCATCCTCGTCCTGAGTGTAGACGGTAGCCTTGTCTTCCCACCAGGACTGCTTGTCCTGAACATAGGTCTCAATAACGACCTGAGTGTCCAGCTCGGCAGCCATATAGTCGGCATGGCTCATGACAACAACTTCGGACTCCTCGGCAGGCTCCTCAGCAGGGGTCTCTTCCTCAACGGCAGGCTCCTCAGCGGGATCCTCGGCGGGTTCTTCCGTGGCGGCGCAGCCCATCATGGCCAGAGCCATAACCAGAGCCAGCAGCAGTGCAATGATCTTTTTCATTTGATGCTCTCCTTTTGTAATAAAATGTTGGAAGGGAACACTTCCATTATACACGAAGAAAGGAAGAAATCAATGACTATCTGTCTTGACAGCCTTTCTCTTTTTCCAAATTTCCCGTCCTGTATAGATTCCCATTAGCAGCCAGGCAATCCCAAGGGTGCCCAGCAGTATCTTTGCTGTGGTGGGGAGGGGACCAAACTCGGTCTTTCCCTGTCCGGCAGAGCCGGTCTGATCCAGATGATAGAGGGCGTTCATCTCTTCGTAGAGTTCGTCGATAAAGGCGTCATCCACCGTAATCTTCCGGCGGACGGATTTGGCTGCCGTCTCTATCATTTGACCGGCAGCATCCCGGAGGGAGGCTGAGCCGCTGAAAACGGGAGTCACGAAGGTATCCTCTACATGGTCCAGCAGCAGCTGAGTGGCCTGAAGCTTAACGTCATAGTACAGCTTGTTGTTCTCGCCGCCCCGGGAGAGATAGTCCTGATATTCCGCGGTGTTGCGGGCCTTGGAAGTGACGGGAACATAGCCCTCCGTTTGCGCATAGGCGATTTGCACCTCGTTCGTCAGCAGATACTGAGCAAAGAGCCAGCTGGCCAGAACTTCCTGAGGATCTTCCTTATTAAACACACAGACCGAGGGCCCCTGAGAAATCATCTGGGGATTGTCGGGATCAAACTGGGGAACGGGGCGTACGGCAGTCTCAAAGTCAACCAGCTTGTCCTCAGAGATGTCTGATAAAGGAGCGTTGCTGCCCATCCATGTAGCGCCGGCTGTGGAGTCCACCGCGAATACGCATTGCCCGGCGTTAAGGAAGTTGGCTGGATAGCTGGAGATCTTAAAGGTAGAGAAGGCTCCCGTCTTGACATGGTCAGCTACGGTGAACAGCAGCTCACGGGTGGTATCGTTGAAGATAAGAATATTTCCCTGCGGCGTGGAGTAGTCCGCCTCCTTCTGACGAAGCAT
This sequence comes from Oscillospiraceae bacterium, assembly GCA_017395935.1. Taxonomy (GTDB): domain Bacteria; phylum Bacillota; class Clostridia; order Oscillospirales; family Oscillospiraceae; genus Onthomonas. Next base: position 21,369 of record JAFQNL010000019.1, read on the forward strand.
CTGAATCATCATATTATCAGTGGACTTGTAGATGAAGGGGATCATTACCTTCTGGCCATTGAGCAGGTAGGTGCCTTCGCTGTCCTTCTTTGCGGCCGCCTCGGAAACCTCCCATACAAAGTCCCAGGTCAGTACCTCGGGCAGCGTGTAGCCCAGGGCCTCAACATAGGTCTTGTTGATATAGCAGGCCTCGGTGGAACGCATATAGGGAATGGCATAATAGGCACCGTTGATGGCGCATTCGGACAGAAATTGAGGAATGATCTCCTCCTGAAGCGGACCTTCATAGCGAAGGTCCGACCCTCCCAGACCGTAACGCTCGTCAGCAAAGAGCTGATCCAGCGCGACCACACTTTCCTGCCCGGTGATATAGGTGGCGATATGATCCGGATAGGTAATACAGACGTTGGGAGTGGTATTGGTGGAGATATTGGTAATTACATCGTTGTAGATCCGGCCGTAATCGGTGTAGAGCCGAAGATTTACAGTCACGTTGGGATACAGCTCCTGAAAGCGCTCAATCGCTGTTTCATAGATCCGGGTCTGAGCCTTGTTGGTGTCGTTCTTGGCCCAGAAGGTGATCTCATATTCCCTGGAAGTGTCAAACTCCTCAGGCACGGTAAAGCCGACCATACGCTGAGCACCATGACAACCGGACAGCGGCAGTACCATGGAAAAGATCAGCAAAAGGATAAGCAGTCGTCTTTTCATCCCTTTACACCTCCCCGGGCAACGCCGGCCATGATCTTCTTCCGGAACACAAGGAAGAGGATAATCAGCGGTACCGAGATTACCACTACAGCGGCCATCATAGCGGGAATATTCTCCCGGCCGAAGCCGCTCTCCCGAATGGTCTGGATTCCGTTGGAGACCAGATAATAGGCTTCCTCGTCGGTAATGAGCCGGGGCCAGACATAAGAGTTCCAGCATTCGATGACCTTCAGGATAGTAATAGTGACGATTGTTGGCCGGCAGATCGGGATCATTACCTTCAACAGATATTTCAAATCCGACGTGCCATCCACCTTGGCCGCATAATAGAGCTCGTCCGGGATCTGAGCAAAGTTCTCCCGAAGCAGATAGATATAGAAGACCGAAGTCACTGACGGAAGAATAAGGCCGGCAAAAGTATTACGCAAATCCAGCTCAGTGATGGTGACAAAGTTGGTGATGACTACCAACTCGTTGGGGATCATCATCAGAGCCAGAAACAGGGTGAAAACCAGATTCTTGCCTCTGAACTCCAGCCGGGCAAAGGCAAATGCAGCCAGCACAGTTACTGCCAGCATGAGGGCAGTGGTGATAAGAGTAAAAATCAGGGTGTTGGCAAAGTATCCGGCCAAAGGAACCTGCGTAAAGGCGTCCTCATAGTTCTGAAGGGTCGGAGAAAGGGTATAGAGCTGAGGGATATACTCGGAATTATAGCTGCTGTAGCTCTTGAGAGAGGTCAGTACCATCCAATAGAAGGGAAACAGCACGACCAGTGCCCAGAGAGTGAGCATGACATAGGTCACCGTCCGAACGACCCGTTTGCGCCGGAGGGCGGCAGCCTCAATGCGTTCAAATTCAGTTTGCTGAGACATACAGACCCTCCTCTCAGGAGTAGTGGACGTGCTTCCGGCTCACCAGTAGATTGATGCAGGTAATGGTCAGCACGATGGTAAAGAGAATAATAGCTGCGGCCGAAGCGAAGGAAGGGTAGCCGCCGCTGCTGCCGTAGAGCATATCATAGACATATCCTACGATGGTGTTCATGCCGGCCGCGTTCAGATCGGTGCCAAACAGGGCGACGGCATCGCTGTAGGCCTTAAAAGCACCGATAAAGCCGGTGATAATGAGGTAAAAGAGGGTGGGGGAGATGAGCGGCAGAGTGATCCGGGTAAAGATCCTGAGACGGGGCGTACCGTCTACCCGGGCGGCATTGTAATACTGCTGATCCACGCTGGCCAGCGCGCTGGTCAGAATCAGAATCTTAAAGGGCAGAACGATCCAGATGGTATAGAAGCAGAGAACGAACATCTTGGCCCAGTAAGGGCCGCCAATAAAGTCGACAGGTCCGGCTCCAAACCAGCTGAGGATCAGGTTGGCAAGTCCATCGGTGTAGGGGGTCTGCTTGAAGAGGATCATAAAGACCAGACCGACGGCCAGTGTATTGGTTACATAGGGGAGAAAATAGATGGTCTGGTAGAGCTCTCTGAGCTTTTCGATGGAACTCAGGCCTACTGAGATGAGCAGGGCAATGCCCGTGGAGAGAGGTACAGTAATAAGCACGAGGATAAAAGTATTCTTCACTGCCTGAAGAAAATAGGGGTCATGAAGGACGTACTCATAATTATACAGACCAAGACCCAGATAGCTCTGGGAGGCAAAGTTAAATCCTTCCTCGAAGGAGTAGATGAATACATCAATCAGGGGATAGACCAGAAAGACCCCCAAAAAGAGGATGGCTGGCAGCAGATAAAGCCAGGCCTTTTTTCCTTGCTGTTCCATAGTGCCTCCTGTTCTCAAGCTTTGACTCGGAAGGGGATGCGCGCGCCGGTCTCAGGGTGGAAGAGGAAGACCTTGTGGCTCTTAAGAGCAAACTGAACCGAGCCGGAAGAGAGGTCCACTGTTTCGTCAGAGCTGATAATCGACCGGATCTCTACGTTTTCGCAGTCAGGATGGTTGGAGACAACGGTGATATCCCGGCCCATGACCTCCACCTCGGTCAGACGGCAGGTAAGCGGCCCGTTTTCGTCCAGAATAAAACCCTCCGGCCGGATGGCAGCCATAACATCGCCTTCAATACCCTCTTCCAGAGCAAGGACGGGCTGCTGACCGATGGTCAGCCAGCCGTCTTTAACCTTTGCGCGGAAGACATTGATGGGCGGAGTGCCCAGAAACTTTGCTACAAAGAGATTGACCGGCTGATCATAGACCTCCTGAGGTCTGCCGATCTGCTGAAGAACGCCGTCCTTCATGACCACGATGACGTCGGAAATGCTCATAGCCTCCTCCTGATCGTGGGTGACAAAGACGGTGGTCACACAGGTCTCCTTCTGGATCCGACGGATCTCTTCCCGGGTCTGAAGCCGAAGCCGGGCATCCAGATTGGACAGGGGTTCGTCCAGCAAAAGAAGACGAGGCGTCTTAACCAGTGCCCGGGCGATAGCTACCCGCTGCTGCTGACCACCGGAGAGCTCGTTGGGCTTCCGGTCCATCAACTCCCGGATCTGAACCAGATCGGCAGCCTCCAGTGCCCGTCGTTCCATCTCCTCTTTGGACAGCTTGTCCTTCCCTTTGAGATTTTCGAGCGGGAAGAGAATATTCTGCCGGACGGTGAGATGAGGATAGAGGGCATAGTTCTGGAAGACCATACCGACGCCGCGGTTCTCTGCCGGCAGGGATGTCACGTCCTCATCGCCGAAGAGAATCCGTCCCTCGGTGGGCTTGAGCAGACCGCACAGCAGATTCAGTGCTGTGCTCTTGCCGCAACCGGAGGGGCCCAGCAGACCTACCAGCTTGCCATCGGGAATCTCAAAGCAAAAGTCATTAACGGCGATTACGTCCTTGCCTGTCTTGCGGTTTCTGCTGGGAAAAACCTTGGTCAGATGGTCCAGTGTCACTTTCATACGATCACATTCCTTACCGCTTCATTTCCCCGCAAAAGGGGGATTCTTTGTCAGTTTATCTGAATAAATTGTACTCCACCAGACCTTGCAAGTCAACGCCGGCAGAGAGAAAAGAGAAGGGAAGACGCCCTTACCTGTCCAGCAGGGTAAACTCATTTTTCCGAAAGCGGAGAATTCCCTCCTCTGCCATCAGACTTAACTCGTGACTCAGAGCGCTTCGATTGACGCAGAGAAAGGCGGCCAGCTCCTCCCGGGAGAAGGGGATGGAAAAGCTCTGACTGCCCTGCTTGGCAGCCTGCATAGTGAGATAGGTGAGGATCCGCTGCCGCAGCCCCTTTCGGGAGAGAATGGCGAGACGATACTCCTTCTTCATATTGGCGTTTGCAACCAGCCGCAAAAGCCCCTGAAGCAGGATTAGCCGATCTCCCTCGTCGAGACTGCCGGGGGTAAGAATGGCATCGGCCGGCATGAGCAGCAGCTGCGTCTCCTCCGCTGCCAGAGCGTGATATGGGGCGCGTCTGCTGGGGGTTGCAGCCAGGTCGGCGCCCAAAACAGCCCCCTTGCCTAGCACTGTCATCAGGCTGATACTGCCGTCTTCAAACAGATGAGCCAGATGAACCCGGCCGGAAAGGACCAGCGCGATCTGATCGACTCGCTCCTGAGGGTGAAAGATGCTCTGGTCCCGAAGGAAGCTGCGTTCCCGGCAGAGGGGAAGAAGCTGTCTGGCAAGAGATTGCTCAGACAGAGAGGAGAAAAGCGGATGCTCCTGAAGGGCATGAAGGCGATTGTCCATAGCGACTCCTTCTTTCTCAATGATCTGTCTTTATTATAGATGAAAAAAGTTGTCCAGACAACTTACATTTCCTCCGGATCTATAGTATCCTAAGGGATAAGAATACTGGCGGAAGGAAGCTGGAAGATGAAAAAGATAGCTGTAGAGCAGGCTGTAGGCATGGAGCTCTGCCATGATATTACTGAAATGAAGGATGGCTTTAAAGGAGCTGCCTTCAAACGGGGACATATTATCCGCCAGGAGGACATTCCTCATTTGCTGGATATTGGAAAGAAAACCATCTTTGTCTGGGAAGACAATGCCGGAGAGCTCCACGAGGAGGACTGTGCCCGCCGTCTGGCTGCTATGGCTCCGGTGGAGGGGGCCAGCTATACCGAGCCGTCTGAGGGCAAAGTGCTGCTTATGGCCGAACAGCGGGGGCTTTTTCGGGTAGACAGGGATCTTCTCCGCCAGATCAATTCCATTGGCGATATTACTATAGCTACCCTTCCGGATCATTATCCGGTGGAACCGGGCGCCCGGCTTGCCTCTATGCGGATCGTCCCGCTGGTAACTCAGGAGGAGCAGATTCTTCGGGCCGAGGCACTCTGTCAGGGCAGGAAACTGCTGGATCTGCGGCCCTACCGGGAGAAAAAAGTGGGTATCGTTATTACCGGTTCTGAGGTCTATTCCGGCCGGATTCAGGATAAGTTCGAGCCTGTTCTGCGGGCCAAGCTGAGCAACTACCCCGCCGAGATTGTAGGAGTCACCTTCTGCGATGATGATCTGAATGGAATCGTCTCTGCTGCCCGGGCTCATCTGGACCGGGGAGCGGATCTGCTCCTCTTTACCGGCGGTATGTCGGTGGATCCGGACGATCTTACCCCTACTGCCATCGGCCTTCTTGGAGCGCGGATCATTACCCATGGTCTGCCTGCTCAGCCGGGCAATATGACGCTGGTGGCTTATCTGGATCAGATTCCGATTTTGGGCATCCCGGGGGCTGCCATCAGCCTGCCCACCACCATTTTTGACGTTCTGCTGCCTCAGATCTTTGCTGGGGACCGAATTTCGAAACAGGACCTGATCGGCTTGGCTGACGGAGGACTTTGCCAGATGTGCAAGAGCTGCCACTGGCCCAACTGCACCTTTGGCCGTTACTGAGAAGAGGGGGAGAGCCCAATGCGCGAACTGCTGGATCTGACCGGAAAACAACTTTCTGCCGGTGAAAAGCTGGTTCTTGTTACTGTCACCGCCACCTCCGGCGCGGTTCCCAGAGGGGCGGGCGCGCGTATGCTGGTAGGAAGGCAAGGGCTTCTGGCCGGCACCATTGGCGGTGGCGCCGTGGAGCACCGGGCCATTCAATTGGCGACTGCGCTGCTGGAAGAAGGGCGCTCTGTCAGCCATCGCTTTGCTCTGAACCGACGGGATGTAGAGGATCTGGGCATGATCTGCGGCGGCGACGTGGAAGTGTTTTTCTCCCTTTTAACGCCTCAGAGAGGCCTGCTCGATCTGCTGGCTCGGGCGGAAGAAGCTTATCAAAAGGGAAGGGCACTGTGGCTGATCACCCATCTGGACGAGGGCTTTCCTCTGAGCTGTTATACCCGGGAGGAAGGACTCTGGGGCAGAGACTGTCCCGGCCGACTGCTGGAAGAACTGCCGGAGCGGGCGTGCCATGTGCACATGGAAGGGGAAGGCGATTTTTGCATTGAGCAGATCAACAGCCCCGGCCGAGTCTGGATTTTCGGTGCCGGTCATGTGGCCCGGGAACTGGAGCCGATGCTGAGTCATGTGGGCTTTCGATGCGTAGTGCTGGATGATCGTGAGGAGTTTGCCTGCCGTGACTGCTTCCCCACAGCAGAAGAGGTCAGACTGACCGACTTCAGCCGTCCCGAGCTGGCTGACGAGATTGGTCGACAGGACTATGTCTGCGTTATGACCCGGGGCCATGCCTCCGATACGATTATTCAGGCCGCTGTCCTTCCCAAACGGCCGGCCTATGTGGGTGTGATTGGAAGCCGGAAAAAGGCTGCCGCTGTCCGGGAGAAGCTGAGAGCGGACTATGGACTGACTGACGAGCTGCTGGATCAGGTGACGACTCCCATTGGCCTTTCCATTTTTGCCGAGACGCCGGCAGAGATTGCGGTCTCGATTACCGCTCAGCTGATTGCCTGCCGGGCTCAGCGCCGGAACAGAGAGAAAAAATGAGGGAACCTGCTATGAAATTGCTTCAGGGACGGCCCGTGGACTGTGAGGGGCGTCTGGAAAAGGAAATCCGCTGTTATGACCTGTTAGACAGCCTGGCTATCTCCTATCAGCGTATCGACCATGCCGAGACCATGACGATGGAAGCCTGCGCTGCGGTAGATCAGGCGCTGGAGGCCACCATCTGTAAAAACCTGTTCCTCTGTAACCGACAGAAGACCCGCTTTTATTTGCTCATGCTGCCCGGAGACAAGGTCTTTCAGACCAAAGAGCTTTCCCGGCAGATCGGATCCTCCCGGCTCTCTTTTGCCGGAGAAGAACCTATGCTCCGCTATTTGGATATTACGCCCGGCTCCCTCTCCGTGCTCGGCCTCATGAACGACCGGGATCACCAAGTCCAGTTGGTTATTGACCGGCCGGTTCTGGAAGGGGAGTATATCGGCTGCCACCCCTGTATCAATACCTCCAGCCTCCGTTTTCCTACCCGGGATCTGTTAGAGAAGCTGATTCCGGCTCTGAACCACCGGCCGCTGATCGTAGACCTTCCTTAACAAAAGAAAACACTGCAGACACCTGAACGTGAAGTGTCCGCAGTGTTTTTTTATTTACACAAACTGATTTTGCTGCCGGTCGTATTCGTAATTGATCAGCTTCAGCTTTTCCTCCAGTGCCTGCTGATCAGCCTCCAGATCCTCACAGAGATCCTGAAGGGAGGGATACTGATCCCGGAGCTTTGTGTTTACATAACTTAGAAGGATGACAGGGTCCTGAGGAAGCATAGTAAGCGCTCCTTTCTGATTTTCCTCTCACAACCGGACAGTCTTGCTGCCGCTTGTGGTCAGCGTCCCGTCGGCTGTGAGGCGGATGGTAGTGATTCGGTCCTCGCCGGACAAATCACGGGTTAGACCATCATCGTCATAAAGTTTATATTCCCCCTCATTTTTGACAAAATGAAGGATAGAAAGCTGATCAAAATCAGTTTCTGCCACCGAGAGACCGGGGCGCAAGGTATAGGGCACCAGCTTATCCGGACGGATAAAAAAGACCACTTCATCCAGTCGGATCTCTACCCGGTGATCGCCCGCCGGAAGGATCTCCTCCTGCCACTGGCCGGCCTTCTTCATCCGGATCAGCTTCATCTCTTCCGGAAGGTAGACATAACGCCATGTCCGATTCTGTTCGGTGACCGGCGCCAGCATCAAACCCTCTCCCAGCAGCAGCTGATCTTCGATCTCCCTTGCCCGCTTGTCCGTGCGGTAGTCGAAGGCCAGAGGCCGGAAGAGCATCCGGTCATCCAGAAGACACTTGACGAACTCGCTGTAGAGATAGGGCAAAAGCATATACCGAATGCTGATCAGATCCCGGAATGTCTCCCACATGGGATAGGAGTACAGCTCCTGCTGCCGGGTGCCCATGGCTGAATGGTTGCGCATGAGAGGGGTAAAGATACCAAAGGCAATCCAGCGAAGCAGCAGATCCTCCGTCGTATCACAGCCAAAGCCGCCCAGATCGGCTCCCTGATAGAGGAAACCCATCATATCCACCGAGGGCATCATCTTTACATTCAAAGCCAGATGGCTCCACCAGGACTTGTTATCACCCTGCCAGATACCTCCATAACGATGCATTCCGGGATAGGAGGAGCGGGAGAAGAGCAATGTCCGTTCCCCAGGGCGGAGGGTGTCCAGCTCCTCGCCGGCGGCCCGAGTCATATTATACCCAAAAAGACTGTGAACCCGATCATGACAGACCCGGCTGCCATCGGAGAGGGAATGGTAAAAGCTGGCGTAATCTTGGGGGCTGTTGCTCATATTCCGAATGATATCGCCCATACGGAAGTATTCGTGCAGGCCCAGATTCTCCCCCTCCATCTCCCGAATGCTCTTGAATGCCTCATCCAAGCCGGTCTTGGAGTAGAAAATGGCGGGCTCGTTCATGTCGTTCCAAAATCCGTCAATGCCAAGCTCGGTAAGAACCTTATATTTCTGGCCAAACCAGCGTCGGGCTTCCGGATTGAGTACATCGGGGAAATGTACCAGACCGGGCCAGACTGCAGCCACAAAAGGCTTGCCCTCCAGATCTGTACAGAAATAGCCCTTCTCACAGCCCTCCTCGTAGACATCATAGCCAGCTTCAATTTTAACGCCTGCGTCAATGATGGGAATCAGATGAACTCCCTGAGCCTTCATTTCACCGGCCAGAGCTGCCAGATCGGGAAAACGGGCAGGATCAACGGTAAAGTCCTTGTAGCGTTCCATGTAGTCGATATCCATGCAGATTCCGTCCAGGGCCATCTGCCGATCCCGGTAGCCCTGAGCCACCTGCCGTACGTCGCTCTCGTCCTTGTATCCCCAGCGGCTCTGGATAAAGCCGAACGCCCACTTGGGGGGAAGGTAGCTTCGACCGATAAGACGGCGATACTGCTGGACGATGTCGGCCTCGGTTTCGCCGGTAATTTCATAGAGGACACAGCTGTTCTGGACACAGGTGATGGTCATCTCTGTCCGACAGGCGTAGCCGATATCAAAAATGACTCGTCCCGGTTCGTCCAGAAACAGGCCGAAAACCCGCTCGGGACCGCTGACGATCACAAAGCTGTGACAGGAATAAAGGGAGCGGGTATCTTCATGGTGGTGAGGCTGATCAAGGGCATAGTTCTCGTAGATCCAGCCGCGCTTATTCATGCCCCGTACGCTCTCGCCCAGACCGTAGACGGCCTCCTCCTCTCCTAGCCGGCAGGAGAAGCACAAGGGCAGACGGGAGCGGACAGTGAGGAAACGAGGCTCCTGATCGCTCTCGGGCAGTGCCTGAACGACAGCTTCCGTCTCAAAGGGGGTACCGAAGGAATACTTGCAGATCATAGTCATCCGTCCTTCCAGAAACGTTTTCAAAATTATATCATGTACCTTTTCAAGAGTAAAGAAAAAGCTGCTATATGGATGACATAATCATATATTATGAAAACCTAACTCAGGACGTGGCTTGCCCTGCTCTCTTGCCAAGAAAAGAAAAAAAGGCTATACTAAGAAAAATAGGATCCGAGAGGGGGGAGAGGCTGTGGCAGCGAAAAAACCTGCGGAAAACAAGGAGCTCAAGGAACTGAAAAGGGCATTGGAACAGGGGCAGCCTGCCCGGCTGTATATCTTTCACGGACCTGAGAGCTATCTGCGGGAGCACTATCTTCAGCGGCTGAAAAAGTGTATCCTCACTGGCGGTATGGAGTCCTTTAACTACCACGAGTTTCAGGGCAAAGATCTGGCGGTCCATCAGCTTATTGAGGCGGCCGAGGCTTTCCCCATGATGAGTGACCGGTCACTTGTGCTGGTTCACGACTATAATCTGTTTCAGAACACCGATCGAATGGAGCAACTGTTGCCCCTGATCAAAGAACTTCCCGACTACCTGTGTTTGGTTTTCCTCTATGAGACGGAAAAGTGGTCGGCAAACGCCAATACCAAGTTGGGAAAGGCCATTAAGGCCAACGGTCAAATCGTAGAGTTCCGTGAGCAGCAGAAGAGCGACCTGAATGCATGGATCCGCAGAACATTGAAAAAACGCTGGGACAAGGAGATTGACACAGACAGCTGTGACTATCTTACCTTTCTCTGCGGCGATCTGATGGCCAATCTTTCCGGTGAGCTGGATAAACTGGGCGCCTATACAAAAGGAAATCGGGTGACCCGGACACAGATCGACGCTGTTTGCGAGCCTGTGCTGGAGGCGCGGGCCTTCCAGATGACCGATGCTATTACTGCCGGCGACTATGACCGGGCGTTGGAGCTGCTCCATGAGCTGCTGCGAATGGGGGAGGAGCCTATTGTCATTCTGGCTGCGCTGGGCCGGCAGCTTCGTCAGCTCTGGAGTGCCCGTCTTGCCTGGGAGTCCAGACGGGGAGCGGCATATCTGGCTGATCTTTGGGGCATGAAGAGCAGCTGGCAGGCAGACAAGCTGCTCAATGCCAGCCGAAATTACTCCAGAAGCTGGTGCCGCAAGGCGGTAAAGCTGACCCAGGAGGCTGACTGGCGGATGAAGTCTGGCACGGACAGTGCATCTGTATTGGTAGAGCTGGTTCTTACGCTGGCTGCCGAGAAAAAAGGAAGGTGAGGCTGGTGCTGGCGATCAGGGAAGCTATCGTGGTAGAAGGCAAATATGATAAGAATACCCTCTCTCAGCTGGTGGACACGCTCATTATTCCTACCGACGGCTTTGGCATCTTTAAGGACGGGGAAAAGAAGAAGCTGCTCCGGAAGATAGCTCAGACCAGGGGACTTATTCTGCTTACCGACAGCGATGGAGCAGGCTTCGTGATTCGAAACCATCTAAAAGGAGTCCTGCCCAAGGATAAGCTCAAGCAGGCATATATTCCCGATATTTACGGTAAGGAGCGCCGAAAGACCCAGCCCGGCAAAGAGGGCAAGCTTGGCGTAGAAGGGATGTCTCCTCAGGTGTTGGAAAAGGTCCTCCGTCAGGCTGGAGCCACCATTCTCTCCGAGGAAGAGACAACTTCGGCCTCCGCTCAGCCGGTCACCAAGGCTGATTTTCTCCATTATGGCCTGGCCGGCACGCCGGACAGTGCTCGGCGGCGGGAGACTCTGAAGCGGCGGCTGGAGCTGCCTAGCCATCTGACGTCCAATGGGCTGCTGGAGGTAATCAATACCCTGTTCACCCGACAGGAATTTGAGGCGGCCGCGGCGGCTCTGTCGGGAGAGGATCTTTCGACAGAAGTAGTCGCTGACCAGTCGGAAAGAGCCCAATAAATGAAAAAAACGCAGACTTCGACGGGGAAAAGTCGAAGTCTGCGATATCTTTTTCTGGTCTTTTTTCTCGTTTCTTCTATAATGAAAGCACATTCCAGCCGAAAGGGAGGAAAAGCCGGTGAAACGTCAGTGGTACGGCAGGCGGCAGATCCCGCTGGAGGATGGCCGCACGCTGGAGGTGGAGTATTGGTTTCTGACCGAGGATACCTGCTGGGGGGAGAGCTATGGTATTGCCCTCTCCGACAGTCAGGGGGAAGAGACGGTGATCCGCCATATCACCACCTGCCGGAAGGACGCTCAGCTGCTGCTCGAGCGTCTGGCCCAAGGGCTGGTCACTACTGTGACCGCCGCTGATCTTGTAGAGGATTATCTGGCAGGCTAGAGAGAAAACCCAGCATTCAGCAGACAAAAAGCCCGTCTTTCGACGGGCTTTCCTTTTGTATTCCGATCAGAGACCGGCCATTAGTCCCTTTAGTGTATCCAGTCCTCTGTAAGGCAAAGAGATTATCCGGTTACCCAACTTGGCCCGGATGAGCCGATCACCTTCATACTCCAGTTTCATTGTGAAGAAGGGGGCGTCCGCTTCCAGAAGATCCAAAAAGATATGATCACCCTCCCAGAGATTTAGCGCCCGCAAATGGGACTTGGAGATCCATTCCAGAGTCCCCTCGTCACAGGGGCCAATCTCTCCCTGAAAGCCTTCGGCGGTAAATAGATGCATATATTCTCCTTCCCACCGGTCGGAGACAAAGGTGATCAGTCCACGATAACGGTAGTCGGTGAGAATAAGACCGGTTTCCTCCCGGCACTCCCGAAGCAGACATTCCTCCGGACTCTCGTTGTCTTCGAATTTCCCACCCACACCGATCCATTTGTCCTGATTCAGGTCATTTTTCTTCTTGATCCGATGGAGCATGAGATAGCTGTCTTCCCGCTGAATGTAACAGAGGGTGGTATTTTTCATAGTGAGACCTCCTGATCTGATAAAAGGCGCTCAGCCTTCCCAGTCGGCAATGGCTTTGAGAAAATCTGGAGCGTATTTTTCCGCTTTTCGCTTGCTTACACCCTTGACGGAAAGAAAGCTCTCGTGGTCAGTGGGACGAAGGGAGCTCATGTCCCGGAGGGAGGCATCGGAGAGAATCATAAAGGCGGGTACACCCTCCCGGCGGGCCAGTACAGACCGGACCTGACGCAGCGCCTCAAAGAGTCCGGAGTCCTCTCCCTGACGGGGCAGCAGCAGCCGTTGCTGACGACTGATATTCTTGTGCTTGACCCAGAGCCGGCTTTTTCCCGTAATTAGGGAAGGGGCTCTTTCGGTAAGCTCAAGCACCGGGCGATCTCCTTCCGACTGAACGAGATATCCCTGATCCAGCAGAGCGGCAGACACTTGACGAAGCCGGGAGGCCGGGACCCCGGCCAGCGAGCCGAAACAGTCCAAACGCCGGGGCCTGAGCCAGTCCAAATCGGGCTCCTCAGCGCCCAGAAGAATCTGAATCACCGCCCGGGAGCCAAAGGCATGGCCCTCTCGTGCCAGCAGAGCTACGCAGAGGATAAATTTCTTACCAAGCTCAGACAGGTCCTCCGGCGGATTCTGATCCAGACAGTTGGAACAGTTTCCGCAGCATTGCTGAGTCTGTTCTCCAAAATAGCTCAGCAGCTTTGCCCGGAGGCAGCCAGGAGCTGTGGCGTATCGGGTCATCTCCTGAAGACGACTCAGGTCCTGCGTCCGGAGATGTTTTGCCTGAGCGCTATTCAGACCGCTCCGCTCCTCGGCGGACCGGTCAATGAGAAAGCGGTTGATCTGAAGATCCTGCCGAAGGAAAAAGAGAATGCACTGGGCAGGACTCCCGTCCCGGCCGGCCCGTCCAGCCTCCTGATAATAGCTCTCCGGGTCCTTAGGCATACCGCAGTGAAAGACAAAGTTGACGTTGGATTTGTCGATACCCATTCCAAAGGCGTTGGTGGCCACCATGATCCGAGCCCGGTCATAGAGAAAGTCCTCCTGATTGGCCGCGCGCTCCTCCGGCGAAAGACCGGCATGATATCGGGTGGCAGAATAGCCCAGAGACTGGAGCTTATTGGCCAGCTCCTCCACCTTTTTACGGCTCAGACAGTAGATAATACCTGACTGACCGGGAAAACGGTCCAGCGCCTCAATAATTGCCTCGTCCCGGTTCTTGGGCTCCTGAACCTCGAAGTAGAGGTTGGGTCGGTCGAAGCCGGTGACAAAGCTTTTTGGCGCGTCCAGTTCCAGCGAGCGGATAATATCTTCCCGCACTGCTTTGGTGGCGGTGGCAGTAAAAGCGGTGACCACCGGGCGGCGGGGGAGTGAACGAAGAAAGGCCGGAATCTCCAGATAACTGGGGCGAAAATCATGGCCCCACTGAGAGACGCAGTGGGCTTCGTCCACCGTTACCAGCACAATGGGGGCACTCTGAGCAAATCGCTGAAAAGCGGGCAGACTCAGTCGCTCCGGCGCCACATAGATGATCTGATATGCCCCCTGACCGGCCCGCTCCAGAGCCAGCTGCTGCTGACGAGGGGTAAGAGAGCTGTTAATCCATGCCGCCCGGATTCCGGACTGGACAAGGGACTGTACTTGATCCTGCATGAGAGAGATCAGCGGAGAGATGACCAGCGTAATTCCGTCGGCCATCAGGGCAGGAAGCTGGTAGCAGATGCTCTTGCCGGAGCCGGTGGGCATAACGGCCAGCACATCTTCGCCCATAAGAATGGATCGGACGATCTCTTCCTGACCGGGCCGAAAGCTGTCGTAGCCAAAGTATTCTTTCAGTGCCTGACGGAGCTGTGCTTCCATGATCCTCTGCCTCCTTTCCTCCCGGCTTTCTCGTCCATCATACCGTAAAATCGGCACCAATGCAACCGGCGCGGGAGGCGGGGAAGGTCGGGAAATTGGACAGCCAGTGGGCGCATATGCTTCTGGAAAGGGGGGAATGCTATGCAGAGCAGTCTGAGCGATCTGCGCTTTAAAGAAGTGATCTCCGTAACCGATGGCACCCGATACGGCTATGTGGCTGATCTGAGCTTCAGCATTGATACAGGACAGATTACCAGCCTGATCGTCCCCGGTCAGGGAAAATACTTTTTTGGCCTTCTGGGCCGTAGAGAGACCCGTCTGGTCCGGTGGGACCAGATCCGGAGGATCGGACAGGATATTATTCTGGTCGAGGGAGAGCTTCTCCCAATGCTGGGCCGGAAAGGGAGAAAAAGCTGGCTGACAGACTGAAAAAACGGGAAATTTTCGAAAAAAAGACTTGCAATCGACTTGGAGGTGTAGTATAGTATTTCAGGATTACGCACACCAAGGGGACTTTATGCTCTGTGCCGGGATGACCGGTGGGCATAGGGGATGAACCGGGTGGAGGTAACAACTAATTTTTAGGAGGAATTTATCCATGGCAGTCGTATCTATGAAGCAGCTCCTGGAGGCCGGCGTTCACTTCGGTCACCAGACCCGTCGTTGGAACCCCAAGATGGCCACTTACATTTTCACCGAGCGTAATGGCATCTATATCATCGACCTGCAGAAGACCGTGAAGAAGCTGGAGGAGGCTTACTCCTTTGTGAAGGATGTCGCCGCTGAGGGCAAGAGCGTTCTCTTCGTCGGCACCAAGAAGCAGGCTCAGGACGCTATCCGCGAAGAGTCCGCTCGCTGCGGTATGTTCTACGTCAACTCCCGTTGGCTGGGCGGCATGCTCACCAACTTCAAGACCATGCGCAGCCGCGTTGAGCGCATGAACCAGCTGAAGAAGATGCAGGAAGACGGCACCTTCGATATGCTCCCCAAGAAGGAAGTTATCAAGCTGCTCCACGAGCTGGAGAAGTACCTGGGCGGCGTCAAGGAAATGAAGCAGCTCCCCGGCGCTATCTTTGTTGTTGACCCCCGCAAGGAGCACAACGCTATCGCCGAAGCCAAGAAGCTGGGCATCCCCGTGGTCGCTATCGTTGACACCAACTGCGATCCCGAAGAGGCTGACTATGCCATCCCCGGCAACGATGACGCCATCCGCGCCATCCGCCTGATCTCCGGTGTTATGGCTAACGCCGTCATCGAGGGCAATCAGGGCACCGACGCTGCCGCTGAGGCAGAGTCCGCTGAGTAATTCACACACGATCTACGATTACAGGAGGTAATATCCATGGCTGCTATTAGTGCACAGCTGGTCAAAGAGCTCCGCGAGATGACCGGTGTTGGTATGATGGACTGCAAGAAGGCTCTGGCTGCCTGCGATGGCGATAAGGAAAAGGCTATCGACTGGCTGCGCGAGAAGGGCCTGGCTGCTCAGACCAAGAAGGCCGGCAAGGTCGCCGCTGAAGGCGTTTCCTGCGCCATCGTCGCCAACGGCGTGGGCGTCGTTCTGGAAGTCAACTCCCAGACCGACTTCGTCGCCAAGAACGAGACCTTCCAGGAGTTCGTTAAGGACGTTGCTCTGGTCGTCGCCAACGAGAACCCCGCTGACGTCGAGGCTCTGAAGGCTTCTACCTATCCCGGCACCGACCGTACCGTCGACGCCGTCACCGCTGACAAGGTTCTGTCCATTGGTGAGAACATCCAGATCCGCCGCTTTATCCGTTACGCCGAAGGCGTTAACGTTCCCTACGTCCATGCCAATGGAAAGATCGGCGTCCTGGTCAATCTGGCCGTCGAAGGTATCGAGCCCGCCGCCGTTGAGGAGCTGGGTAAGGATCTGGCCATGCAGATCGCCGCTATGAGCCCCGCTTATGTCCGCAGCACCGAGGTTCCCGCCGAGGAAGTGGAGAAGGAGCGCGCTGTTCAGCTGGCTAAGGCTCTGGAAGAGGGCGCTGCCAATGCCAAGCTGCCCGAGGCCAAGCGTCAGATGATCGCTGAGAAGAAGGTCGAAGGCCGTATGAACAACTACTTCGCCGAGGTCTGCCTGCTCAACCAGGCTTTCGTCAAGGAGAACAAGGTCACCGTCGAAGCTCACGTCAAGGCTGTTGCCAAGCAGCTGGGCGGCAAGATCGAGGTCGTCAAGTTCGCTCGCTTCGTTACCGGCGAAGGCATCGAGAAGAAGGAAGAGAACTTCGCTGATGAAGTCGCTTCCATGATCAAGTAAGAGATCCTCCAACAACCGGAAGATCCGTTGCTTTGCAAATGATCAGCAGACCGTCACTTGTGTGACGGTCTGTTTTTCTTGTTTAATGGACGCGTCTTTAAAGAATTGAGCAAAATAACGAGGCACCCCGAATTGGGGTGCCTCGTGCTGTATTATCTGTCCTGTCTACTCTTCTTTCCAGCGCAGGATGGGCTTTCCGGCCTCAGAACGCATGATGGAGTATTGGCTCTGATAGGGCTCACCACCCAGAGAGTTGAGTCCGTAGCTCTGATAGAGCAGCTTCTCCCGATCAAAGACAGAAAGGGTAAAGCCACAGTTTCTGGAGTACAGTCCATCCTGTATCCAGAGCCGGGTGGAGACAGCCAGTTTGGTGCCGTCCCAGATAATACCGCTGTCAACGCCGCCGAGACCGTAAGAGCCAAGATCTGTGGGGCCGTACCACTGGGGCCGGGCGGTCATTTCATGATAATAGCTTCCGTCCCCTGTGTCCAGCAGCAGTTCGTACCGATCGCCCAGATCGGCAAGGATCAGATCCTCCCGGACGATGAGCTGCCCCCAGTCTGAGTTTCCCGACAGCTCCAGCCGCTGTAGGGGAGTATGGTCATCCAGTGAGATCACGGTCAGCCAGACCGATTCGTCCTCATTGGTAAGTAGCAGCAGTTCCTCGCCGCTGTAAGAGAGGGTGAAATGGAGGGTGTCATGTTGAGGATCCAACGGGAAGACCATTTCCACCGGCTCCAGAACCACCTGATCGGGATAGTAGCGGTTCTCTTCCGGCTCTTCCGGACCGATATAAAGCCGATAAATTCCATAGCCGCCGGGAATCTGGGAGAAGTCCATGACCTGCCCCTGCACGCTCTTTGGGTTGACGATACAGTAGCAGCTGTCTTCTGAGTTGACCGACCAGGTCCAGAGTTGATAGCTGTCTCCCGTTGCCCCTCCGCTGCTGGTTGACCATATACTGCCGTCTTCGCTGCGGGCAATGGAGATCTCAGTCATTTCCTCCTCTAAAACAGGGATTCGGAAGAAATCCACTATCGCCATTCGGCTCTCCTTTGCCTCGCCTTCCGCGTGAGTGTAGTAAAGGCCGGTCTCGAAAGTGACATTGAGATTGGCGTGGTCGATAAAGACCCAAATAGGATAATAGTCGTAGTAGTCAGCTGTTCGGATCAGGGCGGTCTTTTCCTGCCCCGGTGCCGTCTGCTCAAAGAGTTCTTGAAAGGCCCGGTTGGCCGGATTCTCGCTGGGTGTTGAGCTTTCAATTGCTTCGTTAGCCCGATTGGAAAAAGCGGTTGACTCCAGAGAAAGACCGGAATAGACAATGTTGCCGATTCTGGGTTGCTCTACTGGGAAGCAGGTAAACCGGGCCTCGGACAGAGGCGGGTTACCCAGATCGTAGTCGATTTCCCAGAAAAGTCTGTTGTCAAAGTTCAGAGACTGATGCAGAATCAAATCATCCGCAACTGCCGGATCGCCATAGGTTACCGTTTCGCTAAACCGGACTTGGTCTTCCTGCCCGATGAGCAGTGCGCTGACCACCCCGAAGCTGCCCAGTGTGAGAACCAGTACCAGAAAAAAGAGGGTCAGCGTCCGCCTCATACTCCTTCCTCCTCCCCGCCCAAAGTCTCAAGGGCCCGGCTGACCCGGTCAGGCCGGTAGTGGTAGGTCTTTTTGATGTAGTCCATCAGGGTTATCCCGGTCTCTTCCAGATCTATAGCCGATACATCCCCAATGATCTCGCCTTTTCTGATCAGCACAGCGCGGCTGATAAAGGCGGAAACCTCCTCGATCAAGTGTGTGGAGAGGAGTACCGTCTCGTGGGGCTCCAAAATGCCCAGCAAAACCTTGTAAAAGTCCTCCCGGTTGAACACATCGTTTCCGGCGAAAGGTTCGTCCATAAAGATATAGTCCGCCCCCTGGCTGAGAGCCAGAATAACCTCAAACTGGTTCTTCTGTCCGGTGGAGAAGGAGCGCAGCGCCTTGTCCCAGGGAAGGGCGAAAAACTCCATCAGGCCGGAGAAACGCTTGTCCGAGAAGGTGTCAAATTGCTGCTGATAGAAGTCGCGATGATCACGGGCGGTCAGATTGGGGAAAAAGGAGTGCTCACTGGTGGCAAAGGAAAGACGGCCTATGTTCTTTCGGTCAATGGGGGCTCCATCCAGTGTGATTTCTCCCTTGAACCGGAGCAAACCCAAAATAGACTTGATCAGTGTGGTCTTGCCGGCTCCGTTTTCGCCGAAGAGCCCTACAATCTCTCCCTGACCAATGGTGAGAGAGACACAGTTCAGAGCGTTGTCTACCTTGTAATAGGATTTGGATACCTGTTTCAGTTCCAGCATAGTAGTCACCTCCAGAAAACGGCGATCAGCCCGGCGGCTTCATATCCCTCGGGCAGGATAGCCAGGTAAAACGGCCGAAAAAGCAGTGCCAGCAGTAGTGCCCAGACCAGCAGAAGAACGCCTCCGGCCAGAGGCAGAGTCGTACACCGGCGCAGCAGCTCCCACCGTCTGGGAAGCCGGCGCATAAGATAGATGCTTCTGCTGCCCTGATAGTGATAGAGATAGTTCAGGCCGACCAGCACCAACCCTCCAAGGGCAAAGAGTAAGAAGGGAAAGAGGGCTTGCTCAACTGTGGCATGGAAGGTGGGAAGAGCAACTTCATGTCTGCCTGAGGTTATATCCCATGCCATCCGTCTGAGCCTCTGAATCTGTAAGGAGTAGTTTACCGCGGCGTAAAAACTACCGAGCAGGAAAGTAGTTGTATAGTAGGCCACCGCTGTGGAACTGCCCATTCCTGCCGGGCAATGACGGTCGAGCTCCAGTTTTTTCATTCCTCCATCTCCTCCTTTATACAAAATGTGCTCCAGATTCCCAGCACTACCGTAAATCCATAGATGAAAGAGAGAATCAGAAAGGACTGGCCGTTATAGGCTTGCAGGAGAATATAGATCATCATCAGAGGGACAAAGGAGTAGCGTAAGGGCTTTCCGCCATGGCGGCGCTGCTGAAAGGGCGCCATAGCGGAACTGACACCTGTGGAAAACCAGAACAGGCCGAGGGCAATAGCCACATAATAGTCGGAAAGAGGCATCAGCAGATGGAAAAACTTTGACCGGTACGCGGCCAGCATGACCGTCTGATTGGTAACCAGAGTCTGATCTGCCCAATGGGGGTACAGCTGACAGAGACCAAAGATCACCAGCGCCTCAAAGAGCCAGAGCAGCAGAAAAGCCAGCGTGTTGTAGACACTCTGCAGGAGAAAGATCTGCTTCTCGCTGAGGGCCAAACGGCGGAGCGTATAGCTGACCCGGCTGCCAGTCTCCGAGCCAATCCGGCAGAGAACGAAGGCGAGCAGAGTGAAGGCCACAATAAAACTGATCAGAAGCGGACTGGAATCCAGCGCTATCTCCAGACCGGGCATACCGATGGCGGTCAAATTTCCAAGAGTAAAGTGAAATATCACTGTCTGAACCAGAGCCAGAGCGATAAAGATCAGTCCCATCTGCCGGAAGCTGCTCCGGGCAAAGAGGGCAAAGATACTGAGACTGCGTTTCATTGTCATTGCTGTCACCTCATTCCCAATAACGACTGAAGAGGGCCATGGCTTCCTCTTTGCTGATCCCCATTTGTTTCAGTGTCCGGACAGCGGCCTTAGCCTCCGATTCCAGAAGCTCGGCTGTAACCCGGCTCAGCTTTTGGCCGGAAAGAACCATATAGCTCTTAGCTCCCGAATGGGACTGGATCAAGCCCTCCTCTTCCAGAATCCGATAGGACTTCTGGACTGTGTTGGGATTGACGCCCAGAAGAGCGGACAGCACCCTCCGGGAGGGAAGTTCGTCCCCGTCCATTACACGGCCGGCTACCGCTTCACGTTTCAAATAGAGGACAATCTGCTGATAGATGGGACTGCCATCCTCCATGGTAAATCGTTCAAAAGAGACCAAGGGCGTCTGTCCTCCTTTCTGCAGCTGGGTACAACTGTGTTGGTTAAGTAATACGGTTCTAACTGTATTATATGACTGATACGGATTGGTGTCAAGAAAAAACCTGCTCTTCCCAGGTTGGGAGAGCAGGTTTAAGAGTTCTTAACGACGGTCAGCTGCCTTTGAGTTTATTCATAATCGTCTCTTCAATCCGGTCGCCATACTTCATACCCAGATAGAACAGACCTGCCAGCAGAATTGCGAGAATGGGGATTGACCATCCGGGAAGGGAGAGCGCGGAGCCGCCCAGTGCTGAAGCAAAGAGAAGTCCCCAAGGCCGGGCCAGCAGGACGATGGCAATGAATTTCGGGTAAGAGATATCGGTGAGACCGGCCAGAATGCAGATCATATCGTCCGGGAAGAAAGGGAAGAGAAATGCCATCCAGAGAAATACGTCTTGCTTTCGCTGGAGCAGATCCATATACTTGGGATCCAGTTTGGTCGCCAGCAGCCGCTGCACTGCTTCACGGCCCAACAGTTTGGCCAGGGTAAAGGTTGTAAGAGAGCCCAATGTGACCGCGGCAATGGTGATCACAAACCCCTTTGGAAAGCCAAAGAGCAGTCCTCCTGCGGTGGCCATTACATTGCTGGGAATAGGGGCAACAATAACCGACGTCATCTGCAAAGCAAGAAAGACCAGTTCGCTGTAGGGGGACTTGTCCGCGACCCAATCCCGGATAGCCTCCGGAGAGAATTCGTGCAGACCGAGCCGGGGCAGCAGTACCAAAGCGACTACAGCCAAAACGATCACGGGGATCAGGATCAGTAATTTCTTCCATTTTTGATCCATATGGCAGTCCTCCTTGGCCGTCTGTCAAAATAGATAGGAAATGCTGAATACTGTGGGGAAAAGATGAAAATCCGCCGAAACATTCCTCCTCTATGGTAGCACAGGCATGGCTGCCGAAACAAGAGCAAAAGATGAGAATCCTCTGGTCAATTTGTAAAATTCGGAGTATAATACAATTAACTATGCCCATAGAAAAGAGGAACACCCATGAAACTGATGGTTCTGGACGGCAACTCTATCGTTAACCGTGCATTTTATGGCGTCCGGCTGCTGAGCACCCGGGACGGCCTGTATACCAACGCCATTTTTGGCTTTCTGAATATCCTTCAGAAATTGTTGGAAGAGGAGAAGCCGGAGGCTCTCTGCGTCACTTTTGACTTGAAGGCACCCACCTTCCGGCACAAGGCCTATGAGGGCTACAAGGCTACCCGCCACGGAATGCCTGATGAGCTCGCCATGCAGATGCCGGTGCTGAAAGAGGTTCTGGACGCAATGAATATCCCCCGCTATGAGCTGGAGGGATGGGAGGCGGACGATCTTCTGGGCACCATCTCCCGCAAATGCGAAGCGGCCGGCTGGGACTGCGCTATTGTGACCGGAGATAAGGACTCTCTTCAGCTCATCACTGACCATACCAAGGTCAAGCTGGTCACCTCCCGGATGGGGCAGACGACCACCCGAGACATGACTCCGGAGAGCTTCCGGGAGGAGTATGGTTTTGATCCTATCCATATGATCGATCTGAAGGGACTCATGGGCGATAGCTCGGACAATATCCCGGGTGTCAAGGGCATTGGTGAAAAGACGGCTATGACCCTGATTCAGACGTACGGCTCGATCGAGGGACTTTACGCCGACTTTGAAGCGGCTGCCCTCAAGCCTGCCCAGCGTAAAAAGTTGGATGAGGGACGGGAGATGGCCAAGCTCTCCTATGACCTGGCTTCTATTCGCTGCGATGCTCCCATTGTATTCTCTCCTGAGGATGCCCTGCGCCGGGAGGTAAACAACGATGCCCTGTATCCGCTGTTTCTGAAGCTGGAGTTTTCCAAGTTTATTGAACGATTCGGACTCACGCCTCCGGAGGAAGAGGAGGCCCAGCAACCTGAAGTTCTGGTAACCGCTGTGGACGTTCTCTCCGAAGGACAGATGGGTGAGATCTTCCCCCTTCTGGAGCAGGCCCATCATGTTGTCCTGCTTCCGCTCCCCAGTCTGGACGGCGTCACCATTTCCCTTGGCGAGAGTGATCAGCGAAGCTGGCTCTATGATATCCGTCAGAGCCATTATGAAGGCGACTATACCGCCCTGCTCCGCCGCCTCTTCTCCGGCGGCATCAATAAGGTGGTCCACGGACTTAAGGCCCTCTGTAACGCGCTCGTGGCGGAAGGCCTTCCTATGGAAGGATTTGTCTTCGATACCGAGCTTGCCGCCTATCTGCTGGATCCCACCGCGGGCAGCTATGAGCTGAGAAAGCTGGCTATGAGCTACTTTAAGCGGGATATGGAAATGTCCGTCGCCTACTATAATGAAGAGGCCTTCTCTGCGCTCTCCGACGACCTGAAGGCCCAGACGCAGTGGTATGAGGATACTGCTCTGATTGAAGCGCTCTATGAAGTCCAGCAGCCTCAGCTGGCCGAACAGGGATTGATTGACCTGCTGGAGCAAGTAGAGATGCCCCTCTGTCCGGTGCTGGCCGAGATGGAGCAGGCGGGCTTTTTGGTCGACCGAAAGGCGCTGGCTGACTTTGGACAGATGTTGTCGGAGAACATCGACCGAATTCAGCAGGAGATTTATGCCCTTGCCGGCAAACAGTTCAATATCAATTCCACACAGCAGCTGGGCACGGTCCTCTTTGAAGATCTGGGGCTGCACAGCTTTAAAAAGACAAAGCGCGGCTATTCTACCAGTGCTGAGGTGCTGGAGAAACTCCGCCCCTACCATGAGATTGTCCCGCTTATTCTGGAATATCGCCAGCTTTCCAAACTCAAGAGCACCTATGTGGACGGCCTGACCAAGGTCATCGGCCCAGACGGTCGGATCCACACCAGTTTCCAGAACACCGTAACTGCTACCGGCCGGCTTTCCTCTGTGGAACCCAACCTTCAGAATATCCCCGTTCGTACGCCGCTGGGCGCCGAGATGAGAAAGATGTTTATGGCAAAGCCGGGCCATGTATTGGTTGACGCCGACTATTCTCAGATCGAACTCCGTATCCTTGCCCATATCGCGGCGGATGAAGCTATGCTGGAGGGTTTCCGGACCGGGGCTGATATCCACACTGCCACCGCGGCTCAGGTCTTTGGCGTTGAAGAGGATCAGGTGACCCGTGAGATGCGCTCGTCCGCCAAGGCGGTCAATTTCGGTATCGTCTATGGTATCTCTGCCTTCTCTCTGGCGGAGGATATTGGTGTCCCCCAGTGGAAAGCCAAGGAATATATGGAGCGCTATTTTGAAAAATACGCGGGTATCCGTAACTACCAGAAGTCCATTGTCGCTCAGGCGAAGGAGCAGGGCTATGTGGCCACAGAGATGGGCCGCCGCCGCTGGCTCCCTGAACTCAAAAGCTCTAACTTCAATCTCCGCTCCTTTGGAGAGCGGGTTGCGCTGAATATGCCCATTCAGGGCACAGCTGCCGATATTATTAAGTTAGCCATGGTCCGGGTCCAGCAGCGGCTGAAAGCGGAAGGACTGGCAGGACGTCTGGTCCTGCAGGTTCATGACGAGCTGATTGTAGAGTGTCCGGAAGCCGAGGGGGAACGGGTAGCAAGGCTGCTGGAAGAGGAGATGGAGCAGGCTGTCAGTCTCTCTGTCCCCCTGCTTGCTGAGGCCAAAATCGGCCGTGCCTGGTCTGATGCCCATTGACAGAAGGAGATTCTATGAACATTCGTACCGCGTCCTATGAGGATCTGGATGCTATTGCCCAGCTGGAACTGACCTGCTTCCGCCCGGCTCAGGCAGCTGATCGATCGGTTTTTGAGGGGAGACTGGGCGTTTATCCCGACCATTTTTGGCTCATGGAAGAGAAGGGACAGCTGATTGCCATGGTAGACGGCCTTGCGACTGACGAGGCCGATCTGCTGGACGATCTGATGTATAATCCTGCTCACCATGATCCGTCAGGCCGATGGCAGATGCTTTTTGGGGTCATTACCCACCCTGATTACCGTCGCTGCCACGTGATGACTCGTCTGCTCGCGCAGGTTATTTCTGACACCCGTGCCCGGGGCAAGTGTGGGCTTGTCCTTACCTGTCTGGGCGAGATGCTGGACTTCTACAGCCGATTCGGCTTTCAAAGCGAGGGCAGAGCGAAGTCCGTACATAACGGTCTGGAGCTCTATCAGATGCGCCTCACCTTTTCCGACTAAGGAGACTAAATTATGAACCAATTCAAACCAGTTGTGGCCTCGGTGCCCATGAAGAGCGTCGAGCCCATTGCTTATAAACTGGTCCCCATGGACCGCGAGCTGATTCCCCAGATCGCTCAGCTGGAACGGCTCAGCTTCTCTCTGCCCTGGACAGAGGAGATGCTGCTGGAGGAACTGGAGAGCATGACCGGATCGGTCATTGTGGCGGTCGATAAGGATCGGAATGTGCTGGGCTATGCCAGTATTACAGTCGTGCTGGACGAAGGCTACATCAATAATATCGCCGTCCAGCGGAAGTATCGCCGTATGGGTCTGGGCAGCGATCTGCTGGGTGTTTTCATTCGTTTTGCCGAGGCCCAGAAGCTGTCTTTCCTGACGCTGGAGGTTCGTGATACCAATCTGGCCGCCCGCAGCCTTTACAGCAAGTTTGGCTTCCGGGAAGTGGGCCGGAGAAAGAACTACTATGATCAGCCCCGGGAGGATGCAATCCTCATGACCCGGTTTTTTAAGGAGGAACAGGTATGATTATTTTGGCTGTGGAATCCTCCTGTGACGAGACTGCCGTTGCTCTGGTCAGAGATGGCCGTACCGTCCTGTCTGACGCAATCGCATCCCAGATTGATATGCATACCATCTATGGAGGCGTTGTCCCTGAGATCGCGTCCCGAAAGCATCTGGAGGCCATTACCGTTATGGCGGATCAGGCTCTGGCTCAGGCCGGCCTTCGGCGCGGTGATATCGACGCTGTCGCCTGTACCTACGCTCCCGGTCTGATCGGCGCTGTGCTGGTTGGTGTCAATTTCGCGAAAAGTGTGGCTGCCGGACTGGGCGTCCCCCTCATTCCTGTCCACCATATCCGGGGCCATATCGCCGCCAACTATATTACCCATCCCGATCTGGAGCCTCCCTTCCTGTGCCTTTGCGTCTCCGGCGGCAATACTATGCTCGTAGACGTAAAAGACTATACCCATATGGAGCTGCTGGGAGCTACCCGGGACGACGCTGCCGGAGAGTGCTTTGACAAGGTTGCACGGGTTTTGGGGATCGGCTATCCCGGAGGCGGCCCCATGGACCGTTTGGCCCGGGGGGGAGACGACAAAAAGTACAGGCTGCCCCGTTCAAAAGTAGATGATGCTCCTCTGGATATGTCGTTCTCCGGCCTGAAGACGGCTGCCCTCAACCTGCTGCACAACGCTCAGCAGAAGGAGGAGGAACTGGATCTGCCCTCCTTTGCCGCCTCCTTTGGCGCTGCGGTCAGCGATGAGCTGGTGCCCCGTGTTATCGAGGCGGCCAAACTCACCGGATACGGCAAAGTGGCTGCTGCCGGTGGTGTATCGGCAAACAGCCGGATCCGCAGAGATCTGGAGCGTGCCTGCGAAAGGGAAGGACTCCGGCTTTATCTGCCCCAGCTTAAGCTCTGCGGTGATAATGGCGCCATGATTGGCTGTCAGGCCTATTATGAATATCTTGCTGGCAATACTGCCGATCACTCCCTCAACGGGTTTGCCAGCCGTGATATCGGACAGGAAAACTGGAAATGAGATTATGTCAACTGCAGTTTGACATAATGAGCGCTGCGGATCCTGCTGTCTGTTACCAAAGCGCGGAAAAATACCCGGATCTGCTTGGAAAAAGTCCGGTGGATCTTGTGTAAAAGCCTGTGGAAAATGTGGATAACTCTCTGTAAAACTCTGGTTGCATCTGTCGTTATGGAGCAAAGATGGAACGTCGTGTCAAGAGGGAGGAGCCGTGTTTTTGTCTGCGGTGCCAGAAAATATTCAACAACAATTTTGTAATCGGTTTGTAACTTCTCATAATTGACAAAGAACCGGCCCGGAAACGCCTTACGACAGATTACAGCAAGTATTACCCCCTTGCGGCCGGATTTTTGCTTCCTGTCGGAAACAGTTGCCTTTCCGAAAGTGGTATGTTATAATAACGTATTACATTTTGTAACCAACGAGAAAAGGTCGTGTGTATTATGGAAAAGAAGGGGACTATGCTCTCCGGTATCAAGCCCAGCGGTGAGCTGACTCTGGGTTCCTATCTGGGTGCTATTAAGAACTGGGCAGAGCGTGCTGACCAGTATGACTGCTATTACTTTATGGCTGACCTGCATGCCATTACCGTCCGGCAGAAGCCTGCCGATCTGCGCCGGCGTACGCTGGAGCAGCTGGCTCAGTATATCGCCTGCGGTCTGGACCCCGAGCGCAATACCCTGTTTATTCAGAGCCACGTTCCCCAACACGCGGAGCTGGGTTGGGTGGTCAACTGCTATTCCATGTTCGGCGAACTGAGCCGGATGACTCAGTTCAAGGATAAGAGCGCCAAGAATGCTGACAATATCAATGGCGGTCTCTTTACCTATCCCGCTCTCATGGCTGCAGATATTCTCCTCTATCAGCCGGATTACGTCCCTGTAGGCGAGGATCAGAAGCAGCACGTAGAGCTGACCCGAGCTGTTGCGCGCCGGTTCAACGGTGTTTACGGCGACGTGTTCAAGATCCCCGAGACTTTTGTGCCCAAGGTGGGCGCCCGAATCATGTCTCTGACCAATCCTACTGCTAAGATGAGCAAATCTGAGGACGAGGATGCCGGTCGTATCGCTCTGATGGATAAGCCCGAGGATATTATGCGCATCTTCAAGCGGGCCGTCACTGACAGTGAGAACTCCGTCCGCTTTGACCGGGAAAACAAGCCCGGTATCTCAAACCTGATGACCATCTACTCTGCCGTTACCGGCAAGAGCTATGACGAGATTACTGCCGAATTCGACGGTAAGGGCTATGGAGCGTTCAAGCTGGCTGTTGGTGAGAGCGTTGTGGAGATGCTCCGTCCTATCCGGGAAGAGAGCACCCGTCTGCTCACTGATAAGGGCTATCTGGAGTCTGTCTACCGGGCCGGTGCCGAAAAGGCTGGTTATATGGCCAATAAGACCCTGCGCAAGGTCTATAAGAAGGTGGGCTTTGTTCCCCGCTGAGGGGGCACCGGACTCGAAAGGGGTCTAACCTGCGATGAATGAATTCAATTATCACTCTCTGGCCATTGTGGTGGCCGCCCTGCTGGTGGCAGCGCTGGTGACCATGGTGACCATGCCGCTGGTGCGTCTTTTGGCCGTCAAGCTGGGCGCTATTGATATGCCCGGCATTAAGGGTACAGACTCGGAACGGCACCTGCACACCAATCCCACTCCCAGAATGGGTGGTCTTGCCATTTTCCTCGGCTTCTGTACTGCCTTTGCCATGTTCCTGCACCTAAATCAGCGACTGACGGCTATGATGATCGGCGCGCTGATTATTGTGATCGTTGGTATGATCGACGATTGCAGAGGACTTTCGGCGGGGATCAAGTTTATATTCCAGATTATCGCCGCTACCATCGCTGTGATGGGCGGCAGCGTGATCCGCTATTTCGGAGTCCCCTCCTTTATCTCTGAAACCGGACATTTCAATCTGGGTATTCTGGCCGTTCCCGTCTCCGTCTTCTGGATTGTGCTTATTACCAACGCCGTTAACCTGATTGATGGTTTGGATGGTCTGGCCGCTGGCGTCTCTGCTATTTCTTCGGTCTGTCTGGTCATTATCTCGCTGGGCTACTCCGACATGACTGTGGCCGTCCTCTGTGCCGCTCTGGCTGGCGGCTGTATTGGCTTTTTGCCCTTTAATGTGAGTCCGGCCCGGATCTTTATGGGCGATACCGGCGCTACCTTTATTGGCTTTATTCTGGCGGTTGCTTCGATTCAGGGCCTGTTTAAGATGTATGCGTTGATTTCTTTCGCCGTACCCTTCTGTACGCTGGGCCTGCCTATTTTCGATGTCTGCTTTGCCGTTATCTCCCGGGTGAGCCACGGAGAGAACCCCATGAAAGCCGACCGGAAACATGTCCACTACCGCCTTATGGATATGGGCCTGACCAAGCAGCAGACGGTAGCTGTACTCTATATCATTTCCGCCCTGCTGGGTGTCTCTGCCGTTCTTCTGTCTACTTCTGACAGCGGCCGCTTCCTTCCTCTTATTCTGGCCTTTGCCCTGCTGGGTTGGGCTGCCTACACCTTCTATCGCCATCGGAAAGCCTACCTCAAGGGCGACTTCCGTCCCAATCGTGGCGGAAAGGCTCCTGATGTCCGGATTCCCAGTCAGAAGAGAGACGAGGACGGCCATCAGAGCTGACCGGGGGCGAGCAATATCGTCAGCGCAAGGATAAACAGCCACTCCGGATCTTCTGTCTCCGCATAGAGATAGAGCAGGATCAGCAGCAGGAGAAGATCTCCGCTGTCCAGCTGCATCAGTCCCAGCCGCTTAAAAATGCCGGCAATGCCGGCATTTTTGTTTCCCGACGTTCCGGGCGGGCAGTTATTCATGGCCCTCGTCTCCCATCTGCTCCAAGGCTGAACTTAATATCCGGCCCAGCCGTGCCAGCTGCATGGCCTGTTCCAGCCGATCACGCTTTTCCCGGGGGAGAAAAGGTTCTAACGCCCTCAGCAGACGAACTTTGTCGTCCTCCTGCTGTTGGAACTGACCGAGCAGAGGAAGCAGCCGTGCCAGCTTAGTCAGATCTGCGCCTTGAAGCAGTCCGGTCAAATCACCCAGCGGGTCTCCCTGCCTCTCTTTCCCGGGGGCCTCCTTTGCTGGCTCCGCCTCTGGCTTCTGTCCCTGACTGCCGAGCTCTCCGGAAAGACTTCCGGCCAGTGCCATGATCTGTTCCATAGCGGAAGGGGAGGAGAGGATCTCATTCAGTTTTTCCTCAAAGTCTGCCATATATCCTCCCCCTTAAACGGCCTTAAGGCTGTTTCAGCCGCTGTTCCAGTGCCTCGAATGCCTGATTTCCCTCGGGATCCTGCCGAAGTTTGTTGATCATAGCCTCCAGAGGTTCTGTTTTTCCCTGACTGGCCTCGGTTGCTGCTTTGCTCAGATCCCCTCTGCTTTGAAGCAGTGCGATCAGCCGCTGCGCTTCTTGGGAGCGAAGCAGAGCTGACAACGCTTTGTGATCTCTCATAATCTCCTGCCCGTTGGCAGGATCTGCCGGCATCTTTGACATGACAGATTCCTCCTGTCCGGATGGATTTGTTACCAGTATATGCACGCCTGAAAGGAGATGTGCCCTATGAAGATCGTAATCTTCTCTGACTCCCACGGCAATCAGGACAATATGCGTCAGGTGATCAGTAAGGAGCGTCCAGATGCTGTTTTCCATCTGGGCGACGGCCGGGCAGATATCCTGACAGTCATGGAGGGGCTGCCCCATGTGGATCTCTACTCGGTTGCCGGCAACTGTGACTGGCGCAGCCGGGCTCGTACCGAACTCATGGCTGATATGGACGGAGTACATTTTCTGCTCTCTCATGGCCATAATTATGGCGTTAAGGGTGGTTACCAGACCTATATGACCTACGCCCATAATCGGAGGGCAGACGTCGCCCTTGCCGGACATACTCATGAGCCCTGTCTTTGGGAGGATGAGGGCCTTACGCTGCTTAACCCGGGCTCGGTAGGGGATTATTTCCGCCCGACCTATGCCATTGCCGAGGTGTCCGAAGGACACCTGACCCGTCTGGAGATCTGTCCGGTGGAGGATCCACACCGTCATTTCTGACCGGAGATATAAAAGGATAACATAATGATACCGCAGAACACAATATCTTGTGTTCTGCGGTAGTTTGTATCTTACAGCTTGTGAAAAATGAGAAAATCCCTTGCCATATGTCATGTAAGGCGGTATAATCAGTTTTACCAAAGAGGGCAAGGCTTGCTCTGCCCAACGGGGAGAAAGGATGTGTACATCATGAAGAAAATCAGGATCATTTCCGGTCTTCTGGCCATGGCCCTGCTGCTTTCCGCACCCGGTCTGGTTCAGAGTGCGAAGGCGGTTTCCGCCGAAGATACCCCTGTCAGCGCTGCGACCACTGTCAGCTATAAAGTAAAGGTAACTGCCGACAGCCTGACCATTCGTGCTAAGGCCGATAAGACCAGCACTGTCAAGGGCTACCTCCAGAAGGGTGATTCGGTCACCATTATTGAAGAGGCTAAGGATAGCCGGGGCTACACCTGGGGTAAGCTTTCCAACGGTAAGGGCTGGATCAGCCTCCGCTTTACCGACGCTGCCTCCTCCTCTGACGAGGACACCTTCCAGAGCTACAAGACTACCGTTACCGCAAACAGCCTGACCATTCGCGCTAAGGCTGACAAGACCAGCACCGTCAAGGGCTACCTCCAGAAGGGTAAGACAGTCACCATCGTGGACGAGGCTACTGACAGCCGGGGCTACACCTGGGGTAAGCTCTCCGATGGTAAGGGCTGGATCAGCCTCCGCTATACCTCTACCGGCGGCGGAGCTGACACCGATCAGGATACCTCCTCTGAGGTTAAATACAAGGTAAAGGTTACTGCATCCAGCCTGCGTATCCGCGCCAAGGCCTCTGCCTCCAGCACCATCAAGGGCGGTCTGACCAAGGGTACTGTCGTCACTATCGTTGCTGAGCAGAATGGCTGGGGTAAGCTCTCCGATGGCCGTGGCTGGATCAGCCTGAACTACACCAAGAAGGTCTCTGACTCCTCTTTTGACTCCTATCAGGTTAAGGTTACTGCCGATACGCTGACCATCCGTGCCAAAGCCGACAAGGACAGCGACTCCGTGGGCTTCTTGAAGAAGGGCAACGTCATGACCATTATCAAGGAGTCCAAGGACAGCCGTGGCGTCACTTGGGGTCTGCTGGAAAATGGTGATGGTTGGATCAGCCTGAAGTATGCCTCTAAGGTGGCTGATACACCTGTCTTTGCCCAGTATAAGGTGAAGATTACCGCGAGCAGCCTGCGCATCCGCGCCTCCGCTTCGACCAGCAGCGCCATTACCGGCGGTCTGGTTAAGGGCGACGTGGTCACCATCGTGGCTGAGAAGAACGGCTGGGGCAAGCTTTCCACCGGCGCCGGCTGGATCCACCTGAGCTATGCCAAGAAGATCTGATGAA
This sequence comes from Oscillospiraceae bacterium, assembly GCA_017395935.1. GTDB lineage: Bacteria > Bacillota > Clostridia > Oscillospirales > Oscillospiraceae > Onthomonas. The sequence continues at coordinate 52,908 of JAFQNL010000019.1, forward strand.
ATAAATCCGATCCAAAAAAGAAGCTGACCGTTAGGTCAGCTTCTTTTTTTCAAACTGCTCAGCGCTCTTCCCGCAGCAGCAGCGATACACACTGACGGCAGACAAAAGAGCCAATGGCCGCTTCCAGCAGAGGGCGCTCCCCCTGTGTTTCTGTCATCAGAGCGGGAGAGGGGAGGCTGGACAGCGCCCTTTCCAGACCGTGTTTAAAATATTTGTAGGATACTTCCAGCTCCTGCCGGGCAAACTCTCTTTGAAGCAGTTTACGGATCTCTTCCATACTCAGTACCTGCTTGAGCAAAAAGAGCACATACAGAGAAACGACTTGTTCCCGATCATACTTCTTCCGGACAGGTGGGGAAATGACCTTCAACTTTACGTAGTTGTTGATCATTGCCGCAGTGACCGGACTGCTCTCTCCGGGATAGAAGGGTGCGACAGCCTCGTTCAGAAACGTGACCACCTGATCTTTGTACAGACTGATGGCAGGATAGTCCTGATAGCCGGGACAGCGATATGCTCTCAGTACCTCTATAGCTTTCATTCTTAATCTCCTTTCGTCTGGTTTTCTTACCTATCAGTATAGCAAATATGAACGATTTGTCAATGATGTGAAAAGCTCTTGACGTGAGGCGTAATATAGTATAACATAGTAACGAAAACTAGATCAAAAGATTTTGAAAGGAGGATCTCTATGGAACCCAATGCTCAGTGTCTGCCGTCAGTCTCTGTTCCAGCCTCCGGAAGCTTCCGGGTTCGGGATCCCTTGAGTGCTTTGAGCCATTTTGCAGGCTTTCTGCTGGCCCTGATCGGTACCTTTCCTCTGCTGACCAAGGCGGCATGGACCGGCTGCACGGTAGGGGAGATGCTCTCCCTTTGCGCCTTTATGGCCGGTATGATCGCTCTCTACGGTGCCAGCGCTGCCTATCATACGTTCGATCTGGAGGAGCGGGGGCGCCTTCGTCTGAAGCGTCTGGATCATACGATGATCTACGCTCTGATTGTGGGCTCCTATCTGCCGGTCTGCGTCTTTTCCATCTGGGATGTCGGAGGCCGGGAACTGGCTGTCGGCGTCTCTCTGGTGGCGGTGCTGGGTATCTGTTTCTCTCTGTTCTGGATCAACTGTCCCAAATGGCTTTCCTCGGCTGTCTATCTGCTGCTGGGCTGGATGTCAGTTAGCGCCCTTCCTCAGTTGGTGACCTACCTGCCTCGTGGGGCACTGGTCCTGCTGGTGACTGGGGGCGTGCTCTATACCATTGGCGGAGTTATCTATGCCCTGAAACTTCCCGGGCTGAAGGAGCGGTTTCCTGGTTTTGGAGAGCATGAGCTTTTCCACCTCTTTGTTCTGGGTGGTACTGCCTGCCACTATGCTATGGTCTTTCATTACCTGGTAGTATGAGACGATCAGCGCTGTATTCTATGCGGCCTGCCTTTGGCGGGCCGTATTTTCTTTGACTTTTGTCTGGCAGGAGACTATACTATACTTACAAAAATATGTCTTCATAAGGAGTGCGTAGTATGACTGAGATCATCAAAGGCAATGTGATCCACACCACTCGTCTGGGCGAACTGACCTGCTTTGAAGGTGGCTGGCTGGTCAGTGTGGACGGTGTGATCGCCTATGTGGGTCAGACTCTTCCTGAGGAGTATGTCGGTCTGCCTGTGACTGACTATGGCGATATGCTTGTGCTCCAGTCTTTTGCTGATATGCATCTGCATGGGGCGCAGTACCCTATGCTGGCCACCGGTTTGGATCTGCCCCTTATGGACTGGCTTACTGCCTATGCCTTTCCTACTGAGAGCCGTATGGCTGACAATGACTATGCCCGTATGGTTTACCGGAAACTGGTTCGTGAGCTGCTGGATAATGGCACTACCCGTGTGGCCATGTTTGCCTCTCTCCACGACGAGGCCACGCTCATCCTCATGGAAGAGATGGAGGCTGCCGGTCTGACCGGCTATGTGGGCAAGGTGAATATGGACCGCAACAACCATGTCCTGCTTCAGGAGACGACCGAGGAGTCTAAAGCTTCCACCCTTCGCTGGCTGGAAGGCTGCCGGAAGTTCAAAAATGTCAAACCTATCCTTACCCCCCGCTTTACTCCCAGCTGTACCGACGAGCTTATGGCCTGGCTGGGCGAGACGGCCAGAGAGCGGGATCTTTACGTCCACTCCCATCTGTCTGAGAATGACAAGGAGATGGAACTGGTGGCTCAGCTGCATCCTGACTGCAGTCAGTACTGGGAAACTTACGACAAGTTCGGACTCTGGAAAGACCATACCATTATGGCTCACTGTGTACACAGTGACGCCAGAGAGCGGAAGGCTATGCGTGATCACAATGTGTTGGCCGTCCACTGTCCCGACTCTAACAATAATATCTGCAGTGGCGTGGCTCCGGTTCGTATCCTGCTGGAAGAGGGCAACTGGGTGGCTCTGGGTTCGGATATCAGCGGCGGCGCCCATCTGCCCATGCTGGAAGTGATGGCAATCGCCGTCTCTACCTCCAAGACCCGCTGCATGATGACCGGCGACCGGCCGCTGAATGCTGCTGAGGCCTATTATTTGGCTACAACTGCCGGCCACTGTTACTTTGGCGATCAGCCCGGTTTTGCCCCGGGCAATCCGCTCCACGCTGTCGTAGTGGATGACAGCTCGATTGGAGTTCCCGGCGATCATCTGCCTCTGGCTGAGCGGCTGGAGCGGCTTTTCTACCGTGCCAAGAGCGAACATATTAAGGCTGTCTACTCTGCTGGCCGAAAGGTAAAAGGCGAATGATCTCTACTGGCCTGTGCCTGTATCTGTGCAGGCACAGGCTTTTTCTACTTCAGGAAAGGAGTCCACGATGAAATTTCTCCATCTCTCTGACCTTCATCTGGGCAAACGCCTCTGCGGCGTTTCTCTGCTGGAGGACCAGCGCCATATCTTAGACCAGATCCTGACTATTGCCGGTCAGGTGGACGCTGTACTTATCTCCGGAGACGTCTATGATAAACCGGTTCCTCCCGGTGAGGCAGTTACTCTCTTTGACAGCTTTCTTACCCAGCTTACCCGGAGGAAGAAGGAAGTATTTTTGATCCCCGGAAACCACGACTCTGCTCAGCGTCTGGCCTTCGGATCGGCCATGCTGGCTGACTCCGGTGTTCATATGGCTCCGCTCTTTGACGGAGCGCTTACCCGGGTACGGCTGAAGGACCGGTGGGGAGATTTGTCGGTTTGGCTCATGCCCTTCCTGAAGGCGGCTCACGTCCGCCCATTCTTCCCGGACGAGGAGCTCTCAGATGCTCAGGAGGCGGCAGCTCTGCTGCTTGACCGGACAGAAGTTGATAGTCGGGAGCGTAATGTCCTGCTGGCGCATCAGTTTGTTGCCGGGGCCCGTCAGTGCCAGTCAGAGGAGGTCTCTGTTGGCGGATTGGATCAAGTCAGTGCCAGTCTCTTTGACACGTTTGACTATGTAGCGCTGGGACACCTCCATACGCCTCAATCTGTGGACCGGCCAACAGTCTGCTACTGCGGAAGTCCGCTGAAATACTCTGTCTCAGAAGCCGGACAGGAGAAGTCGGTCCTGCTGGTCACACTGGAAGAGAAAGGGAAGGTCTCTGTTGAAGCTATCCCTCTGATCCCCAAACGGGATCTGCGAATCCTCCGGGGCAGCTACGACCGGCTAACCTATCGGGAATTCTATTCCGAACTGGACTTGGACTGTTACTACCATATCACCCTCACCGACGAGGAGGATATCCCTCAGGCAATGGCTCGACTCCAGACCATCTATCCCAACCTGCTTAGTATCGACTATGACAATCGCAGAACCAGAGGGCAACTGGACGGGGATCTCATCCGGGATCAGGAAGAGACTGACCCACTAAAGCTGTTGGCTGCCTTTTATCTGCAGCGCAACGGACAGGAGATGACCGGGAGTCAGCTGGAACTGGCCAGCCGCCTGATGGGCCAGATTGAGGAGGAAGAAGGATGAGACCTGTAAAACTGACCATCTCTGCCTTTGGGCCCTATGCCGGACAGGTGGTGCTGGATCTTGATCGGCTGGGTGAGGAGGGGCTGTACCTGATCACCGGAGATACCGGAGCAGGAAAGACGACCATCTTTGACGCTATCATGTTTGCTCTCTACGGCAGAGCCAGCGGCGATCAGCGGGAGGGTGTTATGCTGCGCAGCAAGTATGCCCAGCCGGATACTCCTACTTTCGTGGAGCTGGAATTTCTCTATCGTGGTGAGCGCTACCTGATCCGCCGGAATCCAGCCTATACCCGGGCAAAAAAGCGGGGCAGCGGACTTGCCAGCGAGCCGGCTAACGCTGTCATGTACTTTCCGGATGGCCGGCCACCGGTAACAAAAGTCGAAGAAGTAAGCCGGGCGGTTACTGCCCTACTGGGCTTAGACCGAAACCAGTTCTCTCAGGTCTCTATGATTGCGCAGGGAGACTTCCTTAAATTGCTTCTGGCCAAGACGGAAGATCGCAGTGCCATTCTCCGTCAGCTTTTCCATACCCAGCATTACCAGCGGTTTCAGGAGCGAATGGCCGAAGAAAAAAACGAACTGGACCGGCAGATTAAGTCTCTGGAGTCAAGAATCTCCATGCTGGTAACCGAGCTGGAACCGCCCGAAGAGGAAGGACTGCGTCAGCTTCTGGCGCAGGAGAAAGCGCGAAAAGCTCACGATGACACAGACCGGCTGACCGAATTGGCAGAACAACTCTGTCAGGCAGACCTCCTCGCCCTCAAGGAGACGGAAGAAACACAGAAAGCTGGGGAGAGGACGCTTAATGAACTGATCGCGCAGCTGGATCGGGCAAAGCAGCAGCAGAAGCAGCTGTCAGAAAAGATCCGCACAGAGCGGGCACTGTCCAAGGCAGCCTATGAACTGGCGGAAGCGGGGAAAGAGCTGGAAGAAGCCGAGGCGACTCAGCCGAGACAGCAACAGCTGTTCACCGCTGCCGCAGCCCTGAAGCAGCAACTGTCCCGCTATCAGCAGATGGAGCAGGAGCGTCAGAAGCTCCGTCGGTCCAGCGCCGCAGCCGAAAAAGCGGCAGAAGAACAGAAAAGGGCCCAAAATGACCTCACGGCCTGCCAACTGGCGCTGGATACCCAGCGCCGGGAACTGGAGAGCTTTTCCGGTTCGGATGAAGACTGGTCCCGTCTGGAGCTAGAGGGGCAGCGTCTGCGGACTGAGCTGGACAGCTGCCGTCGGGATCAGTGCCGCTGGAGTGAACTGAAATCGCTGAAAACCGATCTGGACCAAGCCCAGCAGAATTATATCGCCCTTCGGGACCGAACGGTTCGGATGCAGGCGGATCATGCCCGCCGAGAACGGCTCTTTTATGACAGTCAGGCAGGCCTTTTGGCTCAGCTGCTGCTGCCCGGCCAACCATGTCCTGTCTGTGGCGCTGTGGAGCATCCAATGCCAGCCCATCCGGTGCCCTCTGCCCCGACTCAGGAGGAACTGGATCAGCAAAAACAGGCGCTGAACGAGGCGGAGAAAAAGACGGCCGATGCCAGCAGCAGAGCAGCTTCTCTGCTGGGCCAATACCAAACCGGGCTGGAAGAGCTGATTCATAGCCTGAATCCTTCCCGACCTGAAGAGATTGGTTCGCTCCTGCAGACAAGGCAGGAAGATCTGTCGCAGAGACTGCATATTCTCCAGAGAGAGCTGAAACAGTCCGAAGAGAGGCGCCGCCGCCGAGACGAACTGCAAAAAACACTGCCCCAGCTGGAGCGCCGTCGGGAAGAGCAGTCTGTGCGTCTGCAGCAGTGCCGGCTGGATCAGGTTCGGATTGCAGCTGAGAAGCAGGCAGGCGAGCAGGCCCTTTCTGCACTCGCTTCCCAGCTTGCCTATCCCAGCCAGCAGCAGGCAGAGGCCGCCCTGGACCGGATGGAGCGGGAAGAGAAAGCGCTTGCCGCGCAGCTGGCGAGCGCTAGAGAACGCAGTCACCGGGCGCAGCTGGAGCATCAGGGCCTTGCCGGCCAGCTTCAGGCCCTTAACAGTCAGCTGGATCAGGAAGCTATGCTGGACGCCTCTCTGCTCCAGCAGGAGAAGAAGGCTCTGGATGCACAGCAAAAGACTCTTACCGCCCGTCGGGACCAGCTTCGCCTCCATTACGATCAAAATGCCCGTATTCTCAAGCAGTTGACCGAGACCGGTAGCCAGCTCCGCGATCTGAAAGAGAATGCACGATGGGTCCGCCAGCTGTCCGATACAGTTAATGGCAGACTCTCTGACCGAAAGGTGACATTGGAGACCTACGTCCAGATGACCTGGTTTGACCGTATTCTGGCCAACGCCAGCCTCCGGCTGATGAAAATGACCTCCGGCCACTACGAGCTACGCCGTCAGGAGGATCCTGACAACCGGCAGGCTAAGAGCGGACTGGAAATCGAAGTGGTGGACCACTATAACGGCTCTGCCCGCAGTGTACGAACTCTTTCCGGTGGCGAGAGCTTTCAGGCCTCGCTGGCACTGGCGCTGGGCCTCTCTGATGAGGTGCAGATGGCAGCGGGCGGCATCCGGATGGATACACTCTTTGTGGACGAAGGCTTCGGCTCTCTGGACGATGAGGCGTTGGATAAAGCGGTTGCAGCACTCAGCGAACTCAGTGCCGGCAGCCGTCTTGTGGGGATTATCTCTCATGTGACCGAACTGAAGGAACGCATTGACCGGAAGATCCTCGTAACCAAAGAGCGTCAGGGTGGCAGTAAAGCTCAGATTCGGTGCTGAAACCGTAATACCCGTGAAAGATCACCAATCGACTTGCACTTTAATAAAAATTGTTGTATGATGTTTACAAAGTTTTAGCCCATCTCTCAAAACGATTGTTTCTGTTTCGAAGCGTGGGCTAGGCAAATGGGGAGGAAGAGCTATATGGTAACATTTTTTGTCAATGGACTGCCTGTTATGGCAGAAGGAAGCAAAAAACTGCTGCCGTTTCTGCGTGATGAGCTGCGTCTGACTTCCGTGAAGGATGGATGCAGTGAGGGTGCCTGCGGTACCTGCACAGTGCTCATTGACGGCAAGGCCCAGAAAGCCTGCGTTGTCACCATTGCCCAGCTGGCAGGCAAACGTGTAACTACGGTGGAAGGGCTGTCTGACTTTGAAAAAGACGTCTATGTTGAGGCCTTTGGACAGGCTGGCGCTGTCCAGTGCGGCTTTTGTATTCCCGGTATGGTAATAGCTGCCAAGGCCCTTCTGGACCGCAACAGCGACCCCACAGACGATGAGATCGCGCAGGCGCTCCGGGGTAATCTCTGCCGCTGCACTGGCTATGTGAAGATTATGGAGGCCGTCCGTTTGGCCGGCCGGATGCTCCGGGAAGGAAAGTTGCTTCAGGGCGAGAATAGCTGGACGGTCGGTGCCCGGGTCTCCCGGATTGACGTCCGGGAAAAGGTGCTGGGCAGCGGGCAGTATCCCGATGACCTCTATATGGACAATATGCTCCATGTGGTGGCCCTCAGATCTGCCTATCCCAGAGCCCGGGTCCTTGCGATTCACGCCGATGAAGCCCGGGAACTGGAAGGCGTTGCTGCCGTTCTGACTGCCGACGATATCCCCGGCGACCGCAAGGTAGGCCACATTATCCGTGACTGGGACGCCCTTATTGCGGTCGGCGGTATTACCCGCTATTTGGGCGACGCCATCTGTCTGGTGGCTGCTGAGACGCTGGATATTGCCCGAAAGGCCAGAGACCTGATCCGGGTAGACTATGAGCCCCTCACTCCTGTTCGAAATCCTCAGGAAGCTATGGAAGAAGGCGCTCCCCTTGTTCATTCCGGCGGCAATCTGCTGGCCCACAAGCGTGTCTGCCGTGGCGATGCCCGGGGGGCGATTGCCCGAAGCGCCCATGTGATCCGGAAACATTTCTCTACACCCTGGACGGAACACGCTTTTTTGGAACCGGAATGCGCGCTGAGCTATCCGGATGGGGACTCGATCTGCATCCTCTCCACGGATCAAGGTACTTACGCCACGCAGCATGAGACAGCTCCTATGCTGGATCTGCCGCTGGAGAAGGTAAAGGTCCAGAATATGCTGGTCGGTGGCGGCTTTGGCGGCAAAGAAGACGTGACCGTTCAGCACTTGTCGGCTCTGGCTGCTTTGAAAACAGGCCGTCCCTGTAAAATGAAGCTGAGCCGTCAGGAGAGTATTCTGGTTCATCCTAAGCGCCATCCTATGGAGATGGACTTTGAAGTAGGCTGCAATGAACGGGGAGAGATTCAGGGTGTTCGTGCTAAGGTCATTTCCGATACTGGCGCTTACGCATCTCTGGGCGGACCTGTTCTGGAACGGGCGTGTACCCATGCCGCCGGTCCCTATCACAACGAGAACTTTGAGATTGACGGTTACGCCTACTATACCAATAATCCCCCTGCCGGTGCCTTCCGGGGCTTTGGCGTCACGCAGACCTGCTTTGCCATGGAGTCTATCCTCAATGAGATGGCACAGTTGGTAGGTATTTCCACTTGGGAAATCCGCTACCGCAATGCTATTCGTCCCGGTCAGGTGCTGCCCAATGGTCAGATTGCCGGGCCGGAGACCGGGTTGGTAGAGACTTTGGAGGCTGTCAAACCCTATTACGATGCCGGAGGCAAGTATGTGGGTATTGCCTGCGCCATGAAGAACGCCGGCGTGGGTGTTGGACTCCCCGACTTTGGTCGCTGCCGTCTGGTGGTGGAGGAAGGTAAGGTGGCGATCTACAGTGGAGCCTCCTGCATTGGCCAGGGTCTGGGTACCGTTCTGACTCAGATTTGCTGCCAGATGCTGGATCTGCCCAGAGAGAAGGTAGACTACCGCCGGGCCAATACCTTTACCGCTCCTGATTCCGGCGTTACCTCCGGCTCCCGCCAGACACTGATTACCGGTGAGGCCTGCCGCCGCGCCTGCCTGAAACTGAAAGCGGCCATGGCCGAAGCTGGCCTTGACGGACTGGAGGGACAGGAGTTCTATGGCGAGTATTTGGCTAAGACAGACAGAATGGGCGCTGATGTTCCCAACCCGGTGAGCCATGTGGCTTATGGCTATGCTACTCAGCTTTGTGTGCTGGATGAACAGGGCAAGCTGCGCCAGATGGTGGCCGCACACGATGTGGGCAAGGCAGTTAATCCTCTCTCCTGTGAAGGTCAGATCGAGGGCGGTGTGGTCATGGGTATGGGCTTTGCCCTTACCGAGCAATACCCTCTTGTTGACTGTAAGCCGACGGGAAAGCTGGGCACACTGGGCCTCTTCCGATCCAATCAGATCCCGGAGATCAAGGCTATTGTTGTAGAGAAACCCGGCCTGAATGTTGCCGGAGGTGCCATTGGCATTGGTGAGATCACTTGTATCCCTACCGCCCCTGCCATTGCCGAGGCTTATTATCAGTTTGACGGTCTGCGCCGCAGCTCCCTGCCTCTGGAGCAGACCCCTTACGCCAGAAAAAAGGCAAAATAATCATTCCCGGACCGATGCCCGGAAAAGGAGGGCAAATCAATGAGCAAAGCAGTAGGAACCAGCAAGATCCGTGTAGATGCATACGATAAAGTCACCGGACGCAGTATGTACACCGAGGACCTGTGTGACAGCAGCGCGCTCATCATTAAGATCGTTCATTCCACAGTAGCCCATGGTATTGTACAAGAAGTGGATGCTACCGAGGCACTGAAGGTTCCTGGCGTTGTCAAGGTGTTGACTTGCTTTGACGTGCCGGAGATCCCCTTCGCCACAGCGGGCCACCCTTGGTCTACCGACCCGAGCCATCAGGATATCGACGTTCGCCATCTGCTCAACTACCACGTCCGATTCTACGGAGATGACGTGGCCGTTGTGGTGGCGGATAATGAGATCGCAGCCAATCAGGCTGCCCGCCTGGTTAAGGTCCGTTATCAGGAGCTGCCCTTTGTGCTGGATGTGGAAGAGGCCATGAAGCCGGGCGCTCCGGCCATTCATGCCCGCTGGCCAGATAATATCTTTAAGCACACCCAGAATAACCGGGGCGACTACGCCGAGGCCATCAAGGAGCCTGGACTCACCGTGGTAGAGGGTTGGTATGATACCCCCACAGTTCAGCACTGCCATATTGAAAACCATATCTGCTATGCCTCGATGGAGAAAGGGCGGATTACCGTTGTCTCCTCAACCCAGATCCCTCATATTGTCCGACGGATCTGCGGTCAGGCACTGGGTATCCCGTGGGGTAAAGTGCGGGTGATTAAGCCCTATATCGGAGGCGGTTTCGGCAACAAGCAGGACGCCCTCTATGAGCCTCTTTGCGCCTGGGTGACCACACAGGTAGGCGGACGTCTGGTTAAGTTGGACTGCAGCCGGGAAGAGACCTTTGTCTGCAACCGGGTCCGCCATGCGATCCGCACTCATATTGTTTCCCATGTTCGCCCGGATGGCACGTTTGCAGCCCGGAAGATCGAGTGCTTCTCTAATCAGGGCGCCTATGTCTCCCATGGACACAGTATCGTAGCCAAGGGGCTCAACTGCTTCCACCAGATGTATCCCTGTGCCAATATTCAGGGCGACGCCTATACAGTTTATACCAACCGGCCTACTGCTGGTGCTATGCGAGGCTATGGTATCCCTCAGGCTATGTGGGCAGCCGAATGTCATATTGACGACGTAGCCAGGGCTCTGGGTCGGGATCCGGTAGAATACCGCTTCCAGATTGCTATGCCCAAGGGTTATGAGGACGCTTTCAGTAAGAACTGCAACTGGGAGGATACTTACCGTCAGACTATGGCCAAGGGAATGGAAGCTATTGGTTATGAGCAGAAGCGGAAGGCCTATGCCAACCAGACCGGCCCTGTTCGCCGTGGTATCGGCATGGCTCTCTTCTGGTATAATACCGCCGTCTGGCCCATTGCGCTGGAGTCCTCTTCCTGCCGTATGGTTCTCAATCAGGACGGTTCTGTTCAGGTTCAGACCGGTGAGACCGAGATCGGTCAGGGCTGCGACACTGCTTTTGCCCAGATGGCAGCCGATGCCATTGGAATCCCCTTTGAGGATGTCCATATGGTCTCCACTCAGGACACCGATATCACTCCATACGGTACCGGCGCGTACGCCTCCCGCCAGACCTATGTGGGCGGCTTCTCTATCCAGCAGACGGGCAGTCTGCTGAAGGACAAAATTCTGAACTATGCGCAGGAACTTACTGGTCAGGCCCGAGCCAATCTGGATCTGGACGAAGGTAAGATCGTCCGGATCACCGATGGGAAGCAGTTGATGACGCTGCAAGAACTGGCTATGGAAGCCCTGTACAGCCGGTCTCACAGTGTCCATCTCACTGCCGAGAGCACCTATCAGATCAAGAGCAATGCCTACTCCTTCGGTTGTACCTTTGCCGAAGTGGAGGTGGATATCCCCATGTGCAAGGCAAAGCTTATTGATATCGTCAACGTCCACGACTGCGGCCGGCTCATTAATCCAGCTCTGGCCGAGGCACAGGTCCACGGCGGTATGTCTATGGCCATCGGCTACGGCCTGAGTGAGCAGCTGCTCTTTGATCCGAAAACGGGCAAGCCACTGAACAATAATCTGCTGGATTACAAGCTCTCCACCTTCATGGATCACCCTAACCTTCGGGCTGAATTTGTGGAGAATCCGGAGCCGACCAGTCCTTACGGAACCAAGAGTCTGGGCGAACCGCCTACCTGCTCTCCCGCGCCGGCCATTCGTAACGCCATCCTCAATGCCACCGGCGTCGCCATTGACCAAAATCCCATTACGCCCCATGTGCTCTTCCGGCGCTTTAAGGAAGAGGGCCTGCTGCAGCAAGGAGGGAACTGATCATGTATGATATCAAAGCCATCTACGAGGCCCATTCCGTCTCTGAGGCGGTGGCACTTCGTCAGGCTCATCCCGAGGCTGATATTATTGCCGGCGGTTCGGACGTACTGGTCCAGATCCGGGAGGGCAGACGGGCCGGAAAGGAGCTCATTTCTATCTATCTGATCGATCAGCTCCGTGGTATCTCTCTGGATCAGATGGATAATATCCGGATTGGCTCGCTGACCTGCTTTACCGATATTACCCGTAACCATATTATTCAGCGCTATATTAACGTGCTTGGTGAGGCTGTCGATCAGGTAGGCGGCCCCCAGATCCGCAATATCGGCACCATTGGCGGAAATACCTGCAACGGAGTTACCTCGGCAGACTCGGCCTCCACTCTCTTTGCGTGGGATGCTATAGTTGAGCTGACCGGTCCTGAGGGTGTCCGGCGGGTTCCCATTCAGGACTTCTATCTCCGGGCCGGAAAGGTAGACGTCCGTCCAGGCGAGCTGCAAACGGCCATCCTGATCCCCAGAGAGAGCTATGAAAACTGTCACGGTCATTACATCAAATATGCCATGCGAAACGCCATGGACATTGCTACACTGGGCTGCAGCGTCAATGTCTCCCTCTCCAAGGATCGAAAGACCATCGACCGTGCCCGTATCGCCTATGGCGTGGCCGGTCCCATTCCTCTGCGGGCCAAGACAGCAGAAGCCTTCGCCCGGGGCCGGGAACTGAACGAAGATCTGATTGAGGGCTTTGCCCAAGCGGTTCTGGATGATATCCATCCCCGGGATTCTTGGCGCGCGGCCAAAGACTTCCGTGAGCATATCGCTGTGGAGTGTGCCCGACGTGCCCTCCGGGAATCCATCCGACTGGCAGGAGGTGAACTGGTATGACACAGTATAAGCATATCCGCTGCACCATCAATGGCAGGGAAGTAGACCGCATGATAGATGTCCGGGCCTCCCTTACAGATCTGCTGCGCAACGACTTCCGCCTGACCTCGGTAAAAAAGGGTTGTGAGGTAGGAGAATGCGGTGCCTGTAATGTGATCATAGATGGACGCTGCTATAATTCCTGTATCTATCTGGCTATCTGGGCCGATGGAAAGCAGATCCGGACGCTGGAGAGCCTGCTGGGTCCCAATGGTGAGCTGTCTGATATTCAGCAGGCCTTTGTGGATGAGGCTGCGGTCCAGTGCGGTTTCTGTACCCCCGGATTCATTATGACAGCAGTTGAGATTCTGGAGAGCGGCGTACCCTATACCGATGATCAGCTGCGCAAGCTCCTCTCCGGTCACCTCTGCCGCTGTACCGGCTATGAGAATATCCTCCGGGCTGTGAAGAAGACCATGTATCGACGGCTGGGGATGGAAATGCCCTGAAGGGACTGAGAAACAGAAAAGCTGAGCCTGAAGGATTGTACTTCTCAAGGTAGTAAAAAGCTGTGTAGACATTGTCTGCACAGCTTTTATCATTGTCTTATCCCTTATCAAGCAAGTGAAATATGCGGGATGGTTTTTGAAACTAATATTAAAAACTTAAATATTTAAAACATAAATCGTGTTCGTTTGCTTTGCATTAGAAATATTAAAGGCACAAACATTATATTCATTCTGGCTATGAAGAACCAAAGTAAATGAGTTACAGAATATTGAAAATAGAAAGAGTGTGTGATATACTTAGGTATAAAATGAATAAGAAGGTAGTAATATGGCAAAAGGGATAATCTATGTAATGACAACTGTGGTTCCTGGGTTAATCAAAATTGGAAAAACTAGAACGGATAATTATGAAAGCAGAATGTACCAGTTAGAACGGAACGGCTATTTTAATGTTGTAGGACTGAAAAGAAAATTTGCAATAGAAGTTGAAGACTACGATGAAAAAGAAAAACTGCTTGATGAGATTTTTGCAAAAAGCAATGTTCAAGGGTCTGAGTTGTTTTCATTAGATGCAGATTTAGTTGTCCAGTTGCTATCCTCATTCGAGGGCAAACAAATTTTTCCTGAAACGTTAACTAAAGAAGAGGTCTTCATTGCTGCTACTGAAGAGCATAGAATTAAGAACGACTGGGCCCTTGTCCCAGATGGAAAGTACTATTTATCCCAAAATGTAAAGGGGTTTGGTAAGGTTACGGCAACAATGATAGTTGTAGATGGTAAACTTTCCGTTGAAAAAGGTAGTATATGTGCGCCGACCAGAAAGGGCTGGGTTCCAGAAGCAAGAAAGAATGCGCGAATCAAGGATAATGTTCTTCTTGAAACTACAGATGTGAATTCTCCTTCAACCGCGGGATGGATTGCATTGGGACACTCAAATAACGGATGGTCTGTTTGGAAAGATTCCAAAGGACAACCAATCGATAAATATAGAAAATAATGTATTTCCATGCAACAATCCCCGCCAATTTCATGGCGGGGATTCCTTTCCCTTATAAATGTCAGCAATGACTTTCTTTCATTGAAGTCTGTAGTGCATACTGTTGGGAAATCAGAGCTATCTTTAACTGGTTTTAAGGGTATGCTCGCTTACGGCTCAGCTTTTTTAGCGATCTTCCGAGATCCAAAACGGATCTCAAACTGTTTAACAGCGAAGGACTCAACTTCGGCCGCATAGTCCAGATAGGCCTGTAAGATGACCTCGCCTTCTTCCGTCAGGTGAGCACCGCCGCCGCCCTTGCCGCCGGTGGTGGAGCAGACAAGCTTTGTCTCAAGACCGGCCTCTGCCTGCTTCAGGATTCGCCAGGCTTTGGAATAGGCCATATCCATCGCTTGAGCCGCAGCCCGAAGAGAACGATGCTCTCGAATCTGGATCAGAAGAGCAGCTACGCCCGGACCAAAACATTTTTCGTCCGTAAAGAGACGGATGGTAACTTTTGGATGCAGAGGCTGAGCCATGGACAGCGCCTCCTTTCTTTGTTTGGGTTATTATAGCATCTTCTGACTCCGGCGGCAAGGAAGCCTTGACGGTGAGCTGGAAAGAATGTTATTCTTAACAAAGAATAACGAACGTTCAGGGAGGAACCGATCATGCTGGTACTTATTCGTGGTGCCGGTGATATTGCCACCGGTGTCGCTCTTCGCCTCCACCGTGCAGGTCTCGCGGTGGTCATGACCGAGATCGAACATCCGACCGCTATCCGCCGGACGGTGGCCTTTTCAGAGGCCATTCTTCAGGGAGAAACCTCTGTGGAGGGAATCACCGCCCGTCGGGCTCTGCCGGAGGAAGTGTGGAGTTTGCTGTCTCAGGGAATCCTGCCTATCTTAGTTGACCCGGCAGGGGAGAGCGTTTCTCTTCTTCGTCCTCATGTGATAGTTGACGCTATACTGGCCAAGCGCAATCTGGGTACCCGGATTACCCAAGCGCCGGCGGTGATCGGCGTTGGTCCCGGCTTTACCGCCGGAGAGGACTGCCACGCAGTGGTAGAGACGATGCGAGGCCATACGCTGGGCCGTGTTCTCTACTCAGGCAGTGCTCTGGAAAACACCGCCATTCCCGGCCTGATCGGAGGCTTTGCCGGCGAGCGAGTTCTGAGAGCTCCCGGGGACGGATACTTTCACCCTGTTCGCCGTATCGGTGATCTGGTACAGGCTGGGGATGTTGTAGGGTATGTGAATGATATGGGCATGAAATGTACGATCTCCGGCGTCCTGCGAGGCATTCTTCCCGAGGGGACTATGGTCTATCAAGGCATGAAGGCAGGAGATGTGGATCCGAGAGGGCGGCAGGCGAACTGTCTTACAGCCTCCGACAAGGCTCTGGCTGTGGGCGGCGGCGTACTGGAAGCGGTTCTGTCTCTGACTGGTGTGCTCAAGGAGAAATGATATGGAAAACGAAGTAAAGCTGACTAAGCTGGCCCAGTGCGCCGGCTGCGGGGCAAAAGTAGGCGCAGGTGTTCTTGCTCAGCTGTTGGAAGGGATTCAGGTTCATAGGGATCCGAATTTGCTGGTAGGGTTTGACAAGAGTGATGATGCTTCGGTTTATCGAGTTTCCGATGAGCTTGCGTTGGTTCAGACGGTGGACTTTTTCCCGCCGATCGCAGACGACCCCTATCTGTTCGGTCAGATCGCTGCTGCCAACGCCCTTTCTGATGTATACGCTATGGGAGCAGAGCCTAAGCTGGCGCTCAATCTCATGTGTGTCCCCCGGGATATGCCGCAGCAGGCGGTACATCAAATGCTCCGTGGCGGCTATGATAAAGTCTATGAAGCGGGCTGTCTCATTACCGGCGGCCATAGCATCTTTGATCCGGAACCGAAATATGGCCTTGCCGTCACTGGCTTTGTCCATCCCCAGCGGATACTGACCAATTCTGGCGCTGAGACAGGCGATGTTCTTTTGCTGACAAAGCCTTTGGGAATCGGTGTGCTCACGACTGCTCATAAGGCAGATATGGTCACGCCTGAATCCATGGACCTGGCCTACGCATTAATGACTACCCTGAACAAATCTGCGCGGGATATTATGGTCCGTTATCGGGTCCATGCTTGCACTGACGTTACCGGCTTTAGTCTTATGGGGCATATGCTGGAGATGGCACAGGGCAGCGAGAAGCAGATGCACCTGTCTGTCTCCGAAATTGATTTGATTCCTGAGGCAGTGGAGTTGGCCAGAATGGGGCTGCTTCCGGAGGGAATGTATCGAAACCGGACATTTGCCCAGCAGTGGGTAGAGCATGGAGAGATGCCTCTGGAAATTCAGGATCTGCTCTACGATCCCCAAACCTCCGGCGGCCTGCTAATGGCCGTTCATCCGGAAGACGCGCAGGCGCTTCTGGAAGAACTGAAAGGGGCCGTTCCCTCTGCCCAGCGGATCGGAAGGGTAGCCGACTATCAGGGTGGCAAACGGATCTTTTTGGAAGGTTGAACAAATAATACCCCCGAAGAAAGTAGCTTTCTTCGGGGGTTCTTCTGTTTAATCCGATGAGAGGATCCGGATAGCTTCCAGTGCTGAGTCAATATGGTGTTCGGTAGTGCCAAATCCAAAGGAGAAACGGACCGTTCCGTGGGGAAAGGTTCCCAGCGTTTTGTGAGCGCTTGGGGCACAGTGCAGGCCGCATCGGGTAAGAATGCCAAACTCTGTCTCAAGCCTCCAAGCTATCTCGGCATTATCCTGGCCGGGAAAATCCAGAGAGAAGACAGCAGTCCGGTCCCGGTGGTCCCAAGGACCTGCCAGATGGATTCGGTCAATATCCTTCAGACCATCCAGAAAACGTCGGGAGAGCTCTTGTTCTTCCTTACGGAATGCTTCAATTCCCCGACTGGCCACAAAGCGAACCGCGGCTTCCAGACCGTAGATACCGGGGAGATTGGGAGTGCCGGGTTCAAACTTATCCGGCAGATAGTCTGGTTGATACTCTGTATGAGAGGCAGAGCCGGTACCGCCGGTGACGACAGGGGAGAGGGTTTCGGCCAGACTCCGGCTCAGCAGCAGGGCGCCGATTCCCTGAGGGCCCAAAAGACCCTTGTGACCGGGGAGGGCAAGCGCGGAGATCCCCATGGCCTGCATATCAATTGGCCAGTGTCCGCCGGTCTGAGCCCCATCCAGCAGGAAATAGACTCCATGGGCCCGGCAGATACGGCCAATGGCCGCTGCATCCTGAACAGCGCCGGAAACATTGGAGCTGTGGGAAATGGCGACCAACCGGGTATTGGGCCGAATAAGCCGCTCCATTGCCGACAGATCCAGATATCCATCCCCGTCACACGGGATTCGATCGAATGTGATTCCAAACGCTTCCAGCTGCCGAAGAGGCCGCATAACAGCGTTGTGCTCCATAGAAGAGACCAGTACATGATCCCCTGTCTTCAGCAGACCCCTGAGAACCAGATTGATTCCCCAGGTGGCTCCGGGGGTCAGAAGACAGCAGGTGGGATCATCATGATGAAATAATTCACACAGCGTTTCTCTCAGCGACAGACAGACCAGACCGGCTTGCTGAGCCGAATGGTAAACGCCCCGGTTGACCGAAGCTCCTACCTGAGTAAGATAATGGACCATGGCTTCCGTTGTACCCGGTGCTTTCGGGAAACTGGTGGCAGCATGGTCAAGGTAGATCGGAGTCATGAATCTTCCTCCCAAACGTTTCTTGCACACAGTTTACCACGGAAGCGCATTTGCTTCAAGAAAACAGTTGTTCAAATGCATTCGATGTGCTATACTATCTAAAAGCGTTATCCTCAAATTAGAATAACCGAAAAGAGGGATCATATGAACCAACGTGGCTTTCTTAAGCAGTATGGGCTTCCGGTGCTGACCGGCCTGCTGGTGGGTGGGGCGGCAGTTCTCCTGACTTTGCTTGGCAATCCTAAGAATATGGGATTTTGTATTGCCTGCTTCCTCCGTGATATAGCGGGCGCTCTCAATCTCCAGCGTGCAGGTTATGAAGCGGAACTGGGTTCCGGAATTGTGCAGTATATGCGTCCCGAGATCGTAGGACTGGTGCTTGGCAGTATGGCTATCGCCCTGTTCAAGAAGGAATTCCGGCCCAAGGGCGGCTCCTCGCCCATGATCCGCTTTCTTCTTGCTGTTTTTGTCATGATCGGCGCCTTGGTCTTTTTGGGCTGCCCTCTGCGTATGGTCATTCGAATCGGTGGAGGCGACCTGAACGCATTGGTGGGTCTTGCCGGGTTTATCGCCGGCATTCTGATCGGTATCTTTTTCCTCAACCATGGCTTTAGCCTGAAACGTGCATATAAGCAGTCCTATGCTGAGGGAATGACTACCCCTGTTTTGATGCTCCTTCTGATGCTGGTGCTTCTCTACGCACCTGCACTGCTCGCCTCCAGCCGCAGCGGTCCCGGCTCTATGAGAGCGCCTGTTCTTGCTGCCCTTGCAGTGGCGACTGTGATCGGAGCACTTGCCCAGCGGAGTCGGCTCTGTATGGTGGGAGGCATCCGTGACGCCGTCATGTTCCGGGACTTCCGGCTGGTCTCCGCCTTTTTGGCTATTATCGTGGCCGTTCTTATCGGTAACCTGATTACTGGCAGTTTTAAGGGCTTTTCCTTTGCGGATCAGCCCATTGCCCACACGGATGGTCTCTGGAACTTTCTTGGTATGACCATGGTGGGCTGGGGATCTGTTCTGCTGGGTGGCTGCCCTCTGCGTCAGCTTATTCTGGCCGGCGAAGGTAATACCGACTCCGGTATCACTGTTATGGGATTTATCGCAGGCGCAGCTATTTCCCATAATTTCTCTCTGGCTTCTTCTGCGGCCGGTATCGGTGCCGGTCCTGTGGCTCAGACAATGATTCTGGGCTTTGCTCTTCTGGCTGCTGTGTCAGCTGCCAATCTTGAACGGGTGGAGGTGTGAAGCGTATGATAGATGCAAGAGGTTATTCCTGCCCTATGCCTGTGGTTATGGTCCAGAAGGCGGTGAAGGGGAAAGAGCCCAATAAACTGGAAGTTCTGGTAGACAACCAGTGCTCTGTAGAAAACGTGACTCGCTATGCCCGTAACAGCGGCTACCAGGTGGAAGTTTCTGATCATGAAGGCGATTACAAGTTGGTGCTGAGAAAATGAACTATGCGGCTACCTTCCATACTCACCTTGCTGCCCTGCGTTCCTATAAGCGTCTCTCGGCGGCTGGAGTATCGGCTCGGCAGGCTCCTGTCCCCAGAAGTCTTAGCTCCTCCTGTGGCACCTGCGTCCTCTATCAGTACCATCAGCCTGCGTTGGATCTGCTGGATGGTGATCTGGAGGCTGTCTATCAGATGACAACAGAGGGCTATCAGCTGATCCATCAAAACGAGGAATAAAGAACCGGAGATCCTTTTGAAAGGGTCTCCGGTTCTTTTCGTCTATAGGTTCGGCCTGCCGCCGGAAGAAATTTGATAGGCTCAGGTCTGATCAGCAGGAGTAAACTGGAGCTGAATTCAACGCAGCCCATCTTCTTTCGGCTTTCCTGGGCCGCCAGAATGGCAATTCTCAATCCTTTAAACGGGTTCCACACGAGATAGCTGGAGCCCGTTTCCGTTGCTTTGACGAAGGGAAGTTCTTCGTGCCTGAAAACCACAATTAATGAAAAAAGGAGTTTAAAAACGCGTTTCGCGCCGCTACAGAAGCCCTGGTTGTGGGAGCGTTCAGGACAATGTCGTATCCATGCACGGTTCCCTGTGTTTCTCGGACTTCGACGCTGACACCGGCTTGTTCCAATGCCCGGGCATAGTCCAGCCCCTCATCGTGAAGGCAGTCAAACTCTGCCGTTTCGATATAAGCTGGGGGCAGAGAGCTGTGATCCGTTGCCTCCATAGGCGAAGCGTAAGCCAGCATCGGCGTGCTGGGATCGGTGAGATAAATGGGCCACATCTTCTCTGACAGCTTGCTGTTCCACATGGGGGTGTCGGTGAAGCGCCGATTGGATTGGCTGCACATTCGGCGGTCAGTGGCGGGATAGATCAGCATCTGAAACAGAGGGAGCGCCCTGCCTCGGTCACGAGCCATCAGACAGACAGCGGCTGCCAGCGCTCCGCCCGCACTGTCTCCGCCCACGCCGATCTGCGTCCGGTCAATGCCCAGCAGATCCGCATGCTCCTGCGCCCAACAGAACGCGCTGTAGCAGTCCTCAGCGGGAATGGGGAAGGGATGGTCGGGTGTCAGCCGGTATTGAACAAAGAGCACTCTGCAGCGGCTGCTCCAGGCATACTCCGCTGCCAGCTTATAATGATAGCCGGCAGCAGGGAAGAGGAAGCCCCCGCCATGATAATAGACCAGACAAGGTGCCTCCTGATCCAGGCCACGGGGAGCAATCAGAAGGGCTTCCACCGGATCGCCGCCATAGCCGGGAAAGGTAAACCGGTCTGTCTGAATGACCGGATCGCAAAAGAGCCAGCCGGGCGGGTGGAGAAAGGAACCCATAAATGATGCCAGTTTGGCGCTCTGCATGGGAGGACGAATCAGCGCATAGGGATAAAACTCACGGCTGATGGGATACTTTGACATAGTGACTGCCTCCGGAGTGAAAGAATACTTGGCTTCAGTATAGCTCTTTTGGATCGGAAAGAAAAGAGGGAATGCTTTGATGATCCGTTTGTGAGAAAGTCACGGAAAGAGAAGGTTCGCTCTGATAGAATCAGCTCATAAAACAAAAACATCTTCAACTTCAAGGAGGAACTAATTATGAAATATGTATGCGATGTCTGTGGCTGGGAATATGATGAGGCTCTGGGCTATCCCGAAGAGGGAATTGCTCCCGGCACCAAATGGGAAGATCTTCCCGAAGACTTTGTCTGCCCCCTGTGTATGGTAGGTAAAGATCAGTTTTCTGAGGCATAAATAAAGATGTGACCCTGCGGGGCTGCGTCAATGATAAAAACCGCCTGTTCTGTATAACAGGCGGTTTTTCATATGCATGGGCCTCACTTCCATTGAAT
The DNA here is from genome assembly GCA_017395935.1 of Oscillospiraceae bacterium. Classification (GTDB taxonomy): domain Bacteria; phylum Bacillota; class Clostridia; order Oscillospirales; family Oscillospiraceae; genus Onthomonas. Next base: position 74,049 of record JAFQNL010000019.1, read on the forward strand.
TCCGGTCATAGGCCATCCCAGTTTCTCAAATAAGGGCTTCATTTCTGCATCGGCCGACAACAGCTTTAAGTAGAATGTCAGCTTGGCGATCCGGTAACCACCATTCATGATGGCCAGGTGAATCTGACTTCCATCATAGAAGAGATAGTGGAGTTTTTTGCTGTCCCACTCCCGGTCGGAGGAGTCGAAGGTGGGAATGCTCTCATAGGTCTTCAGTACCCGCTGACCATATTGGTCTGTTCCGATAAACGTGTTTTCTGTCAGCTCTTCCACGACGTCCTTCCAGAGCGTCTGTACGTCTGTATAAGGCTTGTCGTTAATGGTATAGTTCAGCCCATCCAGTCCATCGAACCGGCTGTGAATGCTGCAGCCAGAATGGAAAACCAGATCATATGCGACCCTTTTCTCCGGCAGGGAGAGCTTCATAGTATAGGTGATGGGAGACTCGGGAAAAGTTTGATTGATAATACGATTGCCCATGTCGACGCTCCTTTCAGTCTAAATACGGGAATATAAAAAAACACCAGCTTTCAATGAAAACCGGTGTTTGTGGTGGAGATAAGCGGGATCGAACCGCTGACCTCTTGAATGCCATTCAAGCGCTCTCCCAGCTGAGCTATACCCCCAAGCGACAATGTGTATTATATCGGCTCTGAAGCGGTTTGTCAACTCCTTTTTTCAAAAAATAGCCCGATCTCCCAAAAGAGAATCGGGCCGGTTTTTCTCCCCGCTTTATTCTGCCGGCGCAACAGTGACCTGTGCTTCAAAGCACTTTCGTCCACTGGGAAGAACGCCGTACATTTCATAGCTGCAAGCATCTGTTCTCTGGCCGTAAAGGGTAATTTCCTCTCCCTCAATTGCCTCATGGTCGAAGACCAGCTGAGCCCGGTCAATGACCCGGATCCCCAGACCGTCGGGGGCATAGTTGGCCAACAGATCGGCATAGAACTGATTTCCCATGTGGCCATTGGTGTCAATTTGAGAAGGAAGGACAGTATGACGCCCCAGTTCAGGCAGTTCGGACAGCCGAAAGCGAATCAGCTGAGCGTCTACCGGTCGGTCATAGGCCGGATGCTCATGCTTGAACTGGCTGGGCCGCAGGATCTTACGTTCTACCGGATCGACCAGCATCCAGCCAGAGGTGGACTCAATGGCAGTCGACCCGTCTGCTTTTTCCAGAGAAAAGTTGCGCAGAAAGAGAGGGCCTTTGATGCCGCCGATCCAGGTGTGAAAACGGCATTGCTCGCCATACTGGACAGGCGCGAGGCGATGATATCCTACACGGGAGAGAAGAAACGCCTGTCTCTCGGTCTGCATTCGCTCCCAGGTCAGTCCGATCTGCTCCAGATGGAGATTGCCCATCTCGCCGCACCATTCCAGATAGGAGCGCAGAGAGAGATCCCGGTTTCGGTCACAGTTATAGAAATTGATCCGCTGAGGGATGGTTAAGATCTGATCCATAGTGATACCTCCATGTCTGTTAATTATAACACTGTCCTGTATCTTAGGCAAGAAGGTGGGATTTTCCTTTACAAGATCGGCAATTTTAGATATAATGTGGCAAAGAAAGACTGGGAGGTTTTGGAATGAAAGGAAGAGCAAAACGCTTACTGGACAGATTCTCTGTTATTCTGGAGTACTTTATTGCTGGTGTGCTCTGTATTGGCCTGCTCTATTTCACCTTCGAACTCTGCGCTAGCGTGCTTCATCTGCCTAACCACTCCATTTATGAGAGCTTTGATGATCTGCTCCATGGAGCTTTTACGCTGGTCATTGGTGTTGAGATTATTCGAATGCTCTGCGAGCACTCTACTGAGATCGTCTTTGAGGTGCTCACCTTTGCTATCGCGCGTCAGATTGTGATCTCTCATTCCAGCGCCATTGATAACGTCTATGGCATGGTCGCCCTTGCTATGGTTTTTGCTGTGCGCAAGTATGTCTACTCCGATACGCTGAATACCGAGCATCCTAAAAAGAAAAAAACCCTACCTGAGCGTCACGAAGCGGCCAAAAATGGCGTTAAGAACACGGTTAAAAACGCTGTCAAGGAAGCTGTTCTGGAGGCGGCTCAGGAAAACGCGAAGAGCTCTGCCGAATCGAATTGACTACATAGGTAAGTAGCATCCAGATAAACAAAGCCAGGCCTGTTATGCGGCCTGGCTTTGTTGTTTCTTTGGAAGACAGATAGAAGAGGGAGCAGCTCATTCGGTGGGGGCGATTACCAAATGACACGCTTCACAGTAATAGGCTTCGGCGTGGTAGGTGCCAATCTTGAACAAATCGAATTTGTTTTTCAGAGAGACCCCGGCCTCAGTTTCTCGAAATACAATGCGGGGAGGCTTCTTGCCGTTTGGAATCCACTGGACAGGATTGGAACTGTTGTAGATATAGCCTTCAAAAAGTTCTCTGTTACAGCAAGGACACTTCATGATTTCAACTCCTTCTTTGATATGCAGAATGGACCGTTACTGTCTCTGATTATGCTGGCGAATCAGCCGGGCAATCTCCGCCTTGGCCAGCTCCATCTCTTCATAAAATACCTTGGCGGATACCCGGAGACAACCATGGCCCAGAACGATAATCTGTTCCAGACCGTCGGAAGTCGCTACCCGAACCCGGTTGTACTTGCCCAGTTTATAGGAGGCCTGCTCAATATACTGATCGGCGGTCTCAGCCTCCTGGGTATAAACCACGTGGATATTGTGGTACTGCTCCACGTGTCGCTTGCCGCCCTGGACCTTATAAGCGTCAAAGACAAGAATGACATGGCATCCCTTGTGAGCCTGATAGCTGCACAGATCGTCCATCAGTGCCTGACGGGCACTGTCCAGACTTGTCTCGGCCAAAGATTTCAGCTCATCCCAAGCGAAAATAATATTATATCCGTCAACCAGCAGATATTCATCCGGTCGAGTCTGCTCCTTGATGGTTACCTTATCGGCAAGCTTAACCTCTTTCACTCTGGGAGGCTCAAAGGCATGACGGTGCTTAACAGGGCCGTAGGTCTGCTCAAAGATAGCCTGCAGCTCCTTGTCCTGCGCGACGGCGTCAGCGTAGCTGCTGCGCCTTCTTGGGGTCGGAGTGGGGGAGGGCTCCTCCTCTTTGCGGTGGAGGGAGAGCGGTGAAACCAGATGCTGGTGGGCGGCCACCTCATTCCATTTGACCACAAATCCGGCTCCATGACTGCAGAAAACCGAGTCTGCCGTGTTCTCCAGATCGCTGTCCGGGTCATAGCCCAGACGGGCGATCACTTCCTCGCTGTTATGACAAGGAAAGTAACCCTCCAGCCGGAGAGAGAGTTGACCACGACCTTTGGTATAGGCGGCCACTTCGGTGGCGTAGTCCTTCATGGCGGCTACAGGAGCTCTGCCGATAAGCACTGCACGCTCCTCAATGAGCTCAGGAGGGTCAAAACTGCCGCTGCGCTGCTGGATATCGCTCATCGCTCTTCCAACGCTGGAAGCTGGCAGATCCAGTCGGAAGGCGTACCATGGCTCCAGCAGCAGACTCTCCGCCTGACGCAGACCTTGGCGGAGTGCCCGATAGGTGGCCTGTCGGAAGTCGCCTCCCTCAGTGTGCTTTAAATGGGCCCGGCCGGCAATGAGCGTAATAACCAGATCGGTAACAGGAGAACCGGTGAGCACCCCCAGATGAGTCTTTTCCATCAGATGAGTCAGGATCAACCGCTGCCAGTTTAGATCCAGATCGTTCTCGCTGACGCCAGACCGGAAGACCAGTCCGCTGCCCAGCGGACCGGGTTCGATAAGCAGATGAGTTTCAGCGTAGTGCCGCAGCGGCTCAAAATGCCCCACACCGATGACGGGGGACTTTATGGTTTCCCGATAGACGATATTACCTTCACCGAAGGAAACCTGAATGCCAAAACGCTCCGCGATGCGCCGGGTAAGGATCTCCACCTGTACCGGCCCCATCAGCTGGATATGCAGCTCACGTAGATGCTCGTTCCAGAGAATATGCAGCTGAGGATCCTCCTCTTCCAGCTCCCTGAGCTTCCGCAGCGCGGTATGCACGTCGCATCCCTCCGGAAGCAGAACCTGGTAGGTCAGAACGGGCTCCAGACTGGCTCCGGAGCTGTCCGGTTCAGCGCCCAGACCTTGGCCGGGCCAGGTCTGAGTCAGGCCGGTTACGGCACAGACAGATCCGGCAGGAGCAAGGTCCATACTTTGAAAACGGGTGCCAGAATAGAGCCGAAGCTGATCTGCTTTTTCCGACCAGTGTTCTGCTTTGCTGATACCGGACAGTACCGTTTTCGGCCTCAGACAGCCGCCTGTAATTTTCATCCATGTGAGACGAGTGCCCTGACTGTCCCGGGAGATTTTAAAGACCTTAGCGCCAAAGTTGTCATGGTAGACCGGCTCCGGGCTGTAGCGGATCAGTCCCTCCATCAACTGCTGAACACCCTCCAGTTTCAGAGCAGAGCCAAAGAAACAGGGAAATAGCTTTCTCTGACCAATGGCCCGGGAGAGAAGAGAGACTTCCATCTCACCCTCTTCCAGATATTGCTCCAACAGGGATTCGTCGCAGACTGCCACATCTTCTCCCAATTCCTCAGTGAAGTCGCAGCAACCTTCTCCCAGCCGGCTTCTGAGCTGGCTGAGCAGAGAACGTTTGTCCGCACCGGCCAGATCCATTTTGTTGACAAACAGAAAGGTGGGGATTTTATATTCCTCCAGCAGCCGCCAGAGAGTCTCCGTATGGGCCTGTACACCGTCTGTACCGCTGATGACCAGTATGGCTGCGTCCAGTACCTGCAGCGTCCGCTCCATTTCGGTGGAAAAGTCTACGTGGCCGGGGGTGTCCAGTAGTGTGATTCGGGTGTCACCCAGATCCAATACTGCTTGCTTGGAAAAAATTGTGATACCACGCTCACGCTCCAACTGATCGGTGTCAAGAAACGCGTCCTTGTGATCCACCCGGCCCAACTTCTTCAGGCTGCCGGAAAGATAGAGCAGCCCTTCAGAGAGGGTTGTTTTGCCTGCGTCCACATGGGCCAGAAGAGCAATGCTTAACAATTTTTTCTTCAATTGATCACTCATAAATTATGGCCCCCTGAATCTGCGATGTAAAGGAATTATATCAGGTCAGAGGGCGTTAGTCGATAGAATATATTCAATTTCGATGAAAACTCAGCTGTGAGGGCGCTTGTAGAGAGACGTAAAAAGGGAGAAATGCTTCAAGTGATTCTTGTACAGCTTGAGAGGAAGACGTATAATAATAGCGATACAATCCAGGAAATCTGTTGCCAGAGGAAGAGGGCAGTAGACCGAAATATATCACGGTTTGCACGGATGACAGCCAACGACGCTTATGGCGGCAAGCCCACGCCCACGCGGATTACAATGCGCTGCGGCACGGAACGGATACTGTTGCGGATAAATGGAAACAGACAGTTTTTCCTGTCTGAGAACATGAGGGATGCTTATGGTTGATCGACATGGCCGTAATATTACATATATGCGCATTTCCGTTACGGACAAATGCAATCTTCGCTGCAGGTACTGCATGCCGGAGGAGGGCGTTTGCAGCAAGAGCCATTTTGACATGATGACGGAGGAGGAAATCATAACCGCCGTGGAAGCCGCTGCCGCCCTTGGTATCACCAAAGTGCGCATTACCGGCGGTGAGCCTCTGATAAAGAAGAATATCCTCTCTATCTGCAGGCGGACAGCTGCCGTGGAAGGAATTGGGGAAGTCTGCATGACCACCAATGGAATTCTTCTGCCCCGACTGGCAAAGCCTCTGAAGGAAGCGGGAGTTCAGCGACTGAATCTGAGCCTTGATACGCTCGACCCGGAGAAATATGCCTATATCACACGGATTGGCAGCCTTGAGGCTTTTCAACGTGGTTTGGAGGCTGCCCTTGACGCGGGTTTTGAGAAGATCAAGATCAATGCCGTTCTGATTGGCGGCTTTAATGACAAAGAGATCCGGTCGCTGGCTCAATTGACGATGGGTTATCCCGTTGATATGCGTTTCATCGAGATGATGCCTATGTATGACAGCGGTGATTTTGACCAACAGGCATTTATCCCCTCTTCAAAAGTGCTCGATATTCTGCCGGAAGCTGTTGCCGGCGAGCAGGATGGTGGTGTTGCCAAACTGTACCGGCTACCCGGAGCAAAGGGCAATATCGGACTGATCAGTCCGGTCAGTGCCCATTTCTGCGGCAACTGTAATCGGATCCGGCTGACTGCCGACGGTAAGATAAAGCCCTGTCTCCATTCGTCAGATGAGTACTCTCTGAAAGGACTGGACTTTGACGGAATGAAACAGGTTCTGGAAGAGGCAATCTGGAATAAGCCTGCATGGCATGGTGACCTGGATGCACAGCATAGAAGTCAGGCAGGACGAAACATGAATCAAATTGGAGGTTAACCCATGAGTGACTTTACTCATTTTAATGAGCAGGGCCGGGCGGCAATGGTGGACGTAGGTATGAAGCCCCTCTCGCGGCGTGTTGCAGTTGCCGCAGGCCGGGTTATCGTAAATGAGCATACCTTCGCGCTGATCCAATCCGGCGGCATAAAGAAGGGAGATGTGCTTGCTGTTGCTCAAATAGCCGGCATCATGGGAGCCAAGCACACCCCGGATATGATTCCTATGTGCCATCCGATTTTGATTGACGGTATTGATTTGCAGCTCTCTATGGACGAAAAACGGAGTTCTGTGGAGATCAGAGCTGTTGTGTCCTGTGACGGCAGAACTGGCGTGGAAATGGAGGCGTTGTCCGCTGTTTCTGCCGCTGCCCTGACGGTCTACGATATGTGCAAGGCCGTTCAGAAGGATATGGTCATCACTGATATCCGCCTGTTGAGTAAGACCGGGGGAGTGCACGGAGATTATTTCAGAGAGGAGAACTGACCATGTATACTGCAGCGGTAATCACTGTCAGCGACAAGGGCTATCGGGGTGAGCGGGTAGATACCAGCGGTCCCAACCTGGTTCGAATCCTTCAGGAGAAGGGGTATGACACGGTCTATACAGCTATTGTTCCCGACGAGCGGGAGTTAATCAGGGCAGAGCTGATCAAGTGTGCGGACGAGCTGGATATCGCGCTGGTCCTTACGACCGGCGGAACCGGATTCTCTCCTCGAGACATTACTCCAGAGGCTACGATGGAAGTTGTGCAGCGGCCTACGCCCGGTATTGCTGAAGCGATGAGAGCGGAATCTATGAAGATCACGCCCAAGGGATGCCTGAGCCGCAGTGTGGCGGGAATTCGTGGCCGCACTCTGATCATTAATTTGCCTGGAAGCAAGAAGGCGTCTCAGGAAAACATTCTTGCTGTTATTGATCCGGTCAGTCACGGTCTGGATATGCTCTATAGCGAAGGCAGCGCTGACTGCGGAAAGTAAACCGAACCCAAGGGCAGAACAGTCCTTGAGTACGCGACCTGATCCGGTTAGCGAAATGCTGCGGATCGACGTTTTGACCTCCATATTGGATGGAACCTGAGCCACAAGAATCAGAAGAACTCCCTTTCTGAACAAACGGAAAAGGGAGTTCTTCTGTCTGGGATATTATGCGTGCAGCTCTGTCTCCACAACGCATTCATTTTTGATTCGGCCCACCAGATAATTCAGGGCATCTACCACTCTGGGACGGATATCGCCGCCAACGAGGACATACATGATGTCATCTCCCACGTTCAGCTGCCCCTCATTGAGCCAGACCTTAATATAGTAGATGCCGTCCATTTTATACGTATCGGAGATTACGGCATCTACCTTGTCCTGCTGGTAAGAAAAGAGCATACCTGTCACATCTCTGCAGTCCTCTGCCCCAAACCGGACCTTGGCCTTGGCCGTTTGGCGGACGGTGCCGTTGTGAATCAGATACATACCGACCCGGGATGCAGACGGGTGGGCCTTTGCCTCTTTCAGCCAGGCGTCGATGGAAGGGGACTGTCTTTTCATACACTTAGCCTCCGGTGGACAGAACTTTTACCTGAAAGGATGATCTGCAGACTTGGCCCGTTGTACGAGCCCGGCTGTCATTATCGCTGGATTATTGCGCAAACCTCATGTATATCATATCTGATAGAGAAGGAAAAAGAAAGAGAGGAACTATTGAAACTGTATATTTCTTGTGCTACAATCTGTACTGCAAAGTGACCGCCTGAACCAGCCTGCTGCAGGTGTCCGGAGGTCTTTATATTTTGCTGAACGGTGGTCGAGCCTTTTCGGATAAACCAAGCGAGAACACAGAGACCCTGTGTTGGTTGGTTATGGAACGGGCTTGCCATTTTTATTTCAAAGTGGTGAAATAGATATGAAAAAACTGATTTCCATGCTGTTGGTGCTGTCTGTTGTGCTGGCGCTGCCGTCCTGCGGCGCTGCTGATGTGCCTGGAGCAGAGGCAGCGGAAGAAACTGGGTTGGTTGTGGATACCCGCATTCTGATGGAAGCGGAAGAAGAAATGCTGAATACTTATTCTATCATTGCTGTAGATCCTGCCGCTCCCTTTGCTGACGCAGACGGTAATGCTGTATCCGACGTGGAGCTGAATACTGCCGGCGCTGATGCGCTGTATCGGTGGCTGCTGACTCAGGAAGCTCTGGACATGGCCGGCGCTTACGGCGTCGCTGAGTACGGTTCCAATCTGTTCTTTGTCAAGGAGGACGCTCCTGTTTATACCGGCGAGATTGCTGCCGCTACTGAAGAGTCTAAGGTCATTCGCCTGTCTTCTACCACCTCTGTCAACGACTCCGGTCTGCTGGCCAGACTGCTGCCTGAATTTGAGGCCAAGTATGGTTACAGCGTTGAAGTTTACTCTGCCGGAACCGGTAAGGCTATCAGCAACGCCAAGATGGGCAATGCTGATCTGATCCTTGTCCACTCCAGAACGCAGGAAGAGCAATTCATTGATGCCGGTTTCTCCCGTGTAGTTGAAGGCTTCGAGGCAGAGCGTGTTTCCTTCATCTATAACTATTTCGTCCTTTGCGGCCCGTCTTCAGATCCTGCCGGTGTCGCTGATGCCACATGCGTCAAAGATGCGTTTTCCGCAATCGCCGAAGGCAAGCATACCTTCGTTTCCCGTGGTGACAGGTCGGGTACCCACACCAAAGAGCTGGATTTGTGGCCTGCGAAATTGGGGATCAATGCCGAGGCTGAAAGCTTTGCCGATTATACTGAATGGTATGTTTCCGCCAATACAGGTATGGGCGCCTGTTTGGTTATGGCCGAAGAGATGGGTGCATACATCCTGACCGACAAAGGAACCTTCCTGACCTTCGCGTCAAATGACGGCGATATAAGTTGATGACTTTGTCAGCAACCGGGGAGCCGGCTTGCATTTTATCGGTATATCCTTTAGAATGATCCCGTGGGGCAGTCCGCGGGATCATTTGATATTTCAGCATAGATCGACAATGAATTGTTTCAATGAGATTAGGTGGCCTGAATGTGACCGGAAGTCGGGCTGTCGTGAATCCTTAAACTAAGAAAGGGGCGAGAATATGAAAGCATCGCTGATACAAGCCATACAATTGATTCTGTCTGCGGATGCACAGCTGCTGAATATTCTGAGCGTTACCGCGCAAATGAGCCTAAAGAGCTCTGTTATCGCCCTTCTCTTGGGTCTGCCCATTGGCATTTGGCTGGGAGCCTGTAAATTTCCGGGAAGAAATGTTTTGCTGATTGCCAACCGAACACTAATGGGAATGCCTCCGGTTATCTGTGGTTTACTGTTTTACATGCTGTTCTCCGGCGTAGGCCCGTTCCGGCATATGAAACTGCTGTTTACAGTAGATATTATGGTGATGGCTCAGATTGTGCTGATTACCCCCATCGTGGTGAGCAGCATGGAAAGCTATGTTTCCGCGGTGGCTCCGGCGGTTCGTGAAACGGCCCGTGGACTGGGGCTGAGCGGCGGAAAGACCTTCCGGCTCTTATGTAATGAATGTATGTATCAGATTATATCAGCTTATCTTCTTGCTTTTTCCCGGGCTATCGCTGAGGTAGGCGCGGTATCTATGGTAGGCGGCGCCATTGCCTGGAAGACGAATGTAATGACTACTGCTATCATGCAGTATACCAATCAGGGCAATTTCACGCTCGGTGTTGCTTTGGGGATCATTTTGCTCACTGTTTCCCTGCTCGTAAATATTGTGATCTCCCTGCTGCAAAGGAGGCTGAGCCAATGATCATTCCTGCTTTTTCCAAGACCTATGACGCGGTTACTGTGCTGGACTTTCCGGGAATGGAACTGAAACGGGGGAAGATCTGTGCTGTCATTGGGGCAAACGGAAGCGGGAAGTCTACCTTTGCCAAGATCCTCGGAGGAATCCTTCCCCCGGACCGGAAGTTTGACTGTCTGGATGCAGGCGCGATTGGTTATATGCCCCAAAAGAACTACGCCTTCCGTATGAGCACAAAGAAGAACATTCTTCTGAATGGAAAAGATGAACGTTGTGCCGACGAACTGATGGATGCCCTTCAAATCCGCCATCTGGAGAATAAACGGGGAGACCGGCTCTCTGGGGGCGAGACCGCCCGCATGGCGTTGGCCCGGCTGATGATGAAACGGTATGAGCTTGTGATTCTGGATGAGCCAACTGCTGCTATGGACATGGAAGCTACCCTGCTGGCCGAGCGGCTCATTCTCCGCTATGTTCGGCAGAGTGGATGCGCGCTGGTCCTTGTGACCCATAGCCTTCAGCAAGCCCGGCGTATTGCTGACGAGGTGATGTACTTTCATAAAGGAAAGCTGCTGGAGTTTGGTGCCACTGAGCAGCTGCTTTCCAACCCGTCTCTGCCGGAGACCAGACAGTTTCTGGAGTTTTACGGAGTTTGACAGAGTTTGACAGAAGCTTGCTGACCGTTGGCCAAAGAATATCAGTTCGGCGCCATGAATACAGATGTTCTAGCATATATCATCGCTGGAATACAAGAAGAAAAGCCAAGCTGGGATCCAGCTTGGCTTTTTGGGTTTGTTAGGCAGCTGCCATTGGACAGGGGTGAGATCAGCAGAGACGCTTACTCCTCCGGGCGCTGAATGCCAAAAGGCTTGAGGAAGGCGTATTTCACCGTATCCATCCGATCCCGTGTAAGCAGTTGATTGACTGCCAGAGCGACTCCAACGCCGATAGCGGTGTCCAATATACGGTTAATGGCATAGAGAACGAACCCATCGGGCGTAGAGTTAAACAGAACGATACAGAGCACCACGCCTCCGGCCTGTACCGCGCCTTTCCAGAGCTTGGTGCTGACCAAAATGAGAACAATAACGCCGATGTACAGCAGCAGCACCAGAAGCAGATAGTTGCCCTCAGGTGCCAGCAGGAGATACAGGGCATACAGTGCCATGCCGATCAGACCGCCCAGAACCGTTCCAAATAACCGGTTACCGCCAAGAAGCTTGGAGTTCTCCATATCGGCTCCCATGCCGAAGATGGCACCAATGCAGGCAAAGACGGGATTTCTGTTAAACGGGACATAGAGCAGCGCACAGAGACAGGCGGCGATCCCTGTTTTCATATTTCGATAACCAATATGCGGAAGCTTCATTTCAGCCTCTCTCCTGTCTGAGTAATATATGCTCAGTATATCATACTTTTTTCATTTCTTCCAGCCCCAAGGTGAAAACGATTCGGGCAATGTATCATGGGTTGGACAGAAAAAATCAACTGTCAGTTTATTTCCGATATAGAAGTATGATATAATATTTCCAATAAAATGGGTATGAGTCGGCTGCTTTCGCCCGGACAGCGCCTAACTCAGACCCGCTATAGGAGGGAATGCCATGAATGCCATTTCCAGGCTGGTCATCCGCCACCGGCATGGGACTGTTGCCCTTTTTCTGGTCGTTGCGGTCATCGGAGCTTTATTGGCGACCCAGGTTTCCGTTAATTATAATATGATTGACTATCTGCCTGAAGACGCAGAGTCTACGGTGGCTCTGGACGTGATGGCAGAGGAGTTCCAGGGTGCTGTACCCAGTGTCTATGTCATGGTTGATGACGTCTCCCTTCAGGAAGCTGACATGCTTAAGGATGAACTGGCTGCTCTGGAAGGAGTCCAGATGGTCACGTGGCTGGACGATACTGTCGATCTGAAGACTCCCATCGAGACGGTGGATGCTGAAACCATGGAGGCCTATTACAAGGACGGAAGCGCTCTCTATATGGTGGCTGTTGAAGATGGCAAGGAGATTATCGCGACCGACGCCATCTACGAGCTGGTAGGGGAGAAAGGGGCGCTGACCGGTGACAGCGTCAGCACTGCTACCATGCAGAAGGTAGCGTTTGAAGAGTGTATGAAGGCCATCTGTATTCTTGTGCCGGTGGTCATTGTTCTGCTTTTGCTGACAACTACCTCCTGGCTGGAGCCGGTACTGTTTCTCTTCGCTATTGGAATTGCCGTTCTGCTGAATATGGGCACCAACGCCTTTTTGGGTGAGATCTCCTTCATCACACAGGCGATCAGCCCAATTCTCCAGATGGCTGTCTCTCTGGACTATGCTATTTTTCTGCTGAACGCCTTTGAAGAGCACCGACAGACTGAGACTGATCCGAAAAGAGCGATGGAGTTGGCCGTGAAGCAAGCTGTGCCCGCAGTTGCTGCCAGCGCACTGACGACTCTGTTTGGTTTTCTGTCGCTTACGTTCATGCGCTTTGAGATTGGCGGTGACCTTGGTCTGAATCTGATCAAGGGTATCATCTTCAGCTATATCTCGGTCATGTTCTTCCTGCCTGCGCTTACCCTATGTTTCCATGGTCTGTTGGATAAAACCAAACATAAGCAGATCCTGCCAAATCCGGGACGTGTGGCCCAGTACCTGCTTCGTTTCGGTGTACCTCTGCTGATTATGCTCTGTCTGACCGTTGCTCCTAGCTTTTTGGCCCAGAGTCGGACCGGCTTTATCTATGGAACCGGAGACCCGGCAGAGGGCTCGAGACTTGCCTATGATACCCAGCGGGTAGATGAGAAGTTTGGCACTGCCAACGCAATGGTAGTGCTGGTCCCCAGGGGAGACGTGGCACGGGAAAAACTGCTTTGCGACGATCTTGCCCAGCTGGACCATGTGACCAGTATCGTGTCCTATGCAGTTACTGTAGGCCCTACCATTCCCTCTGATTTTCTGGATCCGGATTTGATCACTCAGCTCTACTCTGAGCACTATGCCCGGATTATCCTGACGACCAATACCGGCTTTGAGGGTGAGGACGCGTTCTCACTGGTCCGTCAGATCCGGGAAACGGTGGATGAATACTATGACGAGAGTTATACTTGCGGCCAGAGCGCGAATCTCTACGATATGATGGAAGCGGTTCAGGGCGATACTGCTCTGGTCAATGGCGTAGCCATTATAGCCATTGCTCTAACCCTGCTCTTCACCTTCCGCTCCGCTCTGCTGCCCTTGCTGCTGATTCTGGTTATTGAGTCGGCCATCTGGGTCAACCTGGCTGTGCCCTATTTTCAGGATATGTCCATCAGCTATATCGGATATCTGGTGGTTAATACTGTCCAGTTGGGCGCTACCATTGACTACGCTATCCTGCTCACGGAGACCTATCTCCAGAAGCGCAAGCGGCTGCCCCGTAAGGCGGCCGTCCGTGAGGCGCTGGGCGAGTCTATGATGAGCATTCTTACCTCGGCTGCTATACTCTCTATTGCGGCCTTTACGCTTGCCTTTACCAGCACCAACTATCTGGTAGCTGATCTGGGCATGCTGCTCTGCCGCGGTACAGTGCTCTCTCTGGTTATGGTCCTGTTTATGCTTCCCAAGCTGCTGGAATTGTTTGACGGCGGCATTCAAAGACTTACCCTGCGATCTGGCTTTGTGTCAGAGAAAGAAAAGGAGGGGATCAAATGAGATCTGCTTTTGTCCGACTGACCAGCCTGCTGCTGGTTCTGGTGCTCTCTCTGTCCGTGCTGCTTACCCCTGCCGCGGCTGCAGAGCAGACAGACGGTGTGATCACAAAGGAAGAATCCATTTATGGCACACTTACGGCCTCTGGTGAAGTTACCGGCCTCTATGTGGTCAATGCTTTTGACCTTCCTGCAGGCAGCGCGTTTACTGACCGGGGGGACTACTTGCAGGTGAAAAACCTCACTGACCTCTCTGAGCTTAGCTATAAAAACGGACAGGTAACCGGTGTCAGCGAAGGTGAGCGCTTTTATTATCAGGGCGACCTGAGAAGTACCCGACTTCCGTGGGTCATCCAAATCGAATATCTGCTGGACGGTCAGCCGATTACCCCCGAGGAACTGGGCGGCAAGACTGGCCGCGTGACGATTCATCTGACCACCTGTGCAGACGATGATTTTGGCAGTGTTTTCTATGACAATCTGGTGCTCCAGATCTCCATGACGCTGGATGCTGGGCGATGCTCCAACTTTGAGGGAGAGAACGCTACCGTTGCCAGTGTGGGCAGTAGCAAGCAGGCCACATTTATGGTTCTGCCCGGAAAGGAAGGAGATCTTTCTCTCAGCTTTGACGCGCGGGACTTTGAGATGGCCGGTATGACCATTGCCGCTGTTCCTCTTTCTATTGCTTTTGATCTTCCCGACACCGGCGAGATGGAGGACGGTCTTGGACAGCTTACCGACGCCGTCGCACAGCTCAATGACGGAGCGGCCCGGCTGAATGAAGGTGTGGGAGACCTTCACGCCGGTGTGCGGCAGCTCAAGCAGGGCGCCCAGGCGTTGGAGGAAGGTACAGGAGCGTTGGCTGACGGTTCGGAGCAATTTACTGACGGCCTGTCACAACTGGATCAGAACTCTGCAGAGCTGATTGAAGGCTCTGCCCAGATCAAACAGGCGCTGGAGACTGTCAGTGAGGGATTCTCCCAGATGCCCGAATTGCCCGAAGAGGCAGAAAAGCTGCTGGACAGTCTCTCTGACCTGCCCCCAGCTCTGCGTAAACTGGCTCAGTCTCTGGAGCAGGCGGCAGAACAGGTTCCGCAACTGCCTGAAGAGCTGCAGGAGGCAATCGGGCAGCTGAAGAAGCTGGCTGAGGAGCTGAGTGATCTGGAGCTCAGTCAGCAGGAACTGGAGGCACTGAAGCAGGCAGTGCTGGAAAACGAAGTGGCTGCCAAAGCGCTGGAAAAGCTGCTTGCCAATCAGGAGGCTGCGGAACTGATCTCTCAGATCTACAAAGAACTGGAAGCACACTCTGACCAGATCGAGGCCGCTCTGGATCAGATTGCGGAAAACGGACTGCTCAATACTATAGCTGAACAGCTTCGGGAGCTGGCTGATAAGCTGGAAGAAGCTGACCTTGCCGGCAGCCTGGATCAGCTGGCCCAACTGGGGCCCGGTATGGCGCTTCTTTCCGATAACTATGGTCAGTTCCATGATGGGCTTGTCCAGTATACTGACGGTGTGGGCATACTTAGTGACAACTATTCCGAGCTGAATGGTGGCATTCAGACTCTGGATGACGGCGTGGGTCAGCTGGCTGACGGCATTGCAGCTCTGGCCGACGGCACCGGTGAACTGGCCGAGGGCACGGAGCAATTGGCTGACGGCACCCATCAAATGCACATTGAGACGAAGGACATACCCGAGACTATGCGGGATGAGATCGACGCTCTGTTGGCAGAGTATGATTTTGGTGGCTTTGAAATGGTCTCCTTTACAGACAGCGCCAATGATGGGGTGGAGATGATCCAATTCGCGTTTACTACCGAAAAAATCCAGGTGCCTGAAGAGCCTGTTTTACAGGCGCCGGAGGAAGAGACGCTTACCTTCTGGGAAAAACTTCTCTCTCTGTTTGGACTCTGATCTTTTGAATGTAGAACGGATACTGCTTTGCGGTATCCGTTCTTCTTTTGACAAAGTGTGGGATAGTATGATACCATAATAGTAATCTGAACTGGAAAGGAATCGTTATGCAATATTTTGTCTCTTTTTTGGAGGGAATTATCACGTTTATCTCTCCGTGTCTGCTGCCTATGCTGCCTATCTATATCTCCTATTTTGCAGGAGGGCGTGAGCGTGGCCTGACGAAAACCGTTGCCAACGCTGTCGCCTTTGTGATTGGTTTCACGCTGGTCTTTGTATCCATGGGCGCATTGGCTGGAACAGTGGGCAGCTTTCTTACGGCCCATCAGCGCGTGGTCGATCTGCTCTGCGGCATTGTGGTTATCTGCTTCGGCCTGAACTATCTGGGCTTGCTCCACCTTAATATTTTCAAAGGCAGCGCCTTTCAGGCTGATGGCCGGGATATGGGATTGCTGTCCGCCTTTTTGTTTGGCCTGGTTTTTTCTGTAGGCTGGACCCCGTGTGTAGGCGCCTTTTTGGGCTCCGCTCTGATGCTGGCCTCTCAGCAGGGCAGTGCTATGACTGGTATGTTTATGCTTCTGTGCTACTCGTTGGGTCTTGGAATTCCGTTTTTGATCAGCGCGGTACTCATCGACCAGCTGAAATCTGCCTTTGATCTGATCAAACGCCATTACCAACTTATCAATCGTATCTGCGGCCTCTTGCTGATTCTTATTGGTATTCTTATGGCTACCGGCTATATGGGCCGCTTGCTGGCTCTGTTGAGCTGAAAGGAGATATGCTGTGAAGAAAAAGACAATACTGCTTCTGCTTCTGTTGACCTTCCTGCTCTTGCTGGGCGGCGCTGGAACGCTTTATAATCAGCTCAGCGAGCAGACCGAACAGGAAAGGCTGGCTCAAACAAATCAGACTGGGCACGAGAATGACCAGCAGGATAATGCTCAGGAGCCAGAGAGGGCAGAGGAGAGCCGGGAGGCCTATCCTGCACCTGACTTTACCGTCTTTACTGCAGACGGAGAGGAAGTTTCCCTCTCTGATTATCTGGGAACGCCGGTGGTCCTCAATTTTTGGGCCAGCTGGTGTGGGCCCTGCAAAAGCGAGATGCCTGATTTTCATGAGAAGGCAGTTGAATATGATGGCCAGATCCAATTTATGATGGTGAACCTTACCGACGGCAGCCGGGAGACGGTCGAGAGCGCCTCTGCCTTTATTGAAGAACAGGGCTATACCTTCCCGGTCTTCTTTGATACCCAGTATAGCGGGGCTGCTGCCTATGGTACTTCAGCGATTCCTGTCACCTTTTTCATCGACCGGGACGGAAACCTGATTGCCTATGCTCAGAGTGCGATTGACGCCGAGACCCTTCAGGAAGGGATCGATATGATCCTTCCCCAGTCGTAAGTTAAAAGAGAGCCGATCCGGCTCTCTTTTCTTGCATAGTATTTAGATAATATTCGAAATAGAATTGACAATACCGCGGGGACCTGCTAGAATCTATTTAGAGAAACATCTAAATTCTGCAGGAAGGAGACATGGGCATGGGTTTCGCTGAGACGTTCAAGGCTCTTTCTGAGCCTATTCGACGGGAGATCCTCATCTTGCTGCGGCAGGGCAGTCTGTCTGCCGGGGAGATCGGTAGTCACTTTGACCTGACTGGCGCTACCATCTCCTACCACCTTAGCCAGTTAAAAAAAGCTGATCTGGTACTGGAGAGCAGGCAGAAGAATTATATCTACTACGAGCTCAATACGTCGGTTCTGGAAGAACTTATGCTCTGGTTGTCTCAGTTTAAGGAGGAAGAACGATGAACGATAAAGCGAAGAAACGGCTGGTCCTTACCACTATTGTAGCTTTGCTGCCCATTCTGCTGGCGTTGATACTCTATCCTCGTCTGCCTGATCGGGTCCCGATTCACTTCAACTCCGCCGGAGAGGCGGATAACTGGGCCGACAAGACATATGCCTGCTTTGGGATGCCATGCTTTTTCGCGCTGATCAGCGCGTTCTGTCAGTTTGTTGTGGCCAACGATCCCAAGCGCCAGCGGATCTCGGAGAAGATGATCGTGATTACCGCCTGGACGATCCCGGTCATCTCTGTTCTCTTCTGCTCAGCCTCTTTGATGATTGCCATCGGCTGGAATATTTCTATCGGCTCTCTTGTTATGCTGGTTCTGGGTATTCTGTTCCTTGTTATCGGCAACTATCTCCCCAAATGCAAACGCAATTTCACTACCGGCATTAAACTGCCCTGGACTCTGGCCAGCGAAGATAACTGGAACTACACCCATCGGATCGCCGGCTATACATGGATTGGGGCTGGCCTGCTCTTCCTTGTTAACGTGTTTGTTAATGGTGAGTGGCTGTTTGCGGCAGTGCTTGTGCTTGCTGTAGTGATCCCGGTTGTGGCCTCTTTCCTCTATTATAAACGCCATTCATGACCCTGTGAGGGAGGCAGCAGCCTTCGATTGGCAGAGTTTTATGGATAGACTGAACCCAGTCGTCTTGAGCGGCTGGGTTTTGCAATTGTCTGCTTCAGACTCGATTGCATGAAAGGGCGACTGCCTGCTGACTTGAAGAGTAAAGGCTGCTTAGCTTTCAAAGATAGCCTGATAGCGGGTCAGATCAGCCTTTCCCGTTTCGTACAGGGTCCGAATAGCCTGATCCGCGCTGGCACGGTTTAGAGGAAAGAGAGTGAAGTGGAGCGCTCCGGAATCAATATACAGCTCCTGAGCCTCAGGCCAGTGATAGATAGCGGTCACAGCCGCTGCGATCAGTGTTCCGTCTTCCCGGTCTCTCAGTAATACGTTCATAGATCCCATGCTCCTTTGCTTATCCGTTTGAACTGATCTTTCTGGCAGCTGAGTATCGACTGCCAGTATATGGATCATAGCAAAACAGGAGTACCATAAACAGGACAAGGAACAGGAGAAGAGAATCCCTGTCACAGGAAAAACGCCCGTCTAAAGACGGGCGTTTAGCATAACGGGGAGACGTGGCAGACTTAGCCTTCCAGCAGCTCCAGCGTGCAAGTCTGAGCGATGCTCTTGCGGATCTCGGCCCGCAGAGGAAGGACAGAGGACGGAGAGACGGACAGCTCATCAATGCCCATTGCCAGGAAGGTGGGCAGCAGCTCGATATCCGCCCCCAGTTCGCCGCAGATACCGATCCAGATGCCGGCCTCATGGGCGGCGTCAGCAGCCATCTTCAGAGCCCGCAGAACGGCGGGATGATGGGCGTCAAAGAACTTGCCCAGATCGTTGCACTGGCGGTCGCATGCCAGCGTGTACTGCGTCAGGTCATTGGTGCCCACGGAGAAGAAGTCTACCAGCTTTGCCAGATCTCTGGCCATAAAGACGGATGCGGGCGTCTCGATCATGATACCGATCTCGGTTTCGGGATTGAAGGGGATGCCCTCGGCGGCCAGCTCCTTCATGACGCTCTGGCAGGCTCTCTTGCACTCCTTGACTTCCCAAACAGAGGTAATCATGGGGAACATGATGGCAATCTTACCATAAGCAGAGGCCCGATAAAGAGCGCGCAGCTGAGTCCGGAAGACTTCAGGCCGATTCAGGCAGATGCGGATGGCGCGCATACC
Organism: Oscillospiraceae bacterium; assembly: GCA_017395935.1. Classification (GTDB taxonomy): domain Bacteria; phylum Bacillota; class Clostridia; order Oscillospirales; family Oscillospiraceae; genus Onthomonas. The sequence goes on from JAFQNL010000019.1 coordinate 93,392, forward strand.
CAGAGCGGGATTCTCTTCCTTGTTGAGCTGGAAGTAATCCACCTGCTTATCAGCGCCGATGTCCAGCGTGCGGATAATGACCCGCTTGCCGCCCATGGCGGCAGCGACTGTCTTGTAGGCCTGGAACTGATCTTCTTCGGTGGGATAATCGTTGGTAGCCAGATACAGGAACTCGCTGCGGAAGAGACCGATGCCCTGACCGTCATTGGCCAGAACAGCGTTTACATCGTCGGGAGAGCCGATATTGCAGTACAGATTGACCTTCCGGCCGTCAAGAGTGACATCTTCCTGACCCTTCATAGTCTCCAGAAGAGCTTTGCGTTCCTGCTGCTCGGCGTACTTCTGCTTCAGAGCGGTCAGAGTCAGCTCATCGGGATCCAGCACAACAGTGCCTTCATCGCCGTCAATGTAGGCCAGACGGCCATGGTAATCCTTTTTCAGGGCCTCGCCCATACCGCAAACAGCGGGGATACCCATGGTTCGGGCCAAAATAGCAGTGTGGCTGTTGCCGGAGCCGCCCTGAGTGGCAAAGCCAAGAATCTTGCTCTTGTCCATCTGGATGGTCTCAGAGGGGGCCAGGTCGTCGGCAGCCAGAATGACCGGTTCATCAGAGTCAATGCCGCCCTCAGGGATCCCCATCAGGTTATTCAGGATCCGCCGGGTTACGTCCTTGATATCCGCGGCGCGGGCCTGCATATAGGCGTCATCCATGGCCGCAAACATCTGGGCAAACTGCTCGCCGGCTACCTCAACTGCATATTCAGCGTTGCACTGCTCGTCGTCCAGTGTCTCCATGATGCATTCCACATAGTCGTCGTCCTCGACGAACATAGCGTGGGTCTCAAACAGGATGGCAGATTCATCACCGGCTTCTTCCCTGCATTTCTCGGCCAGAGCTTCCAGCTGAGCGATGCTTTTGGCCTGTGCTTCGGCCAGACGGGCCTTCTCGGCCTCCAAATCATCCACTGTGGTCTTAACTACAGTGGTGTCGGGGCGTTCATAGAAATAGAGTTTTCCCTTAACGACGCCGGAAGAGACGCCTTTACCTTGAATTAAGATCATATGCAATATTCCTCCATGTAAGAATGCCTGTCCGGACTGCGAGATCAGAAAGGACAGGCATCATATGTCTTCGTGGTTGGGATGATTACAGATTCTCTTCGAAGAACTTCTTCAGAGCAGCAATAGCTTCTGCCTCGGCAGGGCCTTCGGCAGCTACGGTAACTTCATCGCCGTTCTTGGCAGCCAGACTCATCAGCTTCATCAGCTGGGTAGCTTTGACGGTCTTGTCACCCTTAGTGATGGTGACGACGGTATCAGCGTAGGGCTTTGCAGCCTTGGCCAGCAGACCGGCGGGACGAGCGTGGAGGCCCAGGGGATCGTTGATAACATAAGTGAACTGCTGCATAATATTTTCCTCCTAAAATATATGATCAAAAATGGGTAAACAAAGAGAAGGGGGAGGAGGACTTACTTCTTCCCTTGACCGTAGTAGGCGGCGGGGCCATGCTTGCGCATGAAGTGTTTGTCCTGAATGCACTGTGGAGCGGGGCCAACGGAAGGGGAGACCTGTTCGGTAAAGATAGCCATTTTGGCTACCTCTTCCAAGACTACCGCGTGATATACGGCTTGAGCCGCGTCCTTACCCCAGGTGAAGGGACCGTGACTTGCGCAGATAGCTGCGGGGACATGCTTGGGATCAATGCTCCGGCTATGAAAAGTCTCTACAATGACCTTGCCGGTGTTGGCCTCGTAATCCTCATCAATCTCCTCGGCAGTCAGAGTGCGAGTGCAGGGGATACTGCCGTAGAAGTAGTCCGCGTGAGTGGTGCCATAGCAGGGGATATCCCGGTGAGCCTGAGCCCAGGCAACGGCATAGGGGCTGTGGGTGTGGACAATACCACCTAGATCAGGAAAGGCCCTGTAAAGCTCCAGGTGGGTCTTGGTGTCGGAAGAGGGATTCAAATCACCCTCTACCTGATTGCCTTTCAAATCCATGACAACCAAATCCTCAGGCCTCAGATTCGTGTACTCAACTCCGGAGGGCTTAATGACGAAAAGGCCTTTTTCCCGGTCGATGCCACTGACATTGCCCCAGGTGTAGGTGACCAGATTCCGACGGGGCAGCTCCATATTGGCTTCATATACGATTCGTTTCAGTTCTTCCAGCATGATCATTTCTCTCTTTCTCACTCACTGACGGTGTACAAAGCGACCTCGTCAATTTCACGGTTGGTGCAGACGAAGGCATCCCTGCCCTCGCTATTGATGAACTTCAGCGCGTCGGACGCGCCGCTGTTGCGGTCGATGAATTCGATCAGATATTCCTTCTCAACACAAATGAGGGTGCGGCTGTCTCTGCTGTTTTTCGTCGGCAGAAGCCCCGGCCTGGTTTGCCCCATAACCGTTTCCCATAGATGTAACAAGAAGAAAATGCTGACTGCAACAAGTCAATTCGTTCATGGAGTAGCGCTTGCACAGGATGGAAATGATCCTTTTATTGATGTGCATATTCCTCACTACTTATAATAAACGAAATAATCAAAAATGCAAGTAAGTTATATAAAAAAGCTTGCGGAAATTCAGACCATTTGGTTCAGAATTTTTGCCATATTGTCATGAGCGAAACGGATATCATCTTTCCAGCATTGCTGCCCCACATACCAAAGCTCGGTTACGTAGCGGCGGACACCGAGCGCCCAGGCTTTGGCGATCATTGCGGGGAAGTCTACATGGCCGGTAAGGAAGGGAATCTCTCGGAATTTGCCTGGCACGGTCTCTTTCAGGTGCATAGCAACAATGTGTCCGCGGCCGGTTTCCAGATCCTCCAGAACGTCAGAGTTATAGGTTTTTGCGGCGTTAGTAAGATTGCCAGAGTCAGGATAGACGCCCAGATAGGGACTGTTTATTAGCGAAACATAGTGCATGCTCTTGGCAACGGTATTCATGAACTCTGTCTCCATGGTTTCAAAGCCGAGAAGAATTCCTCGACTGGCTGCCATATGAACAGCGATCTCCAGATTTTTTCTGAAGAAGGCCTCACTCTCTGCGGTGCTCTCTTCGTAGTAGACATCGTATCCGGCCAGCTGAATCACGCGGATGCCCAGATCATCGGCCAGCTGAATGGCCTTTTCCATAATCTCCAGTCCCTTGTTCCGCAGGGAAGAGTCGGAAGCGCCGAGAGGATACTTCCGGTGTCCGGACAGGCACATACTGCGAATTGGAAGACCAATCTCTCTCATCAGACTGACCATCTCCTGCCGCTGACTGCTGCTCCATTCCAGACGCGCAAGACGAGCGTCAGTTTCGTCGATGCTGATTTCTACGTAGTCATAGCCGCAGTCCTTTGCGCACAGCAGCATTTCCCGCCAGCTCATCGATTTGGGCATGGCCTTCTCGTAAAGACCGATCGCGTATTGCTTCACATCAATTACCTCCCTGTCTTACCTGAAACAGGCGCTGAGATCAAAATGCAAAAAGAACATATTTAATAAATAGAAAAAACATTAAATCGAATATAAATAAGGAAAAAAGGAGACCTATTACTCGGATTATAACCCAGATGAAGGATACTGACAAGTGGGGGCGGTAAGAAGAGCTGAAATAATCCGAAGTGGAACAGATGGTCAAAGAAACAGATTTCAAAATTTGAATCTTGAATAGATCGAATAAGCTGATTGACCTTTGAAGAATGGACCGATAGTTTGCTGTAGCTGCAATAGAAGTACAGGAGGGATTATGGGCGCGGAGATCGTACAGCGCATCAATCAGACCTGCGGACCAATTGATTATGCGTTCGTAATTTGGTATAGTAAGTGTGAAAAAGGGCGGCAGGCCTGATAGGATATGAGAGAACATTTGAAAAGCCAAGTATGACGGTCTAATAGGTGAGAGTAAATGATGGTGGCTTGTAATGACGGAGGAGGATTCTGAGATGAGAGCAAAATATCTTTTCGTCGATCTGGACGGTACGCTGCTCAATGACAGTAAGCAGATTACCCCGAAGAACCGTAAGGCCATTGACGAGGCCATTGCCCGGGGCCATAAGGTGATTATTGCCACCGGTCGACCTTTGAAAAGTGCTATGGATCAGGCTTGTAAACTGGGCATGGATAAGCCGGGCGCGCTGACTATCGCTTACAATGGCGCCATGATCTACGACTGGTCACAAGGAGATATCTGTTTTTCTGACGCTCTGCCCATTTCTGTGGCCTGTCGGGTCATGGAGGAGGCTGGCCGCCGGGGGATCCACGTACAGACCTACGACCGGCGGGATGTGCTGGTGGAGCCACGCTGGGACGACGAGGCGGTCCGCCGCTATTGCAGGCTGATCAACATGACTTATCGGGTGATAGATAATCCCCGGACTGATCTGAACGAGGAACCGGTCAAGGTTCTTGCCATTAACTATGATGATAAAACGGATTTGTTGGCCTTCCGAGACTGGCTGCGGGAGCATATGTCCAATGACGTGGACTGCTATTTCTCCTGTGACCAGTATCTGGAGATTGTTCCTGTGGGTATGACAAAGGGTACCGCCGTTCGGCGGCTGTGTCAGATCATGGGAGCTGGGGTCGAAGACGCCATTGCGGTGGGAGACGCCGCCAACGATCTGTCTATGATTCAGGCTGCCGGAGTGGGTGTCGCAATGGCAAACGCCACGGATGAGATAAAAGCAGCTGCCGATCGGGTGACTACCCGGGATAACAATCACGATGGAATCGCGGAAGTAATTGACTGGTACCTCTCGTGGCCTGTGGACGAATAAAAATAAGACCGTCAGGATGAAATCCTGACGGTCTTTTTGTATATTTAAGGGGAATTCGGATCAGAAATTGGTATACCGGTCAGTGTGGAGCAGTTCCTCTGCCTTCTGAACTTCTTCCTTGGTGGGGGAAGGTACGCCGTCCAGAGGATAGGGGACTCCCATTCGCTCCCACTGGGGCTGACCCAGTGTATGATAGGGGAGGATCTCTACCCGGCGAACTGTCTTGAGAGACTGGATAAACTCGTCCATCTCTCTCAGACCATCGGGGTCATCCGTATGGCCGGGAACCAGAACATGGCGGATCCACATATCAATGCCAAGATCGGACAGTTTTCTGGCCATGGCCAAAATGGGTTCGTTCCGGAAACCGGTTAACACCTTGTGGCGTTCAGGCACGATCTCCTTCAAATCCAGCAGTACCAGATCGGTCACCTTCATCAGCTCTTGGAACTTGCTGTAAAAGGGCTCCTTCTTGGTATAAAGGATTCCGCTGGTATCCAGAGCGGTGTGCACTCCCTTGGCCTTAGCCAGCCGAAACAGTTCAGTGACAAAGTCGATCTGGAGCAGAGGCTCACCGCCGCTGACGGTGATGCCTCCGTTGTTTCTCCAATAGTTGTGAAAACGGTATACCCGATCAAACAGAACCTGAGCTGACCAGGTAGCGCCTCCGTGATGAGACCAGGTCTCCGGATTATGGCAGTACTGGCAGCGCATGGGGCAGCCCTGCAGGAAGATCACCGAGCGAACGCCGGGACCATCTACCAGGCCAAAGGTTTCAATGGAATGGACCTGTCCGGTTACCTGACTCTGATGCATAGCTGCCTCTTTCTTACAGGCCGCTGTGGCAGGTACGGGAGATAACGTCCAGCTGCTGCTCGCGGGTCAGGTCGATAAACTTAACTGCGTAGCCGGAGACACGGATGGTGAAGTTGGCATACTCCTCCTTCTCGGGGTGCTCCATGGCATCCAGCAGCTTCTCTACACCAAACACGTTGACGTTCAGATGGTGAGCGCCCTGATCGAAGTAGCCGTCCAGCACCTGTACCAGGTTGGAGATCCGCTCCATCTCGCTGTGACCCAGAGCGCCGGGGTTAATGGTCTGGGTGTTGGAGATGCCGTCAAGTGCCCAGTGGTAGGGGAGCTTAGCCACGGAGTTCAGAGAGGCCAGCAGACCGCTCTGCTCTGCGCCATAGCTGGGGTTTGCGCCGGGAGCCAGAGGAGCACCGGCCTTACGGCCATCGGGCATAGCGCCGGTAGCCTTGCCATAGACCACGTTAGAGGTGATGGTCAGGATAGAGGTGGTAGGCTCAGAGTTCCGGTAGGTGTGGCGCTTCTTCAGCTTGCCGAGGAAGGTCTTGAGCAGCCACATGGCGATCTCGTCGGCGCGGTCGTCGTCGTTGCCGTAGCGGGGGAAGTCACCCTCGATGGCATAGTCAATAACCAGACCCTTTTCGTCACGGATGGTCTTAACCTTGGCATACTTGATGGCGCTCAGAGAGTCAACCACATGGGAGAAGCCGGCGATACCAGTGGCAAAGGTGCGGCGGACATCGGTATCAATCAGGGACATCTGAGAGGCTTCATAGTAGTACTTGTCGTGCATATACTGAATCAGATTCAGAATATTCACATACAGACCGGACAGCCAGTCCATCATCACGTCGTACTTCTTGATGACCTCGTTGTAGTCCAGATACTCAGAGGTAATGGGCATATAGGCAGGACCAACCTGAGCGCCGGACTTTTCGTCCACGCCGCCGTTGATGGCGTACAGCAGGCACTTGGCAAGGTTTGCCCGGGCGCCGAAGAACTGCATCTCCTTGCCGGTCTGAGTAGCGGAGACACAGCAGCAGATAGAGTAGTCGTCGCCCCAGACAGGCTTCATCACGTCGTCGTTCTCGTACTGGACAGAACTGGTGCGGATGGAGATGTCAGCGGAGTAGCGCTTGAAGTTTTCGGGCAGAGCGGAGGAATAGAGCACGGTCAGGTTGGGCTCGGGAGCGGGTCCCATATTCTCCAGAGTGTGGAGGAAACGATAGTCGGTCTTGGTGACCATGCTCCGGCCGTCAATGCCAATACCACCCATTTCCAGAGTAGCCCAGACAGGGTCGCCGGAGAAGAGCTGGTTGTAGGAGGAGATACGGGCAAACTTGACCATACGCAGCTTCATGACCAGATGGTCAATGAGCTCCTGAGCTTCGGACTCGGTCAGAGTTCCGTTGTCCAGATCGCGCTGGATATAGATGTCAAGGAAGGTGGAAATGCGGCCAACACTCATGGCAGCGCCATTCTGAGTCTTGATGGCAGCCAGATAGCCGAAATAGAGCCACTGGACAGCCTCGCGGGCGTTGCTGGCGGGCTTGGAGATGTCATAGCCATAGATCTTGGCCATTTCCTTCATGCCTTTGAGTGCATTCATCTGCTTAGCCAGCTCTTCGCGCTGACGGATCACGTCGTCAGTCATGGTGCCGTCGCCGCAGTTATTAAAGTCGTTGAGCTTTTCTTCCAGCAGATAGTCAATGCCGTACAGAGCGATACGGCGATAGTCGCCGACAATACGGCCGCGGCCGTAGGCGTCAGGCAGACCGGTAATGATCTTGCTCTTGCGGGCAAGCTTCATCTCGGGGGTGTAGGCATCAAAGACAGCCTGATTGTGGGTGCGGGCATAGTCGGTAAAGATCTTCTCCAGATCGGAGGAGGGCTCAAAACCGTTGCTTCTGCAGGCCTCAGCAGCCATGCGGATACCGCCAAAGGGCATGAATGCGCGCTTGAGCGGTTTGTCGGTCTGCAAACCTACAACTTTTTCCAGCTCTTTCAGCTCTTCGTCGATATATCCTGCCCCGTGAGAGGTGAGAGTGGAGACCACACTGGTGTCCATATCCAGCACGCCGCCGTTAGCGCGCTCCTGCTTCTGCAGCTTCTGCAGAGCGCCCCAAAGCAGATTGGTCGCTTCGGTGGGATCGGCCAGGAACGTGTGATCGCCGTCATAAGGGCGATAGTTTTTCTGAATGAAGTCACGAACGTTGACTTCTTCCTTCCAGATACGGCCTTCAAAGCCGTTCCACTGTTCAAAATTGATCATCGGGATACCTCCTGTTGAGATGCACTGGTGATCAACGCAGTGCGTTAGGCAAAACTAACTGGTCTTACAGTATTATCTTACCACCCGGAAACAGCCTTGGCAATATGGCATAATACACTTATTATCCCCTGAAATATCCCTGTTATTAGACAGAATAGACAAAATGTCAAACACTGTATCTAGTGAGTAACCGTTACATGAGACACAATATATAGTGAACGGCTCTGGATGAAATACGCCAGAGCCGTTTGTTTGCGCGAGATGAGGTCAAAGATCTCGTCCGTTTGTGGAAATGACCCTCTGATACCAGTAAAAGCTGTCCTTGGGCAGCCGGTCTTGTGTGGGGTAGTCTACAAAAACGAGCCCGAAGCGCTCTCCATATCCGCTGTGCCACTCAAAATTATCGGTTAGGGCCCAATGGAAATAGCCTTCCAGTTCCACACCGTTTTCAGCAGCTCGTTTCATTGAACGCAGATATCGGTGGAGAAAATCAATCCGGTCGGCGTCATGGACTTTACCATCCAGATAGATCCGGTCGTTGCAGCTCAGACCGTTTTCCGAGATAGAGCAGACAATGCCATAACGCTGGTAGAGGAAGCGAAGTCCCCAATCCATCACTTCCGGAGTGATTGGCCACTTCAGAGCAGTCCTTGGGAAACCGTCATACCGCCGGACATATTCCGGGGATCCGTCAGCCCCACGGATCACACCCCAACCGTTGTAAATGTTGAAGCAGAGGAAATCGGGGATCTGATGAATGATGGAACGCTCTTCGTCAGTCACTTCCTGCGCCAACCGGGCCAGCTGTCCCGCGCCGCAGGGAGGGAAGGTGCCTTTGCAGATTGGATCCAGTGCCATGTGATGGGTAAAGGTCCACTGGTTATCGTGGGCAGTGAAGCTGGCCTCTCTGGCTGCGTCTATGTTCTCCTGTGTTTCGACAAGGGGATAGCAGAGATTGCCTGTTGAAGCAAAGCCGATCAGCGCTTGATTGTCGGCGTTTCGAATGGCGGCGGCAGCCAGCCCGTGAGCCATAAGCAGGTGCTTCCAGCAGGTAAATTGACCGGCCAGATCCAGCCGCTTGCCAGGGGCGTGGATGCCGGAGGCATAGCCCAGCCCAACGGAACACTGGGGCTCATTGAGGGTGATATAGCGTTTTACCCTATTGCTGAAATGCTCTGCCATCATGCCGGCAAAGCGGCCAAAGGCTTGGGCTGTGGCGACGGATTGCCAGCCGCCCTGATCCTCCAGTGCCTGTGGCAGCTCCCAGTGGTACAGGGTCATCCATGGCGTGATACCTGCCGCAATGAGGGCATCCACCAGCCGGTCATAATAAGCAAGTCCTTTCCTGTTCCAGCAGCCGTCTCCGTTGGGATCAATCCGTGCCCAGCTGGTACTGAAGCGGTAGGCAGATACTCCAAGCTCTTTTAAATGAGCGATATCCTCCGAATATCGATGATAGCTGTTGCACGCCACGTCACCGTTGCCGTTTTCAAAGATATTGCCCGGCTGGTGGCTGAAGGTATCCCAGATGCTCTTTCCGCCGCTGTCAGCAGTGGAATAGCCTTCAATCTGATATGCGCTGGAGGCGGCTCCCCAAACAAAATCCTCTCTCAGTGCCATAGCCGTTACCCCATAATCACATTGACATGGACTACTGCTCCCTCGGCAGCCAGCGGAAGCAGAGAGCCGGTCTTGTCGACTCCGTTGACGGTCAGACGGGCAACGCCCTTCTGAACACCGGCGGAGTTGTCAACAGTGATATGATACTCGGCGCCCCGGTACCGGCGAACTACCTGATACGCGGACAGAGCGGCGGGAATACAGGGATCCATCCGCAAGCCGTCCAGAGTGGGATTGATGCCCAGAATGAACTGGCTGATATTGACAAAGGTCCATGCAGCGGTGCCGGTCAGCCAGCTGTTTTTGGCTTCACCGAATGTGGCAGCGTCTTTGCCTGCTACCATCTGGCTGTAGACATAGGGCTCCGTTCGATGGATCTCGCTGATCTCCTCCAAATAGGCCGGACAGGTTTTGCGATAGACCTCGAATGCCCTGTTACCCCGTCCGATTACCGTTTCGGCGCAGGAGATCCAGGGATTGTTATGGCAAAAGATACCGGCGTTTTCCTTATAGCCGGGAGGATAGCTGGAGATCTCGCCCAGATTAAGCCGGTAAGTGGTGTAGGCCGGCTGATGAAGGACGATACCATACTTGGTATCCAAGTGCTTTTCGACGCTCTCAAGGGCCTGCAGAGCCTGACCGCTCTCGACGCCCAGACCGGCCATTACGCACATACCCTGAGGTTCGATAAAAATCTGTCCCTCATCGCATACATGGCTTCCCACCGGTTTGCTCTCAGCGTCAAAGGCGCGAATAAACCACTCTCCATCCCAACCGGCAGTCAGGGTCACCTCTTCCATGGCACGCACAGCGTCCAGCGCATCCTCAGCCTCCTCCTGCAGGCCTAAATGACGGCAGATATCGGCATATTCTTTGCCATACTTGACAAACATACCGGCGATAAAGACACTCTCTGCCACCGGGCCCTCGCTGGGTCCGGAAATCTGGAAGCTCTCACCGGGGTGCTCGGAGAAACAGTTGAGGTTGAGACAGTCGTTCCAGTCCGCGCGGCCGATAAGCGGCAGCTTGTGAGGACCCAGATTCTTTCTGGTGAAGTTAAAGCTGCGGCGGAGATGTTCCATAAGGCTCTGAGCCTTGCTCTCGTCATTATCAAAGGGGACCGACTCCTGGAGAATGGACCAATCACCGGTCTCTTTCAGATAGGCCGACGTTCCGGCAATAAGCCAGAGGGGATCGTCATTAAAGCCGCTGCCGATATCGCTGTTTCCCCGCTTGGTCAGAGGCTGGTACTGGTGATAAGCGCTGCCGTCTTCAAACTGGGTGGCGGCAATATCCAGAATCCGCCCCCGGGCCCGGTTAGGAATCATATGTACAAAGCCCAGCAGATCCTGACAGGAGTCGCGGAAACCCATGCCGCGGCCCATACCGCTCTCGTAGTAACTGGCGCTTCGGCTCATATTAAAGGTGACCATACACTGGTACTGATGCCAGATATTGACCATCCGATCCAGCTTCTCTTCGCCGCTGCTTACCTGCCAGCCGGAGAGAAGGCCCTGCCAGTAGGCGGCCAGTGCCTCGAGGGCCTGATCTACCTGCCGGCTGGTGGCATAGCGGGCCATCATGGCTTTTGCCGGCGCTTTGTTGATAATACCCGGCGCTTCCCATTTCTGATCCCGGGGGTTTTCCAGATAACCCAGACCGAAAAGAATGGTTTTATCCTCTCCGGGAGCGAGGGTGAGATGGATATGATGGGCACCCACCGGAGTCCAGCCGTGGGCAATGGTGGAAGAACAGCGGCCGCGAAGAACGGCCTCCGGGGCGGAAGGACCGCTGTACAGGCCGCAGAAAGCATCCCGGGAGGTATCAAAGCTGTCGATAGGGGTGTCAGTCCAATAGACGGCATAGTGATCCCGGCGCTCCCGGTACTCTGTCTTATGGTAAATGGCGGAGCCCACTACCTCCAGTTCGCCGGTGGAGTAATTGCGCTGGAAGTTGGAACTGTCGTCCATAGCATCCCAGAGACAGAATTCCACATAGCTGAACACGTCCAGATCCCTGCGTTCACCGCTTCGGTTGCTCACTGTCAGCCGAGTCAACTCGCAGGCATCACCGACGGGAACGAACATTTCCTGCCGGGCGAAAATATCCCGCTTGCTGCTTTCGAAAACGGTATATCCCAGACCATGCCGACAGAGATAGCTGTCCAGCTCCGTCTGGACCGGACGCCAGCCGGGATTCCAGACAATATCTCCGTCTTTGATATAGATCCGGTGGCCGTCGGTATCCAGAGGAGAACTGTTGTAGCGGTACCGGCTAAGACGGCGCAGACGTGCGTCACGATAGAAACTGTAGCCGCCTCCGGTATTGGAAACAAGGCTGAAAAAATCCTCGCTGCCCAGATAATTGATCCAGGGAAGGGGAGTGCGGGGAGTCTCGACCACGTATTCCCGGCGCATGTCGTCAAAATGTCCGAATTGCATAGGGATCTCTCCTTTGCATCAGAGTTGAAAAGAACCTGCCTACTAAAACGTTTAAGCATAGTGAATATACACATCCACTATAGCCTAAGAATACTGGAATTTGTAAAAAAAGGCAATAGCTTTTCTAAAAATATTTTCGGTTTTCTGAATGAGGCGGGAAGCGGTCCGGAGACAAACGAAACTGAAGCTATAATTTGCGAAATATCGTCTTTTTCGAAAAAAGAATTGAAAGTTTAAGCTGAGAAGAGTATAATTTATATAAAACGTATAAGGAGATGGTGTCATGGTTTCGCTGAAGGACATCGCCCAGCGCTGCGGTGTCTCGGTAGCAACTGTAAGTAAGGCGCTCAACGGACAAAAGGATATCGGCCGGGAGACCCGGGAGCGTATCCGAAAAATCGCAGATGAAATGGGTTATATGCCAAATTCTGCCGCAAGAGCCCTGAAAACCCATAGAACTTATAATCTTGGCGTTCTTTTTGAGGAAGAACAGCGTAAAGGTCTGACCCATGAATTCTTCTCCCTTATCCTTAATAGCTTCAAGGAAGAGGCGGAATCTCACGGCTATGATATCACCTTCATCAGCCATAATATCGGCGGCAAAGCGACTACCTACCTCCGCCACTGCCGGTATCGGGGAGTTGACGGGGCTGCTATCGTTTGCGCTGATTTCGCCGATCCTCAGGTTGTTGAGCTGATTAACAGCGACATCCCGGTGGTAACAGTGGACCATACCTTCAACAACCGGATGGCTGTTCTGTCGGACAATATTACTGGTATCTCTGAGCTGGTCCGTCACGCCTACAACATGGGCCACAGGAAGATCGCTATGATCCACGGTGAGATGACCTCGGTTACTGAGAACCGTCTGGCTGGCTTTTATAAAACCTGTGAGGAATTGGGAATTACTGTTCCGGATGAGTATGTCAGATCCAGTATTTTCTATGATGCGGGCAACTGCTATATGATCACCCGGGAGCTGCTGGCGCTTCGGGACCGTCCGACCTGTATTCTCTTTCAGGATGACTTCTCCGCCATGGGCGGATATCGGGCCATCGCTGAGGCAGGCCTTCGTATTCCGGAGGATATCTCTACAACCGGCTATGATGGCATTTTCCTGTCTGAGGTTATGTCCCCCAGCCTGACTACCTATCGTCAGAATACAGCCCGGATGGGCTGCGTGGCTGCAGACCGGCTGATTGCCATGATAGAGCATCCCCGCACGACGCTGCCAGAGCGGCATATGGTCTCCGGCCAACTTGTTCTTGGCGGGTCGGTCGCAGCGCCGGGAAAGAAGAGAAGAGGTTGACAAAAAACGAAACTGAGAGAGAAAAGCTGATATTATATATGTATTTCGGTGAATCTGTAACAGTTTCGACATAATTCCCGTGTACACTGACAATGTGAGCAGATTTTTGAAGAAAATATTATCTGTTTTCACTATAGAAATAGATAGAAACTATCGTGTATAATGAACAACACAGTGTTCTGGAAACGCTTTCAGTCACTACTTGAGTCAAAAAATATTTGATTCGTCTATTTTACAAAGGAGGGTACCAACGTGTATCGTATTTTGGAACTGAACCCCCAGCTTCAGCCCTTTGCCGGTGATATCGATCTGCGTATGCAGCTTTATCGTGACACCAAGTCCCGTCTGCTTCCCAATGGTATGACTCTCAACGAGTTTGCCAATGCATATAGTTACTATGGCTTCCACCCTGTGGAGGGCGGCTGGATCTATCGTGAATGGGCACCCAGCGCCTATCAGCTCTATCTGACCGGTGACTTCAATGGCTGGAACCTGACCTCTCATCCCATGCAGCGCACCTCGAATGGCAACTGGGAGATCTTCCTGGAGGGCGAAAATGCTCTGTGGGAAGGCTGCAAGGTTAAGACTGTGGTTGATGCCAACATGACCCGCACCGAGCACATCCCCCTGTATGCCCGCCGGGTGGTTCAGGATAAGAACACTCTGACCTTCTGCGCCGAGATCGTGGATGAGCGCAAGAGCTTTGCCTGGACAGACGGCGACTTTAAGGGCGCCGACACTCTGTACATCTATGAGGCCCATGTGGGTATGGCTCAGGAAGAGGGTAGAGTGGGCTCCTATCTGGAATTTGCCAAGAACATTCTGCCTCGGGTCAAAAAGGCTGGCTATAATGCCATCCAGCTCATGGCTATTATGGAGCATCCCTACTACGGATCTTTCGGCTATCAGGTTTCCAACTTCTACGCCGCTTCTTCCTGGTTCGGCATGCCTGAGGATCTGAAGTATCTGGTTAATAAGGCCCATAAACTGGGTATGCGGGTTCTGCTGGACGTGGTTCACTCTCACGCGGTCAAGAACACTGCCGAAGGCATCAATATGTTCGATGGCACTACCTGGCAGTTCTTCCATGACGGTCCTAAGGGTGATCACCCTGCCTGGGGCACCAAGTGCTTCAACTATGGCAAGGACGAGGTCATTCACTTCCTGCTGTCCAATCTGAAGTTCTGGATGACTGAGTATCACTTTGACGGCTTCCGCTTCGACGGCGTCACCTCCATGCTCTATCATGATCATGGTCTGGGCACCGACTTCAATGACAACAGTAAGTACTTCTCCCTCAATACCCATACTGAGGCAATTACCTACCTCCAGCTGGCTACCGAGCTGATCCGTCAGGTCAACCCCAACGCCACTATCATTGCTGAGGATATGTCCGGTATGCCCGGTATGTGCCTGCCCATTGAGGACGGCGGTATTGGCTTTGACTATCGTCTGGGCATGGGTCTGCCTGATATGTGGATCCGCACTGTGAAGGGAAAGCGGGATGAGGATTGGGATATTGGCCAGATGTGGGGTGATATGTGCCTGCGTCGTCCCGGTGAAGGCACTGTCTCCTATGTGGAGAGCCATGACCAGGCTCTGGTAGGCGACAAGACCATGATCTTCCGTCTGGCAGATGCTAGCATGTATTCCGACATGAGCAAGGACTGCCACAACCCCGTTATTGACCGCGCCATCGCTCTGCATAAGATGATCCGGCTCTTTACTCTGGCCGGCGCCGGTGAGGCCTATCTGAACTTCATGGGCAATGAATTCGGTCATCCCGAATGGATCGACTTCCCCCGTGAGGGCAACGGATGGAGCTTCCATTACTGCCGCCGTCAGTGGAGCCTGCTTGATAACGACATGCTCAAGTACCAGTGGCTGGGCGAGTTTGACCGGGATATGATCACTCTGACCAAGCGCCGCAATATCTTCCAGCAGCGTATGGCCGATCAGATGATGATCCACCATGACAATAAGCTCATCGCCTTCTACCGCAAGGGGCTGCTCTTTGCCTTCAACTTCCATCCCTCCAACTCCTGCACTGACGTCCGTATTTCTGTTCCCAACAATGCAGACTACACCGTTGCTCTGTGCACCGATGATGAGAAGTATGGCGGTCAGAATCTGGTCGAGCATATGACCTATCCTGCCAAGGAGATCGACGGCAGATACTATGTGGATATCTATCTCCCTGCCCGTACCGCGGTGGTGCTGAAGGAAGGTCGGATTCGCAAGTCCGCAGCTGAGCGCAAGGCTCCCGTCGAGAAAAAGACGATTACCAAAAAGGCTCCCGCCAAGAAGAGCAAGAAGACGGTCAAAACCGAGGAGTAAGGCTCTTCCCGAACTAAAAAACTGACATATGACCCGGCGTCCTCTCTTTGGGACGCCGGGTCCGCTTTTTCTTTTCCGACCGGAAAAGTGCCGGAATCAGCGATATCCTCCAAATGAGAAAGAATGTCCCAACTGTTTGGCAAATTTCATATTTCTTAAGAGATTATCCCAGTGGAATTCACACTTCTGTCATTGACTCAGACGCCGCCGCAGTGATAAAATGACATAATTACAATCGATTATTATGACCTACTATGCCTATAGATGGAGACATACGATTATGTGGATTGCAAACGGCTGGAAAGACTATGAACTGATCGACTGCGGCGGCGGCGAAAAGGTAGAGCGCTGGGGAAAGACCATTCTGGTTCGTCCCGATCCTCAGGCTATCTGGAATACTCCCCGAACCCGGAAAGAGTGGAAGCGCCATGACGGACGCTATCATCGCTCCAAGACCGGCGGCGGCCACTGGGAGAAGGAACGGATGCCGGAAAACTGGATGATTCGTTACGACGATCTGACATTTAAGATCGGCGCCATGAACTTCAAGCATACCGGCCTTTTTCCTGAGCAGGCGGCTAACTGGGATTTTGCCCGGGACATGATCCGGAAGGCAAACCGTCCGGTAAATGTGCTCAACCTCTTTGCCTATACGGGCGGAGCCACTGTGGCCTGCGCATCTGCCGGCGCTCAGGTCTGTCATGTAGACGCTGCTAAGGGTATGGTAGCCTGGGGCAAGGAAAACGCAAGACTATCCGGTCTGGAGAAAGCGCCTATCCGTTGGATTGTGGATGACTGTGCCAAGTTTGTCGAGCGAGAGATTCGCCGCGGCCGTCGGTATGACGCCATAATCATGGATCCCCCCTCCTATGGAAGAGGTCCGTCCGGAGAGATCTGGAAGCTGGAGGAGAATCTCTATCCCTTCCTGGAGCTCGTGGTTCAGGTGCTGAGTGACAAGCCCGTGTTCTTTATTATTAACTCTTACACTACCGGTCTTGCTCCTTCGGTACTGGGCTACCTGCTGGACACACTGGTGACCAAAAAGTACGGCGGCCATGCCGAATGCGGCGAGTTGGGTCTGCCGGTAACGGCCAGTGGACTGGTGCTGCCCTGCGGCTCTACCGGTCGCTGGATCGCTGATCTTGGGAGAAAGTAAGTATGATGAAATCGATCATTGAGACCAAAGATGTCCGTTTCCGCTATCCTGACGCGGGTCAGGATGCCCCTCTGGTGCTGGATGGAGTCTCTCTTTCCATTGAGGAGGGAAGCTTTGTAGCAGTTCTTGGCCACAACGGCTCCGGCAAGTCTACTCTGGCCAAGAATATGAACGCGATCTACCTGCCCTCCGGCGGCACTGTCTATGTAGACGGAATTGATACCGCCGATGAAGGGCGGCTGATGGAGATCCGGCGCACTGTTGGTATGGTCTTTCAGAATCCCGACAACCAGATTGTTGCCAATGTGGTGGAAGAGGACGTGGCTTTTGCCCCGGAGAATCTGGGCGTAGAACAGGAGCAGCTGCGTCTGCGGGTAGATCAGGCTCTGGCTCTGGTGGGCATGAGCAAATATGCCAAGCATGCGCCCCACCTGCTCTCCGGTGGTCAGAAGCAGCGTATTGCCATTGCCGGTGTTATCGCTATGGAACCCCGCTGCATTGTTCTCGACGAGCCCACTGCCATGCTTGACCCCATCGGCCGTGAAGATGTGCTGCGTACCATTACCCGACTCAATCGGGAAAAGGGAATCACTGTGGTGATTATTACCCACCACATGGATGAGGCCGCCCGTGCTGACCGGCTGGTGGTCATGGATCATGGCAAGGTTATCGCTGACGGCCACCCCAAGGAGGTTTTTCAGCGTGTTGAGGAGTTGACGGCTGTGGGGCTTACCGTCCCTGAGACGGTGGGTCTGCTGGATCAGCTCCGTCAGGAGGGGATTGACGTACCTCTTGACGCGCTGTCCGTCGAAGAATGTGCCGAGGCTATTTTTAAGGCTTTTGGCTGAGGTGTCAGGTATCTTCCCTGAGGACTGCATCCTGCTGTCGGGAGCAGTACCGGAAAAGTGAGGTAAATTCATTGGAACCCATTCTTGAAACTAGAAAACTCAGCTGCGTCTATAGTCAGGGTACTCCCTTTGAACACAAGGCCCTGATTGACGTGGATTTTCAGGCTTATCCCGGTGAATATGTGGGCATCATTGGTCACACCGGGTCTGGCAAGTCTACCCTGATTCAGCATCTTAACGGGCTGCTCAAGCCTACCTCTGGTCAGGTGCTGCTCCACGGAAAGGATATCTGGGAGAGCAAGCAGTCGGTCCGCGAGGCAAAGTTCCACGTAGGGCTGGTATTCCAGTACCCTGAGTATCAGCTCTTTGAGGAGACAGTTTATCAGGATATTGCTTTTGGTCCTAAAAATATGAAGCTGTCCGCGGATGAGATTGATCGCCGGGTCCACGAGGCCGCTGCCTTTGTCGGTCTGACTGAACGGCATTTGAAGAAGTCTCCCTTTGAGCTCTCCGGTGGCCAGAAACGCCGGGTAGCAATTGCCGGCGTTATCGCTATGGAGCCGGAGGTGCTCATTCTTGATGAGCCCACCGCCGGTCTTGATCCTGCCGGACGGGACGCTATTCTGGCCAATATCCATAAGTACCACGAAGCCAGAAACGCGACTATTATCCTCGTCTCTCACTCCATGGAGGAAGTAGCCCGGAGTGTAGACCGGATCGTTGTGGTGAACGATGCACAGATTCCCTTCACCGGTACGCCCCGCGAAGTCTTCTCCCACAGTCAGGAGCTGCGGAAGATGGGGCTGGGTATTCCTCAGGTGACTCAGGTCTTCCAGCGCCTGAAGGCCATGGGACTTCCTATCGAAGACGACTGCGTCTATACCATGGAAGAGGCGAAAGCGGTTCTCATGGCCCTCTATCGGAAGGAGGTGGGCTGAGATGCTGAAAGATATTACCCTTGGCCAGTATTTCCCGGGTAACTCCGTAGTTCATCGGCTTGACCCCAGAACTAAGATTCTGATGGTGGTTATCTATATTGTGGCCTTGTTCATGGCAAAGGGCGTATTGAGCTACGGCCTGCTGCTGGCCTTCCTGGTTACCGCTGTTAAGCTGTCCAAAGTGGGGGCCAAGGCCATTCTCCGAGGCATGAAGCCGGTACTCTTTATTCTGGTGTTTACCGGCCTGCTCAATCTCTTCTATAATACAACCGGCACCATCCTCTGGCAGTGGGGCATTCTGACCATCTCTACCGGTGGACTGAAGACGGCCTTCTTTATGGTGGTTCGGATTATGATGCTCATTTCCGGCACCTTCCTGCTGACCTATACCACCTCTCCCATCCTGCTTACCGATGGTATCGAGAACCTGCTGGCTCCGTTGAAGAAGCTCCATGTTCCCGTCCACGAGCTGGCCATGATGATGTCTATTGCCCTGCGTTTTATCCCCACCCTCATTGAGGAGACAGATAAAATTATGTCTGCCCAGAAGGCCAGAGGTGCTGACTTTGACTCAGGCAATCTGCTGGATAAGGCAAAGGCTTTGATCCCGCTGCTGGTTCCGCTCTTTGTTTCGGCTTTCCGCCGGGCTGATGAACTGGCGACAGCTATGGAGTGCCGCTGCTATCACGGCGGCGAGGGACGTACCCGTCTGCGCCGTCTGGAATACCATACCAACGACTATATTACACTGGCTCTAGGGCTGATACTGCTGGCGGTAGTTATTGCGATCGCCTTTGGCCTGGGCCTGTGAGAACCGTATCTTCGTCCTGGAAAGGAAAGGCTTATGAGAAATATCGCTCTGCAGCTCATGTATGTGGGCTCAGCCTACCATGGCTGGCAGATCCAGAATAACGCCGCTACTGTCCAGGAGACACTGGAGCAGGCGGTGGCGAAGGTGGTCAAGCACCCTGTCCGCTTCACCGGTGCCGGCAGAACTGACGCTGGTGTCCATGCCCGGGTCTATATCGCGAACTTCCGTACCAGCTGTAATATCCCCTGTGACCGGATGCCGCTTGCCTTTAACGCTCGGCTGCCGGAGGATATTGTGGTTGTCTCTGCCCGGGAGGTCTCCGAGGGATTCAATGCTATTGGTTCCTGCATCAAAAAGGAGTACACCTATCAGGTCTATAACTCCCGGATCCGAAACGCGTTCTATGTAGACCGTGCTTATTTCTATCCCAAGCGTCTGGACGAGTCTATTATGGCTGCTGCAGCCCGGGAGTTTATCGGAACCAAAGACTTTGCCGCTGTTCGGGATGTGGGCACAAACGTCCGCTCCACTGTTCGTACCGTTCATTATTTTGACGTGGTCCGGGAGGGGGATCTTATCACCTTAAAGGTCTGCGCCAATGGATTTTTGTATAATATGGTCCGTATCATGGTAGGTACCGCGCTCTATGCCGCCGAGGGGAAGTTCGCCCCTTCGGACATTGCCGGTATTCTGGCCCGGGGCAATCGGACCGAGGCAGGGCCTACCGTTCCCCCCGGCGGACTGTACATGACTAAGCTCTGGTACAATGAGCCCGTGGGTCTTGATACCGACCCGGAGGTATAAGCATGGAAGATAAGCAAATGAATCCTCAGCAGCGTCCGCAGCCGGCAGGGGAGAGCAAGGTTAGAAAGGGTCTGATTCTGCTCAGCCGAATCCTTGTAGCTATCCTCACTCTGCTGCTCATCGTTACGGCTGTTATCGTGGTGGTCTTCCGGGACCAGGTTAATCTGGACTCGGTAAAACGCTACCTGACTTATCAGGCTCTTGAGCGTAACGACGAGGGTGTGGGAGCCGAGTTTGATATTACTGCAGATAAGACCAACTCCTATGCTGCTCTGGATGACTGCCTGATCGCCTGCAGCAATAACCGGATTCAGATCTATTCCAACGGCGGCAGTGTCTACGTAGATATGCAGGTTTCTATCTTCGATCCTGTTATTCTGGCAGAGGGCAACTATGCCCTGATCTACGATGCCGGCGGCAGCGAGCTCTATCTCTTTTCCGAGCGACAGCTCATTCATGAGTATAAGGCCGAAGAAGGATCCAGCATTCTGTCTGCCCGTGTCAATTCCAATGGATGGCTGGTCATTATTGAAGAGGCTGCCGGCTATAAAGCATCCGCTACCGTCTACAACGACCGTTTCCAGCCGGTCATGACTCAGAATATCTCCTCCAGCTTTGTAATCGACGGTGTCGTTTCTCCCGACAATCGGAAGCTGGCCCTCATTACGATCGGGCAGGAGGAGACCAAGTTTGCATCTACCCTCCGAATCTATGACTGCGGAGACGGCGCCGAGACAGTTTCCCGGGTCATCTCCAACGAACCTCCGCTGGATCTGCGTTGGGACGAGGATGGCTTCTGGCTGCAGGAGCTTAATTGTCTGCGGCGGCTGGATGATTCCGGATCTGAAGTGGGGCTCTGGGAGGATGAGTCGCTTCATCTGCAGGGCTTCAGTCTCAGCGGAGATGGATTTGCAGTAGAGTATTACAGCCGTTATCGGGCCGGCAATGCAGGCACCCTTATGGTCATCGATGAAAAAGGAGCTATCTCTGCCCAACTGGATCTGAACGAGGAGATCCTCTCTGTCAGTGCCAGCGGCCGCTACATTGGCGTGCTGACTCACAGCGGACTTACGATCTATACCAGTTCTCTGAACCGGTATGCCTACCTTGATAATGATACCGGTATCGTAAAAGCTATTGTTCGCTCTGACGGTACCGCTATGCTGGTGTCGGAGAAAACCGCCAGCGTATTTCTGCCCTAATGGAGAAAAAAAGCTATGAATGTACTTGATATCGTGATTCTGATCGCCCTTGCGATTTTTACTGTCTTTGGCGCCAATCGGGGACTGATTATGACGCTCTGTGGGCTGGTCATTGCCGTACTTGCTCTGGTGGGATCTCCTGTCGTCGCTGACACCGTCTCGCCGGTTGCCGCGGCGATCATTCAGCCCGGTCTTGAAAATACCATTCAGGACGCAGTGGATGAGGCCGTAGCCAATGGGCAGGAGATCACCATCGAGCTGCCGGAAGCTATTGAAGAGAGCGGCCTGATGGAGATGATGCTCAACTCTGAGGTCTATCAGCACTTTGCCTCTGCCGTAGAGTCCGGTGTTGAAAGCGGCATGGAAGGTGTGGCCGAGGGCGTATCTACCGCCCTTGCCAATACCATGGCATGGTTCTTCGTCTACATTGTGGCATTCCTTGCCATTCTGGTTCTTGGAAATCTGGTTGCCCGTTTGCTCAATCTGGCGTCCATGCTGCCTGGACTGAACTTCCTGAATAAGTCTCTTGGCGCTGTTCTGGGCTTTTTGAAGGGCGCAGTGTATATGTCCGTCTTTGCCTCGCTGGCCTCGTCCTTTGGCCTTGTGCCGCCCGAGATGCTTGATGGCAGCCTGCTGCTGAAGCTGTTTGCCTCTTTCGCGGCTATCGCTCTGGCCGCATTGTAAGCTTTTCGGCTTCGAAACAAGATTTGTTCATATTTCTGTGGTAGAATGACCCGGAAAATGTTAAGATACATATTCCTGTAAGGAGATTCAATATGCAGCCTGTTCTGTGTTGTAAATGTAAAAAGAATGTAGCCGTTATTTTCCTCACCCGGATCGACAACGGAGAGAGCAAGAACGAGGGCTACTGTCTGACCTGTGCCAAGGGCATGGGTATTAAACCTGTGGACGATCTTCTGTCCAAAATGGGTATTTCTGATGAAGATCTGGAAAGCCTGACCAATGAAATGATGTCCGCTTTCGGCGGTCCCGAAGCCATGGAAGCTATGATGGGCGGCCAGGAAGAGGGAGATGAGGACGATCAGGAAGATGGCAAGACCGCTACCTTCCCGTTCCTCAATCGCCTGTTCGGTGCCGGTCAGGGCAATCAGGAGTTCAAGCGGGATAACGAAGCGCCCCGGGGCCATGAGAAGGAAAGACAGTCTCCCGGCAAAGGGGATAAGAACCAGAAGCGTAAGTATCTGGAAAGCTACTGTATCTCGCTGACCCGTAAAGCCAGGGAGGGCAAGCTGGATGGCGTGATCGGTCGGGAAGAGGAGATTGCCCGCGTCATGCAGATCCTTAACCGCCGTCAGAAGAACAATCCCTGCCTGATCGGCGAGCCCGGTGTTGGTAAGACTGCCATTGCTGAAGGCCTTGCCCTGCGCATTGTATCCGGTCAGGTACCCTATAAGCTGGTGGATAAGGAAGTCTATCTGCTGGATCTGACTGCTCTGGTGGCTGGCACTCAGTTCCGCGGCCAGTTTGAGAGCCGTATGAAGGGCCTGATCGAAGAAGTTAAGCGAATCGGGAATATTATCCTTGTCATCGACGAAGTCCATAACATCGTGGGTGCCGGCGATGCCGAAGGTTCAATGAATGCCGCCAATATCCTTAAGCCTGCCCTCTCCCGAGGTGAGATTCAGGTAATCGGCGCCACTACCTATAATGAATACCGGAAGTACATTGAAAAGGACGCCGCCCTGGAGCGCCGTTTCCAGCCGGTCAATGTAGCCGAACCCTCGCTGGATGACTCTACTCGGATTTTGGAAGGTATCGCTCATTTCTATGAAAACTATCATCAGGTAACTATTCCCAAGCCCATTCTGCGTCAGGCAGTTCTTCTGTCTGAGCGCTATATTACCGACCGTTTCCTTCCCGATAAAGCGATCGACCTGATTGATGAGGCCTGCTCTGATGTCAACCTCCATGACCAGAATCTGGCCCGTCTGGCTGCTATTAAGAAAGACCGGGCTGATATCGCGAAGGAGCGGGAGCTCATTCTGGCCAGTCAGCACGAACAGTCCAATGAGCGCTCCTCCAAGCTGAAGGATAACGAGCAGAAGCAGTCTCGCTGCCGTCAGCAGCTCACCTCCCTGAACAACGAAGGCATGAGTGTTCAGAACAGCACTTACTATAACGGAGACCGGGAGGGCAAGCTTCGTGAGCTGAGCCAGAAGACCGAAGAACTGAAGAAGCAGCTCCAGGCACTGAAGGAGGAGCGGATGGCCATTCAGAGCGCTCCGGAGGACTCCAAGGCCTATGAGCGTATTGCTCATCTGCGCAGCAAGGATCTCCAGCTGGAGAGCGAGGAGAACGCGCTCAAGGCGCTTGGCCGCCCTGCTCTGGGTGTGGAGAATCTGGCCCGGGTTATTGAGCTTTGGACCAATATTCCTGCCAGCCGAATTCAGGAAGAAGAGTTTGCCCGTCTGAGTCAGCTGGATCAGCGGCTGAAGAAGCATATTATCGGTCAGGATCAAGCAGTGGATGCTGTGACCCGGGCGATTCGCCGAAATCGAGTGGGCATCTCTCCCAAGCATAAACCTGTCTCCTTCATTTTCGTCGGCTCTACCGGTGTGGGTAAGACGGAGCTTGTCAAGCAGCTGGCTCAGGATCTCTTTAACAGTCCTGAGTCCCTGATCCGTCTGGATATGTCCGAATTTATGGAGAAGCATGCGGTCTCCCGGATCGTAGGCTCGCCTCCCGGCTATGTAGGCTATGACGAAGCCGGACAGCTGACGGAGAAGATTCGCCGGAAGCCTTACTCTGTTATCCTTTTTGATGAGATCGAAAAGGCGCATCCTGATGTGCTGAACATTCTGCTTCAAATCCTGGACGACGGTCAGATTACCGATGCCCACGGACGTAAGGTTAACTTTGAAAACACAGTCATCGTTATGACCTCCAATGCTGGCAGCGGCTCCAAGGGAGGCAGTGTCGGCTTTGGCCGCACCTCCGATGAGCTGGATCAGGAGCGGACAATGAAGGCTCTCCAGTCTTTCCTGCGGCCTGAGTTTATTAACCGCGTGGATGAGATTGTCCACTTTAACCGACTGAGCGAAGAGGACTTCAAGGGTATCACTGGTATTATGCTTGCTGAACTCAAGCAGTCTATGAATGATAAGGGTATTGAGTTTAACTGGGATGACGAGCTGGTGAATTATCTTACCCATAAGTCCTATTCCACCACCTATGGCGCCCGTAACCTCCGTCGGCTGATCCAGAGAGAGCTGGAGGATCTGATTGCCATGCGGCTGATTGAACAATACGATCAGCAGATCAAACGTCTTACCGCAACCGTCGCTGATGACCAGATCGTGCTTATCAGCGGCTGACCAGTAACAGAAGGGAAGTGCTCTCAAATGCTGGACGTCTGCCTGCTTGGCACCGGAGGTACAATGCCTCTGCCCGGCCGCTGGCTCACCTCATTGGTGCTGCGCTGCAATGGTCGGAGCCTGCTTATTGACTCCGGCGAGGGAACTCAGATTGCTGCCCGGGAAGCCGGATGCTCATTTAAAAATCTGGATACTATCTGCATTACCCATCTTCATGCTGACCACACCGCCGGCCTCCCCGGTCTGCTGCTCACTATGGGCAACATGGACCGAACCGAGCCGGTAACTTTGGTGGGTCCACGGGGGACGAAAAGGCTGCTGGAAGCCGTTAAAGTGTTGGCTCCTGAGCTGCCCTTCCCGGTGTGGGCCATGGAGATTGACGAGGACAACTGCCAGACAATCTCTCTTGGAGACTGGGAGATTGCGCCTTTCCCGGTGAATCATACGGTGCCCTGCTTTGGTTATCTGGTCACTGTGCCCAGAAAGGGCAAGTTCGACCCGAGCAAGGCCATTGAAGCCGGTATTCCCCGTCCTCTCTGGAAGCGGCTGCAGAATGGCGAGTCGGTAGACGACTATACCCCTGACATGGTTATGGGGCCGCCCAGAACCGGTATAAAGCTGGTCTACTGCACTGATACCCGTCCGGCGAGACCGCTGTATAAGGCCTGTGACGGGGTGGATCTGCTGATTTGTGAAGGCATGTACGGTGAGCCGGATAAGCTGGCAAAGGCCAAAGAGACCTGTCATATGACCTTCCAGGAAGCGGCGAAAACCGCGCTTCGGGGCGGTGCAAAGGAGCTTTGGCTGACCCACTTTAGTCCGTCTCTCAACCATCCTGAAGATTATCTGGATCAGGTACAAGCTATTTTCCCGAATACATCTCTTGGATCTGCCGGCCAATGGCATTCGCTTACATTTACAGAATGATCGAATGAAACACGCCCCTCCAAAAGGAGGGGCGTGTTTGCACTGACAAAGAAGACGCAGCGATGATGGGAGAAATTTTAAGGAGCAATCGATATAAGTGAACAAACGAGCATCCGGCGTTTGGATGCTCGTTTGCTTATAGATCAGCTGACTTGTTCGCTTAATTTGTAATCTGTGGAAAAGCAATGCAATGGCACAGTGCGCATGATTGCGCGCTCCTGAATTGAGGAAAGTGAGAGGTTTCACTACTCGACAAATCAGGACTGGTCAATCTATCTCTTTGCCGCAATGCTGACAATATTTTCCTTCGTCTCTCCCCAGTTGCTTCCCGCAATGAGGGCATTTGTTATACAGGAAATGTGGAATAAAGCAAGAGAACGAAACAATACCGCCGACAAGCAACAGAGGTTCATAAATGTAACCGCATAGCATTATAATAATGCCGGCAATTGCAAGTAAGTCTCTTAATTTTTGGGCTCTTTTGGCTTTCATATGATCACACTCGCTTGTCGAATTCGAGTTTGTGGCATCCACTCGGTCGCAGCAGCACGAGAAACCACGCGTTAGCCCAGACTTGTGGTTATGTTGTTAGCAAGATGGAAAGGAGAACTCCTTCCTTTCTATCCCCTCCCTCGGGAGCGGCCCTGGCCGTGGGAAAGCGAGGACGCAGTGCTTACTGGATCTTCTTGCCTGCCTGATAGGCGGTGCCGACAGCGGGACCAAGGGGCAAATAAGCGTGGTTGATGGGATCGAAGGTAATGGGGTTGAGCTTTGCGGGATCAATAGAGCCGTTTTCGCTCAGAATGGATTCGTCGGCGCTGATGTTGACGATCTCGCCGATCATGTAGCCGGTAGACTCGTCATAGCTGATAAGCTTGCACTCGAGGGTCATGGGGAACTCTTCAATGATAGGAGCGTTGACGAACTCGCTCTTGGAGGTGTGCAGACCGGCCTTTTCCAGCTTGTCGGCTACCTTGTTGCCAGAGGTAATGCCCAGATAGTCGGCCTCGACCATGGTAGAGACAGTGGCCATACTGACAGTGTAGGCGCCGGTGGCAAAGATATTCTGAGTTGTCTTGTGGCTGGCGCTCAGGCAGATACCCAGCAGCTTGGTGTCCACGATGCCTCCCCAGGCAGCGGTCATAGCGTTGGCCTTGCCGTTTTCGTCATAAGCGGCGACAATCAGCACAGGCATGGGATACAGAGCGGGCTTGGAACCGAAATTCTTTCTCATAATAACTCTCCTTCGTTGACGATGAATATTCGGTCGGGAAGGGAAGACCCGACCACTCGTATGGCACTATTCTACCATATCCTGTGCCAAATGGAATAACGAAGTGTAAATTTTTTCTGATTTGTATAGCACTGTCCCGCGGAAGCAGGTCATTGCAGATCAGCACTTTCGCAGCTAGCGCCTCTTCTTAAAGCGATCCCTGCACCAGCTTGATCTTGGCACACTGCGCACTAGAAACGATGGAGTAACGTGTTATTCTGACTGCAGATTCGGCTCTTTCCAATGCGGTTGTGTAATTGATTTTTAGAATGTTGAGTTTTTCTGGCGATGAAGGGGAGCAGGCAGCAACGGATATGCGATACGACTCTTCAAATGATCCATTGAGCAGCAACGTAAAATCCCACCCGTGGTACGTGTACCGCAGGTGGGATTTCATTATTCTGCTGACTGTTGAAGCCATCTTCTGGCTTCCAGCATATCCCGATCATTAGGAGAAAGCTGAAGCACATAGTTGATCTTACCCAGCAACTGCATTCGGTAAGTTGCTTCCGAAACCTCCAGGCCGATTTTTGTAAGGTGACTTTGGACACCAAATTTTTTGCAGTAGTACAATTGCTGTTGAAGCTTGCGGCGGTAATCTGCGGGGATACTCAGTCGTTCATTGACCACGATGCCGGTGACGCTCTGCTGCTGACCGGGGCGCTGGATTCTTGTCTTTTGCTCATTCAACAGGAATCCCATTTTCTTTAATTCCAATCTGACAAATCGGATCACTTCTGCCGGATCAAAACTACCGGAAAGAGTCATGTCATCACTGTACCGGGTATAGGCGATCCCCTGATCACGGCACCACTGGCCAACGCGTTCATCAAACTCATACAGAATAATATTGGTGATGGCCGGCGAACTCGGTGCACCCTGAGGCAGAGCGTCTTTGTGGTAGCAGAGCATTGTCAGAAGAATTCGCAGAGATTCTGCGTAGATTTCTTCCGGGAATACCTTGTCCTTTACAGTGGAGTAGCGTATGCTGTCAAAGAATCGGAAAATGTCCAGCTTCAGTACCAGCTGTTTGCCTACATGATGCTTGGCGTTTTGAAGGGTGGAGCTGCCATACCGATATGCCATGGCATATCGTGACACAGGCATGGAGATTAGAAGCACCTCCACGATACGTCTCTGGATGGACTTCAGAGCCTCATCCGGAACAGACAGGGTTCGAAAGCCACCGCTTTTCTTGGGAAGTGTTGCTTTATGGTAATGCTTGTTGATATGGTTGCTGACGGCATAGAGTGTTTTGGAACTGATGCCGAGGTCTTGTTCAAGGGAGGAAAGCTCCCTGTATACGATCATGAAACTTTCCTCCCTTTTACAGTCTGGAACAATACAATGATGTATGGCGAAGTGCGCAGCAGTATCCGGGGTGCGGGCACATGAAATGTGCCGCGGTGGGCACACAGCGTGTGCAGGAATACTGCAAGCAGTTCGGCTGAGCGAAGCGAATACGTTGAATTTGCGCTATCCGACAGCGACTCGCTGCCGGTGCCAGTGATCTGACAAAAGCTATTGTTCCACAGCAATTATAACTAAGGCTGCCTCCGTATGCAACAGTGTGATCGTAAACTTTCTGTTTACAGCCCTCTGCATTATAAAAGACTCGATGGATAAACAACGAGATGCAAGTATGCTGCGGCAATTGGTAGAGATCAAACATAGTGGACAAAAAGCAGGATTGAAAGAAAGAGACCTGAAATCTTACGATTTCAGGTCTTTTTGGTGGAGATAAGCGGGATCGAACCGCTGACCTCTTGAATGCCATTCAAGCGCTCTCCCAGCTGAGCTATACCCCCGTATTCAATTATGTTCTGCCGAACAACAAACTTATTATACTCAGAAAGAATCTCCTTGTCAAGTATAAAAACAAGAAAAAAGAAAAAACTTTTCCTATCCGAAAGAGAAGAGGGAAGCGACCGCAGAGACCATGAGACCATGGACCACGGCCGCTTCTAGAACGGAATAGATCAGCTATGGGCAAGCTTGGACAGTGCTTTTTCGTTGGTGATAAGGACAGTGCCGCGGGTGAGCTTTACCATACCCTCGTTTTGGAAATATCGCAGCATACGTGTAACCACCTCTCGGGCAGTCCCCATATGCGAGGCGATCTTTTCGTGGGTGATCTTAAGCTCCACACTTTCTTCCAGATTGCTCTCTTCCAGCAGGAAGCCAGCCAGCCGTCGATCAAAGCTTTTCCACATAATCTGTTCCATCAGCCACATGACCTCAGAAAAACGACTGGCCATAAGCTGATTGGTATAGTTAGACAGAGCGGTAGATTCCCGGATCAGCTGCTCATACAGGCAGGATGGGATAACCCACATTTTACTGTCCTTCTCCGTTTCAATACAAACGTCAAACTGGATACTCCGAAAGGCACAGGAGGCGGAGAACAGACACGTATCATGCTCAAACAGCCGGTAAAGCGTGATCTCTCGGCCATCTTCAGAGAGATAGTAAACGCGCAGCTGTCCGGAATGGATGACAAGTAAACCAAGGCAATCTGCCGAGCCGTTATGGAGCAAAGTGCCCTTAGGCGGCTCAAAGAAATCAGTTGCATGAAGAATTCGCTCCTGCTGTCTTTCGGTTAACTGATTCCAGATGGGGAAATATTGACTCAGTTCCATTTAATCGCCTCCTTCTTTAGAAAATAGTATAAAACTCTTTCATCAGCAAGTCAATCTAAGGTTGACTACAAAAAGAAATGAGTTATAATAAAGTGACAGAGGGTTGTGGCTGATAATTCATCAGTGCTCTTGGACGGCTTTTCAATGTTCAATGTGATTTTGTCACTGTAAGAACGTAGGTTTGCAGTTATAGTATGAACAAGCGAAGGGGAGGCGCGCGAAGCGCTGCCGTCTGAGCAGATCTGACGATCCTGAATGTAATGTATATGGAGGTAAGATCAATGGAAAAATGGAAGTGCAGCGTTTGCGGTTATATCCATGAAGGCCCCCTCACTGAGGATTTTAAGTGCCCGCTTTGTAAGCGCCCTGCCAGCGTATTTGAAAAAATTGAAGAACCCAAGGAGGATAAACCTATGAAGAAGAATATCTACGCCGGAACCAAGACCGAAAAGAACCTGTGGGAAGCCTTTGCTGGCGAATCTCAGGCCCGTAATAAGTATACCTTCTTTGCTTCTGTTGCCAAGAAGGCTGGTTATGAGCAGATCGCAGCCCTCTTCCTGAAGACTGCCGACAACGAGAAGGAGCATGCCAAGCTCTGGTTCAAGGCTCTGGGCGAAGTGGGCGATACTGCCGAGAACCTGCTCCATGCCGCTGAGGGCGAGAGCTACGAGTGGACCGATATGTATGACCGCATGGCCAGAGAAGCTGACGAGGAAGGCTTCCATGAGCTGGCTGAGCAGTTCCGCGGCGTCGCTGCTGTTGAGAAGGCCCATGAAGAGCGCTATCGTGCCCTGCTGAGAAACGTGGAGACCAAGGCTGTGTTTGAGAAGAGCGGCGTGGTTATGTGGGAATGCCGTAACTGCGGCCATCTGGTCCTCAGTGCTAAGGCTCCTCAGGTTTGCCCCGTCTGCAACCATCCTCAGAGCTTCTTCGAGATCCACGCTGAGAACTACTAATTCCAGTTTGATCTTTCGGCCCCTGCTTCGGCAGGGGCTTTTCTATTCTGCTCAAACGTAAGCTAGCAATAATAGGAATGAACTGGTTCGCCCCTGTCATCTGTGACAGGGGCGAAAGCATACGTATTCATTTAGCGCTTGATGTCGAAGTTCATATTCATGACTTCCTTGATGGTCTTAGCATCGTCGGTAATGTTGGCATCGCCATGAATGGTATGCTTAATGACCGAGCTTGCCACGGCAAAATTAATCATGTCCATCGGCTTATATCCCCGGATCATAGCGTAGATCAGGCCGCTGGCAAAGGCGTCGCCGCCGCCGACACGATCGAGGATGTTGAATGTAAACAGCTTGGATTCAAAGGTATGACCCTGATACCACATAAATGCTTTCAGACTGTTTTCAGAGCCGGAATGGGCATAGCGGATGTGGCGAGCAATACATTTGATATTGGGATAACGTTCAATAAACCGCTGGAAGATCTCGTCCTGCTGCTCATAGTTGGGCTGATAGGGGATATCGTCCTTCCAGTCTCCCTTGGAGTGATCGTTTTCGTCCTTCCACAGATGGTAAGGTTCAATGCCCATGAGGACATCGACATAGGGCAGACACATGGTGCAGTAATCTCTTGCCTGCTCCCAGGTCCAAAGGCGGCGGCGGAAGTTGCCATCAAAGCTGACAGTCAGCCCTTTTGCCTTGGCCGTCTGCATGCACTTGAGGATAAAGTCTGCGCAGGAGGAAGTAAGAGCAGGGGTAATGCCCGACAGGTGGAGCCAGTCAAATCCATCCAGCAGGCCGTCGATATCGACTGAGGACAGGTCATACTCGCAGATGGCGCTGTGCTTACGGTCATAGGTTACCTTGCTGGGTCGGATTCCGTAGCCGGTCTCCAGATAATAGGTACCCAGACGATGGGTGGGTGTCTCTTCCGGAGTAGAGAGGATAACGGGCGTGCAGTGGACGTCATTGCTGCGCAGCATGCGAATAGCGCTCTTTCCGATAGAGTTATTGGGAACTACCGTGAAGAATGTAGAGTCAATTCCCAGGTTGGCCAGCGCGAGGGCGATATTGGCTTCACTGCCACCGTAGTTTGCCTCAAAATTGTTGGCCATACGGATCTTTTCATAGTTGGGAGGTGTGAGACGGAGCATAATCTCACCAATGGTGATAAATTTTTGCTTGCTCTTCTGGTTCTGAAGCAGGGGGTTATAGTGCTGCATAAGAAGGCCTCCTCGTTCTTTCGTGATAGAAGAATTATAGCAAATAGCTTGGATGATTTCAATACATTTTAGGACCGAAAGGGAAGGAGTGATGTATAAAATGACAGGGTGTTTCCTCTTTAATCATTATTTAACCTTTCATTCATAGTTTGTTCCCGTTCCGCTGAGGATTGCTGATATAATGTATATAATAAGAATGGCCCCGAAGGGCCTTTGGAGGTAGCCATGGGTAATATTATTACTTATTTGCAGGAAAACGGAGAAAAAAACTTTGCTCAGCTCCCTTTTTCTGAGGTAGACAGTCTGATCCTCAGTGAAGCAGCCTATTTTGATTTTTCTGCGAGCCCTTTCTGCAACCCATACCCTGAGATCTCTCTGGGTGGCTGGCTGAAAGAATGTCAGACACCGGGGATTCAAAAGGGGTCACTTACAGCGGTCAGTGACCGTGCTCTGATGGACCAGCTGAAACAGGGAGGCCGGATTGGTGATCTCTGCCCCTGCAGTCATGTGTCCGAATCGGACAGGCAGAATGAAATACAGTTTTCCGCCATTACCTTCCGGCTGGCGGAAGATATCTGGTACATCGCGTTCAGAGGCACTGATAATTCCGTAATTGGTTGGAAAGAGGATATGGCGCTCTATTATCTGCCTGCGATTCCCGCTCAGCAGGCAGCTGTAAACTATGCCATTCAGATCATGGAGCGCCTGCCCGGCCGCTTCTACTTGGGTGGTCACTCCAAGGGCGGAAACCTCTCAGTCTACTGCGCAACCCACCTTCCTGATCATCTTCAGGAGCGGCTGATTACCGTCTATGACCATGATGGACCCGGCTTCCCTCAGCGATTCTATGAGAAAGAGGGATATCAGGCCGTTGGTCATAAGATCCATAAGACCCTTCCCAGATCGGCGGTAATCGGCCTGCTGCTGGAAAACGGCGTCGGGTACCATGTCGTAGACAGTAAAGCAGATGCATTACTCCAGCATGATCCCTTCAGTTGGGAGGTAGAGGGAGTCTCGTTTGTTACTCTGCCTGAAGTGGATGACTTTGCCCTTCATGTAGATCTCGCGTTGACCCAGTGGACCGAAGGGATGGAGCCCGAGACCATCAAAAAAGTCGTAGATCTTGTGTTTGATCTGATCTTTTCGACCGGGATCGAAGCTTTTGCTGAGATGAAGAGTGACCCCGTGGGACATATCCGAACTATTCTGAAGAATCTGGCTGAGACAGAGAAAGAAGAGAAGAAGATGCTTCTCAGTGCGATCAGCGGCCTGATCTCTGCGACTACTGAGGAAGCCAGAGAACTACTGGACAAGGAACTGGACCGCAAGCTCACTCAGATCCGTCAGGAGCTGCCTGAGCGACTGGAAGCTCCCGGGCTGCTGAAGAAGCTGGGGAGAGGTGAAATGGATGAGCGGTGACAAAAAGCAGCTGATCGCGGATACTCTTCTTCGGTTAGGTGAAACGCGAGGGATCGACAAGATCACAGTGAAAGAGCTGGTAGAATGCTGCGGGATCTCCCGACAAACCTTCTATTATCATTTTCAGGATACTTTGGATGTGGTAGAGTGGATTGTTCAGTGTCGATTGGAGGAGGCTGTACAACTGAGTGTTCGTTCCGGAGGACCGGAAGAGACGATTGAGGGATTCCTCCGCTCAGCTGAACTGAGTATTCCTCTTATTAACAAAGCCAATTGCCTTCAGAGAAAGAGCCGGGCAGACCAGATTCTGCTGGATGCAGTCAGGAGCTATCTGCTTCAAATGCTGATCTATTCGGGAAGGCGGATGGAAATAGCTGCCGATGAACTACAGGCGCTGCTCGACTTCTGCGCCGGAGGTGTAGTCACTGCTATTAAGCGGAAGCAGTGCCATAGCGATGAGGATTACCGCAGGCTGGCTGCCCGGATTGTCGCTATGATCCGAAGCTGCATCGCATCCTGCTCTGGGCCTGATAATCAGGGAAGAATTATTTGACCTGTTTTGTAAACTGCCGGAATTGCTATCGCAGTCCGGCAGTTCTAAACGTTTATTCATTTTGGGCCCGTTGCTATCGACGGTGCCAGCAGAGTTCGATATGAAAGTAGGGAATGGATGCTGCCTGCTCACCGGACAAAGCCGGACAGGCTTATCCGTCCATTCTACCTGCAAGAGAAATTGCCGGCGAGGAGTTTGTGTCAGTCTCAAGATCTTACCTCCCCGACGGACATTACTATCTCCGAGGAGTGTTTCTGTATGACAAATTCCTGGCCTGAGCTGCTTTTCTACCTGCTCCTGTATTCACTGGCCGGCTGGCTGGTCGAGGCTGCCGTCTGCGCTGTCTGGCGGCATAAATTTGTGAATCGCGGCATATTAAACCTGCCCTTCCGCCTGTCCAGCGGCTTGACCATGACGAGTCTGGCTGTTGTTTTGCCGACTGTAGCTGATAATGGAATCATTCAGTTTATCATAACTGTAATTTATGTAAACTTGATAGATTTTCTGACAGGCAGGATGGAACGAGGTATTCTGGGAAGAAACCTTCGTCGCTATGAAGAGTTCAGCGTATTCTCTGGAACAAAGAAAGGGTTCCTGATTGCCCTCTCTGTAGCGATGGTCTACTACGCAGCCTATCTGGTGATCCATCCCTTTGTCTATGCCATGACCCGCCTGATTCCGGATCAGGTGCTGAAGGTGGTCTGTCTTGGCGGACTGCTGATTATAATTTGGGACTTTATCACTACTGTGGTCACTATGCGCAGACTTTGGGGCTGGGAAAAGCTGCGCGCCGCTCAGAAGATGGAAGAGAGGCAGGAGCAAAGACGCTTTGACCGGATCTCTAAAATGGTCTGGAATCGGCTTGAGCGGGCTTATCCGGGAATGTCTGATCCGGAATTGGGACAGAAGCAGGTTTTTGCCCATGGGGTTTGCTTCGACAAACTGGTATGGGTATTCTTGATTTCTGCTTTTTTGGGTGATATTATTGAGACTGTGTACTGCCGGATCGTAGGTGGTACATGGATGAGCCGCAGCAGCGTGATTTACGGCCATTTCAGTCTTGTCTGGGGTATCGGTGCCGTCCTGCTTACTGTTATTCTGCAGCGTTTGGCGGACAAGAGTGACCGATACAGCTTTATTGCCGGATTTGTGGTTGGCGGTGTCTATGAATATACCTGCAGTGTCTTTACTGAGGTAGTTTTGGGCACTACTTTCTGGGACTATAGCTGGATGCCTTTTAATATTGGTGGACGGACAAATCTGCTCTACTGCTTTTTCTGGGGTATTTTGGCGGTGTTTTGGATCAAAATCTGCTACCCGCCCATGAGCAGAACGGTAGAAAAGATCCCGCCGTTGACTGGAAAGGTGGTCACATGGGCAGTTATTCTACTTATGTCCTGCAACGCGCTCATCTCTGCTGCTGCCATGGTCCGCTATACCCAGCGGCTGGATGATCCTCTTCCGGACCACTTCATTCAGGAATTTTTGGATGAGACCTACCCGGATGAGCTGATCGAAGAAGTATGGCCTAATATGAAAGTGCAGATTGCTTCTGCAAGAGAGGAAGCCGTTCAATGACAAAACAAAGTAAACAGCTCATGCTGATTATCACCTATGCAGTTTTGCTGCTGGCTGTTGTGCTTAATATCCAGCTGCTTCTGCCTGCCCTGCGAAATCTCTGGGCCATGGTCTCTCAGGTTTTTGTGGGCCTGATTGCTGCTTTTGTTCTTAATGTCCCAATGAGTGGCGTAGAGCGTGGTCTCAATACTCTGGCGGAAAAACGGGGAAGAAAGGCTGCCAAGGGTACTTTCCGTGGCCTGAGCTTGCTGATTACGCTGCTGGTGATCTTGTTGGTTATCGTTCTCGTCTTTACCCTTGTTATTCCCGAGCTTGTCTCCTCTGTACGGGTTGCCGGCGCGCTAATCCATGAGAAGATGCCCGAGATCCAGGCGTTTTTGGCCTCAATGGAGCTGAATGCTGATGAACTGCTGCTCCAGTTGGACAGTATTAACTGGGAAGAACTGCTCGATCAGATCATGACCAACGCCGGCTCTGTTGCTGACTCGGTGATTGGTGTCGCTACAACTACTGTAGGCGCAATCTCTGTATTTCTGGTGGCATTCGTGATTGCGGTCTACATTCTGCTCAGCAAGGAGACCTTGGGCCGGCAGGCTAAAAAACTGCTTTACTCTGTTGTAAAACCCGCGGCAGCGGACTCTGTATGCCGTGTCGGTGGACTTATCAGCGAGACCTATTCCCGTTTTCTGGGCGGCCAGTGTGTAGAAGCCTGTATTCTTGCGGGACTTATGTTTGTTGTTTTTTCCGTCGTTGGTCTGCCTTATGCCGGTCTGGTGGCTGTGATGGCAGGTATCTGCTCGTTTATCCCCTATGTTGGTGCCTTTATTGCCTGCGCGGTTGGAGCGGTGCTTACTTTGCTCAATGACCCCTTCCAGGCAGTGATCTGTGTAGTGGTCTATCTGGTAGTCCAGTTCGTGGAAAATCAGTTCATTTATCCCCGGGTGGTTGGCAGCTCTGTTGGGCTTTCGCCCTTGCTGACCCTTCTGGCCGTTCTGGTTGGCGGACAGCTTATGGGTGTGGTAGGTATGATCTTCTTTATCCCGTTGGTCTCTGTCCTCTACTCCTTGATCAGTGAATTTGTCCATCGCCGTCTGGCAGATCGTGGGCTGAAGATTGAATAATGAATGATCCGGCAGTTTTCTTTCAAACGAATGACAGCTGCCGGATCATTCTGTTATAATGGGGAAGAGGAGGGGGAGCATATGATAAGTTGGAAAGAACTTCGAAAGCTGGATGCTCACATTCACTTGCTGCCCGACGCAGTTCACGCGGCCTATCCAGATGACGAGGATGAATTTTCCTGGGGAAAACAGTCTCTTATGGACAGTCTCATGGCAGAATACCATGTGGAACGCGCGGTAATTATGCCTCTAAACGATCCATGCTTGATGTCTCTGGGTGGCTCATCAGAGTCGGTCCATAAGGACCTTGTCCAACTGAAGCAACAGGGGGGTGGCCGCTATTTGGCTTTTGCCGATGTGGATCCGAGAGAGGACAGCCCGCACGCATGCGCGCATCTGTGCCGTGGTATTCTGCACTACCAGCTGGACGGTCTGAAAATCCATCCTGCTAATACGGCAATTCCGGCTGACTGTCCGGATAACCACTACCTGCTGGAACTGGCCGAAACGCTGCGGATCCCGGTCGCCGTACACTGCTATCCCAATGATGACCATGCTCCTTGCGCGGCATGGCGGGTGAGAGCGTTGGCACTGGCCCATCCAGGACTTCGCTTGATCGTTTCCCATATGGGAGGCTTTCAGTGGCAGCAGCTGCTGGGGCTCGAAAATATCTGGCTGGACCTCTCGGCTATCCTGCCTGATTATGTGACTGTCTATGGGCTGAAAAAGACCAATAGAATTCTGCGAAGCTTTGGCACAGACCGGATTCTCTTTGCTACTGACTACCCCTGCAGCCGATCTCTGTCCCCTGAGGAGATATATCCCCGATACATGGAAATCTTGGATCAAATGGACTTCTCCCTTGCTGAGCGGCGGCAGATTGCCTGGTCCAATGCCGCCCACCTCTTTGGTCTGGAAGCGGCAGCGGGAGAGAATAACGGTTAGAGAGCATAATCTGTTATACAGTCGTACCAGTGTACATAGGGCGTTCCATTGACCAGCAGCCGATCATTCTCCGGACGCAGCTGACTCCAGCGCTTTCCATACTGATCCAGTGCCCAGTTGTCCCGATTGAAGCGCCGCCAGAGAATGGTACGTCCATTCCATTTAGAAACTGCTTGGAAACAACACCGCAGTTATAGGTTTCAATGTCCATGACGCAGATTGTATCATAGTCTTTTCCACCCGTCGTTAAGCTGTAGCGCCCGACGACATCAATAGGAAGTCCGTCTTCCGGCAGACTATCACATTGCCGGAACGGGCGATATCTCCTCTGGAAACAGGCTTGGTTTCGTTGCCGCAGTTGTCCTCCCCAAAACCCCAGGTGCAAAGAAATTCGTCCCCGTCCAAAGAAGTAATGTAATTTCTTACATCTCCGTCATTTCTCAGGTTAGCCAGATATCGGCAATGGGTATCGGAAAGCTGAGCGACAAAGACCTGATGGACCACTTTCTTTTGATTGGAATAAGGAACTTCTCGGCCGGTCAGCTCAACGCCTTCAATACCGTGAGCTTTGGTTTTGCCGGTGACCTTCGTGTCCCATACATGGATGCATTTCCGGGAAGGACTGTCGTACATCCCCAAGATAGCTTTTCGTCCAGTTTAGGCACTGAAAACAGCCCATCAGCTCCTCCTGTTTTAGAATAGTCAAAGCCGGTTTCATATCTATAGACGGATTAGAGCGAAAAAGTTCATTCCGACAGTTGCTTTTTGCAGCAAAAACGCCGCAGCAGGATTCTGCCGCGGCGTTTGGAATTCTGTTGGAGATTAATCTTCAAAAGGGAAATGGTAGGGAAGCGCCAGCTTATCCCGAACAGCAAGAATTTCTTTTTGAACAGCCTCGCCTACAGGTACCCCCTTATTCTTGCGTTCCTGCCAGACCAGCCATTCCTTCTCGCCGGCCGTATAGATCCGCTCGGCACCCGGCGCTTTCTTGGAGGCCCGAAGCGCCCTGCAAATATCGCCTGCCGTCTTGCGGAAGGTCTCCTCTCCCATAAAGAAGTCTGGATTGATCACAAAGAAGAAATGTCCAAGGTGATACATCTGCCTGCTTCCGTCAGCGGCCAGACCAGTCAATGCCTTCATAAAGGGGCCACCGGCCAAAGCGGCCGAAAGAATTTCCACCACAGCGGCATAGCCATAACCCTTATATCCGGCCATTTCCTCGCCCTCGCCGCCCAGCGGTGCCAGAGCGGCCGTACCGTCCACCAGAGCCTGTAAGATGGCATCGGAATCAGTCATCCGTGAGCCGTCGTGGGCAACTACCATTCCGGCCGGAGTGTCTTTTCCAGTTCGGGCATAGTATTCGATCTTGCCTCGCTGGACAATGGAGGTGGCGCAGTCCAGGCAGAAGGGGAACTCCTCATCGGTGGGAATGGCAAAGGTGAGCGGATTGGTACCCATCATATTTTCAACGCCAAAGGTAGGGGCAATGGAGGGCCGTGCGTTGGTGCCGGTAATGCCAATGAGCCCCTCTTTGCTGGCCATAGTAGCCCAGTAGCCCGCGATTCCATAGTGAGTGGAGTTGCGAATAGAGCCGCCGGCCATACCATAGGTCTTGGCCTTACGAATCAGCATTTCCATCATCTCGTAGCTGGCCACCATGCCCATGCCGTCGTGGGCATCCATAACCACGGTGGTGGGAGTCTCTTTCAGAATCTCGATCTCAGTGACCGGCTTCAACGTGCCGTTAAGGATCCGGTCAATGTAAATGGGCTTGAACCGGTTGCATCCGTGGCTCTCGATGCCCCGCCGGTCAGACTCCAGTAAAACGTCTGCGCAGAGAGCTGCGTCTTTTTCAGGCACACCATGCCCCACAAAGGCATCAATTAAAAAGCGATTCATAAGCTCCCAGGATACATAGGGTCTGGTTTCCATAGCGACACTCCTTTTCATTCGGCAGACAGAAGAGGCTCTGTCAAAATCGATTCAGTTTGCTTCATTATATATGCAGAAGAAAGAAGTGACAAGACTTTTTGAAAAATGTTTCCGATAACATAGCTTTTGCACTGCCTGACGTGTTATAATGAACTATCCCAATGCGGAAGCAATATTAACTGGAAAGGAAGCGTGCACCATGTCGATCAGAGAACTCTCCTTCCCCTCTGCCAATGGCCGTGATACGGTCAAGGCTTGGGCCTATACTCCCCTTGGCACTCCCAGAGCCGTGATTCAGCTTATCCATGGATACGGCGAGCATTCCAGAAGATACCTTCATATGATCGGAGCTTTTCAGGCAGCCGGATTTGTAGTCTATGCTGACGACCATATCGGCCACGGCAAGACCGGATATGACGGAGGAACACTGGGCGACCCTCATTCAGGCGGCTGGATGACCTATATCAAGGACGAAAAGACCTTGCATGATATGGCAAAAGCAGACTATCCTGAGCTGCCCTATTTTGTCTTCGGTCACAGCTGGGGCTCCATGATTGCCCGGGCTTATGCAGCTCTCTATGGCGAGGACCTCACGGGTCTTATGCTCTGCGGTCTCTGCTCACAATGGAAGGGCTGTGAACTGGCTTATGAAAATCAGGAATTGAAGGCAGCGATTGAATCCGATCCCAATCAGCCGGCAGGGGAGTGGTTTAGCCGTGTTTTCAGCGGCATGACTGACCGGATCGAACATCCCAACAGCGCTGCAGACTGGATCGCCAACGATCCAAATGTGGTGGCTGACCATGCCGGAGATATGTTTAATACCTTCGACACCACGCTTGAACTGGTTTGGGACTTTGTTCAGCTCTATCATTTCATTGAAAGCCCCGAGTGGGCGCCTCAGGTTCCCGCTCGAATCCCTGTCTACCTTATTTCCGGAGATCAGGATCCCTGCGGAAACTATGGCGAGGGTTTGTACCATGTGGCAAATCTGCTGGCCGAAACCGGAAATAAGACTTGGGTGAAGGCCTACTCTGGCTATCGTCACGAAATTCATAACGAACTCGAGCTCAGAGACGAAGTGGAAGCAGGTCTGATCAGCTTTATCAATCGCGTTCTCAGTTGAGTTTTTTTAAGAAACCTGCCTAATTTGGCAGGTTTCTTCTATGTTTGCTCACATGAGCGTTAAAGATCCTTCATGACTAACTGGTAAAATAAGGAAGTCAACAAAAGGAGAGGATCACTTGAAAATGAAGCGCAAGAGACTGTTCGCATTGCTGTTGGCTGTCACCTTGTTGGCTGGCTGCAGCACTCAACAGGGTGAACCGGAAGAGGATCTGGCAAAGGAACCGGAAGCGGAAATACAGTTGGAGCCCGATCAGGAGCTGACAGATCCATTGCCGGCTGAGATTCTGCTTTCCAATCAGGGGATCACGATGAATGGGCAGATGCCGACAGAAGAGAGTTTCCGGGCAGTATATACTGCCCGTGATATCGTCTACTATCCGAAAGGACAGGACTTTACCTTCGGTGAGGGTACAGTGGCAAACGCTCATAGTGAGGATATGGAGTTCATGGAGGATATGGAACTGCCGGAGGATACGGCGTTTCCTGAACACATGGAACGCACCGAAGGGATGGCACCTGCCGGGGAGATAGATATTACCCCGGGAATGATTCCTCCCGATGGAGAGCGACCTGTTCCGAATGGAGATAAATCTGGCGGGATTGACGTGAATGAACAAGTGCCAATCGGTGAGTTCCAGATCACTGCCGGCGGAACATATCTCATGGTAGTATAAAAAATGGCGAGGCATTCAGCCTCGCCATTTTTAACTCAATCTGTCATTGCCCGTAGAGGAACTCATTCAGAATCTCAGCGTTTTTATCAAAATTAACAGCGTAGACGCTTCTGCCGCCCATACCGGTCATGACGCCGTAGGTGCCGGATTCGGGAATCGTCATCTGCTGCGCGGTAGCACCCAACAGACTGGGAGCGATGGCCATAAGCTCAAGAATCTTTTCGTCGGTCAGATTAGTTTGAACCAAAGGCAGAACAGTGTTGAGCAAATTATCCAACTCAGAGATGCTTAGATCCTTGACCTGATTGAGTGCGGCCTGAATGACGTTACGATGACGCTGAATCCGCTTCCAGTCGCTGTCAATGCTGCGCAGCCGGGCATATTCCAGCGCGTAAGTGCCGTTAAGATGCGTCGTGCCGCTTCGGCATCCAATAGCACGGGCTTCCGCGGAAGTAATATCCAGATCAATGCCGCCAATGGCGTCGATGCCCTGAATGAAGGTGTTGAAGTTGACCCGGACATAGTAGTCCACGTTGATATTGAAGCACTCCCTGATCTCCGCCATCTGCAGCTCAGCGCCGCCATAGTTGAAGGTGTGAGTCAGCCAGTCGTACTGGCCCTGATACGGACCTTCCAGAATAGGCACACCAATGGCACGCTCGAAGCTGACCAGAGAAATTACGGGAGTCTCGCCGTTGGTGTTGATAGACAGCAGAATGCAGGCGTCGCCCCGGGCCTTCGTGCTGAACTCGGCGCGTCTTTCGTCCGTACCGATGAGCAGAATATTGTGGACATTTTCATCCACAATCATTTCTCCGGAAGCTTCCACTGCCTCCTGTTCCTCCAGCTGAGCCATGGAGTCTGCCATCTGAGCGGCCAGATTGGCCAACTCTTCGGCGGCGGCAGCAGCTTCAGCCTCAGAGAGAATGTCAGT
This sequence comes from Oscillospiraceae bacterium, assembly GCA_017395935.1. Lineage (GTDB taxonomy): Bacteria > Bacillota > Clostridia > Oscillospirales > Oscillospiraceae > Onthomonas. The sequence goes on from JAFQNL010000019.1 coordinate 135,342, forward strand.
GTCAGTCGTCTCCTGCTCCTCTTCGATTACCGGACTATTCTCAGGCTGCTCATCCCGCTGAAGTAAATCCAGTTTGGAGCGGAGATAGCCGTAAGCGGCCAAGAGCAAAATGGCCAGCAGCAGTAAAAGAACCAGCAGGATCTTTAGCCCCAGGGGCGCTCCCGCCTTTTCAGACTTGGACTTGGTTTTTTTTGCGGTTGCCTTTCTGGTTTTGGGTGCAGGGGAAGCCTGCTTGACTCTCTTTCCCATAGGGATCACGTCCTTTTTGTCATAGAATGACGATTCTTGTATATGCTAGTATATCATGAATAGCTCTGGCAGACTGCACAAAAAGAAAAAAGTGCCTTTGGCAATAATCACAACTCCCCCATTGAGGGACATCTGTCTTGGCTTGACAGAAAGACAGTGAGCAGGTACTATTGAATTCAGATACTGTCAAAGGCTGTCCAAACGGCCGGAAAGGAACTGCTATGAAAGCTCTTGAGCGTTTTTTGAAGTATATCGCTATCCCCACCGCCAGCGATGAGAAGAGTACTGTCACCCCTTCGACTGCCTGTCAGTTTGACCTGTCCCGCCATTTGGCAGAGGAGATGATCGCCATGGGGCTCTCCGACGTGTCCGTGGATGAGCATGCCTATGTTTACGGATTTATCCCCGCGTCCCCCGGTCTGGAAGAGAAAAAGGCCATCGGCCTCATTGCCCATCTGGATACGGTAGCCGGCTTCGAAGAGAAGCCTGTGAATTATCAGATCATTGAGCACTACGACGGTGGTCCGATTCGCCTTGGTGAGAGCGGTAAGGTCATTGAGCCGTCCCGCTTCCCTCATCTGAAGCGTAAAGTGGGTAAGACCATTGTCACCACAGACGGCACCACGGTTCTGGGCGCCGATGACAAAGCGGGGATCGCGGCGATTCTTACCGCCTGTGAACAGCTGCTGGCTTCCGGTAAAGCCCATGGAAAGATCTGTGTCTGCTTCACACCCGATGAGGAGATTGGACACGGAGCCAGCCTGCTGGATCTGAAGCGTTTCGGCGCTGACTATGCCTATACTGTCGACGGTGGTGGACCTGAAGATATGGAGTATGAGACCTTCAATGCTGCCGGAGCTAAGTGGGAGATTACCGGCTTTGAGGTCCATCCCGGCAGTGCCAAGGATACTATGATCAACGCTTCACTGGTTGCCATGGAGATCAACTCTATGCTCCCTGCCGGACAGACGCCGCGGGATACCTCCGGACGGGAAGGCTTCTTTCACCTTTGCGCCATTTCTGGCGATGTATCCCGAACGGTGATGGAGTATATCATCCGAGACCACGATCCCAAGCTTTTCGAGCTGAAAAAGCAGCAGATGAAGAGCATTGCTCATCAAATTAACTGTAAGTACGGAGACGGCACTGCCCGGCTCACTCTTACAGATCAGTACCAAAACATGGCTGAGATCGTTTGCCGCTATCCCGAGATTCTCGATATAGCAAGACAGGCCATCTCCGATGTTGGCCTTACTCCCCAATCCCACCCGGTCCGGGGTGGTACCGACGGAGCCCAGCTTTCCTTCCGGGGCCTGCCCTGTCCCAATCTGGGTGCTGGCGGTTACAGCTTCCATGGCCCTTATGAGCATCTGGTGGCAGAAGAATTAGACCAGTCGGTTCAGGTTCTGCTGAATGTGATTGAGGCTTTTTCCAAGCGCTGATATCCGACAAATTAACGCCCCGCGTCTATTTAGGACGCGGGGCGCTCTTTGTGAAAAAATTTGCGAAAAGCAGTAGCGTAAACTGTAAAAATCCAGTATACTATGGTGGCGTGTGCGCAGCACGTATTACAGGATCGGAGATTGATTTATGGATTTGACAGAGCAGAAAGTATATTTTGATTCTGCCGAATTTGAGCAGCTGTACCACTATGACGGACCTCTCGGAGCCTTCTGCGGTCGGGAGGGGAGCAAGTTCTATCTCTGGGCACCCACGGCTCAGGCAGTTCTCCTGCGTCTTTATAAGGATGGCCATCTTGGCGGCGCGTATCAGATGGAGAAAATGGCCTCCATTGGTCAGGGTGTCTGGTGTTGGGAGACCAAGCAGGATCTGAACGGGATCTATTACGACTATCAGCTCACCGTCAATGGCATCAACTATGAGACCGCCGACCCCTATGCAAAAGCAGCAGGCGTCAATGGTGAACGCAGCATGGTCATTGACCTTGCCTCCACCGACCCCATCGGATGGAGCGAGGACACGGCACCGGCCCAGAGCACTGAGACCATTATTTATGAGACCCATGTGAAGGACTTTTCATGGGACCCGGCGTCCGGCGTTCAGCCCAGATGGCGGGGCAAATATCTGGCCTTCTGCGAGGAAAAGACGACACTCAACGGCAAAGGTGTCGCTCCCACCTGCCTGAACTATATGAAGTCTCTGGGTGTTACCCATGTCCAGCTTATGCCTGTGTATGACTTTGGCTCGGTCAACGAAATGGCCGCTGCTGATGAGTATAACTGGGGCTACGACCCTGTGAATTACAATGTCCCGGAAGGCTCCTACTCCACCGATCCCTATCATGGTCAGGTTCGAATCAGAGAACTCAAGAGAGCCATACAGAGCTTGCACAAGAATGGATTTCGTGTCATTATGGACGTGGTTTATAACCATACCTACCATTTGGAATCCTGTCTCTTCAAAACCGTGCCTTGGTATTTCTACCGACAGACTGCTGATGGCGGGGCATCCAATGGTTCCGGCTGCGGCAATGAGCTTGCTACTGAGCGCAGTATGTGTGCCCGATACATTCTGGACTCGGTATTGTACTGGGCGGAAGAATACCATATTGACGGCTTCCGATTCGACCTGATGGGCCTTATGGATGTGGCACTGATGGAACAGATTCGCAGCGCGCTTGATGCCCGCTGGGGCAAGGATGAAAAGCTCCTTTACGGCGAGCCCTGGGGCGGTGGTACCAGCAATCCCAGAAAGGGTACTCAGCTGGGCCATAAGGGAAATTTGCACCGACTGCCTTCGTCTGTAGGCGCGTTTTGTGATGTCACCAGAGATATGATAAAGGGCAGTACCATGAGCGCTGCCGATGCCGGTATTATCAATGGCGGCTACATCGTGGCCGATATTTTTGATTGTTGTCTTCGTGCCTGGGCCTTCGATAATAACCGCTTCCATGTAGAGACGCCTGGACAGACGATCTGCTACCTCTCCTGCCATGATGACTGGACGCTTTGGGATAAGCTGATCCTGACGCTGGATGAACAGGGAAAGCGCTTCATTGAACCCTGCGAGAAAGTTCTCGCAGCCAACAAACTGGGTGCCGCGCTTATCTTTGGCTGTCAGGGCCGCCCCTTCATCCTTTCCGGTGAGGAATTTGGCCGGACCAAGCTCGGGCTTCGCAATAGCTATAATGCGACCAGTTCTCTCAATCAGCTTGACTGGAGCCGGTCTGTTCGTTTCTCTGGATTGGTGGACTATTACAAGGGACTGATCGCCCTGCGCAAACAGCTGCCCGCACTCTGCGATAAGAGCAAGGCAGCGTTTGACCGAATACTTCGTGCGAAGGATCTTGGCCGGAATTTCGCTGGGTTCCTGCTGAATAATCAAGGCAGTGACAGCCGGTGGGATCAGATTCTGCTGCTGTATAACGTATCCGCAGAGCCCCAGAACTTCAGCTGCCCTGAGGGAACGTGGGAAGTATTGCTGGATGCTGAATCCTCCTTCCGGTGGCAGAAGCCGGAGGCGGTTAAGGGTTCTCTTAAACTGTCCCCTGTTTCCGCCATGTATATCGGCCGGAAGAAAGGCAAATAAATCATAATTTTACAGCCCCCAAGACCTTTCGATGGAAAGAGTTTCGGGGGCTGTATTGCGTTAGTCATTATTGATGCCGCAAAGAGAGATAACGGACACATCTTCATCCTCCAGAAGCAACACCATTTCCGCAGCCAGACAGGAAGAGACTGTGTCAGCTTGATTAAGAATGACGATTGTATCCACACCTTGAGCGGCCAGGGGAGAAAGATAGCATTCTTTCAGCGCCAGTGCCGCCATTTGGACACTGACCGGAGCATCCGGCTGCCATCCAAAACGCTCGACAGCCATCTGCCAGCGGTGACAGACTACGGACAGCGGCTTGTCAAGGGCAGAGAGTCCAAAAAGAATCAGAACCAGATCGGTGTTGGGAGGGAGTGCAGGTTCGTAGTCTGCTGGAATTTTCATGGGCAGTCCTCTGGAGCCGTCTGCTTCTACAAGAATCAGATCAGCCAGCGAGGGAAGACAATCCATGATCCGGTCGGGAAGTGGCCCGATCTTTCCACAGCCTGCCTTTGTGCCGGCAAAGAGAAGGGGAGACGCGGAAAGCCGGCTGAGCACCTGCTTGGGATGGGACAAGTCGGTAACAGCATCTTCCTGATACATATGTGTTGTGGTTGTCAGGAGAACCGTCTTCTTATGCGGCAGTGCCTTCCGGGCAATCGCCTTCAGGCAGCTGGTTTTTCCGCCGCTGCCTACTGCGGCGATGACAGTACCTGCCTTCCGTTCTGCCAGTTTGGTATAAAGCCTATCCATGCAGTTCACCCCCTTATTTAAAGTATAGCATAGCTCCTCCTTTGACACAATGCGGACGGAAGAGACAATGTAATTGCTGATTTTACATAGATTTTACATTGCAGCACTTGCTCACTTAACATTCCGGGAGTTATGATAGTGGTGACATTCTGCGCATACGCACAGTAAGGAGAGAAATCACAATGGATCTATTTGACGTCTTATCGATGATTGGCGGTCTTGCCATGTTCCTATATGGTATGACTGTCATGGGAGAAGGTCTGGAACAGAGTGCCGGCAATAAGCTGAAGTCTATTCTGGAATCCCTGACCTCCAACCCTGTTAAAGGTTTCATCATGGGTCTGGTCGTGACTGCCGTCATCCAGTCCTCCTCCGCCACTACCGTCATGGTTGTCGGTTTCGTTAACTCCGGCATCATGACCCTCCGTCAAGCCATCAATATTATTATGGGTGCCAACGTAGGTACGACTATTACCTCCTGGATCCTGAGTCTGGCGGGTATCGAGAGCGGCAATATCTTTATTAAGCTGCTCAAGCCCTCCTCCTTCACTCCTGTTCTCGGTCTGATTGGTGTTGTCTTCTATGTATTCATGAAGAACTCCAAGCGCCGTGATCTGGGCCAGATTCTGCTGGGCTTCCTTGTGCTTATGAGCGGTATGGACATTATGTCCGGTGCTGTAGCCGGCCTGAAAGATGTCCCTGAATTTACCAATATCCTGCTCATGTTCCAGAACCCTGTGCTGGGTGTCCTTGCCGGCGCTCTGCTGACTGCCGCCGTTCAGTCCTCTTCTGCCTCTGTGGGTATCCTTCAGGCATTGTCTGTCACCGGTGCTATTACCTTCGGCAGCGCAATTCCCATTGTTATGGGTCAGAATATCGGTACCACCGTTACTGCCATGATTTCCTCCATCGGAACCAACCGCAATGCCCGTCGTGCTGCACTGGTTCATCTGTATTTCAACGTGGTTGGTACTGTGATCTGTCTTGTCGGCTTTACTGCCATCAACGCCGTTTTCCAGTTCGCATTCGTTGATCTTCCTATTGACCGTACCGGTATTGCAATCGTTCATACCGCGTTCAACCTGATTTGTACCGCCGTCATGCTGCCTCTGGCTGGTATGCTGGAGAAGCTGGCTTATATGACCGTTCCCAAGGAGCATACTCCTCAGGAGAAGTCTCTGCTGGACGAGCGTCTTATGGTCACTCCCTCTGTCGCTCTGGAACAGGCCAAGCGTGTCTCTGTTGAGATGGCTAAGCGCACTCAGGAGGCCTACTCCAAGGCTATGGGTCTGCTGACTGTCTGGTCGGAAGAGGATGCCGAGTTTATCCGTAAGGTTGAGGATGAAGTGGACGTCTTTGAAGACGCTCTGGGTACCTATCTGGTTAAGCTGTCTGCCAAGAACCTTTCTGCAGACGACAGCGTTGAACTGAATGTTCTGCTCCATACCTTCAGCGATATCGAGCGGATTAGCGACCATGCAAAGAGCATCCTTATGTCTGCTCAGAATCTGCACCAGAACGAGAAGCTCTTCTCTGCCGATGCCCAGCATGAGCTTGGCGTTGTCTCCGCAGCTGTGGTGGAAGTTCTGAATCTGGCTATTGAGGCATTTTCTCATCTGGATCTGGCTGCCGCCAGCCGTGTCGAGCCGCTGGAGCAGAACGTTGACCGTCTCTGCAACAAGATCCGTGAGCGCCATATCATGCGTCTTCGTGAGGGCAACTGCACGCAGCGTCAGGGCATGATCTTCACTGACATTCTCTCTGACCTGAGCCGTATCAGTGACCATTGCTCCAATATCGCTGTCAGCGCAATTGAGAATAACAAGGCTACCTTTGATACCCACCGTTATCTCAACGAGATCAAGACTTACGACGAAGACTTCCGCAGATACTATGAAGAGTACGCTGCAAAGTACACGCTCCAGAGCTGAGAAATCCATTTTAATGAGAGACCTCCCTCAATTGAGGGAGGTCTCTTTTTGTCTATCTATTTCCTTCAGCAGCTCAAGAATGATCTCATTTACGATCTGCGGACAATCTGTGTTGGCATTGTGCCCTGCACCCTGAATCCAGTGGACCGGAATACCGGACTGTTTTGCCCAGCGTCTGTTATAACTTTTGGCGGAGCCGGCCATATCCCGCTCACCGCAGATCAGCCTTGCCGGACAGGAAATCTCGAAAGAAAGATCTGACTCCATCGCCTCGGCCAGAATTCGCATTCCGTGGGCAGAGAGGGCACAGTATTCCTCTCGCTTATAGACGGAAGTAATCTCCCTCATAAGCTGTCTGCCGTATGCCGTCGTCGAGCATCCTTCGGCGGCCGCTTTCAGAAGAGCCTTCCAAGGATAGTAACGATAGACGGGATACATCCGCTTGAGCAGCCAGATCTCCGCCGCCGTTATATATCTGCGCTGCAAGGGTGCTGAATCAATGGAAATAAAGCCCAGTGCACGATCGGGAAAGAGCTCGATCAGCATCTGAGAGACATAGCCGCCCATAGACTGGCCAATCAGAACCGGACGAGTCACATTTTCACGGGTCAGAATGGCCTCCAGCCAGCGTGCTTTATCGGCCAGAGTGAAGTGGAGAGAAAAGGGTCTTGATGCTCCGTGACCGGGAGCGTCCCAGACGAGAACGTTGAACTGATCGGCAAAGAAGGGCAGCTGCGGTTCGAAGAGTCGGTGGTCAGCGGTGAGACCGGGGAGAAAAACCAAGGTTAGCCGCCTGTCATCGAGGGAATTGGTCCAATAGCAGATTTCGCCCAGCGGAGTAGAAAATCGTTTCTCGGTCAGCTTCATGTGTCTGTCCTCCCATATGCTTTTTTCCAAAAGCAGATCATTGCGTCATACTCCCGCTCCATTCTGTCAGGATCAATCCTGCCCTGACGATAGGCGTCTAGCAAATATCCGTCAGAGGCAAAGATCAATTGTTGATAGATTTCTTCCATTGACAGGTCCGCACGGATGCAGGCAGGGTCCAGATGAGCGAGAATGGCCTGATAGCTGGTGAGCTTGGACTGGAGAAAACGCCCTTGGATCCGTTGCGCGACCTCGGGGGATTTTTCGTAGTAGGCCATGAGGATGAACAGCGAGATGTAGGGATACTGCCGCATCAGCGCGCATTTTCCCTTCAGACTCCTGCGCAGCATTTCAAAAAGATCACGACTATCCCAGACCTGATGCTCCAAAATGGCCTCGGAAGTGCGCTGCATGGCATGATCCCAGAGATACTGAAAGAGCTCGGCTTTGTTTTGAAAATAGTGAAAGAGCAGGGATTTAGAGATCCTTGCCTCACCGGCGATCTCCGACATGGAGGCCTTGTCGTAGCTGCTGGAAGCAAAGCTCTTGTAGGCAGCGTTCAGAATTTGTTCTTGTCGCTTTGCCGGGAGCAGAAAAAATCTCTCGTTCATATTCCACCTCCATTGAACAGTTCGGCCGGTAAGGTGATTATACGTCCATTGACCGATAGGTGGAAGGGGGTAGGCAGGAAAAAGCGGACAGAAGTAAATCTGTCCGCTGAGAGAAAGAGAATAGAACAGCGTTCATTCCGTCCAATCGTCTGCCGAGGTGCCTTTCAGCCAGCTTGGCAAGCTGCGCTGCTTGATTCCGGAAAGGATGCCCATGGCTGCGTAAGCAGTGACCAGAGAGGAACCGCCGTAACTGACAAAGGGGAGCGTCAAGCCGATGACAGGGAGGACAAACAGACACATACCGATATTGAGGATGATCTGGAAGAGGAACATTCCGGTGAATCCCATGGCAATGTAGCCGTAAAGGGGAGAACTGGCATCCAGGGCGATAAAGAGACAGCGGAGAATCAGCGCTGTCAGTAACAGAAGCAGAATGGCAGCTCCGATCAGACCAAGCTCTTCACAACAGACGGAGAAGATGAAGTCAGTATGCCGGGCGGGCAGTGCGCTTTTATAGGTGGCCTGAGTTAGGTTGCCCTGCAGATAGCCCATCCCCTCCAGCTTGCCCGACTGGATAGCCAGCAGAGAGCGGGTCTGCTGGAACCCTCTGTAGGTAGGATCCAGATCGTGATTGAAGCAGACCAGGATACGCATCTTCCAGTAGTTGTTCTCCGGCAGCATCATCCAGAGCGCCGAGCCGCCCAGCAGAGCAAGTGCCAGACCCAACAGGAACCAATAATACTTCAACCCGGCTGCCCAGAGCATCACTACTGCAATGATCAGATAGACGAGGGCAGAACCGGCGTCACTGGAAGTGAGGTATAGCAAGAAAACAAAGAAGCCGGTGTGCAGACATAACGAGAGAACAGAAAGAGTGTGATTGAGATCATGCTCCCGCTGAAGATAAACCAGCTGTTTGCCAAAAAGAAGGGTAAAGGTGATTTTGACGATTTCTGAAGGCTGCACTGAAAAGAGCTTCAGATCGATCCAGCTTCGGTTGCCGCCGACCTCGTGACCGATGCCGGGAATGGCCAGAAGTACAATGAGCAGGGCGCTTACAGCAAAGATCCAGGGCCATTTGGATAAAACCAGATCAAGATCCAACTGGGAGAAGAGAAAGAAAATAAGAACGCCAAGGACCATAGCGACCAGCTGCTTGTACGGAGAGGCGTGGAGAGTGGCGTCATAGCGGGTGGCCGAGTAAATCAGTGCGATCCCATAGAGATTGACCGACAGACAGAGCAGCAGTAAAATATGGTCGGCCTGAGACAATGCGTCCCGGATAAAGTCCCGAATAGAAGACAACCTCATCACCTCCTCCTGAAAAAGCTGGACTCATTATAGCAGTCTGCCTTCAGAAAAACAAGGGAGAAGGGGAGAGACGGGGAAAGATCGGCCGGAGGCTTGCGAAAAGACACAAATACTGATATACTGATTCAGCATATACGAAGGAGGGAGCATCATGACCTATATCACCAACAGTCCGGCGGAAACGGAAGCGCTGGCAGAGCAGGTGAGCGAGCGTCTGCTGCCCGGCTCCGTGCTGATCTATACCGGCGATCTGGGTGCTGGAAAGACTGCCTTTACCCGAGGCCTTGCCCGTGGACTGGGAATTACCGAGCGGGTCACCTCTCCCACTTTTACAATCGTGGACGAGCATTTGGGAGGCCGGCTTCCTCTGTTTCACTTTGACCTTTACCGGCTCTCTTCTTCAGACGATCTCTATGATATCGGCTGGGAGGACTATGAATTCCGCGGCGGTGTCTGCGCTGTGGAATGGAGTGAGATCGCCGACGATCTCTGGTCAGGCGAGGAGATTCGGGTGGATATCCGCCGGGGAGAAAAGGAACAGCAGCGAGTAATCACCATTACGGGGGTGGAAGGACTATGAAGATATTAGCGATTGAGACCAGCGCCAAAGCTGCCTCTGTCTGTCTCTGTGAGGACGAGTTTCTCATTGCCCAGAGCTATCAGAACAGTGGCCTGACTCATAGCCAGACTATCCTTCCCATGTGTACCGCCCTCCTGGACGGCTGCGGCGTCAAGATGTCGGATGTGGACCTGATCGCTTGTGCTGCCGGTCCCGGCAGCTTTACAGGTCTTCGAATTGGCCTGTCTACTGCAAAGGGCCTTGCATGGAGTCTGGAAAAGCCCTGCTGCGGCGTTTCCACGCTGGAGGCCATGGCATGGCAGGCTGCCCATATTCCCGGCCCGATTATCTGCGCCATGGATGCCCGGCGTAATCAGGTCTATAATGCCTGCTTTTCTTCTGACGGTGAATCACTGACCCGACTGACCGAAGACCGGGCCATTGCCCTTTCTGACCTGTTTGAAGAAATTACGGAAAAAAAGGGGCATATCGTTGTTGGAGACGGCGCCGAGTTGTGTTATAATTACGGAAGAAAATTGGGTGCCGAGCTGAAGCTTGCTCCGCCGCATTTCCGGTTTCAGTCTGCCTGGGGTGTTGCCCGCGCGGCTCTTGTTCAGGCAAAGACTGGAGCTATTACTGATGCTGAGGGCCTAAATGCCAACTATATCCGCCTCTCTCAGGCGGAGCGGGAACGTATGGAACGGATCCATAAGATGAAAGGAGAATAAATCATGTCTAATCGCGTGCATATTTTTGACCATCCCCTGATCCACCATAAACTGTCCATCCTCCGGGACAAGAAGACCGGTACCCGTGAGTTCCGTGACCTGGTCAGCGAGATCGCCGCACTTATGTGCTATGATGCGACCCGGGATATGCCCACCCGTGATGTGGATGTTGAGACTCCCATTGGGATCGCACACTGCAAGACTCTGGCCGGTAAGAAGGTCGCTATTGTCCCCATTCTCCGCGCCGGTCTGGGCATGGTAGACGGAATGCTGTCTATGCTGCCTTCTGCCAAGGTTGGCCATATTGGCCTCTATCGTGATCCTGAGACGCTGGATCCTGTGGAATATTACTGCAAGCTGCCCACCGACATCTCCGAGCGTGAGGTCATCGTTGTCGATCCCATGCTGGCTACCGGCGGCTCCGCCAGCGCTGCTGTCCAGTTTATGAAGGGCTATGGCTGCCGGAATATCAAGATGATGAACATTCTGGCCGCTCCCGAAGGCATTGAGCGTATGCAGCATGATCATCCTGACGTGGATATCTATGTTGCAGCGGTAGATGAAAAGCTCAACGATCACGGCTATATTGTCCCCGGTCTGGGTGACGCGGGCGACCGTATTTTTGGTACCAAGTAAATCTCATTACCATGATAAGGCAGAGCGGTCTCCGCTCTGCCTTCCTTTATAGCTTGTTTCAAATAATTCTAGAAAAGACTTGTGTCTGTTTATGCTGAGATGATATAATAAAGTGCTAAAAACTGTAGAGACGTGACTATCTGCGTCGAAACAGAGAGCGGAGAAGGTGTACATACATGGATAATCGACACTCGGCCAGAACTAATGAACGGATCAAGCCCCGTACCGACCTGGAACTGATCATGGTTACGGTGGCTGTGGTTGCTGTCTTTTTTATGAGCCTTGGCCGTATTGCCGCCATTGCGGCGTTTTTTGACGGCGACGAGGAGGAGCAGATGACCACCGTCGTCACCAAGGGAGATGAAGAGCAGGAGGAAGAAGGCGCCGAAGAGGCAGAGGGAGAAGCTGCTCAGAACCATAAGCTGGATTATGACCTCACTCAGTACGCTTCCGACGAGGGAGCTGCCGGCAAACTCTATTCCTATTTGGACACCTATCCGGAGGCTGCCTATATTCTTCGTAATCTGGATCTCTATCCCCAGCAAATGCTGGAGTTTGTTGCCCGCTTCCCGGAGGCCATGGGCTTCGCTGCTTCCTATCTGGATTTTGACCGGATGAATTATCAGCCCGAGCTGGATCTGAGTGGTGAAGTTACGCGGGGAGAAATGCCCTATCTGCTCCAGTGGGATTCCCGGTGGGGCTATTTGGAGTATGGCGATGGTATGATTGGATATTCCGGTTGTGGCCCTACCTGCCTGTCTATGGTAGCCATGTATTACTATGGCTGGGATAATAACGATCCTATTGCGGTAGCAAGATATGCTGATGAGAATGACTATTACGTTTCCGGTTCCGGCTCTTCCTGGACGTTGATGAGTAAGGGCTGTAAGGACTTTGATCTGATTGCCAAAGAGATTATTCTGGACGAAAACGCTATGGTCAAGGCTCTGGAAGCCAGCAAGCCGATTATCTGTGCCATGGGTCCCGGCGTATTTACTGACAACGGTCACTATATCGTGCTTACCGGCTATGTGGACGGCGCCTTTACGATTCACGACCCCAACAGTCCTGCCAATACAGCGCGTACATGGACCTATAATGAAATTAAGGATCAAATCCGCAACATCTGGAGCTTTGCTCCGGTGTGATCGGACTTGAACTGAATGTGCGTTAAAACTACGGCACTCCGTACCCGCTTCAGGGATAAGGAGTGCCGTAGTTGATTTTTGCCCAGCCACCAGTGCGCAGACGGAAGCAGGTTTGAAGACGCGAGAATCTACATGGAAAATAGCGCCTTATACTTGTCTTGATCATAAAAATCTGCCGCCTATAGAAGGCGGCAGGAGATAATGTATTGCTCAAAGTGCGCGCGACCGCGCTCTTTTTCGCCGTTTTCGGCAGATAAGACTCAGTAGCCCAGCTCCTCACCCACCAGAATGACATGAATCCGGTTGGGAGTACGGCTGCGGCGGGTGATCATAATCTGAGCGCAGACAGAATCTACATGCTGGCAATCCACGCAGCGGCCCACAGAGGTGCAGGGAGTGCTATTGCCAAAACGGACATTATTGACCACGGCGGCGGTGTTCCGTGCCCGCTTAATGGCAGAGTCCAGATCGGGGGCGACCTTGTTCATGCCGGCCACAATGACGACTTTCTCGGGGCCGAAGGCCAGTGCGGCAATCCGGTTGCACTTGCCGTCGATATTGACCAGCATACCGTCCAGTGTGATGGCGTTGGTAGACATGAAATAGGTATCGCAGAAGAGAATCTGGCGATAAGTCTCCTTGGTGATTTCAGGATCGGAGGAGCCATTGCGGTCCAGAGCGACACAGCCCGACTCTTTAATGACGTCAAAGAGGCCGATCTCAGTCAGAGAGGCGCTGCCGCCCCAGGAAACAGAGGTGCCGGGCACCAGATAGCGTTTTGCCGCTTCCAGGGCCTCAGCAGCACTGGCGCAATATTCGCCGGTCATATTCCGTTTTTCGAGACCATTGATCACAGTCTGAGCGGTAATGGCCCAAGTCTTCTTTACATTTGACATAGTTATCCTTCCTTTCCGGGATAGCGTACATAGGGTTCTGATATGACTATTATAAGAAACAATGGGCCAAATTTCAATCACTATAGTTAATCGTCCTAACCCTTTCCTGAAAAGCGGCTGCTTAGCGGTCAGCAGCCGGGAGAGGACTCAGCTTTGCTGGCTGAGAATATGCTCTTTGAGAAGCTGGAACGTGATAGGGCTGATATCGTGCTCCATGCGGCAGGCATCTTCCAGCGCGATCTCACGGGGGACACCGAGCGAGATGAGCCAGCGACTCAGGGTAGTGTGACGCTCCAGCATTTCCTCCGCGATGGCCAGACCGGAATCGGTAAGCTCGAGAATACCGTCTTTACTCATGTTGATATAGCCGTTTTCCCGCAGAAGACTGACAGCCCGACTGACGCTGGGTTTGGAAAAGGAGAGCTTATGGGCAACGTCAATGGATCGGACAACGCTTTTTTCCTGCTGGATCATCAGGATCGCTTCCAGATAGTTTTCAGCCGATTCATGGATTTTCATAGATTACCTCCAAAGCAGCAGAATCGCTTTTGAATTAGACAAAGCTTACCATAAATCTCGGCCCGATGCAAGAGGGAATTAGCGATAGGCAACCAAAACAATTACAAACAACCGGAATAAAGATACAACGGTTTCACTTTGTGTAAACGAGAAATGTAAGGGTGACATAGCGTTGTGTTTTGATTGAATATGTAAGTAAAAGCCGGAAAGACCGTATTGACTTTGAATATATGAACGGATATACTTTACTGAAGTACAGCATCAAAGCTGGAGCGTTTCCGGCTGTGGTGCGGGATCGTAGAGGTGTTATCCATGAGTCATTTTAAGATTGCCCTGATTCGAGGCGATGGAATTGGACCAGAAGTTGTGAATGAGGCGGTTCAGGTTATGGACCGGATTGGCGAGAAGTTCGGCCATGTGTTCGCTTATACAGATGTGCTTCTGGGTGGTTGTGCCACAGATGCGGTAGGGAAGAGCTATCCTGACGGTACGGCTGAGATCTGCCGGAGCTGTGACGCTGTTCTCCTCGGTGCTGTCGGTGGCCCCAAGTGGGGAAGCACCCGTCCTGCCCATGAACGGCCTGAAACTGCTCTGCTGGCCATTCGGAAGGATCTGGGTCTCTATGCCAACCTTCGCCCCGCCGCTCTGCGTCCGGCACTTGCTGATGCCAGTCCGCTTCGTAAGGATATCTCCGCAGCTGGAATTGATCTTATGATGGTTCGTGAATTGACCGGCGGCGTTTATTTTGGAAAGCGGGACAAGTACCAGACCAGTGATCGGGGAATGGAGGCTACTGATCTGATGGCTTACTCTGAGATGGAGATTGAGCGCATCGGTCGCAAAGCCTTTGAGTTCGCAATGCTGCGTCGCAAGAAGGTGACCAGCATTGATAAAGCCAATGTTCTGGAGACAAGCCGGCTCTGGCGCTCGGTCATGCATCGTCTGGCGTCTGAGTATCCCGAAGTTTGCTATGAAGATATGCTGGTTGACAACTGTGCCATGCAGTTGGTGAAAAATCCCGGGCAGTTTGATGTCGTGGTGACGGAGAATATGTTCGGAGATATCTTGTCTGATGAAGCATCCATGATTACCGGCTCAATAGGTCTGCTGCCTTCCGCTTCTATTGGCGATACTGCTCCTGGCCTCTATGAGCCTATTCATGGATCGGCACCCGATATTGCCGGTCAGGATAAGGCCAACCCCATCGCTACCATCCTTTCAGTGGCCATGATGCTCCGCTATTCCTTCCAGCTCATGGAGGAAGCTGAGGCCATCGAAAAGGCTGTGGACGAGGTTCTGGCGCTGGGCTGGCATACCGGTGATATCGCCGGCGATACTGATAAGCTGGTCGGTACCCGTGAGATGGGCAGACTGATCTGCAGCGCCATCTAAACTGATCATTCGGCCGCCCCGTTTTTGGGGCGGCTATTTTTCTTGCCGGAAGAAGGGAAGAAGAAAGGTTAAATTTCCGTGAAAGAGGAGAGAAAGCTGTTTTCAAAAGTAGATGACTGTGCTATAATCACACTGATAAAATTTGCAAAGTGAGGCCTTGCCCGATGAATAAGCGTTACGACAGATATGAGAGCCCGCTCTCCAGCCGCTATGCCAGCGACGAGATGCAGTACATTTTCTCTCCCATCAAGAAGTTTACCACCTGGCGTAAGCTCTGGATCGCTCTGGCCCGGGCCGAGATGGAGCTGGGTCTTCCTGTTACACAGGAACAGATCGACGAGATGGAAGCTAATGTGATGAATGTGGACTTTGACGCTGCTAACCGCTATGAGAGGGAGCTGCGACACGATGTTATGGCTCATATCCACGCATGGGGGGACCAGTGCCCAAAGGCTATGCCTATTATTCATCTGGGTGCTACCAGCTGCTATGTAGGTGATAACACCGACATGATCCTCATGAAGGAAGCGCTGGAGCTGGTTCGGGCTGGTCTGGTCCGGGTGCTGAGCAATCTGGCTCAGTTTGCCGACAGCTATAAGTCTCTGCCCACCCTGGGCTTTACTCATTTCCAGGCCGCTCAGCTCACCACTGTTGGCAAGCGCGCTACCCTCTGGATGAATGAATTCCTCATGGATCTTCAGGAGGTAGAATATCGACTGACCACCCTGAAGCTGCTGGGTAGCAAGGGAACTACCGGTACGCAGGCCAGCTTTATGGAGCTCTTCAACGGTGATCATGATAAGATCCGTCAGATGGAGGAGAAGATCGCCGCTGAAATGGGCTTTGACGGCGTGGTTCCTGTTTCCGGCCAGACTTACAGCCGGAAGGTGGATTCCTTTGTGATCAATACGCTGGCTGGAATTGCTCAGTCTGCCAGCAAGTTTGCTACTGATCTTCGCCTGCTCAGCCACTTGAAGGAGGTAGAGGAACCCTTTGCCAAGAAGCAGATCGGCTCTTCCGCCATGCCTTATAAGCGCAATCCTATGCGTTGTGAACGAATCTGCGCGCTGAGTCGGTATGTCCTGTCTGATATGCTCAATCCTGCCATTACCTCTTCTACTCAGTGGTTTGAGCGGACGCTGGATGACTCGGCTAATAAGCGGCTCTCCGTTCCCGAGGCGTTTTTGGCAGTGGATGCAATTCTTTCTATCTGCCAGAACGTAACCAACGGCATGGTCGTCCACGAAAAGGTGATTGAGAAGCACATTATGGAAGAGCTGCCCTTTATGGCCAGCGAGAATATTATGATGGACGCGGTCCTGCGGGGCGGCAACCGTCAGGAGCTCCATGAGCAGATCCGTGTCCACTCTCTGGAGGCTGGTTACAATGTCAAGGAGCGGGGACTTTCCAACAATCTGATCGACCTGATTGCTGAGGACCCCATGTTTGGTATGACGAAGGAAGAGCTTACTGCCCATCTGGAACCCAGTCGTTACATTGGACGTGCACCGGAACAGGTCACTGAGTTCCTCAAAAATGATATCCAGCCCGTTCTGGATAAGTATGCCCACCTGCTGGATGGCCGTCAGGTCGAACTGGCTGTCTGAGAGACCTCTGATCTCCCGATGAAAGAAGGGAACGCCATTGAATAAGAAACATCTTGGCAGTTATGTAGCGGCCGGACTGACGGCGCTCTCTGTTATTGCCATCGGACTGCTCATCTTCTTCCTGCTGTATAATCTGGAAGGAATCAAGGCGGGAATGATGGGACTGGTTCAGATCCTGATGCCGTTTATTATTGGCGGTGTGCTGGCTTATCTGCTGGCTCCAGTCTTCAATATCCTCTGCCGCAATCTGGACTATCTGCTCAGCAGCAAGCTTAAGCCACGTCAGGCCAAGAGCCTTGCCCGAGGGATCTCTGTAGCGCTTTCCATTCTCCTGGCCATTGGTATCGTGTGTGGTCTGGTGGCTCTGGTTGTACCAGAACTTCTGTCGAGCATTCTTGGTCTGGTGGACGCGCTGCCTGACTATCTGGACAAGGCAAATACCTGGCTCAGTCGTTTTCTGCAGGACAATAATCTCTACAACGGCAGCGTTCAGGAGGCTTATGAGAGTGTCTACGCCTCACTGCTGTCTTGGATGGATACGCTGCTGCCCAGCATTCAGGGACTCTCTGACAGTATGAGTGCCCTTCTGGGCAACGTTTTTGACGGTGTAAAGGCTGTCTTTGGATTCCTGAAGAATGCACTGATTGGTTTGATTGTGGCTGTCTATCTGCTCATGGAGAAGGACAAGTTTGCCGCGCTTGCCAAGAAGTTCATTTACTCCTCCTTAGGTCCGCAGAAGGGTAATAACCTGATGATGCGCGTCCGCTATATCCATAAGGTATTTGGCGGCTTTATTCAGGGAAAGATCCTTGACTCGATCATTATTGGCTTCCTCTGCTTTGCCGGTGCCAGCCTGCTTCAGCTGCCTTATACATTGCTGGTCTCGGTAATCGTGGGAGTGACCAATATTATTCCTTTCTTTGGCCCCTTTATTGGCGCCATTCCCTGCGCCATCCTGATTCTGCTGGCAGAGCCGATCAAGTCCATCTATTTCATTATCTTTATTCTTGCCTTGCAGCAGTTTGACGGCAATATCCTTGGTCCCAAGATTCTGGGCGATGCTACCGGACTGAGCTCTTTCAGTGTTCTGTTTGCCATTTTGGTCTTTGGCGGTCTGTTCGGTTTTGTCGGCATGATCATCGGTGTTCCTCTCTTTGCTGTGATTTGCTCGCTGGTAGGGGAGGCTGTCAATGGCCAGTTGAGAAAGAAGTCTATGAGTTTGGATACGGAAGATTACCGGAATCTGGACTATGTGGATCTCTCTGAGCAGCGCTACGTCAAGCGTAAGGATCCTACTGATAAATAATCCTCTCAAAGCTCCGGCATGCGCCGGAGCTTTTTGAGTTTGGAGAAAGAAGTATGTGCTTCTTATTGAAAATCTAAAGAGGTTTGGTATAATGAAACAGACAGAACATAAGGGTGTTAACTCAGACTCACATACTATACACAGGAAAGAAGGACCTCAACTCATGAACAGCGAGCGTAATCTGGCCTATGCCAAAACCCTATCTGCTCTCATTCAGGCCGAGACTGTCTCTGCCGTGGGACAGACCGACCTGACTCCGTTTTATCAATTCCATGATCTGCTGCGATCCTTCTTCCCCAAGCTCTTTGCACTGGTTGAGGAGGAGATCTTTGATGGCAGCCTGCTTCTGCGCTGGAAGGGCACGGATGACAGACTGGAACCCGTTCTCTTTATGAGCCATCATGACGTGGTTGAAGCCAGCGGGAACTGGACTCATCCTCCTTTCTCCGGCGCCATCGCCGATGGCAAGCTCTGGGGCCGCGGCACGCTGGACACTAAGGGAAATCTTTGGGCGATTCTGCAGGCAGCTGAAGAACTGGCAGCCTCCGGCTTCCAGCCTCGCCGGGATACCTACTTTGTCTCTGCTTGTAACGAGGAGACCACCGGTCACGGCGGCGATACGATTTCCTCTGAGCTGAAGAAGAGAGGCCTTCGCTTCTTTGCCGTCTACGATGAAGGCGGCATGATAGTTAAAAAACCCATCGTGGGAGTTGAGGGTACCTTTGCTATGATTGGCGTGGGCGAGAAGGGTATGGTGAACCTGAAGTTCATTGCCCGATCCAAGGGAGGCCATGCTTCCACTCCCGGCCGAAATACCCCCTTAGTCCGACTGGGAAAATTTATGGCCGCAGTGGATAAATCCAACTGCTTTAAAATTAAAATGTCTCCCACCGTTCAGGAAATGTTCCGGCGTATGGCACCTGGTACCAAGGGTGTTATGAACGCTGTCTGCACCCGCATGAATCAGCTGCATCCTCTGGTGGCCCCCGCTGCTGCGTTTGCTATTCCTGCTGCCGGCGCCATGGTCCGGACGACTATTGCCTTTACTATGGCCAGCGGCTCTGAGGGTTCTAACGTGCTGCCTCAGGAGGCCAGCGTTATCGGCAATATGCGCTTCTCCCATCATCAGGGAAAGAAGGGAAGCATCAATGCCATCAGCAAACTGGCTAAGCGCTATGGTATTGAGACTGTTGTGCTTGATGAGAGTGTGGAGTCTCCTCTCACTGATTTTAATGGAGCTCCCTTCAAACTGGTGGAAGAGGCAGTCAGCCATGTCTTCCCTGATGTCCACTGCGCTCCTTATGTAATGAACGGCGCAAGTGACAGCCGTTATTACAGCAGAGTGTCTGACCACTGTATCCGCTTTGCGCCTTTTGTGATTGATAATAAGCAGCTCGACAGTGTCCACGCTATTGATGAGAATGTGGATGTGGCGTCTCTCTCCGGGGCAGTGGACTTCTTTAAGTACATGATGGAGCATAACTGAGCCCTGCGCCTAAGATACAGTGGCGCTCCGTCCTGTAAACCACAAAATAGGATTGACACCAAGGCTGTATTATGCTAAAGTACATTCAAGAATCTATAATGGAAGGTGAAATTATGGAGCATATCAAGACCATCCAGACCCGTAATCTGTGCCAGAGCGCTAAGAACGGTGGCTGCGGTGAGTGCCAGACTTCTTGCCAGTCTGCCTGCAAGACCAGCTGCGGCATCGCTAACCAGAAGTGCGAGTCTAAGGAGAGCAAGTAATTGCACATAAGCAAAATGCCGCCGAAATCGGCGGCATTTTTTCATGAAGGAGATACAGGTATGATTCATCAGTATAAATTGGGCGGATATAATATCGTTCTGGATGTCTGCTCCGGCTCGGTCCATGTGGTAGATGAGGTCGCATATGATATCATCGGTATGTTTGAAACTGCCAGCCGAGAGACTATTCTGGACGCAATGAGCGACAAGTACGGTCAGCGGGAGGACATTACTCCTGCTGATCTGGAGGAGTGTTACGATCAGGTCCTCAGCCTGAAGGAGCAGGGAAAGCTTTTTGCGCCTGATACCTTCGAGCCCATCGCTGGTCAGCTGAAGGAAAAAACTGCGGGTGTCGTTAAGGCACTCTGCCTGCATATTGCCCATACCTGCAATCTGAACTGCTCTTATTGCTTTGCCAGCCAGGGTAAGTATCATGGTGAGCGAGCAATTATGAGCTATGAAGTGGGTAAGCGGGCGTTGGATTATCTGGTGGAGCACTCGGGTACCCGCAGAAATCTGGAGGTAGACTTTTTTGGCGGAGAGCCGCTGATGAACTTTCAGGTAGTCAAGGATCTTGTAGCCTACGCCCGGAGCATTGAGAAGGAAAAGGGGAAGAATTTCCGTTTTACGCTGACTACCAATGGTGTTCTTATCGACGATGATGTGATTGACTTTGCCAACCGTGAGTGCAGCAACGTGGTTCTGAGTCTGGATGGCCGGAAGGAGATTCATGACCGATTCCGTGTAGACTATGCCGGCAAGGGCAGTTGGGAAAAGATTGTCCCCAAATTCCAGAAGCTGGTCGAGGCCAGAAAAGGCAAAGACTACTATATGCGCGGTACTTTCACCCATGCAAACCCTGACTTTCTCAAGGATATTCAGCAGATGCTGGATCTGGGCTTTACCGAGCTGAGCATGGAGCCTGTTGTCTGTGCTGAGGGAGACCCTTCCGCTCTGACGGAGGAAGATATGCCTGTTGTCATGGAGCAGTATGAAAAGCTTGCCGAGCTTATGCTCCAGCGGGATAAAGAGGGAAGACCCTTCACCTTCTATCACTACATGATCGACCTGACCGGCGGTCCCTGTATCTATAAGCGGATCTCCGGCTGTGGCAGCGGTACTGAGTATATGGCCGTTACCCCCTGGGGCGACCTCTATCCCTGCCATCAGTTTGTGGGCGAGGAGCGCTTCAAGCTTGGCAATATCTGGGACGGTGTCACCAACACTGCCATTCAGCAGGAATTTGCCTCCTGCAATGTCTACGCGCACCCTGAGTGCCGTGACTGCTGGGCTCGGCTCTACTGCTCCGGTGGCTGCGCCGCCAATGCTTATCATGCTACCGGCAGTGTTACCGGTGTCTATGAATATGGCTGTAAGCTTTTCCGCAAGCGAATGGAGTGTGCCATTATGGTGGCCATTGCCAGAGCACTGGGCGAGTAAATGAACACACCAATCTGCGACTTTGTCCGGGACTATGCCCGGAGCGATGCCCTCCGGCTCCATATGCCTGGCCATAAGGGAACGTCCTTTTTGGTGTTTGAGGCGCTGGATATCACTGAGTTTGAAGGAGCCGACAGTCTCTACGAGGCAGATGGCATTATTCTGGAAAGCGAGAAGAATGCCTCTGACCTGTTCGGCTGTCCCACCTTTTACTCGACTGAGGGCTCCTCCCAGTGCATTCGTGCCATGCTCTATCTGACTATGCTCTATGCGCGAAAGCTGGGCAGAGCGCCTCTCATTGCTGCTGGACGCAATGTCCATCGAACCTTTCTCAGCGGTGCGGCGCTGCTGGATCTGGATGTAGACTGGCTCTGTCCAAAGGTGAGCGAGAGCTATCTCTCCTGTCATCTGACGGCAGAGGAGGTAGAGGATTATCTGACAGTTGCCAATCGTCTGCCCGTTGCCGTCTATCTGACCAGTCCTGACTATTTGGGTGATATTCCGGATCTTGCTGGTATCGCTCAGGTTTGCCATCGTCACGGGGTGCTTCTCCTGGTGGACAATGCGCATGGAGCCTACCTGAGATTTTTGCGGCCCTCCCGACATCCAATGGATCTGGGCGTTGATCTGTGCTGTGACTCTGCCCATAAGACGCTGCCTGTGGTGACGGGCGGAGCCTATCTTCATGTCTCTGCCCAGTCGGACCCGCTCTTTCTCAGTGAGGCAAAGCAGGCACTGCTTCTCTTTGGGTCTACCAGCCCCTCTTATCTGATTCTTCAATCTCTGGACAAAGCAAATCCCTATCTTCAGGACTATTCCAGACTGCTGGAACAGTTTTTGCCTGCAGTAGACCGGTTGAAAGAGGATCTTGCTGATCATGGCTACAGCCTTTATGGTCAGGAGCGGCTGAAGATTACTCTGGAGACCAAGTCGTATGGCTACACCGGACGGGACTTTGCGGCTATTTTGTCGGCGGAGAATATGTATTGTGAGTTCTGTGATCCGGACTATGTAGTGCTTATGCTTACTCCGGAAACCGGAGATCAGGGGTTAGCAAGACTGCGGGAGAAATTACTCTCAGTTCCGAAACGACCGCCCATCGTGCGTCATCCCCCGGTCTTTCATCAGGGTGTGCGGCGCCTCTCTATCCGCCAGGCCCTGTTTTCTCTTTCGGAGACCATAGCCGTTGATGCGTGTGAAGGCCGTATTCTGGCTGCCGCCACCGTGGGCTGTCCTCCCGCAGTGCCCATTCTTATCTGCGGCGAAGAAATCGACCGCCATACCATCTCCTGTTTCCGCTATTACGGTATAACTGCCTGCTCGGTAGTAAAAAATACGGCCGCAGAATCATTCTGTGCCGGTTAAACTGAAAAGCCACTTGTTTCTGCAGTTGCATTGCTGAGAAACGGGTGGTTTTCTGTCTCATGGTCACATTGTAACGGGTACAGCTTAGTTAGCTAAGGCAGCTTCCATTGAAATTGAGAGTGGTGTATGATAAATTTAAAAATAAAATAACTGACGTAATGGAGGAAGTCATGGCATTTGATTTTAAAAAGGAATGTAAAGAATTCTATATGCCGACGAATAAACCCCAAATTATTAATGTTCCATCGGCAAATTATATAGGCGTAAGGGGCAAAGGTGACCCGAACGATGAAGGTGGTGCGTATCAGCAGGCGATCAGCGTCTTATATGCAGTTGCATACACCTTGAAGATGAGTTATAAAACAGATTACAAAATAGATGGATTTTTTGAGTATGTTGTTCCACCACTGGAGGGGTTTTGGTGGCAAGACAATGTTGATGGTGTAGACTATTCTGACAAGTCAGCCTTTCAATGGATCTCTGTAATCCGCTTGCCCGACTTTGTGTCTAAGGCCGATTTTGAATGGGCTGTTGCAGCAGCGACCAAAAAGAAAAAGCTTGACTGCTCATCGGCAGAGTTTTTAACCATTGATGAGGGACTGTGTGTACAAATTATGCATGTAGGACCTTTTGATGATGAGCCTGCAACAGTTGCCTTAATGGATGCTTATTTGAACCATAACGGATATGCGAACGACTTCAGTGAGAGCAGATTGCATCATGAAATATATCTGTCTGATGCCAGAAAGGTTGCACCCGATAAGTGGAAAACAGTTATCAGACATCCGATCAAAAAGGTATTGGCAGCAGCGTCAGCATTGATTGTTGAACCCTCATGAAATGGCGAAAAGCGGCTTTCATATCGTCTTCGTCAATGACAACCTTTTTCTGCATTTCCAAGTGTGCCGTCAAAGCGATACATTTCAATGCTGGTTACATCTTCAATCGCAAAAGGGAATTCAATACTTACTGTTTTGCTTTGGTCGCAACCGATTATACCTAATATACAGACCAATGCCAAAACTAATGCTATCAACTTTTTCGTACAATCACACTCACTTGTGAAATTAAAATTTGGCAATCATTGATAGTAATCAGCAAAATACTGTATCTACCTCGTCTCCACGACGATCGTAAAATACCTCATTGATTTCATCCTTAGTGAAAACAGGTATCATTTCCTCAAAACCATCTATAAGTTTGTCAGACTGAGCCAGTTCAGAAAGCGGGTACCAAAAGACATCTCCCTCTGGGGAAGAGTTCAGTTCGCCAGAAAACTGATTTGCTACATACAAAAAGACAATATACCTTTTTCCATCCTTCATTTTGTGGAACTCTTTAATGCCACATAATTTGGGGTTTGTTATGGTTAAACCCGTTTCTTCTTTCATTTCGCGGATAACAGATGGTGTAACATACTCACCCTTTTCAACATGTCCGCCAGGGAAATTCCAACCGTGCCAAGTAGGATGGTTTTTCTTATTTTGCACGAGCACATTGCCCTTACCATCGCAAATCATGCACATATTTGTTAGTTCGACTTCTTCCATTCTCGACATAGTAATTACTCCTTGTCAAATTCTTATTTGCCAAATTGATTTTACTTCCGTACAACACAGAAATCAAGATTTCTTCGTAAATTGCCGCTGCCCGTCCATAACCGTAAATTCTACTGTGTCACAGGCAGTGGAATTTCTGTGCCAGTGCTGTTGGGTATTTGTTCCGCCTTCGGAAGCCGATTTTTCGTCATCTACTTTAGGGGCGTAACTCTTGCCGACGGAAAAAGCCTTCTCTCTAAGGAGAAGGCGGCACAGCGAACACCGTGGCGAATGAGACGGTATAGCGGTATTGATACACAAGACCAGTTAAAAACCAAAGGTTTTTGACAGCATCTCCCGAGGGGGAGCCTTGGTTGCAATCCAGTGCAAAACATGTTACAATATCCCATCAAAGAAAGCGAGGCCATTTTATGAAAAAGATACTTTTCATTTGCCACGGCAATATTTGCCGTTCACCAATGGCTGAATATGTCCTGAAAGATATGGTCCGTCAGCGTGGTCTTGAAGATCAGTTTGAGATCGCTTCTGCGGCGACCAGCCGGGAGGAATTGGGCCATGATGTCCACTATGGCACACGGAATAAGCTTCGTCAGGTAGGCATTCCCTGCCCCAGCAGACGGGCTGTTCAAATGACCCGTCAGGACTACAGATACTACGACTATATTATCTGTATGGAACGCTACAATGTCCGAAACTTACGCTGGATCATTGATGGCGATCCGGCTCATAAGATCAGTCTGCTCCTGGACTATACTGACCAGCCCCGGGATGTAGCCGATCCTTGGTATACCGGAGACTTTGAGTCTACCTATCGAGACGTAGTCATGGGCTGCGAGGGCTTTTTGGATTGGCTGTATAGCCGCCGGGAGCTGTAAAAGATGATTTTTCCCTCTCTGTTATGTGGCAGAGAGGGAGTCTTTTTCAGTCTCTTTTTGGAGGAATCAACGATTTAGTCTGCTAAAGGTTGATTTTCTCGGCAAATGGTGTATACTGACACTATGAAAGTATCTTCTCTGAGAGTACACTTGTTCTTTTGAGAAATACACTGCAGTAAGAAGATCATACACAGAAAGAGGGAAATAACCATGTATGCAAATCTGATGGACACCATCGGTCTGGTTTCCGGCTTTGATCCCGATCTGGCCGCGATGATGAATCGTGAGCTGGACCGCCAGCGGGATGGACTGGAACTGATCGCTTCCGAGAACTTTGCCTCTCCCGCCGTTATGGCCGCCATGGGTTCCGTTCTGACCAATAAATATGCTGAAGGTCTGCCCGGCAAGCGCTATTATGGCGGATGCCAGTTTGTCGACGAAGTGGAGACGCTTTGCATTGAGCGCGCCAAGAAGCTCTTTGGCGCCGATTTCGCAAATGTTCAGCCTCATTCCGGCGCGCAGGCCAATGCTGCTGTTCAGCTTGCTCTGCTGAAACCGGGCGATACGATGATGGGTATGAGCCTTGCTAACGGCGGCCACCTGACCCACGGCAGCCCGGTCAATATCTCCGGCAAGTATTATAATATCGTCTCCTATGACGTCAACTATGATACCGGCCTCATTGACTATGATCAGGTCCGTGATCTGGCTAGAAAGAACCAGCCTAAGCTGATTATTGCTGGTGCCTCTGCCTATCCCAGAGCGATTGACTTTAAGACCTTCGCTGAGATTGCTCACGAGGTTGGCGCAGTCTTTATGGTTGACATGGCTCATATTGCTGGTCTGGTTGCCGGCGGCGCTCATGAGAGTCCTGTGCCTTATGCCGATATCGTCACGACTACCACTCATAAGACGCTGCGTGGTCCTCGTGGCGGCATGATTCTTGCAAAGGAAGAGTTTGCCAAGAAACTTAACTCCGGCGTTTTCCCCGGCACCCAGGGCGGTCCTCTGGAGCATATTATTGCTGCCAAGGCAGTCTGCCTGAAGGAAGCGATGAGCGATGACTTCAAAGTCTATGCTCACAACGTAGTCAAGAACGCTAAGACTATGGCTGATGCTCTGCTGGAAGAGGGATTTGACCTAGTCTCCGGCGGCACTGATAACCATCTGATGCTGGCTGACCTGCGCCCCATGCACATTACCGGTAAGGAACTTCAGGAGCGTCTGGATGCCAACCACATTACCCTGAATAAGAACGCTATTCCCGGCGATCCCGAGAAGCCCATGGTCACCAGCGGTGTCCGTATTGGTACCGCCGCTGTTACCACTCGCGGTCTGGGTGCGGATGAGATGAAGCAGATTGCGCATTGCATCGCTCTGACCGCCAAGGACTTTGAAGGCACTGCCAATGAGGTTAAGGCTACCGTCGCCCAGATTTGCCAGAAGTTCCCCCTCTACAAATAAACCGAGTCTACCGATGAATAATAAGCGCCGTGACCTAAATGGTCACGGCGTTTTTTGTGTTATGGAGTATTAATTTTCTGCCGCTTTGATTTTTTTCAAGGTATCCTGCCTGATCTCCTCCCGGAGCCAGGTCAGATATGGGGAAAAGGTCACCCGATCGTTGGCGTAGACCAAATTCAGATCATATTCATTTGGAAGCCAGGTGCTGATATCTGACTCGTTGTGCTGAATGACTGCTTCCAACCCGTCAAGAGACTTGTAAATCTGTGCTTCAAGGGTTTTCCTTTCACTCATCTCCTGATAGAGAGCTGCCATTTCGTTCCGATAGGGGAGAGGGAGAGTGGCTACCCAGCTGTCCAGCAGGGAGTCCTCTTTCTCTTCGTCAGCGCTGGTCTTGAGAAAGGTGGGGATATCTCCGGTAAACGCTTCGCCCAGATCGTGGATCAGACACATACGGATTACTTTGTCCATATCTGCCTCGGGAAATTCGTCTTTCAAAAAGTAGGCCATCAACGCTGTACGCCAGCTATGCTCACCCACACTTTCATGGCGTCCGCCGGAGGTATAGCTATGCCGTGTCGTATCCTTCAAACGCTCAGCCACATGAAGGACAGTCAACAGTGTTCTTGGATCCAAAATCAATCATCCTTTCCTATTGTCTCAATCAGATATTCAGTACTACCAGAGCCAAAAGAATCACGGCAATCGCCAGACGCTGTCGGCGACTCAGCTTCTCTTTAAAGAAGCAGACGCCGGCCAGCGAGACAAGGGCGATCGTAGCGACACTGTAAGTAGGATACACGATGACGGCTTCGACCTTGTCCAGTGATAGCAGCAGGAACCGGGCTGAATAGTAGTTGGGGATGCCAACGAGCAGACCGTAACCCAGCTCAGCGACTCCGGGCCTCTCTTTTCTCCAAAGAACCAGAAGCAGACATAGCAGCAGAGCAAACACAAAGGTATACAGGAGAAACTGCTCAGAATGGGCGGGATCCCCCAGCTCTTCAAAAACCTTTGCCATGGCGTCACCGCCGCCGCCAGCCAGCAGTAGAAGGATCAGACCAAAGCCGAAGCTTCCATAATCCTCGTTCGTCCGGGTATTGACTAAAATAATGGCGGCAACGGCTAACAGAAAGCCGACGGCCTGCAAAAGAGTGGGGCTCTCGCCAAAGAAACAGATCGAAACTGCCATAGGTACCAGCAGGCCCAGCTTCATGAAGGTAGCTGAAAGGACGACGCCGTTGCGTTTTACATTCAACTGCAGCAGCACAAAGCCCAGCAGATAGAGCAGTCCGTTGATGAAACTGAATACGACCGTCAAAGTCATTTTACCGGATGTAGGAAGCAGGGCGTCAAATCCGGTATGCATGCCTGCCAGCAGAAGACACATGAGATAGTTCACCGCCAGCATGCTGGCATTTCCACTGATCTTTCCTTCACTTAAACGCATGGTGATGGAGACAAGGGCGCTGCTGAAGATGGCCAAAAGCAGATATAGCATGGTGCAGAGATCCTTTCCTTAAGGAATGAAAATGCTCAGCGGTTTAAAAAACGCTGAATAAAGTAGATAGGAAAACTAAGAATCAGCGCGGAAAAAAGGGCGACGCTTCCCACGCTGGGATAAGTCAAAATAGCAATGGCCAGCACTGCGGCAACGACCAGAATGAGAAGCAGCTTTTGTAACCGAGACACAGAAAACACCTCCATGAAAAGGCTTTCTTTGAGTATATCATAGAGGGTTTTGGGGTGTAAAGTACTGAGAAGAACTATGCTCCTGCGGGCAGGCTCTTTCCAACAACGAGAAGCGCGGGCAAATAATCATGTAACCTATGTTCGGAGAGGAAAGTGATGGCACGAAGAAAGATCCTATGATGGCTATTAAAATAAAAACACCATTGAGTCTGAACTTGAGGGTTCAGATTTCAATGGTGTCTTTAGATGTAAAAGACTATCTAAACGGAGTAGAAACAGGGGTAAAAAAGCCCAAAAGTAATGTACCTGCCCTGTTCGATAAATTGAAATTTACGCTTTTCTGTATTCAAACAAGCGATACAGCTTTTTAGAAAAGCTTCCTGCATACAGTTTCCCGAAAATATACTTCTCAACACCAGTCAACTCATCTATGTACTTTTGCGGTGTCATTGAGTGTTCCTTGACATAAACAAACTCGCCGTGCTGAAACAACTCAGGATTATCTATACCATAAACCTCAGTAACACCGACATCATTTATTGGATTTTTGTGCTTGGACAGTTTAGCAGCCAAAACAGTATAGCAGTCCATCAAAAACACAATCTGTTCAAAATGCCCACACAGGTTTTCTGCTAATCCGTGTACTTCTTTGGAGGTCAAGTACATACTTACGCCTTCCATAACAACAATAGCACACTTCTTTTCGGGAATACTTGTCAGCCAGTTGCCTTCCCTCACATCCCCTGCAATCATTTGATAGTCAGCAGATTCGGAATAGTATCGTTTTCTTTCTTCAATAACTTCAGCAAAATCCACATCGTACCACTTTTGCTTTATAGGTCCTACTCTCAAAACTCGGCTGTCCATGCCGCATCCAATATGAATGACCACGGCATCCTGTACATCTGCTAACTGCTTCTTTACCCATTCGTCAAATACAGCAGAGCGAGTACCCATATAGTAGGCAAGCCACTTCGATTTAGATTTTCCTTTGAGTGCGAATCCCTCCGCTTCCCAAATTTCTTCCGCTTTTTTATCGTCAAGGAATATTCCTTTTTTACTGACGTACGATTTTCCATACAAAGGGATATATAGTGTTTTATTTACGCAGTTCATATGCTCACCTATAAATTCCAGTTTATCGAACTGAATATACCACTTTTCATCTATCAAATCAAGGCGAAGCCTTATGTATCATCCGCAGCTTGTCAGCGGTATATCATCAAGCCGCAGAGAATATAGCCTTCGGCTGATGATATGCGCCTACGGCAATGATATACACGCTGACGCATGATGATATGCCAAGATAAGCGGCTTAAATAAAAAAGAAGTAACTTTTGTCAGACAAAAGTTGCTTCTTTTTTGATGGAGGCGGCGGGAATCGAACCCGCGTCCGAAAACAGATTCACAGAACTTTCTCCGAGCGCAGACGGTTATTTACATTTCCTTCTGCAAGCGTGAGCCGTCACACTCAGGCAGTTGGTAGCTTCATGATGCATGGCACGGGCAAAGCTTACCGTACTCACGTTCGCCACTAAAGTCACGCCCCGAACCGGCTCGTGGCCCTTCCGGCCGGGACGATCGCGCCTAATTAGGCAGCGACAGCAACGTAATTGTTGTTGTTATTTGATTTATAAGTTGCCCGTTTTATGGCGGGCAGGCGCCGCCGCTCGCTTATCCTGCTTCACCATCCCCGTCGAAACCAGTACGCCCCCGTATCGATCGGAGGGCTCAAGCCCTCCGATTGGGGCTGCTGGGAATAGAAAAGCTTATCAACAGAAGAGACCGATCAGCACTTTTCGGGAGCGGGATAGGTCTCGCCGAAAGTCTCAACAGTCATGAGCTTGATTTTCTGCTCTACGCGGGGTCTGTCGTTCCAGTCACGCTTGGCAGAGACGATCTTATCGGCAACTTCCATACCCTCGATGACCTTGCCGAAGGCGGCGTACTGGCCGTCCAGGTGGGGAGCCTTCTCCACCATGATGAAGAACTGGCTGCCGGCAGAGTCAGGGGACATAGAGCGGGCCATGGAAAGAACACCGCGGTCATGAGTCAGCTTGTTGTCGAATCCGTTGGAAGAAAACTCGCCCTTGATGCTGTAGCCGGGGCCGCCGTAGCCTGCGCCCATGGGGTCACCGCCCTGGATCATGAATCCGGGGATAACACGGTGGAAGATCAGTCCGTTGTAGAAGCCGGAACCGGCAAGAGCCAGGAAGTTGTTGACAGTATTGGGAGCTACTTCGGGGTAGAGCTCGGCGACCATCTTGCCGCCGTTTGCCATCTCGATGGTAATCTGGGGATTACGTGCCATAATAATATCCTCCTTAATAAGGTTAAATACAATCTGATTGATTAATAGTGGCCCTGTGTTTTCATAGCCCGATCGATTTCGCGCTTAGCAGAGCGGTCGGCGGCCGAAGCACGCTTGTCATAGAGTTTCTTACCCTTGGCAAGTCCGATCTCCACTTTAACTTTAGAGTCCTTCAGATAAAGGGAGAGGGGAATGAGTGCGTATCCGTCCTGCTGGATCTTGGCCTGCAGTTTCAGGATTTCCCGTTTATGCATGAGCAACTTTCGGTCCCTCATAGGATCCCGGTTGAAGATATTGCCCTTTTCGTAAGGGGAGATATGCATAGCGTAAACAAACAACTCGCCGTTTTTTACCTGACAAAAGGAGTCCTTTAGATTGACCTTTCCGGCGCGGATGCTCTTGACTTCGGTGCCGCTGAGCGCGATACCGGCTTCGTATCGGTCTTCGATGAAATAGTCATGAAAAGCCTTTCGGTTGCCTGCCACCGTCTTGACGCCCTTCTGAATGGCCACAAGAACTCCTCCTTTCCGGAAAAATATGAAAGAATCTTCTAACTGACGACTGAACTTATTATATCATGGCTGTCAAGGGGATAAATCCTGCGCTTTGTGTCGTGAAAATATGAAAAAGTGCATTTTCTCACTTTTGACGAAAAACAAATCATATGTTACAATTCTGACATCAGTGTAACTGTTTTGGCGTGTTTTGCCAGTCAAAAGTACATAGGTAAAAGGCTGCTGCGCAAAATTGTCTGGTTGTATCCATAAATTCCCTTTGCTTTTATTGTAAACCAGTGATATACTGTACATGTCCATAAATGGACCTAAATTGACTTGTCCCGATAATCAGATATCCCACTTAGTGGCCTATGTGGTTTACATCGTTATCGGTTTTCTCTGATAGCCGTATCCTCGCGGCAGCCTAAATAAAGAAGGTGTCAGCTTTGCAAAAATATGTAATCAACGGCAAAAAGCCTCTTTACGGTACAGTTGAGATCAGCGGCGCAAAGAACGCTGCTGTTGCCATTCTCCCTGCGGCTCTTTTGGTCGACGGCGTTTGCCGGATCGAAAATATCCCTCAGATCAGCGACGTTACTCTGATTCTGCGTATCCTGCAGGAACTGGGCGCCGATGTCCGTTTGATCAATAAAAATACTGTGCAGATCGACAGCACTCACATCAACCGCTATCATGTGCCTGAGAAGCTCTCTCGCCAGATGCGCGCCTCTTACTACTTTATTGGCGCGCTGCTTGGCCGGTTTGGTGAGGCTGTTGTCTCCATGCCCGGCGGCTGTGATTTGGGCACCCGTCCCATTGACCTGCATATCAAGAGTTTCCAGTCTCTGGGTGCAAGCGTTAATGTTGTTGCCGGCTATGTCCGTGCTTCTGCTCCCGAAGAAGGTCTAAAGGGCACCTCTATCTACCTGGATCAGGCTTCTGTGGGCGCGACCATGAACGCTATGCTGGCTGCCTCTACTGCTCATGGCCTGACTATCATTGAAAACGCTGCCAAGGAACCTCATATTGTAGACCTCGCCAACTTCCTTAACGCCATGGGCGCGGATATTATGGGTGCCGGCACTGACGTGATCCGGATCCGTGGTGTCAGAGAGCTTCACGGCGGCACGTATTCCATTATTCCCGATCAGATTGAAGCGGGCACCTATATGGCTGCTGTTGCTGCTGTTGGCGGCGATGTTATCATTAAGAATGTAATCCCCAAGCATCTGGACTGCATCTCTGCCAAGCTAATGGAGATGGGTGTCCATGTAGAAGAGATGGGCGACGCTGTTCGTGTCCGTCGTATGGGTGAACTGCGCCGGATTAATGTGCGTACTATGCCTTATCCCGGTTTCCCCACCGATATGCAGCCTCAGATCGCCGCCTGCCTTTGCCTTGCAAATGGCACCAGCATGGTCAACGAGGGCATCTGGGAGAACCGTTATCGTTATGTCAGCGAGTTCCGCCGCATGGGCGCCCGGATTCAGGTTGACGGCAAGGTTGCTGTTATTGAAGGTGTGGATCGTCTTATGGGCGCTACTCTCTGTGCCTGCGACCTGCGTGCCGGCGCAGCTATGGTTATTGCCGGACTTGCAGCTGAAGGAACCACTGAGATCAGCCGGATTCACTATATTGAGCGCGGCTATGAGAAGCTGGTTGAAAAGTTCCAGGGACTGGGCGCTGATATCAAGCTGGTGGAACAGCCTGATGATGAAACCCGGCCCCATTCCCGGGCTGTCTGATTCCCATATAATAAGATACCGAGTATACTCAGCGGCAGCTTTGCTGCCGCTGTTGTTCTGTACCGAGAAGGACATGAGGAGGAAAAATGGAGATACATACCCTTGCCAGCGGCTCTGCAGGAAACAGTATTCTGATTTCCTCCGGCACCGATCATATTCTCATAGATGCCGGCATCTCCTGCCGGAAGATTACCACAAGGCTTGCTTCGCTGGGTCTTGCCCTGTCAGATTTGCGCGGTATATTCATTACGCATACTCACCGGGATCATATAGACGGACTTCCCGTTTTGACCAGAAAAGCTAAGCTGCCAATCTATTTGACCGAGCATGCGGCAGCGGATTTGCTCTGTAGAAAGAAAGACATGGAGGTGGATACGCTCCACTATATCCTTCCGCAGGAGCTCGTCCGCTTGGGCAAGATGGAAATTACCGGCTTTTCTACCTCCCATGACGCCCCTGGCAGCATGGGATATCTGATTTCCGATGGTATCCGACGGGCAGCGGTCGTCACCGATCTGGGTTACGTCTCCGCGTCTGTCCACGAAGCGGTGCGCAGTGTGGATGCTGCTGTAATTGAGTCCAACTATGATGCCGACTGGCTGAGAAACGGGCCGTACCCCTACCTGTTACAGGAGCGGATTCTTGGCCCCACCGGACACCTGTCTAACGAGTGCTGTGCTGAATTGGCCCTTCGCCTGGTCAGAGAGGGAACGGGACTGATCATTCTGGCCCATCTGAGTGACGAGAATAACAGTCCTGAGCACGCTTTGAAGCGGGTGAAGGATATGCTTTCGGATGCAGGCTGCTGTGGTGTTCGGATCAGTGTAGCGCCAAGAGACAGTCTCAGCGATTGCTTTGAGATCTGACGAAAGGGGAGTTGTGTCATGGTCAATGTAACATTGATCTGTGTCGGGAAACTGAAGGAAAAGTTCTATCTGGCAGCGGTAGATGAATACGTAAAACGTCTGTCCGCGTTTTGCAGACTGTCTGTGGTGGAGCTAAACGAGGTCCGTTTGCCTGACCGCCCGTCTCAGGCTCAGATTGACGCTGCCCTTTTGCAGGAGGCACGACAGATTCTTGAGAAGGTGCCCAAAGCAAGCGCCCTGATCCCCATGTGCGTAGAAGGGAAGACCCTCTCCAGCCCGGAGCTGGCAAAAAGGATGGAGCAGTGGGCTGTTCAGGGTCAGAGCAGTCTGACCTTTGTAATCGGCGGCTCATTTGGCCTTCATGATCTCGTCAAGGAGAAAGCCCTTTTTCGGCTTTCCATGTCTCCTATGACTTTTCCACACCACCTGGCACGGGTTATGGTACTTGAGCAGATTTATCGAAGTTTTCAAATCAACGCCGGAAGCAAATATCATAAGTAAAAGCTTTCTTTCGGCAAATATTGGTCAAAGTCCACTAGACAAAGCCGGAGGACCACTGTTATAATAGTAATATCATAAAAACGGAGGTGTTTCCCATGTGCTATATGGAAACTTACAAGAAATGGCTCAATAGTCCCGCTCTGTCCGCCGCTGAGAAGGCCGAGCTGGAAGCGATCGCTGATAACGAAAAGGAAATCGAAAGCCGTTTCTTCGGTCCCCTGGAGTTTGGTACTGCCGGTCTGCGCGGCACTATGTGCGTCGGCCTGCACCATATGAACCGTCATATTGTCGGTCATGCCACTCAGGCTTTTGCCGAGGTCGTCAAGGCTGAAGGCCCTGAGGCCATGGAGCGCGGTGTTGCGATTGCTTGTGACAGCCGTAACCATTCTCAGGAATTTGCTGAGCAAGCTGCCAGCGTTATGGCCGCCAACGGCATCAAGGTCAAGATCTATGATGAGCTCCGGCCCACTCCCGAGCTGTCTTTTGCCGTCCGTCATTATAACTGCATTGCAGGTATCAACGTGACTGCTTCTCATAATCCTAAGGAATATAACGGCTACAAGGTCTACTGGTCTGACGGCGCTCAGCTGCCTCCTGTCCATGCCGATACCGTTGCTGCCAAGATGAAGGAACTGGACGTCTTCGCTGATGTCAAGACCATGGATCTGGAAGAAGCCAAGGCCAAGGGCCTGGTCACCGTCCTGAGCACCGAGACTGATGAGGCCTTCCTGGCCAAGGCTCTGGAGCAGGTCATCGACCACGAAGCCGTTGCCAAGGTTGCTGACGAGTTCTCCATCGTCTATACTCCCTTCCACGGCACTGGCCATAAGCTGGTTCCCGAGGCTCTGAAGCGTATGGGCATGAAGAACGTGATCTGCGTACCCGAGCAGATGGTCATTGATGGTAACTTCCCCACCGTCAAGAGCCCCAACCCCGAGAATCCTGAGGGCTTTGCTCTGGCCGTTGAACTGGCCAAGGCTAACAACTGTGACCTGATTATCGGCACTGACCCTGACGCTGACCGCGTTGGTATCATGGTCCGTAACGCTCAGGGCGAGTACGAGGTTTTCACCGGCAACCAGACCGGCGTCATCCTGTTCGACTATCTGGTCGGTGCCCGTAAGCGCAACAATATGATGCCTGAGAACGCCTACGCTCTGACCACCATCGTCTCCACTCCCATGGTTCCCGCTGTCGCTGTTGCCAATGGTCTGAACTATGCCAAGACCTTCACCGGCTTTAAGTTCCTGGCCGAGAAGAAGGACAAGCTGGAGAAGTCCGGCGAAGGCAATGTTATCTTCTCCTTCGAGGAATCCTATGGCTACATGCTGGGTGACTTTGTCCGGGATAAGGACGCTGTGACCGCCGTTGTTTCCATTGTTGAGATGGCTGCCTACTATGCTTCTCAGGGCAAGACTCTGTTCAACGCTCTGCGCGACTGCTATAACAAGTATGGCTTCTATCAGGAGAAGACTCTGAATCTGGTCATGCCCGGTCTGGACGGCATGAACAAGATGGCCGAGATTATGAAGGGCCTGCACGCCAATCCCAAGACTGAAGTGGCTGGCACTGCCGTTGTCACTGTCAAGGATTATCAGACCGGTCTTGCTACCGATGTGGCTACCGGCGCTGCCACCGAGATGGAGTTGAAGGGTTCCAACGTGGTCGAGTATAACCTGGCCGATGGTACCATCTTCATTATCCGTCCCTCTGGCACCGAGCCCAAGATCAAGGTCTATATTCTCTGCAACGATGCTGACGAGGCCGCCTGCGCTGAGAAGGTTGCCAAGTACGCTGCTTATGCCCCCTCTATCAAGGATTGATCTGTTTCTTGTATCAACGCCCGCTGAGCAATCAGCGGGCGTTTTTTTCGGAGCTGTTGAGCTTCTGAAAATCTGGCAAGACTAAGCAAAGGCAGAGCTGTGGTCTGCTTTCCTGTGAAAATTTGAGAATTTCCTGAGAAAGAGTAGATATTTGGCAGGAGATATGCTATGATAAATCAACGTGAAATTCTTGAAAGTGGGAGTTATCCTATGAATAAGAAAAAGATTGCGATTATTGCAGCTCTGTTGGCTGTTATTCTCATTGGCGGAATCGGTATCTTCGTCTATTCTCAGGGCGATCATGTGGGGCCGGAAGTAAAGCTGGTAGATAGCTATACTGCCAATTACGGTGAGCGTATCGGTTTGTTTGATCTGGTCCGGGCCGTATCTGATGAAGGCGAGTACTCCATCAAGATTACAAGCGGCGGCACTATCAGTGAGGACGGCCGTTCTACCGTTTTCTCCAAGGCTGCCACTGAAACTGTGGAGATCACCGCAGTAGATGAGCTGGGTCATAAGACGGTCAAGACGGTTACCGTTGTCGTTGCCGATGCAAAGCCCCCTATGCTCTCTGCTAACGATATTACAATCTCTCTGGGAGATGCCGTGGATTATCATACCGGTGTAACCGCTCATGATGAGATGGACGGTAATCTGACCAGTCAGATTCAAGTAGATACCAGTCTGATCAACGAGGCCAAGGCTGGTATTTATCCCATCATTTATACTGTCAAAGATAAGTCGGGCAATGAATCTACTGTCCGCACTGCTCTTACCATCAAGAGTCCTGAGCCTGAAGCAATTACCCTGAGTCAGCAGTCCATCTCTCTGGAAGGCAATGGCCATTATCAGCTGGTTGCCAGTGTTGATCCCAGAGCTTGGAACGGCAAGATCCAGTGGTCTTCCAGCAACGATAAGGTTGCTGTGGTAACCAATGGTCTGGTTACCTGGGTGGGCAGTGGAAGCTGTACTGTGACTGCTACTGCCGGTGAAGTGTCCGCCGCCTGTCAGGTTCGCTGTGGTAATGTTACTGTCAGCGGCATTACGCTGGATCTGGGCATTCTGGAACTGGAGTACAAGCAGTCTGAGACCCTGCTGCCTAAGATCGTGCCCAGTAACTGGAGCGGCGAAGTGGTCTGGACAAGCAGCGATACGACCATTGCCACTGTGGAAGAGGGAGTCGTGACCTGGGCTGGCCAGGGAGAATGTGTGATTACTGCCTCTGCCGATGGCGCGGTTGCCACCTGCCAGGTGAGCTGTGCTGAGCCTGAGATCGAACTCATCGACATCTATGAGGATACGATCCATCTTAAGGCTAACGCATCGTATACCATCTTCCCGGTGATTCTGCCTGAGGATTGGCCCGGCGAGATCGCGTGGAGCTCCAGCGATACCACCGTAGCCACCGTTGTCAACGGTGTCGTTAAGTGGATCGGCCCCGGCACCTGGGAGATTACCGCTACTGCCGGTGAACTGGAAGATACCTGTGTGATTGTCTGTGAAGAGCAGGGTATTATCGGCGACATTATTGACAGTATCACAGGCGGCGACAGTCAGACTCAGAAAGAGGACTGAGCTGCGCTGACGATGTGTGTGATGAAGTGATTCAAATTGGCCCTGGGGAACGATCTTGCTCCTCAGGGCCATATCTTCAAATTTTGGATTATAGAAAGGAGGAGCAAATCTATGCGATTTGAAATTCCAGCTATCCCTGCCGCCATGATCCGACGGCTCAATGAACATGGCTATCAAGCTTATGTAGTGGGGGGCTGTGTCCGGGATGCTCTTCTGAAGCGTGAACCCCACGACTGGGACATCTGCACCAACGCAAAACCGGAAGAGGTCATTGCCTGCTTTCCGGATAAGAATGTAGCCAAAACCGGTCTCCAGCACGGTACTGTAATGGTGATCGATGCTGGTGAGGGCTATGAAATTACCACTTTCCGCACTGATGGAGCTTACTCTGACCATCGGCATCCGGATGAGGTTATCTTCGTCTCTGAGTTGAGAGAGGATCTTGCTCGCAGAGACTTTACCATCAACGCGATGGCATATCATCCGGATGAGGGCATCATGGATTTCTACGGTGGCCAGCAGGATCTTGCTAACGGCGTACTTCGCTGTGTTGGCGTGCCTGAGGAGCGTTTTCAGGAGGATGGGCTGCGTATTCTGCGCGCTCTGCGCTTTGCTGCCAGATTTGACTTTCCGATTGAGGAAGAGACGGGAAAAGCCATGCATAAATGCGCTTACCTGTTGGAACATATTGCCGCGGAGCGAATCTTTGCCGAGCTGAAGGGTTTTCTCGTCGGGAAAGGCGTAGGCAAACTGCTGATTGAATACAGGGATATTTTCGCCCAGATTCTGCCGCCGCTGGGAAAGATGTTTGATTTTGAGCAGCATAACCCCCATCATTGCTACGATGTCTGGCGCCATACGGCGACGGCAGTTGATCATATTGCACCGGAGTTGCCTTTGCGCCTGACCATGCTTTTTCATGACTGCGGAAAACCGGACACCATCTCCATGGATGAAAACGGTGTTGGCCATTTCCATAGGCATGGCGCAAGAAGCGTCGAACTGACCGAACAGATGCTTACTCAGCTTCGCTGTGACAATAAGCTGCGGGATCAGGTTCTGCTTCAGGTGAAATATCATGATCTGCCCTTGCCTCAGACAGCCAGCGAAGGCAGGAAATTCATGAACAAAATGGGAGAGGAGGGCGCCCTTTTCTCTCTGGAAGTCCATCGTGCAGACTATATGGGACAGGCGCCGGACCGCCGCCCGGAAAAGTTGGCTCATTATGAACAGGCGAAAGCTGTTCTGAACCAGCTGATAGAAGAGGAGGCCTGCTTCTCCCTAAAAGACCTTGCCGTAAAGGGACGTGATCTGATTGATCAGGGCTTTCGTCCGGGTCCCCCCCTTGGACAGATTTTGAATCGTCTGCTGGAGGCTGTTTTGGACGGCACTTGTCCCAATGAGCAGGCTGCCCTGCTGTCGCTTGCAAAAGAATGGGAGAATAGTTGAGAATTATCTTGCAAATACTATGTGGAAGCGTTATCATAAGGATACGCAAACATCCATTACAAAAGTAACTTTATACAACTTTGAATGCGAGGTATGATTATGGCTGTAGCAGTGAAACGAATTGGCGTCCTGACCAGCGGCGGCGATGCTCCCGGAATGAACGCGGCTGTTCGCGCGGTTGTTCGAACCGCTCTGTATATGGGCATTGACGTTGTTGGTATCAGACGTGGCTGGAGTGGTTTGATTAGCGGCGACGTATATCGGATGGACGAGAACTCTGTGAATCATATTATTAATCGTGGCGGTACGATTCTGTATACTGCCCGCAGTGATGAGTTCCGTACCGAGGCCGGCCAGAAAAAGGCGGTTGCTACATGCAAGCTGATGGGCATTGATGGCGTGGTGGCAATTGGCGGCGACGGCACCTTCCGGGGTTGTCTGGCTCTGGCCCGGCACGGAATCTCTGTGGTTGGCATTCCCGGTACGATTGATAATGATATCGGCTGCACCCATTACTCTATTGGCTACGACAGTGCCGCAAACACCGCTATCGAGGCAATCGACCGTCTTCGTGATACCATGCAGTCCCATGAGCGCTGCTCCGTGGTCGAAGTTATGGGACATCGGGCTGGCAATCTGGCTCAATATGTGGGAATCGCTACCGGCGCAACCGCGGTTCTGGTTCCTGAGAAGAAATGGGACTTTAAGCATGACGTGGCCGAACGCATTCGAAACGCCCGCCTGAATGGCCGTACTCACTTTATGGTCATTGTCGCTGAGGGCGCGTTTAACGATGATGAGATTATGAAGGACCCCGGCAGTGCGAATAAGGTAGCTGATATGATTAAGGAAGAACTGGGCATTGATCCCCGTGTTACCGTCCTGGGCCATATTCAGCGCGGCGGCGCGCCCAATGCCCGTGATCGAGTGACTGCTACCCGTATGGGCTATTGGGCAGTTGACTGTCTGGCTGCCGGTAAGACCAATCGTGTGGTCTGCCATCGTAATGGCACGATCTGCGATATGGATATGGAAGAGGCGCTGATGATTCCCAACGCACTCAATGAGCATGAAGATACTGTCCTGCGAGCCATGACTGGCGGCGAGTTCTACGAGAAATAATCAAGGTTATTCTAATGGTCCCGGCTCCTCAGGGAGCCGGGATTATATTCTGAAGAGTTTTTACACCGCACCTGCTTCCCTTGACATTTGGCCGGGGGAACGGTACTATGAAAGTCAAATCATTCCCTGCGAGGTAGCGCTTATGAAGAAGATCCTTTCTCTGCTTCTGGCAAGCTCACTGCTGCTGGTTCTGCTGACCGGCTGCAGCAAGAGCGAGCCCAATCCTGAGGCAGAACACTTTTATACTACTGTCGATGAAATTCTGGCTCTGGAGGATGTGCGGATAGAGGCTGTACTGCCTTTTCATGGCGCTTTTCTGGAGGTAGAGGGCTTCATCAGCGGCAGTGAGCAGAAAGCGGACCTGACTGTCTCTATTACCGGAACGGAGAAAAACGATGGCACTCTTACCCGCCTTCTGGTTGATGGTAAGTATATCTGGCTGGATGTTCGCACCCTGGCTGAAGCGACACTGGAGTTTGACCTGTTTGATTACTACCGTCAGGACATCAATGATCTCTATGAAGCTCAGTTTGCTGAGTGGGTGGTCTACGTAGCTGACGAACATATCTGGTCCGGAATTCCAGGCTGGGGAGAGCTGCTTTATCAGATCTGGACCGACAGCAGAGAGGATCTTGAACAGCATATTACTGCGTCTGAGACTGGTCCCATGCTGAAGCTGAGCGATTCTGACAGTAAGCTGCTTCGACAGAAGACGGTGGATAGGATTCTCGCGGAGGAGGAAGCCTTCCGGTCCGGATTCCTCACCTTTGCCCGGCAGGAGAACGACCTTATGCTGGCCACCAGATATATTCCCGAGGATCTGTTTGACTCTTGGGTGGATACTCTGAAGACGCAGCAGGTGGAGCCTGATGGTCTGACAATTATTTTGACAGAGAATGAAGACGGTTATGAACTGCGGGGTGAGTCAGACGGAGGCGAGAGCTGGCAGGTTTGCCTCACTGAGGCGGAGAGCGACAAAATCGAGCGCCCTGTCAGCGTAATGGAGTTTGGCGCCTATGGTGACGCGGCTTATTACCTGCTTACATTCTCGCTCCAGTATATGGGCGCTGTTCTGGACGGAGCGGAAGTAGACGAGAACCTGCAGATGGCCTATGAGAGCGAGATGGCGGAAGAGTATATCCGTCAGGACATGACCACTCAGCCTGTCAGCGGATATTCCGCCGTCAGCACCGTCACGTTTGTTCCCGAGGGTGGCCATGAGATGAATATCCCGATTCTTAATCATTTCCTTGGAAACACTGTCACGCCTGCCGGCGAGGATACTTCTGCACTGCTGGATGTCTATCTTGAAGGTGATGGATGGCGACTCTCTGTCATTTCCGAACTCAGCGACGTAGCCAATGCTTCGACCTATCTGGAGCAGAAGGTACAGGAGACCTATGATCCTTATATCTATCTCTCTGGATACCTGCTGACTCAGGATCTCAGCCCGCTGGCTCATTCGGCAGATGGAAGCGCCCATGCCCAGGGATTTGCTTACCGTGTTGACGAGTACAGTGATCCGGAGGGTATAATCTTTGTTGTCCTTGAGCAGCAGGGGTCTCCCAGCTATGTGCTGATTGAGATTTCGGCAGATCTTGCCTCTCTTACCGATGCTGACCGGGAAGCCTTCCGACAGTTCTTTGAGGTGCTGAATCTGGAAGCGCCTATTCAGTTGGCAGCCTGAATAACCCAATATAAGAACAGAAGAACAGATCCCCCTGACTGAGTCAGGGGGATCATATTATAGTCTGTTTAGTAGAATACCTCTTCCAG
This sequence comes from Oscillospiraceae bacterium, assembly GCA_017395935.1. Lineage (GTDB taxonomy): Bacteria > Bacillota > Clostridia > Oscillospirales > Oscillospiraceae > Onthomonas. Next base: position 177,216 of record JAFQNL010000019.1, read on the forward strand.
CATAAGACCATGAGCAGGAAGTGCACCGGCGGCAGCCGACCGATCCTCTGCGGCGAGAACTTCTGTCATACTCTCCGGACTGCGCAGTCCAAGGCCAACTTCTATGAGGGTGCCGGCAAGAATACGGACCATCCGGTTAAGAAAACCATTGCCGTGAAACCGAAGAGCGAGCTCATCTCCGGTTCTGGAAAAAGAAATCTGATAGATCTCTCTGACAGTGGATTTTTTAAAGCGCTTCAAGCCGCAGAAAGAGCGAAAATCATGCTCGCCTTCCAGCTGCCGGGCAGCTTGCTCCATTGCTTGGAGATCCAGAGAATCGGATATTTGATAACGGTATTTCCGGCCAAAGACATCTGGGGCTGGGCTGTTCCAGATTCGATAGACGTAGATCTTGCTCCGCGCAGAGAGTCGGGCATGAAAGCGCTCAGGTGCGGGGGAGAGGGAAAGTACACCGATGTCCTCCGGCAGATACCGATTCAACTCAGTCAGCAGCAAATGGCAGTCCAAGGACCTGGACAGCTGAAAGGTCACTGGCTGAGCCAATGCGTGAACGCCGGCATCTGTGCGGCCGGAGGCCTGCATCTTAGTCTGCTCACCGGTCAGCCGCTGAAGGACCGTCTCAACTTTGTGCTCAATGGTGTTTTCCGTATTGCCCTGTCCCTGCCAACCCAAATAGCGGCTGCCATCGTAAGAGAGGACCATCATATAGTTCTTCATTGCCATCACCATTTTCTATTTTATCCGGGTAGCTATGCATTTGCAAGCAAGTATAATATTACGAAAATAAAAATCTTTTCATTTCCCTCTATGCAAAACTTGAAAAATAGATTAGAATGAATGAAATACGTGGCGGTATCACTGCGCCATAATGAAGCTAAGGAGAGAATAAACATGGATCAGCCAAAGTATAAGCGTGTACTTCTGAAGATCAGCGGCGAAGCTCTGGCCGGCAATCAGTCCCGAGGCTTGGACTTTGAAGTGATCGGCAAAGTCTGTGATGTCATTAAAGAGTGTGTGGAGCTGGGCGTCGAGATCGGTGTCGTCGTTGGTGGTGGCAATTTCTGGCGCGGCAAGAAGGATGGCGGCGAAGCCATGGTACGAGTCCGTGCCGATCACATGGGTATGCTGGCCACTACGATCAACGCTCTGGCTATTGCCGATGTGCTGGAGCAGAAGGACGTGGAAGTCCGTGTCCAGACTGCTATTGAGATGAAGCAGATTGCAGAGCCTTACATTCGCTCTCGTGCCACTCGCCATCTGGAAAAGGGCCGCGTGGTTATCTTTGGCTGCGGCACCGGAAATCCCTTCTTTTCTACCGATACCGGCGCCGTTCTCCGTGCTGCCGAGATCGATGCGGATGTGATTCTGCTGGCTAAAAACATCGACGGCGTTTATAACGCTGACCCCAACAAGGATCCCAGCGCCGTGAAATATGATTCCATCAGCTATGACGATGTGCTGGCTCAGCATCTGGGCGTTATGGACTTCACCGCAACTTCCCTGTCTATGGATACTAATATTCCTGTCCTGCTCTTTGCTCTGAAGGATCCCGCCAATATTAAGCGGGCTATCATGGGCGAGAACGTGGGAACGATCGTGAACTAATTTAGAGGAGGAACAACCATGAAAGAACTGATCAAGTCTGCTGAAACTCGTATGCAGAAGACCTGCAACTCCCTGCAGGGCGACTTTGGCTCCGTCCGTGCCGGCCGCGCGAATGCTCAGGTCCTGGATCGTATTACTGTCGAATATTACGGCAGCCCCACTCCTCTGAATCAGGTGGCTGCGATTGCTTCTCCCGATCCCCGTCAGCTGACCATTCAGCCTTGGGACTCCTCTCTGCTGCGCGCCATTGAGAAGGCCATCAATACCTCTGATCTGGGCATCAATCCCCAGAACGACGGCCGTATTATCCGCCTGACCTTCCCTCAGCTCACTGAGGAGCGCCGTCGTGACCTGACCAAGCAGGTCAAGAAGTACGGTGAGAGCGCCAAGGTGGCCGTGCGCAATATCCGTCGTGATACTGTAGATAAGGTTAAGGCCATGAAGAAGAAGAGCGAAATCACCGAGGACGATGCCAAGGATATGGAGAAGGATATCCAGAAGCTGACTGACGATTACTGCAAGAAGATCGACGCCATGACCGCTGAGAAGGAAAAGGAACTGATGAGCGTGTAATGGCGCATACAACTAAAGTGTAAGGATAGGATAGTATATCATGCCTATTTTTCAAAAAACTTCCCAACCGGATCATTCAGTGGACTTTGCTAACTTGCCCAGACACGTTGCCATCATTATGGATGGCAACGGCCGCTGGGCTAAGAAGCGTGGCCTGCCTCGTACCGCCGGTCACGCCGCCGGTGCCGAGACCTTTCGGACCATTGCTACCTATTGCAAGGAGATTGGGCTGGACTATTTGACTGTCTATGCGTTTTCTACCGAGAACTGGAAGCGGCCTCAGGATGAGGTCAATGCCATTATGGGTCTGCTGAAGAAATATCTGCTCGAGTCCATTGAAAAGATGGAGCGTGACAGAGTGAAGATGGCCTTTTTCGGCGATCTCTCTCCTCTGACTCCGGAGCTGAGAGCGCTCTGCCAGAGAACGCAGGAAATCTCCAAAAACTATGAAGGCTGTCAGGTGAATATTTGCCTGAACTACGGAGGCCGGGATGAGATTACCCGCGCCGTACGTGGGATTGCTGCTGACTGGTTGAAAGAGGGGAGAGACCCTGCCTCCATTACGGAACAGGATATTACCAGCCGTCTGTTTTCTGCCGGCGTTCCGGATCCTGATCTGATTATTCGCCCCAGCGGCGAGATCCGCACCTCCAACTTCTTGCTCTGGCAGTCGGCTTATTCCGAGTACTATTTTACCGACGTGCTTTGGCCCGACTTTACCAAGGAAGAATTAATTAAGGCGATCGGAGCGTTTCAGAAGCGCTCTCGCCGGTTTGGAGGTGTCTAAATGGCAACCCGACTTCTGGTGGCTGGCATTGGAATCCCTCTGATGCTGATTCTGTTTCTCTTTTGTCCTACCATCTGTGTAGCTATTGTGCTGGGCGTTTTGACTACAATCGGTGCTTATGAATTGCTGAAGGCTACCGGCTGTGTCAATCATCGGGTCATGATCGCTGCGGCAATGCTGACTGCTTTTGCTGTGCCCTTCTGGTATTATGCCGGATGCAGTATGCCTGCCGCTCTGGGCGGACTGCTTCTGCTTATGATCGCTCTCATGGGCACTGCATTTAAGAGTCAGGGGAAGGTCTCTCTTCATGAGATTAGCACCAGCGTAATGGCTGGTGCCGTTATCCCTCTGATGCTTTGCAGTCTGCTGCTGCTGTGCGATCTGATGCCTCATAATATCTATACCATGCTGCCTTTCTTTGCCGCTTTTGGCAGTGACTCTGCCGCGCTTTTTGCCGGTAAATTCCTGGGCAAGCACAAGCTGGCTCCTGTCCTGTCTCCCAACAAGACGGTGGAAGGCGCCATAGGCGGTATCTTTGGCGCTGCCGCTCTTTGCAGCCTCTATGCACTGATTGTTCAGCTGGCTACGGGGATCCAGCCTAACTATCTGGCTATGGTCGTCTTCGGACTGCTGGGTAGTGTGGTCAGCCAGTTTGGTGATCTGGCGTTCTCCTATATTAAGCGTTTGTATTCCATTAAGGACTATGGACATCTCTTCCTGGCCCATGGCGGTGTTCTGGACCGGTTTGACAGCGTAATCTTCTGCGCTCCCTTTGCCGTTGCATTTATCCAGACCATCCCTTTGTTCCAGCTTTAATTGTAAAGGAAGGTGTGAACCTATGCTGAATGTCTCTCTGCTGGGTTCCACAGGCTCTATCGGGCGGCAGTCTCTGGATGTGATTGCCGCCTGTGGAATGTCTGTGGCTGCAATTACAGCAAATTCCAGCGTAGCTCTTTTGGAAGAGCAGGCCAGACAATTCCGTCCTAAGCTGGCAGTTGCCTATAGTGAAGCTGCTGCCCGAGATTTGAAGGTGCGGCTGGCTGATACCCCGGTTCGTGTAGCTGCGGGTATGGACGGTCTGATAGAGGCGGCTACCCTCTCTGAGGCTGATACTGTGATCACCTCTGTGGTTGGTATGATCGGCCTGAAGCCAACCCTTGCAGCTATCGGCGAAAGAAAGCGGATTGCTCTTGCCAACAAGGAGACCTTAGTTTGTGCCGGCGAACTGGTGATGCGGACTGCCCGTGAGAATGGGGCTGAGATCATCCCTGTGGATTCTGAACATTCTGCTCTCTTCCAGTGTTTGGAGTGCAATCGGGACAGGGGAGAGGTTAAGCGCCTGATTCTGACTGCTTCCGGCGGCCCCTTCTTCGGCAAGAAGCGGGAGGATTTGCTCAACGCCACCCGTGCCGATGCGCTGAAGCATCCTAATTGGTCCATGGGAGCTAAGATCACCACTGACTCTGCTACACTGATGAATAAGGGTCTGGAGTTTATCGAGGCCATGCGTCTGTACGATATGCCGCCTGAGAAGATCTCCATCACAGTTCATCGGCAGAGCATTATCCACTCTATGGTGGAATACTGTGATAATGCCGTACTGGCGCAGATGGGGGTTCCGGATATGCGCCTTCCTATCCAGTACGCGCTGACCTATCCCCGCCGTGTTAAGGCGGTCGCTGGAGAGATGGATCTGCTCAAGTGTCCTCCTCTTACCTTTGAAGAACCTGATCTGGACACTTTCCGCTGTCTGGCTCTGGCTCTGGAAGCGGCAAAGAAACCGGGTAATCCCTGCGCTATCCTCAATGGTGCCAATGAGGCGGCAGTAGGTTTCTTCCTGGAAGACAAGATCCGTTTCCTGGAGATTGCCGAGCTGGTGGAATATGCCATGGAAAAGGTGCCCCACGGTCCTGCTGATACGCTGGAGCAGGTCTTGGCTGCTGATGCGGCTGCCCGTGAAGCTGTTTTGGAGGGCTTTGCCCGCCGATAAGAACGGCCTCACCCTCGCAATTTCCCCGGAGGTATTTGGAAACTATGTATATTCTCTTTGCCATTATTATTTTTGGAATGCTCATTGCAGTTCATGAGTTCGGCCATTTTATCGTAGCAAAGGCCTGTGGCGTGAAGGTGAATGAGTTCTCCATTGGTATGGGTCCGCTGCTTTTTTCCCGAGAGCGGGGTGAGACCCTTTACAGCCTTCGTCTGCTCCCTATTGGTGGCTTCTGTGCTATGGAGGGAGAAGATGAAGACAGTGATGATGAGCGTGCATTTAGCCGTGCTGCCGGCTGGAAGAAATTTCTTATTCTGATTGCCGGCGCTCTGTTTAACCTGATCACCGGTATTGTGATCTCTCTGATTATCTACTCTTCCGCTGTCACTTATGTAGAGCCGGTAATCGCTGACTTTATGGACGGATGTCCCATGGACAGTCAGGAATATCTGATGGTGGGTGATGAAATTCACTCCGTCAACGGCAGACGAGTGCTCTTGACCGATGATTTAGGGATTATCATGATGCTGGAAGGGGACGCCCCTATTGATATGAAGGTACGACGCGATGGCCAGCTGATCACACTGCATGATGTGCCCATGGTCCTTCGTGAATATGAGGTGGAAGGCGAGACGGTTCTTCGCTACGGTCTCTATTTCACCGCCCGCCCCGCCGGACTTGCCGAAAAGCTGAAGCTGGGTTTCTATACGGCGGTTAACTTTGCCCGGAACGTCTTCTGGAGTCTCGAAATGCTCTTTGAAGGCACGGCTGGATTCGATGATCTTTCCGGCCCTGTGGGTATCGTTAAGACTATGAGTGACGTGGGTGAAGCGTCCCCCAACATTGGAGCTGCGCTCTTGAACCTGTTCCATTTTGGAGCATTTCTCTCGGTCAATCTGTGCGTAATGAACTTGCTCCCCATCCCTGCTCTGGATGGTGGCCGGATTTTCCTGCTGCTGGTAAATGGGATTACGATGCTGCTCTTTAAACGCCGGATCCCTGAACGCTTGGAGGCCATGGTTCATATCGTGGGCATGGTCCTTCTGATGATTCTTATGGCGGCAGTCATGCTCAATGACGTATTGAAGATTTTCACCTGACAGTCCGGAACTACCGGATAAGGAGGTAATACCTATGACGAAACAGATCATGGTAGGCAATGTCCCTGTTGGCGGCGGAGCTCCTGTGGCTATCCAGTCCATGTGCTCTACTCTTACTCATGACGTGGCTGCCACCGTTGCTCAGATTCACCGGCTGGAGGCTGCCGGCTGCGAGATTATTCGGGTCGCGGTCCCCGATAAGGCAGCTGCCCGGGCGATTGGCGCCATCAAAGAGCAGATCCACATCCCGCTGGTCGTGGATATCCATTTTGACTATAAGCTGGCTCTGGAATGTATTGCAGCCGGCGCTGATAAGGTTCGGATTAACCCCGGCAATATCGGCTCTGAGGACCGTGTCAAGGCTGTGGCGGATGCCTGCCGTATGAAGAATATTCCCATTCGGATTGGCGTCAATGGCGGCAGTCTGGAAAAGGAACTCTTGGCGAAATATGGCAAAGTCTGTCCAGAGGCACTGGTGGAATCTGCTTTTGGGCATATCCGCCTGCTGAACAAATATGACTTTGACGATATCTGCGTCTCGCTCAAGTCCTCTGATGTAGCTACCACCATGAAAGCCTATCAGCTCATGAGCCAGAAAAGCGACTATCCGCTCCATCTTGGCGTTACCGAGGCAGGTACTCCTACGATGGGTGTGATCAAGTCCGCCATGGGAATCGGAGGCCTTCTTGCGCTGGGTATTGGCGATACCTTCCGTGTTACGCTGACAGCTGATCCCTGTGAAGAGATTGTGGCTGCCAAACGTATCCTTCAGGCTGCCGGCCTGCGTCAGGATGGCCCGAATCTGATCTCCTGTCCCACCTGTGGCCGTACCCGGATCAACCTGATCCCTCTGGCCAACGAGGTCGAGGAACGACTGAAGAATGTCCATAAGCCCATTACCGTGGCTGTTATGGGCTGTGTTGTCAATGGGCCTGGAGAAGCTTCCGCTGCTGATGTAGGCATTGCCGGCGGCAACGGCTTTGGCTTCCTTTTCCAGCATGGAAAGGTGATTAAGAGCCAGATTCCTGAGGATCAGCTGGTGGATGAGCTGTTCAAGCTGGTTGACGAGCTGTAACAGAATAATTCTGCCAAAGACAGGCTCTGAATAGAGCCTGTCTTTTTCTCTTGCAGCAGTCTACAATTCGCTCTGTCCAAATGATGCTGAGCATGGTATAATAAACTGATTGTGAATTGCTATTTCTGGTTTTGAGCTACAGCATCGACAGGAGATTATCTATGGCACTGAATGAACCCATCCCTCTGCTTAAGCTGTTCAGCGGCTGTCAGTTGACTGGACCGCTGGCTCAGATTGCTGAGCAGTGTATTGTTGTGAATATTTTAATCCATCAGGCTGAACGCACTGCCGAGGCTTATGTGGTCTTTGAAGATATTACTCCCGACGCAGCAGTGCTGCGCTCTCTGGGTATCGTGATCTCTGGCTGCTACGGAATGGAGAGGCTGCTCCTTCATCCGCTGTCAGAGACTGCGCCGGGATCGGAGGAGACTGAGCAGCTGCCCACCCCGCCGGAAGCGTCTGATTATCCGGAAGAAGAGCACGTACCGGAAGATCCGTTTGCCGATGAGGAGCGGCCTCCCGTTCCTGATGAAGAGCCTCCGCTGAGTGACGACGAGGTATTCCGCCAGACAGCCGCCCTTCGGGAAGAGATGCTCCGGCAGGCCGCCGTCAGTCTGCCGCCTGCTCCCAAAAAGAAAAAGCAGGCAGAGTCTCCGGCTCCTACGGGCGAAATGATCTATGGTAAAGCCATCCATCGCAAGCCGATCCCCATGAAGGACGCGACGCTCAACATGGGATTTGTCACCGTTTGCGGCCGAGTCTTTTTTATCGAGCACCGGGAACTGGCAAAGCGTAAGGCGTGGGTGATCAGCTTCTATATCACTGACAGCACGAATTCCTTCATAGTCTCCAAGTTCATTGAAAATCGTCAGGCAAAGCCTGTAATTGAGAAGATTAAAAAGGGTATGTGGGTCATTGTTGAAGGTAAGCTGGGGATCAACTCCTATACCAAAGATCTGGAACTGAGTCCTACTGCCATTGCTCCTGCACGAGCTCCTGATCCCAGAATGGATTTTGCCAAAGAGAAGCGTGTTGAACTCCATCTGCATACCCGTTTCTCCATGATGGATGGCCTGACCGAGGTTAAGGACGCGGTTAAGCGGGCGATTTCCTGGGGCCATTCTGCTATCGCCGTCACTGACCACGGTGTCGCACAGGCGTTCCCTGACGCGTGGCATACTGCCGGCAGTAAGATTAAGATTCTTTACGGCGTGGAGGCCTACTATATCAATGATGTGGACGACCGCGTAGTTGTTCACGGCAATACCACGGCTACCTTTGATGATGAGATTGTCTGCTTTGATATCGAGACCACCGGCCTTAATCGGGATCGAGATCGGATCACCGAGATCGGCGCTGTAGTGCTGCGAAACGGCGAAGTCTGCGAGCGATACAATACCTTTGTCAATCCGCAGCGGCCCATTCCACGTGAAGTGGTGGATCTGACCGGTATTACCGATGAAATGGTAAAGGACGCGCCCACTGAAGAAGAAGCCCTCAACGACTTTTTGAACTGGGTGGGAGATAGACCTCTGGCCGCGCATAATGCTGATTTTGATATGAGCTTTATCTCTGCCGGCTGTCAGCGTATAGGGTGTCCGTTTACCAATGCCTCTATCGACACTCTGATTCTGGCGCAGAATTTGCTGCCTGATCTTGGCAAATACAAGCTGGATATCGTAGCCAACAAGTTAAGCCTGCCCGAATTTAACCATCACCGGGCATCTGACGATGCAGCTACGGTAGCCTATATGCTTGTGCCGTTCCGAAAGACACTGGCGGATATGAACGTGACTGCCATTGCAGAGATCAACAATGCTATGCGCTCTATCCGGCACAGCAGCAAGCGCCGCCAGAAGGCACAGCATCTGATCATTCTGGCCAAGAATCAGTCTGGTCTTCGAAATTTGTATAAGCTGATTTCTCTGGCCCATTTGGAACACTTTAAACGTCACCCCATTATGCCAAAAAGCTTGATTGAAGAGAACCGGGAAGGACTGATTATTGGCTCTGCCTGCGAAGCGGGTGAACTGTTTCAGGCCATTGTGGACCGGAAGAGCTACGATGAACTTAAGCGGATTGCCTCATGGTATGATTTTCTCGAGATTCAGCCTATTTGCAACAATCGATTTTTGATCGAGCAGGGCAAAGCCCGGGATGAAGAGGATCTTCGAAACTTCAACCGGACGGTTCTTCGTCTGGCCAAAGATTTGAATAAACCGTGCTGCGCCACCGGTGATGTTCATTTCCTTGATCCGGAAGACGAGACTTTCCGACACATTCTTCAGGCAGCCCAAGGCTTCAGTGACGCTGACAAGAATTTGCCCATATACTTCAAGACCACCGATGAAATGCTGGAAGAGTTTGCATATCTGGGCCCGGAAGACTGTTATAAAGTAGTCATTGGAGATACCAACCGGATTGCCAAGTGGTGTGATAATATCCCGCCGCTGCCCAAAGGACTCTTTGCTCCGAAACTTGAGAATTCTGCTCAGGAGCTGGAATATCTGGTCTATTCTAAAGCCCATGAGTTGTACGGCGATGAGCTTCCTCAGGTTGTTCAGGACAGGATAGATCTGGAACTTCCGGGCATTATTCAGCGGAAGTACGACGTGATCTACATGTCTGCTCAGAAGCTGGTGGCCGATTCTCTGGCCCATGGCTATCTGGTGGGTTCGCGTGGTTCTGTTGGCTCCTCTCTGGTTGCTTTCCTCTCGGGTATTACCGAGGTTAACAGTCTTGCGCCTCACTACCGCTGCCCCAAATGTAAATTTTCCGACTTCGATGTGGATGTGGTCCGCTATGGCTGCGGCGCGGATCTGCCTGATCGGGACTGTCCGGTCTGTGGGACCAAGCTGAAGAAAGATGGCTTCAATATCCCCTTTGAAACCTTCCTGGGCTATGGCGGAACTAAGGTGCCTGATATCGACCTGAACTTCTCCGGTGAATATCAGGCCAATGCCCACCGCTATACGTTTGAGCTCTTTGGTCAAAGCCATGTTTTCCGTGCCGGTACCGTAGGCACTGTGGCCGAGAAGACAGCCTACGGCTATGTGCTCAAATATATGGAAGAGCGGGGTCTGCAGGCCAATAAGGCAGAGCTTTCCCGACTGGCCTCCGGCTGCGTTGGAATCAAGCGAACCACGGGCCAGCACCCCGGCGGTATGGTTGTCATTCCCGGTGACAAGGAAATCTACGACTTCTGTCCCGTCCAGCATCCTGCCGATGACCCCAATACAGATATCATTACTACCCACTTTGAATATCACTCCATGGAGGACAACCTGCTTAAGCTGGATATGCTGGGCCATGATGACCCGACTATGATCCGTATGCTGCAGGATATCTCGGGCATCGATCCTATCACGATTCCTCTGGATGACAAGGATACTATGTCTATCTTCTGCTCGTCCAAGGTATTGGGCTTTGAGAATGATCCTGTTTTGGGCCCCACTGGTGCCGTGGCCATTCCTGAGTTCGGAACCGGCTTTACCCGTCAGATGCTCATCGACACTCAGCCTAAAGATTTTAATACGCTCCTTCGTCTCTCCGGATTTTCCCATGGTACCGATGTCTGGCTGGGCAATGCAAAGGATCTGATCACTTCGGGCACTGCCACTGTTACCCAGGCGGTTGGCTGTCGTGACGACATTATGATCTACCTTATTCAGCAGGGGATCGACCCGCTTAAGTCCTTCAAGTTTATGGAGGCTGTCCGAAAGGGTGTTATTCACAAGGGCAAGCCCTGGCCTGAGGGAATAGAGGAGGATATGCGCAGTCATGGTATCCCCGAGTGGTATATTGAGTCCTGCCGCAAGATTAAGTATCTCTTCCCCAAAGCCCATGCAGTAGCCTACGTTATGATGGCCTTCCGGATTGCCTGGTTCAAGGTTCATGACCCGCTGGCTTTCTATGCGGCCTATTTTTCCGTGCGGGCCAAGGCGGTGGATGCTACCTTCATGTTCCGGGGACTGGATGTATGTCTTGACAAGATGACAGAGCTGAAGGCAAAGGAAAAGCGTTCTGAAATTGAGGACAAAACGCTGATTACGCTGGAGGTTTGCTACGAGTTCTACATCCGTGGCTTTAAGTTTGAACCCATGGACCTCTATCGTTCTGAGGCTGTCAACTATGTTGTAGACAGGGAACAAAAATCACTTCGGCCTCCCTTTACCTCCTGCCCCGGTCTGGGAGAGTCCGCTGCCCAGTCCATTGTGGAAGCCAGAAAGACAAAGAGATTCATTTCCATTGAGGAACTCAATGCCTCCTGTCCTAAGCTCTCCAAATCCCATATTGATCTGCTGCGCCAGATGGGCGCATTGGATGATCTGCCGGATACCAGCCAGATCACCTTCTTCTAACCGGATATCAACTTTTGCGAGCCTGTCTATTGACAGGCTCGCATTTGTGTGGTAGTGTATTAGCGTACTAAAGTATTTGAGCTTTGTGGGAGGATCGACATGAGATATATTCCCAATACACCGGAAGGAACCCGGGATCGTCTGTTTGCCGAGTGTCAGCAGCGAAGAGAGATTGAGACTGCGCTGACCGGTCTTTTTGCCAGACGGGGCTATAGTGAGATAATTACGCCGGAAGAAGAATTCTATGATCTCTTTACCGGTTCCGGCTCTGCGATGGAACAGGAAGAGATGGTCAAGCTGATTGACCGGTCGGGAAAGATCTGCGTACTTCGCCCTGACTGTACTACACCCATTGCCCGGGTGGCTGCTACCAGACTGAAGGATATGCCCTTTCCTCAGCGATTCTTCTATGACCAGACGGTTTACCGCTCAGGTCAGGAGCATATGGGTCAGCTTCGGGAGATTCCTCAGTGCGGTATCGAGTTGATCGGTGCCAAAGGGGAACGAGCCGATCTGGAAGTGATCGCTACCGCCGTTGACGCGCTCCGAGCCTGTGGACTGGAGCAGTTTCATATTGAACTGGGCCATGCGGATATTTTTCCTGCCCTTGCAAGTCAGCTGTCCATGACCAGAGAAGAGCTGGAGCGGATGCGCAGCCTGATTGAGGGCAAGAACTATGCGGCTCTTAATGACTTTCTCGGTCGGTTCGGGGAGCAGCCCGGCTGTCAGGCTCTTCAGCGGCTGGCCTATCTCTTCGGTGGTGCTGAGGTGCTGGACGAGGCAGAGGCACTGGCTGGCCCATTGCCTGCTATCAGCTATCTGCGTCGCCTCTATCAACTGCTGGATCAGTCCGGCTACGGACGCTATATCCGCTTTGATTTGGGTTTGGTCCATCATTTGGACTATTATACAGGACCTGTATTTCGTGGCTATGCCGAGGGTGCCGGCGAAGCGGTGCTCAGCGGCGGACGCTATGATCAGCTCTGCGGCGTTTTTGGACGCTCTGCCGCGGCGGCTGGATTTGCTATTCATGTAGATGCCGTTGGGCGTTGCCTGCCAGAGCCTGTGCCGGCCAAAGTTTCCTCTATGGTCTGGCATCCTGATGAATTGTTTACAATGGCGCTGCGCTATGTAGAAAGCTGTACGCCCGGCAGCTGTGAACTGTCCACCTGCGCCACTCTGGAAGATACAATTCAATTGGCAAATGAGCGGGGAATCCGTAAGCTGGTGATTCTCTCGCCCGGAAAAGTTGAGGAGGTGGATATCGGTGAGTGAACGTCTGCGAATTGCCCTGACCAAGGGGCGCCTGCAGGAGCAGAGTGTAGCCCTCTTTGAACGCGCGGGTCTGGACTGTACTCCGATCCATCATCCGGGTCGGCGGCTGATACACGCCCTGCCCGATTATCCTCTGGATGTGGTGCTGGCAAAAGGCCCCGATGTAATTACCTATGTGGAGCATGGTGTCTGCGACCTGGGCATTGTGGGTAAGGACACGATACTGGAAAAGGGCGGCTCCTTCTATGAAGTGCTGGATCTTGGCTTTGGCGCCTGCCGATTTGCTCTGGCCGTGCCGGAAGGGAGTGAGTTCTATTCCGGATACCGTACCAGAACGATTGCCTCCAAATACCCTGCGATTACGCAGAACTTTTTTCGCGCAAAAGGTATGGAGGTTGGCGTGATTAAAATCGAAGGATCTGTGGAGCTGGCGCCTATTCTTGGCCTTGCCGACGGAATCGTTGATATCGTAGAGACTGGCGCTACACTCCGTGCCAACGGACTGATCCCTATTGAGACGGTAGCAAATGTATCTGCCCGGCTAATTGTCAATACAGCCAGCATGAAACTGCATAAAGAGCAGATCCAGGACTTTATCCTTCGCTGTCAGCGGGAATTGAGGAAAGAAGTATGATTAGAATCGTTAAGGCAGACGGCAGTACGGAGCAGCAATTGATCGCTGATCTGAAGGCTCGGGCTGCAGCTGTTAATCAGGACGTCGACCGGGCAGTGGCTGCCATTATGAACGATGTCCGCATCCGGGGCTATGAAGCAGTCCGGGATTACTCAATTAAATTTGACCGAAGTGAACCCTATGAGATCACAAAGCAACAGCTGGAGCAGGCATATCTCGCCTGCGACCGCCAGCTGATCCACGCCATGGAACACGCCGCGGCTAACATTCGTGACTACAACGAGAAACTGGCCGCCAAGAGCGAGGAATGGCTCTCGCCTGACGGAGGTAGGGTTGGCCGGATCGTTCGTGGCCTTTCACGGGTGGGTATCTATGTTCCCGGCGGAACGGCGGCCTATCCCAGCAGTGTTCTGATGAATGCTGTACCGGCCAAAGTGGCCGGGGTGGGGGAGATCATTATGGTGACGCCTCCTACTGAGAATCTGAACACAGCAGTGCTTGCCGCAGCCAAAATCGCCGGCGTAGACAGAGTGATTGCTTTGGGTGGCGCTCAGGCAGTAGCTGCCCTTACCTATGGTGCCGACTGGATCCCTCAGGTAGATAAGCTGGTTGGTCCGGGCAATGCTTTCGTAGCCGCCGCCAAGCGCATGGCCTACGGAACACTGGATATTGATATGGTAGCCGGGCCTTCCGAAGTGCTGGTCATTGCCGACCGGACAGCCGACCCGCGGTTTGTGGCTGCTGATCTGCTCAGTCAGGCAGAGCATGACCGGTTGGCATCGGCATGGCTTATGACTGACTCTATGGAATTGGCGCTGGCGGTGGATCAGGAGATGATTCGTCAGACTGGATATCTTTCCCGAAGCGATATCATGGAAGAATCAGTAGAGCGCTTTGGTGCCGCCATTGTCTGCGATGACCTCTCTGCCTGTGCGGCGATTGCCAATCAGGTGGCTCCTGAGCATCTGGAGATCGTCACGGAAGATCCCAGAACGCTGCTTCCTGAGATCCGTAATGCCGGTGCGGTCTTTCTGGGTCCTTGGTCGCCTGAACCGCTGGGTGACTATCTGGCAGGCCCTGACCATGTTCTTCCCACCAGCGGTACCGCCCGCTTCTTCTCCCCTCTGAGTGTGGAGGCGTTTCAGAAGAGCATGTCTGTTATCCAGTTTGACCGGGAAAGTCTGCTGTCCATTGGTCGGGAGATTATAACCTTCGCCCAGTCAGAGAAGCTGACTGCCCACGCAAATTCTATTCAAGTACGTTATCAGTGAGGTGTTTTCTATGGCAAGAATTGCATCTATTCAGCGTGTGACCAAAGAAACCCAGATTGACCTCTCTCTTGATCTGGAGGGCGGTGAGGTGAGCATCTCTACCGGCATTGGCTTTTTTGACCATATGCTGACTGCCTTTGCGTTCTATGCCCGGATCGGCCTGAAGCTTCAGGTCAAAGGCGATCTCTACGTCGATGGCCACCATGCTGTGGAGGATACTGGCATTGTTTTGGGTCAGGCCATGAAAGAAGCGCTGGGTGATAAAAAGGGAATTCGCCGGTTTGGTTCCTGCTTTGTTCCAATGGACGAGGCACTGACCTTCACCGCTCTGGATTTTTCCAATCGGCCCTATCTTGTCTTTGATGCCCCTATGCCGCAAGAGCGAATTGGCAGCTACGATAGCTGCCTGACGATTGAGTTCATGCGTGCCTTTGCCTTTAATGCCGGAATCACCCTGCACCAGAAATGTCACTACGGGTCCAATGCCCATCATATTACCGAAGGACTCTTCAAGAGTCTGGGTATGGCAGTCCGTGACGCGGTGAAAGTGGAAGGGGAGGGCGTTACCTCCACCAAGGGAATGCTGTAAGGAGAGAGAACAATGGGGTATACTGCCATCGTTGATTATGGCGTAGGTAATTTGATGAGCGTGGAAAACGCCATGAATTATCTGGGCTTTGAAACCCGGATTACCAGCGACGCTGACGACTTTGAACGGGCTGACGCTGTAATCCTGCCGGGTGTAGGCGCGTTTCCGGACGCCTGGGAGAAGCTATCCGGCCCCGGGCTTGATCGGATCCTGCGCCGTGAGGCGGAGCGAAAGCCCATTCTGGGTATCTGTCTGGGGATGCAGCTGCTCTTTCAGCGGGGGGAAGAAGTGAGACCCTCCCCGGGGCTTGGCTTTGTTCGTGGGCCGGTAGAGCGCATTCAGACTGATCTGAAGCTGCCTCATATTGGATGGAACAGTCTGCGCTTCCGAAACAATTCTCCGCTGTTCGAGGGGTTGGGAGATGACTCCTATGTCTATTTCGTCCATACCTTCTGCGGACGGGCCGAAGATCCCCGTCAGGTCATCGCAGTGACTGATTATGGGACAGAGGTAGTGGCAGCCGTTCAACATGGCAATGTGTTTGGAACTCAGTTTCATCCCGAGAAATCGGGCGAAGTGGGACTGATCATGCTGCGCAATTTCGGGAGGCTGAACCGATGATCATTTTACCTGCTATTGACTTAAAGGATCAGAAAGTGGTCCGACTCTATAAAGGCGACTTTGGCACCGTCCATCAGGTGGCGCAGGATGCCCTGGAGACCGCCCAAAGCTTCTATAATGCCGGAGCTCGCTTTCTCCATATGGTGGACCTGGACGGCGCTAAGAGCGGCCAGAGAGTGAATGCCGGTATTGTCTCGCTGGTTGCTCGGGAGTGCGGCATGAAGGTTGAGCTGGGCGGGGGAATCCGTTCTATGAAGGATCTGGAAGAAGTTGACGCTATGGGCGTTGCCCGCATGGTCATCGGCTCCGCTGCCGTCAGCGATCCCGATCTGGTGCGGGCTGCTGTAGCGCGTTATGGAGACAGAATTGCGGTTGGCATTGACACAAAAAACGGCCGGGTGCGCACTGCCGGGTGGGTGGAAGATTCCGGGCTGGACTACCTTGTGTTTGCAAAGCAGATGGAGCAGCTGGGTGTCGGTACCATTATCTTTACCGACATCGACACAGACGGAGCCCTTTCCGGGCCCTCCTATGCCCGGCTTTCTGCCCTGCAAAAAGCGGTCTCCTGCCGAATCATTGCGTCTGGAGGTGTCAGCTGCAATCAGGATATTGAGCAGCTGAACAGAATGGGGCTCTACGGCGCGATTATTGGAAAAGCCTATTACGCAGGAACAATAGATCTTGCTCAGGCTGTGAGAGAGGGAGGAGAGCAGTAATGCTGGCAAAACGGATTATTCCCTGTCTGGATGTCCGGGATGGTCGAGTGGTCAAGGGCGTCAACTTTGTCAATATCCGGGATGCCGGAGACCCCGTAGAGCTTGCCCGCCATTACTCCCGACAGGGCGCCGATGAGATCGTCTTTCTGGACATTACCGCGACTCATGAGGAACGCAAAACGGTGGCTGATGTTGTTAGACGAACAGCTGCTCAGGTTTTTGTCCCTCTGACTGTGGGCGGCGGCATTCGCACTCTGGACGACTTCCAGCAGCTGCTTCGGGCCGGAGCGGATAAAATCTCTGTCAACTCCGCAGCGGTCAAGGATCCCAGTCTGATCTCCCGGGCAGCTGAGCGTTTTGGCAGCCAGTGCGTTGTGTTGGCTATTGACGGAAGGCGCAATGCTGACGGGAAATTTGAGGTGGTCGTGGCCGGCGGACGAATTCCGACCGGTCTGGATGTGGTAGAATGGGCCAAAGAGGGTCAGCGGCTGGGAGCTGGAGAGATCCTGCTTACCTCCATGAGCGCTGACGGAACTAAGGCCGGCTTTGATCTTGAGATGACAAAAGCGGTGACCGACGCAGTTACAATTCCGGTCATTGCCTCCGGCGGATGCGGTTCTCTGGAGCACTTTGCGGAGGTATTTGAAGAGACTGGCTGTGATGCGGCGCTTGCCGCCTCTCTGTTCCATTTTGGAGAGCTTACCGTTCCTGAGGTGAAAGAGTATCTCCGCAGTCGGGATATTCCGGTGCGATAGGGGAGGAGTACACGATGATTGACCTTGATCTGCTCTTTCAGAAATCCGACCTGATTCCGGTGATCATTCAGGATTGGAAGACCAGAGAGATTCTGATGCTGGGCTTTACCAACCGGGAGGCTGTAGATCTGACTCTTAAGACAAAGACAGCCTGGTTCTGGTCACGGAGCCGAAACCAACTCTGGAATAAGGGAGAAAGCAGCGGAAATTACCTTCATGTAAAAAAGATGATTACCGATTGCGATACGGATACGTTGCTTTACCTCTGCGACCCGGTGGGTCCCACCTGTCACACCGGGCGGCGCAGCTGTTTCTTCAATGATATTTGGGAGGCGGAATGCCATGAATAATACTACCGATACCCTGCGGCAGCTTTATGCCGTCGTTCAGGACAGAAAGCAAAATCCCAGCGAAAATTCCTACACCTGCTACCTGTTTTCCAAAGGGCTGGACAAGATCCTCAAGAAGCTGGGCGAGGAGTGCTCCGAGACCATTATCGCCGCCAAAAACGGGGATCAGCCGGAAACAGTTGGAGAGATTTCTGATCTGATCTATCATCTTCTCGTTATGATGGTAAATGAGGGGATCCCTCTGGAAGCGGTCACAGACGAGCTGGATCGCCGCAGCCAGAAGATTGGTAATCTGAAGGTTTTCCACCAGACGGACCACAACAGCTGACTGAAGAGAATGCTAGGTCAGTATCTAATTAGAGAGATCAAGCAAGGACAACCGCCTGCAATAGCTTTACTGCTGTGGCGGTTGTCCTTACTGTTATATTTGGTTGTCTTTCAACGCTATCATATGGGCTCCGGATATTAAACCGCAGCAATCAGTTTTGTCACTTTCGAAAAAAGGATTACAAAATAGATAAGGTATGGATTTTTTAGACGAGCTGTGGTATTCTGTCAGCAGACAGAGAAAGGGGAGAGCGCTATGGCCGGAGGACTGCGTGTCGTAAATCTGGAACAGGGGATGCCTCAGGTATCTCAGGCACTGCGTTATTTGGAAGGAGCTCTTTATACCAGCAAACGTATGGGTGCGGCGGTGACCAAACTGATCCACGGCTATGGCTCCTCAGGAACCGGCGGAAAGATCCGTACCGCCGTGCGCCGGGATCTGACTGAGCGAAAACGAAAGGGCGAGATTGCCGATTTCATTATCGGTGAAGATTTCTCCATCTTTCATGAAGGCACCCGGAAAGCGCTGAATAAATGCCCCACCCTTCGGGAGGACCGGGACTTGGACCGATATAACAACGGTGTGACCTTTGTGGTCATGAAATGAGGTGGACCGAGTGAGCGATGAAAGATGGCTTTTCGACTACATCGCGCAACAGCTGGACACCGATCCCGACTATCCCTTTGAGGGAGATGACAGTGCCGTGTTCCGCCATAAGAGCAGCGGAAAGTGGTTTGCTCTTGTAATGCGTATCAGCCGAAGTAAATTGGGGCTGGAACATGACGCTCCCTGCAGTGTAGTTAACCTGAAATGCGGCCCCATCATGTCCGCCATCTTTCGGGAACAGCCAGGGGTCTTTCGGGCCTATCATATGAATAAGGAACACTGGATCTCCGTTTTGCTGGACGGAACGGTTCCAAAACAGGAACTGATACAAATGATTCAACTCAGCTACGACTTGACCAATATTCAGGGCAGAAAAAGGAGAGATAAACGATGAAACAGAAGCTGGTTTTCCTCGACATTGACGGAACGATTCTGGATCAGGATGATGTGATCTATGATTCTACCCGAGAGGCGCTGGATTTGGCCCGGAAGAACGGTCACAGGCTTTTCCTCTGTACCGGTCGCGAGAAGTACGCCGTTTATTCCGGTGTCATGGATCTGGGCTTTAGTGACGGTGTCTTTGCCATTGGCGCTCATGTAATCTGCGACGGGAAGACGGTTCGACACACCCCGTTTACTAATGAAATGTATCTCAAAGCAGTGGAGGTGCTCAAGCGCCATCATTATATGTATGATCTGGAGGCCAATGATAAGGTTTACGCCTACGAGGTCATGAGAGAGCCTTTGCCTTATTTCTGGGAGTGGCTGACCTCTGGCCCCTATGAAATCGTGGAGCGGGATCCGGAGCGGCTGGACAACCTGGATAAGATCAGCTTTCTTGGCGGCGACTGCCCGCCCATGGAGCTGCTGAAGGAGCTGGGTCCTGAGTTTCATATCTCTCCCTTTGTCTACCGTAACGTATGGCAGGGAGGCGAGATCCAGCGGAAAGGGGTCAACAAGGCCTATGGTATTCAGGCGGCTTTGGACTATCTGGGCGCAGATATCGCCGATACGATTGCAGTTGGCGACAGTATGAATGACCTTGAAATGCTCTCTTATTGTAAGAACAGCATTGCTATGGGCAACGCAACTGACTACGTCAAGAGCAAAGCTTCCTATGTTGCGCGGAATATCAAAGACGATGGCCTTTACTGGGCATTCAAAGACTTTGGACTGATCTGACAAAAGAAGGGTAATACATGAGAAGGATCGAACTGGATGTACATACCCATACACTGGCAAGCGGCCATGGCTACGGCACCATTCAGGAGATGGCCGCTGCTGCCGGCGAGAAGGGACTTAAGCTGCTCGGCATTACAGAGCATGCTGCTGGAATTCCTGGCACCTGCTGTGATCTCTATTTTAAAAATCTGGCCGTAGTTCCCAGAGATCAGAAGGGGGTTGCTTTGCTGCTTGGCAGCGAAGTGAATATCCTCGACTATGAGGGGCGCTTGAGTATGGCTCCTGACCTGATGAAAGCAATGGACCTTCGGATCGCCGGTATCCATGCCGAGTGTTATACCCACGGAAGTAAGAGCCAGAATACAGACGCTGTGATCTCTGCCATATCCAATCCGCTGGTAGACGTGATCAGTCATCCTGTAGACGGAAACTGCCCGCTGGACTATGAAGCGGTGGCGAAAGCGGCCCAAGCGCATCACGTTCTATTGGAAGTTAATAATCACGCGCTGCGCGGCCCCAGGCTAAAAGATCCGGGAAAAAATACGCTTGAAATGCTGAAATGCTGTCGGAAGCTGGATCTTCCTGTCATTATGGGCAGTGATGCCCATCATATGTGCGATATCGCAAATTTCGACCACGCGCTTGCCGCGTTGGCTGAGGCTGAATACCCTGAGGAATTGGTCATGAACTATTCTGCAGATGCTTTTCTGACATTTCTGCGGGAAAACAGACAGCGGGAATCCGATTAAACAATAAGGCACGTTCTCTAACGACTGAGAACGTGCCTTATTGTTATGATTCAGTTTGGCCATTCAGCTCTTCATCCAACTCTTTGAGCAGCTTTCTATCCTGCTTGGAAGAGAGATCCAGCTTAGCATATAAATCAGGCCGACGCTCCCGAGTCCGGAGAATGGACTGCTTTCTGCGCCATTTGGCAATATTGGCATGATGACCAGACAGAAGGATAGGGGGGACCTGTCGTCCATGCCAGACCTCAGGACGGGAATACTGGGGGTGCTCCAGCATACCTGCCCAGTGGCTTTCGTTTTCGTAGCATTCCGGGTCAGACAGTACGCCGGGAACCAGTCGGCAGACGGCGTCAGTAATGGCCATAGCGGGAATTTCACCGCCGGTGAGGACAAAGTCACCGATAGACATTTCTTCGTCCACACACTCGTCAATAAAACGCTGATCAATGCCCTCGTAGTGGCCGCAGACCAGAATCAGACGGTCATAATCTTTGACCAGACGGCGGGCATGAGACTGGTCAAAGGTAACCCCGCAGGGAGACATAAAGATCGTATGCACCCGGCATCCGGCTTCCTGACAGATATGCTCCCAGCAGCGGAAGAGCGGATCTGCCTGCATGACAGCGCCCCGGCCGCCGCCGTAAGGATAGTCGTCCACCTGATTTTGCTTGTTAGTAGTGTAATCCCGGATCTGATGGGTATTGACCCGGATAATGCCCCGCTCTTGCGCTCTGCCCAGAATGGACTCGCAGAGAATATCGCCCACGGTATCGGGGAAGAGGGTCATAATGTCCACCTGATACTTCATGCTTACATACCCTCCAGCAGGTTGAAGGCAATAAAGCCTTCCTCCTCGTTGATCTCGGCAACGAATTCATCCACGTCAGGGATCATGTATTCCCGTTCACCACGGATCACATAGATATCCTGGGCGGGATACTCCATGATCTCCACAACCTTGCCCAGTACAGCGCCGGTGGCTGCGTCGCGAGCCTCCAGACCGATAAGATCAACCACAAAATGGGCGTCCTCATCCAGATCAAATTGATCCCGGCTGGCCAGCATGACCTTGCTCTTCAGAGGAAGTGCGTCGTCGATCGAACCGATCCCGGACAGCGTCATCAGGACAAACTGACCGTGGATGCGGGCGTGGATCACATCGTACTCCTTGCCGGAAACAACGACCTGCTCCAGATCACAAAGATCCTCCAGGCTGTCACACCAAGACTGGACCTTCACCTCGCCGCGGATGCCGTGGGTATTGACGATCTTGCCGACTTCCAGATAACCATCTTTCATTACAGTCAGTCTCCTTTTCATTCGGTGGGATAGTGAAAAACTGGGAAAAAGATACGGAGTGCCGTCGGGCACTCCGTCTTATCTGTCGAATTGATGACAGAGATCAATCCATAATCTCTACAGAGACTCTGGTGTTTCTCCGCTGAGCCAGGGAGCGCACAATGGTACGGATTTCTTTAGCGATCCGGCCCTGACGACCGATTACCTTACCCATGTCCTCCGGCGCAACCCGTAACTCAAGGATCACTTCTCCGTCACAGTCGATTTCCTTGACCTGAACAGCCTCGGGCTGATCCACAAGGTTCTTTGCGACGTAGGCCAAGAGTTCTTTCATGAATGATTACTCCTCTCGGGGAATCACAGCACGCCGGCAGTCTTGAACAGACGCTTGACAGTGTCAGTGGGCTGAGCGCCGGTCTTGATCCAAGCCTGAGCGCGCTCGGCGTCGATCTTGATCTCAGCGGGCTCCTGCAGGGGGTTATAAGTGCCCAGCTGCTCAATGAAACGGCCATCACGGGGATAACGGGAGTCAGCCACCACGATACGATAGAAAGGAGCCTTCTTAGCACCCATGCGGCGCAGTCTGATTTTAACCATTTATCATTCACCTCCAAAAGTATTTGTAAATCTATGAAATACGTTAATTAACGTAGATCAGCGCTTTTTCTTTTTCTTCTTATTTTTGCTGTGATGATGGACACGGGGACCGGAGCCGGACTGCATCTGGTTGAGGGCACGCATCATTTCTGGATCATTCATGCCGGGCATGCCCTTCATCTGGCCCATCAGCTTACGGATGCCCTTGGGCATTTTTCCGCCGGACATCTGCCGCGTCAGCTTCTGCATCATCTCGAACTGCTGGATCAGCTTGTTCACGTCAGAGACCTGAGTACCGGAACCGGCAGCGATACGCTTTCTGCGGCTGGCGTTGAGGATGGAGGGGTTTTCCCGCTCCTTGGGCGTCATGGACAGGATGATAGCCTGAATTCGATCCAGCATTCGCTCGTCGATATCTGCCTCATCCAGCTTGGCAGAGTTGATACCGGGCATCATGCCCAGAATGTCCTTCATGGAACCCATCTTCCGGACCTGAACCATCTGGTCGTAGTAATCCTGAAGTGTGTACTGGTTCTTCCGGATCTTACTTTCCAGCTCCAGAGCTTTCTTCTCGTCCAGCGTGTTCTGAGCCTTCTCAATGAGAGAGAGCACATCACCCATGCCCAGAATTCGGCTGGCCATCCGATCAGGGTAAAAGATCTCGATGGCATCCAGCTTTTCGCCCACGCCGATGAACTTAATGGGCTTGCCAGTGGTAGCCTTGACCGAAAGAGCGGCACCGCCTCGGGCATCGCCGTCCAGCTTGGTCAGCATGACACCGGTGAGATCCAGTGCCTGGTCAAAGGAAACAGCGGCGTTCACGGCGTCCTGACCGATCATGGCATCCACGACCAGAAGGATCTCATGGGGATTGACAGCGGCCTTGACGTTTCGAAGCTCATCCATCAGTGCTTCGTCCACGTGGAGACGTCCGGCGGTATCCAGGAACACCACGTCATTGGCGTGCTTTTTGGCATGTTCGATGGCCTCGCAGGCAATGGTCACCGGATCGATCTGCCCCATCTGGAAAACAGGTACGTCCAGCTGAGCGCCAACTACTTCCAACTGCTTGATAGCTGCCGGACGATAGACGTCACAGGCGACCAGCAGAGGACGGCGGCCCTTTCGCTTGAACATACCGGCCAGCTTGGCAGCGTTGGTTGTTTTACCTGCACCCTGCAGACCAACCATCATAATAATCGTCGGTCCGTCCTTGGCCATGTTCAGGCCGGAAGCCTCACCGCCCATAAGAGAGACCAGCTCTTCGTGGACGATCTTGACTACCATCTGACCGGGAGTGAGAGACTCCATTACGTCGGCACCAATGGCGCGATCGGTGACAGTCTTTACGAAGTCCTTGACGACCTTATAGCTGACGTCAGCCTCAAGCAGAGCCAGCCGAATCTCACGCATGGCCTCCTTAACGTCGGCCTCGGTCAGAGCGCCCTTGCCCCGGAGCTTTGCGAATACGCCATTGAGTTTTTCAGTTAAACCTTCAAATGCCATTCGTTAATCCTCCAGACCGGCAAGCAGGGAAGTGATTTCACTGTGGATCTCGGTCAGCCGACTGTCCCGGCTGCGGCTCATGTTTCTCTCTTCTGCAGCTTCCACCAGAGACTGAACTTCCTCCAGCGTTGTGCGTACTTTCAGAAAACGAGCTACGATCCCGGTCTTTTCCTCGAAATCATTCAGGATTGCCTCCGCCCGGATGATCACGTCACGGACACCCTGACGGGTAATTCCGTAGTTCTCCGCAATTTCAGCGAGAGACAGATCCTCATTGTGGTAGAGGTCGTAGAACTCTCGCTGCCGTTCGGTGAGCAGATCGCCATAGAAATCGTAGAGCATTGTCATATGCAAAGCCTGATCCTTCATGTGCGACCTCCTGATTTGATTTGTAAAGTAGCAACGCTTTACAATGCGATACTATACTACAAGACCAGATCTTTGTCAAGGGGTGATCTCCTAAATTCTTTTTGATTTTCCTCCTTTTTTCGTCATTTCTGACGCTGCTGACGCTGTCAATGGGCCTCTTGGATTGAAATCTGGAAAAGAACCGGGCAGAGGCTGAAAAAAGGGTGGTGAAAGAGAATATTTCGATGTATAATATCTTAAATTGACCTCATACAGAGAGGAGCCTGACCATGAATACACCCATCCGAATGCAGCTGATGCCTGGCGTCTGGCTGACTGCCATCCAGACCAGAAAATTTAAGAGCAGCTTCTGGTCTCTTCAGCTTTTGACTCCGCTGGAGAAAAAGACCGCTTCCATGGCGGCTGTTTTGCCGCGGGTGCTCCGACGGGGAACTGCTGCCTGCCCTGACCAGGAGCAGTTGGGCGCCGCTCTGGATGACTTGTACGGCGGCGTGATTGAGCCCGCCGTCTCCAAGCTGGGAGAGGTTCAGATGACCGGCTTTATGGCTACTTTCCTTGACGACAGTCTGACTCTGGATGGCAGACCGATCTATCCCAGAGCAGCGGAACTGATGGGGGACCTTCTTCTCCGTCCGGCTACTAAAAATGGCCGGCTGCGTTCAGATTATGTTCTCAGCGAGCGCCAAAACCTCCTCTCAGATATCAAGAGCCTTTTCAATGATAAACGGACGTATTCTGCCGTCCGGCTGACTCAGGAGATGTGCCGGAAGGAGGCTTACGGTGTCCATCGTCTGGGCACTCAGGATGAGGCGGAGAAAATAACTGTAACCCGGCTGGACAAGTATTACCGTCAGTTGCTCCGGGAGAGCAGAGTGGAGCTCTATTACTGTGGCTCAGCTAAGCCGGAACAGATCCGTCAGGCTTGGGTAGAAGCGTTGATGGGCCTGCCCAGAGGTCAGGAGCGGGAACTTCCTGAAACTGTGACCCGGATCCAGCCGGAGGAGGTTCGGCTGGTTTGCGATCAGATGACAGTTACGCAGGCAAAGCTGGCTATGGGCTTCCGTGCTGGTACCTGTATTCAGGACGGGGACTATCCTGCCCTTCTGATGATGAATGCCGTCTTTGGAGGCGGTCCCAATTCCAAGCTCTTTCTCAACGTCCGTGAGAAGCTCTCTCTTTGCTATTACGCCGCTTCCGGTGTAGATAAGCATAAGAGTCTGATTCTGGTCCAGTCCGGTATTGATCTGGACAAAACAGAAGAGACGCAGCAGGAGATTCTTCGCCAGCTTCAGGCCGTACGAGACGGAGAATTTACCGACGAGGATCTGGAAGGCGCCCGTCGCCTGATGCTCAACCAGCTTACCTCCTGTCAGGACAGTCAGGGAGCCCTTGCTGCCTTTTATCAGGACTATGTCCTGTCGGAACATATGCTCTCGCCGGAGGAACTGGCTCGTCAGGTACGGGAAGTCAAGCGGGAGGATGTGATCTCCTCTGCCCAGAAAGTTGTTCTGGACACCGTCTATCTGCTTACTGCCTCTCTTGCTGAGGCGAAACAGGAGAATTGATATGGAACTGCGTAAATTCAATACCATCGGTGAGAATTGTTATTTTGAGCAGCTGCAGAATGGGCTGCCTGTCTTTGTGGTGCCTAAGCCCGGCTATTCCAAGGCCTTTGCTGCCTTTGTTACTTCGTATGGAGGAATGCATCAGCGCTTTACCACGGACTGTTTTCATGATACACCTGCCGGCATCGCCCACTATCTGGAGCATAAGATGTTCGACATGAAGTGGGGCAACGCTCTTCAGGCCCTCTCTTCGGCCGGTGCCTCTCCCAATGCCTTTACTGCTTCGGATATTACCGCCTACTATTTCACCTGTACAGAACATTTCACCGAGAATCTCCGCACCTTGCTCCAGTTTGTTTCCACCCCCTATTTTACTCCCGAGAGTGTCCAGAAGGAGCAGGGCATTATTGGACAGGAGATTGGTATGGTGGAAGATAATCCTGACTGGTGTATGTACCAGAATCTCCTTCAGGGCCTTTACTGCCATCATCCCTTGAGAAACTCGATCATTGGCACTAAGGACTCTATCGCTCAGATTGACGCGGATACTCTTTATGCCTGCCATAAGGCCTTCTATCACCCGGGGAATATGGTCCTCTGTGTAGCCGGTGATGTGGATCCCCGCCAGGTGATCTCTCTTGCACGCATGACACTGACGCAGGATAAGCAGGCTGTTGCCCAGAAGGACTATGGCGAGCCTGAGCCCGCTCAGTCGAATCGGCAGGAGATCTCCTGCCAGATGGAGGTCTCTGCCCCTAACTTTATCCTTGCCTTTAAAGCCAAGCCGTTCAGCGCCGGGAAAGAGGGCCTCCGTCAGAGCATTCTGGCCGACACGGCGGCGGAACTCCTGTGCGGTCGGAGCAGCCCCCTTTACACACGTCTCTATCAGGAGGGGCTGATTAATAAAAGCTTCTCGGTGGGCACCAGCGACTATCCTCAGGCGGCATTTCTGGACTTCGGAGGGGAGAGCTCTGATCCCGGGAAAGTCCGTCAGGCCATTCTGGACGAGGCAGAACGTCTGGCTCTGAAGATAGACGAGGAACGCTTCCGCCGCACGCTCCGAGCTGAGTATGGCGCTCAGGTGAGAAATCTTAATAGTTTTGACGACATCTGTATCCAGTTGGCTCGAGGCTGGTTCAAGGGCTATCACTATTTCGACTTTGCCGAGTGCTATGAATCCATCACTGCAAAGGATGTCTCCGATTTCCTTGCGCAGACCGTTCGCCAGGAGACCAGCTGTCTCTCTGTCGTCTATCCAAAAGGAGCGTGACAGATATGGCACCGATCGTATTTCCTGGTCTCGGTATTGAGATTGACATTCAGCCTGTAGCCTTTAACTTGTTTGGAAAAGATATCTACTGGTACGGAATTATTATTGC
Organism: Oscillospiraceae bacterium; assembly: GCA_017395935.1. Taxonomy (GTDB): domain Bacteria; phylum Bacillota; class Clostridia; order Oscillospirales; family Oscillospiraceae; genus Onthomonas. The sequence goes on from JAFQNL010000019.1 coordinate 204,498, forward strand.
CGCCGGCTTTCTGCTGGGTGTTTTTGTGGCTTCCCGACAGGCTCCCAGCCTTGGCACCTCCGCTGATGAGCTGCTGGATCTGCTGCTGGTCGCTGTGCCCTGCGGCCTGATCGGCGCCCGTGCCTACTATGTTCTCTTTTATCAGGAGCTTTATATCGACCCGGACGGCACCTTCAACTGGGCACGTGCGATTGCTATTTGGGACGGAGGTCTTGCTATCTACGGCGGCATTATTGCCGGTGTGCTGGCCGGATTTATCTTCTGCCGGATCAAGAAGATCTCCTTCTGGCCGCTGGCAGATGCAGCCAGCTATGCCCTTCTGATTGGTCAGCTTATGGGACGCTGGGGTAACTTTGTCAATCGGGAAGCCTTTGGCGGCCCCTGCAACGCCCTTTGGCGTATGGGTATTACCGTCCGGGGCGAATATCTGGAGGTACATCCCACCTTTCTGTATGAGTCGATCTGGAACCTGATCGGCCTCTGCCTGCTGTATTTTCTGGTCCGGCCCAGACGGAAGTTCTCTGGCCAGCTCTTCTTGAGCTATGTGATCTGGTATGGTCTCGGCCGTTTTTGGATCGAAGGTATGCGGACGGACAGTCTCTACCTCTTTGGAACCGGCATCCGGGTTTCTCAGGCGCTTGCGTTGGCTTCTGCCATGGTTGGCATTCTGCTGATGATTGTCTTGATCCGGAAAGCAAATATGAAATCAATCAGCACGTCAGTGGCTGAGGAGGAATAATTACAATGGCTATTATCATTGATGGTAAAGCACTTGCCGCCAAGTGCAAGGAGGAGATCCGTCAGCAGGTCGCTTCCCTTAAGCGTCGACCGGGTCTGGCTGTCATTCTGGTGGGCAACAATCCTGCCTCCCGCGTCTATGTGACCAGCAAGGAGAAGGATTGTGCCGAATGCGGCATCTATAGCGAAGAATACGCCCTTCCTGCTGAATTTGGCCAGGAGGCGCTGCTGGAATTGATTGATACACTCAATCACAATGCTGAAATTGACGGCATTCTTGTTCAGCTTCCTCTGCCCAAGGGATATGACTACGATGAACAGGAGGTTCTGCTCTCCATTGATCCCAGAAAGGACGTTGACGCCTTTCATCCCTATAATGTAGGCAGAATTATGATTGGTGACTATACCTTCCTGCCATGTACCCCTGCCGGTGTAATGGAAATGCTGGATGCCTATGGCATTGACCCCGCGGGGAAAAAGTGTGTGGTTGTGGGCAGATCCAATATTGTTGGTAAGCCTCAGGCAATGCTTCTGCTTCATCGGCACGGCACGGTAACTATTTGCCATTCCCGCACGCCCGAACTTGCCGCTGTGACCAGAGAGGCAGATATCCTTGTTTCCGCTGTAGGAAAGACGGGTCTAATCACCGCTGACATGGTGAAAGAGGGAGCGGCTGTTATTGACGTGGCAATGAACCGGGATGAAAATGGCAAGCTCTGCGGCGATGTGGACTTCCAGGCTGTCAAGGAAAAGGCCGGCTGGATCACTCCCGTTCCCGGTGGCTGCGGCCCTATGACCCGGGTCATGTTGCTGCGAAATACGCTCTCTGCTGCGCTGGCCAACGGTAAAGGCTGAGCGAAGGAAAACAGGTTGCGGAGTGCTGCGATCTGTGCTACAATGACCGCTGATTGACTGCCCCTGCAAGGAGGAAAAGGAAGATGAAGAAGCTTGCGATCATGGGCGCTTCTTATTTACAGGTACCGCTGATCAAAAAAGCGCAGGCTATGGGCATTGAGACCCATGTGTTTGCCTGGGCTGCCGGCGATGTAGGAGAGACTGTCGCTGACTATTTCCATCCGATCAGCATTGTAGAAAAAGATGAGATTTTGAATAAGTGCCGGGAGATCGGTGTGGACGGTGTCTGCAGCATCGCTTCCGACCTTGCCGCCGTCACCGTTAACTATGTGGCCCATCATTTGGGATTGACTGGTAACTCGCTGGAATGCGCTTTCCAGTCTACCAATAAAAATGCTATGCGCCGACGCTTTGCTCAGTGTGGAGATCCTTCTCCCAAGAGTATTTTGGTCCATAACGCAGATGAAGCGATGGCACTGGAGCTTGACTATCCGGTGATTGTTAAACCGGTAGATCGCTCCGGCAGCCGGGGTATTACCAAGCTCTTTCAGTCCTGTGGACTGGCTCAGGCAGTGGATCACGCTATCGAGCAGGGATTTGCTGACGGCGCACTGGTAGAGGAGTTTGCCGAGGGCAAGGAATACAGCGTGGAATGTATTTCCTGGCAGGGAAAACATACCTTCCTGGCCGCTACGCTGAAATACACGACGGGAGCTCCCAATTTTATTGAGACCGGCCATCTGGAACCTGCTCCGCTCGAAGAGAAAAAATTGGAGGAGGTCAAGCAGGTTGTATTCCATGCGCTGGACAGCCTGGGTATCACCAATGGAGCTTCTCACTCTGAACTGAAGATCTCCGATGAAGGCAAGATCGCCATTATCGAGATCGGCGGTAGAATGGGAGGAGACTGTATTGGCAGTGATCTGGTCTATTTGTCCACTGGCATTGATTTCGTTAAAGCGGTTATTCAGGTTGCTCTGGGGCAGGAACCCGATCTTACTCCCTGCCATGAGCCTGGGGCGGCAGCCATTCGCTTTGTATTTAACGATGAGGACCGGGCGGTATTTGCCCGCCTTCAGAAGAACTCGCCCCAGAAGCTGGTTGAGTGGAAGATGTTCGATCTGGACAATACAGAGGTCACAGACAGCTCTAACCGCTTCGGTTATTTCATTATGACCGGAAAGCAAGGCGAAGAGCTGATCCCTTATCTACCCGCTGAATAAAATGATAATTCCCTGAAGAAGGATTCTTCTTCAGGGAATTTTTATCTCTTTCAATCCTCAGAGGGTGTTTTCCTGCCAACCTTTGCATACGTCTACCCACCCAGCCATATTGCTGGCACAGCGTTCCAGCTCCTCACAACTGAGGACAACTGCCGAGCTGGCACTGCCGGCGGCGGGGAAGATAGTGTCAAAGCGCTTCATAGATACATCCAGATAACTCCGGATTCTCTCTTTGGGCAGAGCGAAAGGGCAAACGCCGCCCACAGCGTGCCCGGTAAAGGCGATGGCCTGCTCAGGTGTAAGCATCCGCGCCTTGGTACCATAGAGGGCTTTGAACTTCTTGTTGTCCACCTTGGCATCTCCGGCGCAGACAATCAGGATTGCCTCTTCACCGAGATGGAAGGAGAGCGTCTTTGCTATCCTGGCAGGAATGACACCGACAGCTTCGGCGGCCAATTCTACCGTGGCGCTCGAAACGTCAAACTCACGAATCCGCTCCTCCATACCGAAGTCTTTAAGATATTCTCTGACTTTCACAACAGACATTTCTCAGTCCTCCAGCTTTTCATAACATCTGCGGACAAACTTTTCCTCATCTACCAGAGCACGGACATGGCTGCCCTCGCCAATAAGACCCCTTTGATCCCAGGCTTTCAGCGAGAAGGTGACCGTCTTTCCTTCGACGGCAGTGACTTCAGCCTGGGCGCTAACTTCCATTCCTACCGGAGTGGCAGAAAGATGCTTCAGATTCAGGCTGATACCTACACTGCTCACGCCATCCTCCAACTCCTGCTCAATAGCAGTCCACGCAGCCTCTTCCATAAGGGCGGCCATTCTAGGCGTAGCCAGTACCGGAGCTGTACCGGAACCAAGTGCGGTGGCGGTGTCGTTGTGACCGACCAACATGGTTACCTCGCTGGTAAGGCCAATGATCTGACTCAGATCCATTCTGTATCATCCTTTCTTATCGGTATGTGCTGACCCACTCCTGCCGGAGCAGAAGCCATTGAACGCGCCGCTCACCTTGAATTGAGCTGGGCTGGCTGTCCAGCAGAGGATCCGCCTCCCAGTCCTCTCCGTGGGGATAGGCCAGCGGATTGGCCTTCCAGCTGTGATCCAGCAGATCATAGGCTTCCCGGCTCACAGGAGCCATGCCGCTGTAAGCCGCGTTCTTTGCCATTGCCAGGGGGGTGGTAAGATGGTCAATCAACGCCTGAGACAGCGTCTCATCCTCAGCGCCGGCAGGAACCGCGTATGAAAGAAGCATCTGCCAACTACCCTCAGAGGCCATAACAAAACTGAGGCCGGGGATATTGGACATAAGAGCGATAGCATCTGAAGCGTAGCAGCAGGCAACGGCGTCCGGGTAAAGCTGGAAGGTTTCTTCCAGATCTGCGGTTGACCGGTATTCCAGAACCTGAGGACGCTGCTGCTGTAAATATTCCAGTGCAGAGGCAAGCTCAGACTCGTCTTGCGTGTTGACGCTGTGACCCAGTGCTGACAGAGCGACAGCGTAAGCCTCCCGACTGGTTTGGGGCATCACGACCCGACCGGTAAACTCGCCGGAGAAGAGGTCCGACCATCCGGTCAGGCGAACTTCTGTAGTGCTGGGATCATAGATGAGTCCCATCGTTGTCCAGAGCGCGGGACAGGCGCAGCCGTCCAGCTGGATAAACGAGACGCTTTGGAAGTGCTCGTCCGCTCCCGGATCTATGATATCTTCGCTCAAAGGAAAGAGAAAGCCCTGATCCTTGAGCAGACTGAGCAGCTCAGTGTCGGCAAGCAGCAGGTCACACTGAGCGTACAGATCCACATCATCAGTCACCGTCTCCCGATGTACAACGGTATATTCTACCTGAATACCCGTTTCCTCAGAAAAGGACTTCAAAAGAGCCGGATGGATACAGTCATATTGGCTGAAGACTCTCAATGTGCTCTGAGGAGAAAAGACGCAGTGCTCCAGAGCGGCACTGAGAATAATCATTGCAACGGCCAGAACGATGGCCAGCCATTTCTTGCGATTCAATGCGTTACCTCCCACGATTCATCAGCGAATCTCGTTCAGGCGGATATCTGGAAAATACTGAGCAAGAAAATCAACGCTGGGTACACGCCAGGTCCTGCCGTTAAGATATTCCAGCTCTCCCGCGTCGGTGGTAAACGAGAAGGTGAGCGACCAGGAGCAAAGAGCCTGATGATGCCTTTTCAGCTGGCGGTTCTTCTTCTCGCTGCCATACTTGCCGTCACCCAGCAGCGGACAGCCGGCTGCTGCCATCTGCGCACGGATTTGATGCGTTCTGCCGGTGATCAGCTCACATTCTACCAGAGACAGTCCGTTCTTCACCGCCAGAGTCCGATAGTTGGTAATGGCAGTTCGACCGCCGGGGACAGGCTTGTGATAGACTGAAACCTGCTTTTTTGCTTCATCTTTCAACAAAAAGCACTCCAGTGTTCCAGATCTGGGTTCCAGCGTACCGACCCCCACGCAGAGATATCTCTTCTCCAGCTCACGGGTACGGATTTTCTGGTTCATAACACGAAGCGCTTCTGCGGTTTTCGCGGCAATAACGATTCCGCAGGTATTTCGGTCGATTCGGTTACAAAGAGCGGGCGTAAAGCTATTCTCCCACTTTGGATTCCATTCCTTTTTCTGATAGAGATAGGCCTGAATATGATTGATGAGGGTGTTAACTTTCTCTGTCTCGTCTGCGTGAACAACCATACCGGCCGGTTTGTTGACCAGAATGAGATGCTCATCTTCATAAATAATGTCGAGATGAGGCTTAAACAGAGAGAGAAACGCGTTTTCCTCGCTGGGCTTCTCAAAGAACTCATCATTAATATACAGCTGCAGTACATCACCCGTCTGAAGCCGGGTGTCCCGCTCGGCCCGCTTACCGTTGAGCTTTACCCGCTTGATTCGAATATATTTCTGAAGCAGGGGAGAGGGGAGCAGCGGCATGGTCTTGCTCATCCAGCGGTCCAGCCGCTGCCCTGCGTCGTTCTTGCCGATAATAAATTCTTTCATGGGATTTCCTCCAACTGTTGCCTGGGGACAATAATACATTCTCATTATATCAGGGAAGAGGGATTGTGACAAATGGAGAATGAGATAAAATCCACAGAAACAGATGCCTGACTTGGTCAGAACGCAACCAGCCAAAAAGCAGGAAATGTATTTGACCATACAATGCAGGCTTGCTATACTGATATTTAAGGAACATTTTGGATTTCATTTGCCAATTTGTAAATTGTTAATAGAGAGACTGGAAGAGCCTAACCATATCGCCTCTTCTTTGGGAGCGAAGCAGAGCAATTGGCAAGAAAAAAGCAACCGTTCACGCAAAGAACGAAGTGGATGCTGCCGCAAATGTCTGCTGACGAGCATGCTGAGTAAAATGCTTTTTCTCGGTCGGAATCTCAGTTGCAAAAGAAATGAAAGAGCAAGTTCACCTTTACTGTAGAGTTCTGACGGTCATAAGTAATCCACACCAGCTGGAAAGTAAAAAAACTTTACAAGACCGGTAAAAAATGCTTGACAGAGGGAAGTAAGTCGTTTATAATGCCAATTGTGTCGTTATGCGAGGTGTAACTATGCGTCTTGATCTGCGTGGCATCATCCATTTGCCGGGTGGTGTAAAAACATTTGAGTTTGATTTAGACCTGTCCGATCTGGATTTCTATGGCCGCAAGCCTATCTGCGAGCCTGTCCATGTGAAGGGTAAGGTGGAGAATCGAGCCGATATGCTGATTCTGGAGGCCACCGCAAGCAGTGAACTTGATCTGCTCTGCGATGCCTGCGGCAAGCCTTTCCGCCGGGTAAAGACCATTGAAGTCCAGCGTATGCTGGCCACCGAGCTGCAGGACGAGGAAGATGATGATATCATTCTTCTGGACGGCTCCATCTTAGATGCCGGAGAGGTTTTTACCACCGAGTTTGTTCTGGAGATGGACACCATTAATCTGTGTCGGGAGGACTGCAAAGGCCTTTGCCTTGGATGTGGTGCCGACCTGAATACGGAACCCTGTCAGTGTAAGCCCGACATGGACCCTCGCCTGTCCGCTTTATCAGCTCTGCTGGAGTGACAGACGAAACGTAACCCTGTAAATTTCCGAAAGGTGAATGAGGAGGTGTCATAGATGGCAGTCCCTAAGAGTAAAGTCTCCAAGGCTAGACGTGACAAGCGCCGTGCCAACTGGAAGCTGGAGGTTCCCGGCCTGACCAAGTGCGAGTGTGGCGCATATCGCCTGCCCCACCGTATCTGCCCTGCTTGCGGTAAGTACAATGGCCGCAGCTATGCAAAGGCTGAGACCGCTGAGAGCGCAAAGTAATCTATGCTTTGAAAGTAGAGAGCCTGTCGTCGACGCAGGCTCTTTACTTTTGCCCTTTTCCTGCCTGTTTGATTGATTTGTAGGGATCCGAGTGTCCCGACGACACAGAGGGCTCTCTTTTGCCTTGCTGGTCTTTACATTTTCCCTGATTTTGGCTATACTTAATCTGTATGGATATGTACTGAGACAGATTTTTCCTTACCGGCGCTTTGCGCCGCAGAAAGGTGTGAAAGAATGAAACCCATCGTTGCCATCGTGGGCCGCCCCAATGTGGGCAAGTCCATGCTCTTTAACAAGCTGGCCGGTCAGCGGCTGTCTATTGTGGAGGATACCCCGGGCGTCACCCGTGACCGTCTTTATGCCGACTGTGAATGGCTGGGCCGTCAGTTTACTATTGTTGATACCGGCGGTATTGAGCCCCGGACAGACAATGAGATCCTCCGCTTTATGCGCACCCAGGCTGAGATCGCCATCAATAATGCCACTGTTATCGTTTTGGTCTGCGATATCCAGACCGGTATGACAGCTGCTGACATGGATGTGGCCGCCATGCTTCAGCGCTGCGGAAAGCCTGTGGTTCTGGCTGTTAATAAGTCCGACAAGCCCGGTCTTCCTGACCCTGAGCTCTATGAATTCTACAATCTGGGTCTGGGAGATCCCATTGGCATCTCTGCCATCCATGGTCTGGGTATTGACGATATGCTCGATGCCTGTCTGGCTCACTTCCCCGAAGCTGACGAGGAAGAGGAGGAAGATGATGTCATTAAGGTCGCTATTATCGGCAAGCCTAATGTGGGTAAGTCCTCTCTGGTCAATCGCATTCTGGGCGAAGAGCGGGTTATCGTAAGCAATGTGGCAGGCACTACCCGGGACGCTGTAGACTCCTACTTTGAAAACGAGCACGGAAAATACTGTTTTATTGATACCGCCGGTATGCGCAAGAAGAGCAAGGTGTATGACCGCGTGGAGCAGTTCTCCGTCCTGCGGGCTACGATGGCCATTGACCGGGCCGATGTCTGCCTGATTCTGATTGATGCTCAGGAGGGTGTCACTGAACAGGATACCAAGGTGGCAGGCATGGCCCACGAAGCCGGTAAAGCCTCCATTATCGTGGTTAACAAATGGGATGCCATTGAGAAGGATGATAAGACCATGGACCGGATGCGTAAGGAAGTCCAGGAGGGCTTTGCATTCATGCCCTATGCGCCGGTGCTCTTTATCTCTGCCCTTACCGGTCAGCGGGTTCACAAGCTGTATGAGAAGATCAACGCTGTCCGCGAGATGTCTATGCTCCGTGTCCGCACCGGCACTCTGAACAGTGTTCTGGCCGATGCTACCAACCGTGTTCAGCCTCCCACTGATAAGGGACGCCGTCTGAAGATCTACTATATGACTCAGGTAGATATCAAACCGCCTCACTTTGTGATCTTCTGCAACGACGCCCGACTCTTCCACTTCTCTTATCAGCGCTATCTGGAGAACCAGATCCGTAACACCTTTGGCCTGGAAGGTACGCCTATTAAACTGACCATTCGTCAAAAGGGAGACAAGGAGGAATAAGGATTATGACTGTTGTTCTTTCCACTGTTCTGCTGCTGGCTCTCGTTGCGGGCTTCACCTATCTGCTGGGATGCTGTAACTCGGCGCTGATCATTTCCAAGTATATCCTTCATGATGACGTACGAAACCACGGCAGCGGCAACGCCGGCCTGACCAATTTCTACCGGGTCTTTGGTAAGGGCAAGGTCGTATGGGTCATTCTGGTAGATCTGGCCAAGGCTATGATCTCTACCTGGCTGGGCGGCTTTGTACTGGGCCATTTTCTGGGCTGGCCGGTGGCCGGCAAGCTGATCGGTGGCATCTTCTGTATTTTGGGCCATTCTTTTCCGGCTATGTTTGGGTTCCGGGGCGGCAAGGGCGTTCTCTGCGGCGCCGGAGTCATTCTGATGATGGATTGGCGGATTGCTGTAACCTGTCTGGGTGTTTTTGTGGTACTGGTTGCCGCTACCCGTATGGTCTCTCTGGGCTCTATGGTAGCTGCAGTTCTCTTTCCCATTACCTGCTGGCTGGTCTATCGAGATCTGTTTGTGGTAGTGCTGGCCTGTATTGCAGGCGTTCTTATCGTATGGCGTCACAAGGAAAATGCCAAGCGGATCGCCAAGGGCGAGGAGAACAAACTGGAATTCAAGTGATCTCTCTGGAGGTAAATGAGCGATGAATGTGACCGTATTGGGCAGCGGTGCCTGGGGTACTGCTCTGGCGCTGGTACTGATAGAAAATGGCAATCAGGTGACTCTCTGGTCCTATTTCAAAGAGGAGTCTGATCGCCTTAAGCAGCTGGGTGAAAATCCCATGCTTGAGGGTGTCAAGCTCCCCGAGACTCTGATGCTCACCTATGATATAAATTGTGTAGCAGGCAGCGATGTGGTTGTTATGGCTACGCCCTCCTTTGCCGTTCGCTCCACTGCCCGGAAACTGGCTCCTCTTGTCAAGAGCGGTACCATTCTGGTCAATGTTGCAAAAGGCATTGAGAAGGAAACCTCGCTCCGTCTGAGCCAGGTGATCACTGAGGAAGTAGGGGAGAAGTGCCCTGTTGTGGTTCTCTGTGGCCCTACTCACGCTGAAGAAGTGGGCAGGGGGATTCCCTCCGCCATTGTGGCCGCCTCTGAAAGCCGCATGGCCGCCCATGTTGTTCAGGAGCTGTTCATGAATGAGCGGTTCCGTGTCTATGCCTCTCCTGATGTGATCGGCGTTGAGATCGGCGCGGCAATGAAAAATGTGATCGCCCTCTGTGCCGGTGTCATCGATGGTATGGGTTTTGGTGACAATACCCGTGCCATGCTGGTGACTCGAGGCCTGACCGAGATTGCCCGTTTGGGCACCGCTTTGGGAGGAAAGCAGTCTTCCTTTGCCGGTCTTGCCGGCGTAGGAGATCTGATTGTCACCTGTACCTCCATGAACTCACGTAATCATCGGGCCGGAATCCTCCTTGGTCAGGGCAAGACCATTGAAGAGGCCATTGAGGAAATGGGCGGCGCCGTTGTGGAAGGCTATTATGCGGCTGCATCTGCTCGGGGTCTTGCGCAGAAGGCAGGAGTCGAGATGCCTATCTCGGAAGCTGCCTATCAGGTTCTCTACGAAGGTCTGGATATCCGTGAGGCATTTCTCGGCCTGATGACACGCAGTAAAAAAGACGAAATTGAAGATACCTGGCTTTGATCCATAAGAAAATACCCGGAGAAGCAGTTAACTTCTCCGGGTATTCTGTCGTTATTCCGGGCAAATCAGTGCCAGCTCCAGCCCGCATTCTCTGGCATAGCGTAAAGTCTGATAAGTACCGCCCTGGGAGATGCCGTCAAATACACCGATCACTCGGTTGCTGTGGTCAATCATATACCGGTTTCTCACCATAAAGCACCCTTTATAGTAGTCCGGGGAGAGCAAAACTGCATTTCTTCCGCACAGCTTCAGGATCTTTCGGTAATTACTGCGATCTACCTCACTCCAATTTTCTGCCTGCTCCCGAAAGGGGATTACCGGAATTAGCTTTACCGTAGGGTCCTCTGCCACAAGCTGCAGAACCAGACGGGCACAAAGCAGATCCACCCCCACTGCCATCCCGCAGAGGTAATGCCGATAACCGTCGTCGTAGCTCTGAAGAATCAGACGCCAGAGCTCGTCAACCAGAAACTGAGTCCGCGGATCTGCTTCATTCTTTAACCACGGCAGCCGTTCGAACCGGTGCCCGGTGAAACAGCAGCTGATCCCTCTGTCCGGCATAGACTTCCCCTCCTAATCGAACAAATGTTTTATTTGATTATAGCCCATTTCTGCTCTTGAGGCAAGAGGCAGAACAGATAATTTCCATTTCCTGCGGTTGCATTTTTCTCCGAAGGCAGTATAATAGAGGAGAACAAGTGGATATCGTCTTCAGGGCAGGGTGAAATTCCTGACCGGCGGTGATGCGGCTTATGCCGACGAGTCCGCGAGCGTTTGAGCCGAATGGGTGCGATTCCCATACCGACAGTAAAGTCTGGATGAAAGAAGATGACAGCAGACCGGATGGCGGAGAAATTTCTCTGTCGGACCGACAGTTTGTACGTCTGAAGACAAGAATTCAGGCGTTCAATTCTGTCGGACTTTTTTATGTCCGCATATAGAAAGGCAGTGTCAGCTTATGTCCAATATCAGCAGAAAGACCCATGAAACAGTTGTTCTTGCCATGCTCTGCGCTCTCTCCTTTATCGCTGTGCTTCTGGGGCGTCTCATCCCGAATGTTGCCGGCTTTCTCAGCTACGATCCAAAGGACGCAGTAATTGCGATCACCGGCTTTATCTTCGGGCCCATGAGCTCGGTGGCCGTGACAGTGGCAGTTGCGCTGATTGAATTCTTTTCCATCAGCGGGACTGGTATCTATGGTCTGATCATGAACATTCTTTCCACCTGCGCCTTTGCCTGTCCTGCAGCTCTGATCTATCAGCGCTACCGGCGTATGGGCGGCGCGATTCTTGGCCTGACCGCCGGTATGTTTTCTATCACATTGGTCATGGTTCTCTGGAACTACATTATTACTCCCTTCTATATGGGGGTCAGTCGTGCCGAAGTAGCGGCCATGATTCCCACGGTTTTTCTTCCTTTTAACCTGCTCAAAGGCGGAATCAATGCCGGTCTGACCATGGTTCTCTACAAGCCGGTTGTCAATACACTGCGCCTTGCCCATTTACTTCCTCAGAGCGAGGAGAGTAAGCGGGGCCGCTTCAATCTTGGCTTTACCCTCTTTGCTCTTTTGGTTTTAATTACTTTCGTCCTGCTCTTTATGGTCTTTTTCGGTCTGATCTGACCGGCCGCTCCCTCTCTGCTGCAGGCAGAGAGGGATCTTTTATGTGAGTTGCCTGCGACCTATGAGAGAATGCTCATATGTGGATTCGAACAAATGTTTGACTTGCCTTTTTGAATGTGCTAAAGTATCCTGAGTGTCAGTCCAGAATCAGACTATTAATGCAAGGAGGCTGTGATTATTATGGACAGAACCATACTTCACTGCGATCTGAACAGCTTCTTTGCCTCAGTAGAGCTTTTGGACCGGCCGGATTTGTGGGATAAGCCGGTCGCTGTCGCCGGCGATCCCGAAGCCCGCCACGGTATTATTTTGGCTAAGAATGAGGCAGCCAAAGCCTACCAGATCAAGACGGCAGAAACTGTCTGGCAGGCCCGCCGCAAGTGCCCCGACCTGGTCCTGCTGCCGCCCCACCATGAAAAGTACAGAGAGTATTCCAAAAAAGTCAATCTAATCTACAGCCAGTATACCGATCTGGTAGAGCCCTTTAGTATCGACGAGAGCTGGCTGGATGTGACCGGCTCTATGCATCTCTTTGGGACAGATGGTAAGGGAATTGCTGATCAGCTGCGACAGCGGTTGAAGGATGAGCTTGGTCTGTCTATTTCGGTGGGTGTCTCCTTCAACAAGGTATTCGCAAAGCTTGGCAGCGACTATAAGAAACCGGATGCCACAACAGTGATCAGCCGTGAAAACTATCAGCAGATTGTCTGGCCTCTTCCGGTGACGGAACTGCTCTTTGTGGGCCGCACCGCTGCCCGAATGTTGGAAAAGTATGGCATTAATACCATTGGAGATCTAGCTGCACTGCCGGAGCACCAGCTCGTCAAACTGCTGGGAAAACAGGGGAGCAAACTTTCTGCCTACGCCCGCGGTCTGGATAATTCTCCTGTTATACCAGCGGATCAGATGCCGCCTCCCAAGTCGGTTGGAAACGGTATGACCTTTCGGGAAAATTTGATCGAACTGGAGCGGGTTCGAAGCGGGTTAGAACTGCTGACCGACGCAGTCGCTGCGCGCCTGCGTCAGGAGGAACTGCTCTGTACGGTTGTTCAGGTCACCATTCGGGACACCAACTTTAAAACCATTACCCGGCAAAAGCCCATCGCTCCAGCTACCAATCTGGCCCGGGAAATTACCGGTACTGCTCTGGAGCTGGTTAAGTCATCCTGGAACCTGAACACGCCGATTCGAATGCTTACTGTTACAGCCCAGAATCTGATCCCGGAAGGAGAGGGATCGGAGCAGTTGGATATTTTCGGTGAAAGCGAAAAGGGCGACCGGGCCCGGGTAGAAAAACTGGAACGAACCATGGACGCTATTCGGGCACGCTATGGACAAAAATCCATTAACATTGGAACATTGTCCAACGACGGTCAATTTATCGAGCCCATTCGGGACCATATTTCATTTAAGGACCACTGAGTATGAAAAAACGACTTTTAGCAGGGCTTCTTGCGTTGCTGCTTGTAATCTGTTCCGGCTGCGCCCGGCATAAGGAAGACGCGGATACGGACGCACGTTTTCAAATCGCCTGCACTACCTATCCGGTCTACCTGCTGGCCAATACCATAGCCGGAGAACTGGATGGGGTAGAGGTGACACTGATCATAGATCAGCAGGTGTCCTGCCTGCACGACTATTCCCTTACAATGAACGATATGAAGGCTGTGGAGCAGGCGGATGTAATTGCCATCAGCGGTGCCGGGCTGGAGACATTTCTTTCTGATGTGCTCACTGGCAGGACAGTCATTGACTGCTCCGGAGGGATCGAGCTGCTCTGTACCCACACGCATGACCATGATCAGAGCGACGATCACCATCATGACCACGATCACGGCGACTATGATCCGCACCTCTGGATGTCCCCGCTCCACTATGCTCAGATGGCCCGCAACCTCGCTCAGGGCCTGGCGCTGCTGGATAGCGCCAGAGAGGAAGCCTATCTGACAGGCGGAGAAAATTGTGCCCGGACATTGGAGTTGTTTTACGATGAGCTTTTGAAAAGTGAGCCATGTCAGCATCTGGCAGGTCAGTCGATTGTCACGTTCCATGACGGCTTTGCCTACTTTGCCCATGCCTTTGATCTGACGATCGCCGCAGCCATAGAAGAAGAGGAGGGGGCTGAAGCTTCGGCTCAGGACCTCCGGGAAACCATTGAGATCCTGAGAGAGCTATCTCTTCCTGCTGTCTTTACAGAAATGGACGGGTCAGACAAAGCGGCTTTTACCATCAGCCGGGAGTGTCATGTCTCTGTTCACCCGCTGAGCATGCTCATGAGCGGCAAAGCAGGGGAGACCATTGATGTATATCAGGAAACTCTCCAGACAAACCTTGTGACCATATGGGAGGCCTATCAATGATTCTGCGAAAACCGAAGCATACTTGTGGCGGCTGCCATGGAAAATGCTGCCTGAAGGTAGAGCATCTGTCTGTCCGTATGGGAGAGGACCAGATTCTGGAGGATGTCAGCTTTCATCTCCACTGCGGTGAGCTGATTGCCCTGATCGGACCCAATGGAGCCGGAAAGAGCTCTCTCTTCAAGTCAATACTGGGCGAGATGCCCTATCATGGGACGATCTCCTTTCAGTCTGCTGAACTGGGTCTTCAGAAAGCCCGAATCGGCTATGTTCCCCAGTCTCCTGGCTTTGATCCTGGAGATCCTATGAGTGTTCTGGATCTTTTTGTATCAGCTACCACCGATTATCCTGTTTTTCTCCCTATTCCCAAAGCCATCCGAAGGAAGGTAATCGACTGCCTCAGCCGGGTCAACGGGGAAGGGCTGATCGACAAGCGTCTGGGTACCCTTTCCGGCGGCGAGATCCAGCGTGTCCTTCTGGCCATGGCTCTGGAACCGATCCCTAATCTGCTTATTCTGGATGAGCCTATGAGCGGCGTAGATATCGAAGGTGAGCGACAGCTGCTTGATCTGCTGGATCAGATCCGAGAAAAGTATGACCTGTCCGTTCTCCTCTCTACCCATGACTTTCAGACACTGGGCCGGGTGGACAAGGTTATCCTGCTGCAGAAAAAGATCCTTGCTGCCGGTCCCACCGGCGAGGTTCTGTGCTCGGACGCTTTTCGCCGCCTGTTTGGCAGCCAGCAGGAAGGGGGTGTCCGATAATGGACCTCTGGTATCAGCTCGTCGATCTGCTCCCCTTTGAATGGGCCGAGCCAGGCAGAATGCTCTTCATGAAAAATGCGCTTCTGGCCATTTTAGTTATCTCGCCTCTGTTCGGACTGCTGTCCACCATGGTGGTAGAAAAGAAGATGTCTTTTTTCTCCGACGCATTGGGCCATTCTGCCTTTACCGGCATAGCTGCCGGAACCTTGGCCGGCTTTACTGACCCAAGCTGGTGCGCCGTTTTGCTGGCGGTCTGCTTCGCGCTGCTCTTTACCTGGGTCAGAAATCGGACCAATTTGGCCAGTGACACGGTAATTGGTGTCTTTTCTTCCACCGCAGTGGCGTTGGGCATTTTCCTTTCCACGCTTGGTGGACGCAGCTTCACCAAATTCAACAGCCTGCTGGTGGGAGATATTCTCTCTGTTACACCGGAAAAGATCGCTCTTCTGGCACTGATCCTGCTGCTGGTTGCGCTTCTCTGGCTCACATCCCTGAATCAGATTGCACTCTCCGCGATCCATCCGGCCCTTGCCCGGAGTCGCGGCGTCCAATTAATCCGGCAGGAAGCGCTTTTCAACTGTGCTGTTGCCGTGGTCGTCACCCTCTCAATGACCTGGGTCGGTCTGCTGGTCATTAACTCTCTTCTGGTTTTACCCGGCGCCGCGGCCCGGAATCTGGCCAGAAATATGCGCCAGTATACCTGGATTTCCCTTGCTCTGGCCCTTATTTCCGGATTTACCGGACTGATGATGAGTTACTATATCGGCGCTTCCACCGGCGCATCCATCACGCTGGTGCTGGCTCTCTGCTTTGCGCTTACCTTCTGCTTCCGCAAGCGCTGTCTCTGAGATGAAAAAAGAGTCTCTGTCATTATGAGTGACAGAGACTCTTTTCTTATTTTCTTTTTAATGGTATAAACGGTTCCGTGCTGTTCGAAGTTCGATAACCAGCGCCTGTCCGCTCTGCGGACAGATGTCCCTATTTCTTCACCACCGGAAAGCGCTCCGCATAGTATATCCCATCCCACCAGAAAGGACGGTGAAGCTACTAAAATGCCTCGTACATTACATTTCTGGGTGCTGGGAGGCGATCTGCGTCAGGTAAAGCTTGCCCGGCTTCTTCAGGAGGACGGACACAGCGTCCAGACCTATGCCATGGAGCACCGCCCGGATCCGGGCAGCCTTCCGGGCTCAGACACCATAAGAGGAATCGAGCAGGCGGACTGCGTAATCCTGCCTCTGCCTATGACGGGCGAACGGGGTCTGCTCAACTGCGCCCTTTCAGATCTTCATGTATCCGCTGACGAGATCTTTGCCCATTTGATCCCCGGTCAGCTGGTTTGTGCCGGCAAAGTGCCTCCCAAATTCCGTGTACTGGCAGAGAGAAAAGGACTGATCCTTCGAGACTATTTTGAGCGGGAGGAGCTTGCAGTTGCAAACGCAGTCCCAACAGCAGAGGGAGCGATCCAGATCGCCATGGAAGAGCTTCCGACCACCCTCTTCGGTCTGGATGTGCTGATTATCGGCTATGGCAGACTGGGTAAGATTCTGGCCCATCGACTCAAGGGGCTCGGCGCACAGGTGACAGTGTCCGCCCGTAAATACAGCGACCTTGCATGGATCGAGGCCTATGGGTATCGCCCGGAGCGAACCGATCAGCTAACAGGCTGGCTGGGTGTATATGATCTGATTATCAACACTGTCCCGACCCGGATAATCGGCGAAGCGCAGCTGGCCGATCTGAAAGAGAACAGTCTGGTCATAGATCTTGCCTCCAGTCCCGGAGGAGTAGACCGCACGGCCGCCGCCCAACAGGGCGTCAAGGTGATCTGGGCGCTGTCGCTGCCGGGCAAGGCAGCACCGGACAGCTCAGGCCGGATCATACGTGACACTATTTATCATATTATGCAGGAGCTGGAACTATGAAACTCTGTGACGCTGCCGTTGGCTTTGCCCTTTGCGGTTCTTACTGTACCCATCAGACAGTGCTTGAGGCGCTGAAGACCTTTGCGGGAGAGACCGGTCAGCTGATCCCGATCCTTGCCGAGGAGAGCGGAAACAGAGACAGCCGGTTTGGCAGCAACGCACAGCTGCGCCATGAGCTTGAATCGCTCTGCGGCCACCCCATCTGGGACAGCATTGAAAAGGTAGAGCCAATTGGACCCAAAAGACTGCTGGATCTGCTCATTATTGCCCCCTGCACCGGAAACACATTGGGAAAGCTGGCCGCCGGTATCACTGACAGTGCTATTACTATGGCCGCCAAAGCGCATCTAAGAAACGGTAGACCTATTTTGCTGGCGCCTTCTACCAATGACGGACTGTCTGTCTCGCTTCGTAATCTGGGTGATCTGCTTATGAGGAAGCAGTATTATTGTGTTCCGTTTTCTCAGGACGACCCTGCTGGTAAGCCAAACTCCATTGTCTCGCATATGGATCTGATTCTTCCCGCGGCTCAGGCCGCTTTGGAGGGCAGGCAGTACCAGCCGTTACTTATGGAGCGGGCGAAACGTGAATAATAACGAATTATTCAGCCAGATATTTCGGATTTCTTTAGAATTCTTCACTTAACAGCAGGGCCATTTTGTGCTATACTTATTTTGTATTTAAATGAAAGTTACTTCTACTTAAGGTAAAGGAGCGAATTGTTTTGAAGCTGATCACATTTGCAGTGCCTTGCTACAACTCTGCAGCATATATGTCTCACTGCATTGACACTCTGCTCACCGGCGGTGACGAGGTGGAGATCATTCTGGTTGATGACGGATCCAAGGACGATACCGGCGCCATTGCCGATCGCTATGCTGAGCAGTATCCTGATATTGTTCGGGTCATTCATCAGCCCAACGGCGGCCACGGCGAAGGCGTAAATCAGGGTATGCGCAATGCCACCGGTGTCTACTATAAGGTAGTGGACTCTGATGACTGGGTGGATACCGATGCGCTGAAGAAGATTCTGGACACCATCCGGGGCTGGGTAAATTCCAACAATCTGGTAGATCTGCTCATCTGCAACTATGTCTATGAGCATGTGGAGGACAATACCAGCCATACCATTCGCTATAACAGCGTATTCCCTGAAGATACCGTCTTCGGCTGGCCCGAAGTGGGGCACTGGAGCCCCTCTCAGTACCTGCTGATGCACTCTGTGTTCTATCGTACTCAGCTGGTTCGTGACTGTAAGCTTGAGCTGCCCAAGCACACGTTCTATGTGGACAATATCTTTGTTTACCAGCCCCTGCCCTGGGTCAAGACCATGTACTATATGGATCTGGACTTCTATCGCTACTTCATCGGCCGTCAGGATCAGAGCGTTAATGAAGCAGTCATGGTCAAGCGGGTTGACCAGCAGCTCCGTGTAACTCGGATTATGCTCGACTGCTTCGATGTGCTGAGCATTCGTAAAACCAACCGGAAGCTCTACCGCTATATGTGCCGCTATCTGTCCATGATGATGACCATTTCTTCCATGTTCCTCATGATCTCCGGCACAGAGGAGAATCTGAAGAAGAAGGACGAACTCTGGGACTATCTGAAGAACAAAAATACCTACCTCTATCAGAAGATGAAGTACCGCTCTCTCTCTGCTGTTTCCGATTTGCCCGGCAAGGTAGGACGGAAACTGGGTGTCAGTGGCTATCGTCTGGCAAGAAAGATCTATAAGTTCAACTAAGCCTTATATTCTGCCATATTGGGGCGGTACCTGTCAAAGGGTGCCGCCCTTTTCATTTGCTGCACACCGCCGTCTTAGACGGCTTTTTTATTTGACCGGCTGTATACTGATTTTCCGGAAGGGGTGATGAGGGATGACTGTGATCTATGTCGATACCGTACTGGTGCTCAACAGTATTTTGGACTATCTGCTGCTTCTTTCGACGGCAAAGCTGACTGCCCAACCCTTTTCAAGGCTGCGCCTTCTGGCCGGAAGCCTTCTGGGCGGCGGATACGCAGTGCTGTTGTTTCTTCCGGACGCTCACTGGCTTTCAAATCCGCTGATTAAGCTGCTGTGGGCTGTTCTGATCGTGCTGGTCGCGTTTGGCTTAGGCGGAGATCTGCTTCGGCTGACTTTGGTCTTTTTGGCTCTGTCATGTTCACTGGCTGGGATACTGGTGCTAGTCTCTTTGTTCTCCGCTGCAAACCTGACCTATCCACAGGGGATCCCGGTCACATCAATGGACTGGAAAGCGCTGATTCTGGCGGCATCTCTATGCTATCTGCTCTCTGCCACTTTCCTGCGCAGAATAGCGGACCGGAGAGAGACCAGACTGCTGCCCGTCAAACTTCGATGGGACTGCCGTCAGACTGCCTTCACAGCGCTGGAGGATACAGGAGATCTGCTTACAGACCCTGCCGGCAACGGACCGGTTCTGGTGGTCTATTGGAAGACTGCGGCAGCCGTTCTTCCTCAGCTGCCCCGTCTTCAGGAATCAGATATTCGAGACCCGGTCGAAGGAATCGGCCGGTTAGCGGACAGTTGGGGGAGAGGACGGCTGAACTTGCTGCCCTATCGTGGCATCGGAAGCGGACAGCGATTTCTTCTTGCCGTCCGGGTGGACAGCGCTGTAATCAACGGCGAAGTGCTTCACGGTCAACTGGTCGCTCTGGCACCGGATCAGCTCTCAGAAGGAAGTTATCAGGCCGTAATCGGCCCGCGGAAAGGAGTTTAAAATGGATCTGAGACTTTTGCTGCACTGTCTGATTGCCCGATTGAAGGCGTTCTGCGGCTTGTCAGAGGGCGTTGGTTACATTGGCGGCAGCGACACTCTGCCTCCACCGATCTCCCGGGAGCAGGAAAAACAGCTGCTGCAGGAAAGCAGAGAAGGGAACCAGCAGGCAAGGAATGTTTTGATCGAGCACAATCTGCGTCTGGTCGTCTATCTGGCCAGACGGTTTGAGAATACAGGCATTAATCTGGAAGATCTGATCTCTATCGGCACCATCGGGCTGGTCAAAGGGGTCAACACCTTCGACCCTGATAAGAATATCAAGTTGGCTACCTATGCCTCCAGATGTATTGAAAACGAGATCCTGATGCATTTGCGAAAGACTGCCAACCAAAGGGGAGAGATATCCTTTGATGAGCCGCTGAACACCGATTGGGATGGAAACGAGCTGCTGCTGTCAGATATTCTCGGTACAGACGAAGACGTTGTCAGCAGACCACTGGAAGAAGCCGCCGAGCGTCAACTTCTTCACGCAGCGCTGGAGACACTCAACGAGCGTGAACTGCATATTATTGCCAGCCGGTTTGGTTTGGGCGGCCGGCGCAGCTGCACGCAGAAGGAAGTCGCCGATACAATGGGTATCTCTCAGTCCTATATTTCCCGTCTGGAGAAAAGGATTATCACCCGGCTGCGCTCAGAAATCCTTCGGATGAGCGGCTGACAGCGTTTTCTGAAATATTATTAATCTTCCAAGCGTATCATGTCTATATAGTAGACGATACGAAAAAGAATATGGTATAATCATTCTGCCAACTTCATTGATTGGAGGAATGAAAATGAAAAGAATTAAGAATCTTCCGGCAATCGTGCTGGCTGTTGCGCTGCTGATAAGTCTGCTGAGCGGCTGCGGTGCCAAGTCTCCCGTTGATGGATACTATGGTCTGCTTGAGGAGATGCAGGCCACAATGAAAGCGGGAGCCAAGTCCGACATGAGTCTTGACTTTGAGATGGATGGAATGCCGATCGCTGTCGATCTTGAACTGCTCACCAAAGGTGAGGAGGACGGCCGAATCAACGGCTCTGTCGAAGTTTCCGGCATCTCTGTTAAGATCCCTGAGATTCTCTTTAACGACGGTACAGTTATCTATCTGGATGGCTCCGGCTTTGCTGATCTGCTGACGCTGGCGGATTTGGTAGACGCCGAGGTTCTGGATCAGATTCGAGGTAAGCATCTGATGATGACGGTTGAGCAGGCTATCGCCACCGAGATGGATGCGGAGGCTATCGCTCTGCTGGAGTCCACCAGCCGTAAGTGCGCTGACGAGCTCAAGGCCCGGGCGGAGCTCTACTCTGAGGACCCCGACCAGAAGGGTACCTATGTTCTTGAAGTGAGCGGCAATATACTCTATGATCTGTTTTTGGTTGCAATCAACGATATGATCGAGCATCAGGATGCCTATATTGACTTCATTTACGACTCTGTCGGTGCAAATAAGTACATGACCAGAGAAGATCTGGAAACTGCCTTTGCCGAGATCAAGACCTCTCTTGAGTCCGATGACAGCACCTTGCCTGCAGAGGTAGTTGAAAAGCTCAACGGAATCCACTTGACCAGCGCCATCAGCAAGGGTAAGGATAATAGCTATCAGATTGAAAGCGTTCTGACGATTGAAATCGAGGGCGAAGCGATCGCACTCAACATTTCCGAGACAGTTATTGCCGTGAAGGAAGAGCTGGACTTCACCATTTCCGGCGAAACGATCGACTTTGAAGAGTTTGCCGAGTCGTTGGTCAACTCTCTCTATGGTTATAGCTATGAAGACGATTACTATTTCGAAGACGTGGAAGACGTTTACGCGACCGGCACGCTCGATCAGCTTGATTTGACCACTGCCACCGATCGCGTGGACACCATTACCATTGTCTCTGCCTCCGGTACCAGATGCTCGGTTGCTGTCCCCAATGACATGAACTGGAACGAAGCCTATATTGATTCCGCACTTAACAGTGTTACCGGCAGTGACAAGGACATCTCCTATTTTTACTCTGCCTACACCACTCCCATCGACGATCTGGATTTGGATGCCTTTATTGACGATGCCGTTGCATCCTTTAATGATCCGGAAATCGGAGGCGATGTGACACGGACTGAGAAAGTAGTTGGCAATGATGTATATGCCATGGCTTTGGAGGGCAATTACAGCGGCCTTGATCTCTACGAACTCTTTATTGTGGAAAACATTTCTGCAGATGAGTGCGCAGTGATCACGGTTCTCCTCTATGGAAGTGATCTGACACCGGTCCAGAGCTTGGTAGACTACTACGACCTGACTCTTCCTCGCTAACCAACAAAGCCTCCTATCCGGCAAAACTCCCCCTGCATAGCAAAAACCTCCTGTGGAGATACTGTTAACAGTACCACAGGAGGTTTCGCTCATGTATGGGAAGGTAGAGATCTGCGGTGTGAATACCGCCAAGCTGAAAGTGCTTAAAAGCGAGGAAATGACCGCCCTCCTCCGGCGGGTAAAGGAAGGAGATCAGGAGGCCAGAAAAGAGATGATCGAAGGTAATCTCAGACTTGTACTGTCGGTGATCCAACGTTTTGCCGGAAGAGGGGAAAATATGGACGACCTGTTTCAAGTAGGCTGTATTGGGCTGGTCAAGGCAGTGGATCGGTTTGACTGTGATCAGTACGAGGTCAAATTCAGCACCTACGGAGTTCCCCTGATTTTAGGTGAAGTCCGCCGTTTTCTGCGTGACTCCTCTTCTGTGCGGGTCAGTCGATCCACCCGGGATCTCGCTTACAAGATCCTTCAAGCAAAGGAAGCGTATTTGAAAGACCACCAGCAGGAGCCCACCTTGGAGCAGCTGGCCAAACAGCTCCATGTAAAGCGGGAGGAGGTCGTATTTGCTCTGGACGCCATATCCGATCCGGTCAGTCTCTACGAGCCAGTCTATTCCGATGGCGGAGACACCGTTTGTGTGATGGATCAGGTCAAAGACGAGAAAAATACCGATGAGCGCTGGCTGGAACATCTGGCCCTTTCAGAGGCAATGCAGCAGCTGACCGAGCGGGAAAGGCATATTCTGGAGTTGCGCTTCTATCAGGGAAAAACTCAGATGGAAGTCTCCGCCGAGGTGGGTATCTCTCAGGCACAAGTATCCCGGCTGGAAAAGGGGGCACTTCAGCAAATCAGAAAAAGCCTATAAGTTCAGGCCGGCACAGCCGGCCACTTTTTATGAAGGAAATTAGTTATGAATGGAATGTAAATTTTGCCGTTTGCCCCTCTTTGGTCATTGCTATGGGTTCAAATGTGTGATATAGTGCATTTTGTTCTAAATTGAACTATTAAGGAATATAGAAGGAGGAAGCAAGCATGAAGAGTATTAAGCAGGCGCTCTTTGACGAAGATGAGCTTTTGGAGCGGCTGATCACAAAAGGCAAGCAAGGGCTGATCAGAACTATCTTTGGCAGAACAGCTATCGTCACGGCTTTGCTTCTCGTTCAGATCTTCCTTACCTTCGGTTTCTACCGCTATCTGGAACGGATCTTCCCGCTCTATTTTGGCAGTATGACGCTGGTCGTGCTGGGCATGATGATCCACCTGATCAATGCGCGTGGCAATCCTGCTGTCAAGCTGACCTGGGCCGCGCTTATCGCGGTAGCTCCGGTAGCCGGAACGCTCTTTTATTTCTATATCAGGACGGATCTTGGCTACCTTCGTCAGGAGAAAAATTTGCGCTCTATTGAAGAGGCTGCTCGAAGGTTTGTCCTCCCTCAAACCGATCTCATGAACAGGCTGGCAGAGGAAGACAAGCCGTTATATCGTCTGGCCAGTTATCTGACCAAGACCAGCGGCGCGCCCGTTTTTGAACATACTGAAGTAACCTATTATTCTCTTGGAGACCATATGTTTCGAGGGATGATTGAGCAGATCAAGCAGGCAGAGCGATTTGTCTTCTTAGAATACTTTGCCATTGCCAAAGGTGAGCTCTGGACAGAGCTGCTCACGCTGCTGACAAAGAAAGCAAAGGAAGGCGTTGAAGTTCGTCTGCTCTATGACGGGACCTGCGCCTTTGTCGCCCTGCCATATCGCTATCCGCAGGCACTGGAAGCCCTTGGAATTCGCTGCAAAGTCTTCTCTCCAATCCATCCGGTAGTTACGACCCGATACAACAACCGGGATCATAGGAAAATCTGTGTTATTGACGGGCATACCGCCTTTACCGGGGGCCTTAATCTGGAGGATCCATATATTAACCGCGAGATGCGCTATGGACACTGGAAGGATGCGGGCATCATGCTCCATGGAGATGGAGCGCGAACCTTTACCCAGCTGTTTCTTCAGATGTGGAATTCTGAGGATCCAGAACAGATCTACGAGCCCTATTTGCTGGAGCCGGGCAGCTGCGGTCTTTCCGTGCCCGGGTATGTGATCGGCTATGGAGACAGCCCGCTGGACGAAGAACTGGTAGGGGAGATGGTCTATCTGGATATCATCAACCGTGCCAATGACTACGTCTACATTATGACCCCCTATCTCATTCTGGATCATGAAATGATCACCGCCCTCACTTACGCCGCAAAACGGGGAGTAGATGTCCGCCTGATCCTGCCTCATATCCCAGATAAGGAATACGCGTTCGCTTTGGCAAAAACCCACTACCGTGAGCTGATGGAGGCTGGGATTACTATCTATGAGTACACCCCCGGATTCATCCATAGCAAAGTATTTCTCTCTGACGATCATAGGGCAGTGGTTGGCACGATCAATCTCGATTACCGCAGTCTCTATCTGCATTTTGAGTGCGCAGCATATCTTCAGGATGTACCGGCCCTGAGTGATATACGGAAAGACTTCGATGAGACCTTTCTCCAGTCACAGATCATCTCTCCCGAAGACCTGAAGCGGGATAAACTCTCCCGGCGACTATTGGGCCGGCTTCTGAAGGTGCTGGCTCCGCTTATGTAAAAGGAAAAACTGGCACGGCAGAATGCTTTGGTCATTTTGCCGTGCTTTTTTCCGTTTTTTTCACCTATTTCTGATAGCTTCTAAAATTGACAGACAGACAAGTTGGGCATATAATAGGCACGACAGAACTTTTCACAGTAGTGCGGTAAATTATCTTAACCTGTTCAGTGGAAAGCAAGGAGGAAACAGTGATGAATTACGATCGTACTTATAACTTTTCTGCAGGCCCTGCTATGATGCCCGAGGCCGTTCTGGAGGAGATCGCCGCCGAAGTGCTCAACTATCGCGGCAGCGGTATGTCTGTTATGGAGATGAGTCATCGCTCCAAGGAGTTTCAACAGATCCGGGACGAAGCTGAAGCCGATCTGCGCAAGCTGATGAACATTCCGGACAACTATAAGGTACTCTTCGTTCAGGGCGGCGGCACGGTCCAGTTTGCTATGGTAGCCATGAATCTGATGAAAAATGGTCTTGGCTGCTACGTAGAGACCGGCGCATGGAGTAAGAAGGCAATTGCGGAGGCCAAGAAGTTCGGCGAGGTCAAGATCGTCGCCTCCTCCAAGGATAAGAATTTCTCCTATGTTCCTGACTGCTCCGATCTGGATATTCCGGAGAACGCCGACTATGTCTATATCTGTGAGAACGAGACCATTAACGGAACCACCTATTTTAAGCTGCCCAACACCAAGGGCAAGCCGCTGGTCACCGATCAATCCTCCATGTTCCTCTCCCGTCCCTGCAATGTGGCCGACTACGGCCTGATCTGGGCCGGTGTGCAGAAGAATGTGGGTCCCGCAGGTATGGCTGTTGTCATTATCCGTGAAGATCTGATTCGGGATGATCTGCCCTCCAGCGTTCCTACCTACATGAGTTATAAGACTCATGCCGATGCTGACTCTCTCTACAATACGCCTAACTGCTGGGCAATCTATTGCTGCGGTAAGGTCTTTAAGTATCTGCTGGCTCAGGGCGGTCTGGAAGCTATGAATCGACGCAACGAGGAAAAAGCAGCGATTCTCTATGACTTCCTGGATCAGAGCAAGTTCTTCACTGGTGCTGTCCGTAAGCAGGACCGCTCTCTCATGAATGTACCCTTTGTAACGCCTTCCAAGGAGCAGGACGCCGCTGTGGTGGCCGCCTCCAAGGCAGCCGGCTTTGACAATCTGAAAGGCCATAAGAGCGTAGGCGGACTCCGTGCATCCATCTATAACGCCATGCCCCGAGAGGGTGTGGAGGCTCTGGTAGACTTCCTGAAGAAGTACGAATCTGAGCAGAACTAAATATATTTCTCCTTGCCCGGAAGAGTTTGACTGCTCTTCCGGTTTTTTCATCCTTTAGAATGATGACAGGTGAATCGAGCTGTGTTATGATAAGAAAAATGAAAATGAGGAGGAAATGAGATATGAAGATGGTCCTCTTAACTGCTCTTGGTGTGGGCGGTGCCACCGTGGTCGGCGCCATTCTGGGCTTTGCTTTTAAGAAAATATCACACACCTTTAGCGATATTGTCCTTTCCTTTGCTGCAGGTGTTATGCTGGCCGCGGCTGTGATCGGTCTGATCCTTCCTTCACTGGAGTATGGCGGCTCATCCGGACTTCCTGTGACCGTGGTTGGTATCTTTTGCGGGGCTCTCTGCCTGAACCTTTTGGATCGTCTGGTGCCTCATCTTCACCGGCTCTCTGGTGTCGATCAGGAGTCTCACCCAGCGGATACAGAGAAACTAAACAAAGTACTTCTGTTTGTTATGGCGATTGCCATTCACAATCTGCCGGAAGGCATTGCCGCAGGTGTAGGCTTTGGTACAGGTAACGACGGTGAAGCGTTGACCATTGCTGCCGGTATTGCCCTGCAGAATATTCCGGAAGGCATGGTCATTATCGCTCCCATGCTGGCAGCGGGAATGAGTCGAAGCCGCACCTTTGTCGCCGCTCTTATGACCGGCGTTGTCGAGGTGTTTGGCACTTTGATTGGCTATCTGGCTGTTACCGTCTCTACTGCCATACTGCCCTTTGCACTGGCTTTCGCAGGCGGGACCATGCTCTACGTGATCAGTGACGAGATGATTCCGGAAACCCATGCCCATGGGGCAGAGCGTGGAGCTACATATTCTCTTTTGGGCGGTTTTTGCCTGATGCTGGCCATGAGCCACTATTTAGGATAATGGCTTTTCTGAAATTGCAGCCGACTCCCGATCCTGACCACTGTCTATTCAGTGGTCAGGATTTTTTAACAAAAAAACAGGGAGAGGCTGCTTGCCTCTCCCTGTTTAGCGTAGTGCCAAACGGTCTATCAGATCGTCACTTTGAAGAATCAGTCGATATAGTAGATATAGTTCTCCTTGCGGGGAGCGGCTTTGGGCAGCTCACAGTCGGGATAGCCCAGTACACAATGGCCAACACCGACATACTCTCCCTCGATGCCAAGAGAGCGAAGGATCTCTTTGCCTTCCTCGGATTCAAACTCCTCCTTGGCCCGGTGGATCCAGCAGCTGCCCAGACCCAACTCATGAGCGGCAAGCATGAGATTTCCCATGACCAAACTTCCGTCGTGGATATTTACAGTAGGCTTGGACTTGTCGGCCAGAACCACAATTACAACAGGGGCGCCATAGAAAGGATCAGAATCGGTGCCCATAATTGCAGCGTTCATCCGAGAGAGCTTATCTCGCATCTGTCTGTTCGTAACGGCAATCATAATAGGGGACTGAGCGCCACGGCCGGTAGCAGCATAGGTGCCTGCTTCCAGAATCCGGTCCAGCAGTTCTCTGGGAACCATAATATCCTTGTATTTACGAATACTTCTGCGGCTGAGCATAGCTTCCATTGCGTTCATAACAGAGACCTCCTTTGGGGACAGGTGTAAAGTTTCCTACCCATATAGTATAACAATTCAGAGCAGAATACAATAGATCATTCCGCACAGCGCCTGTCTTTACGGAGTACCCGCTCGTACATGGCAACCATAACGATCAACGAAAACAGCAGAAAGGCAGGGAACAGGGCAATATTTATATGGTTGGCGATCAATCCAAAGAGCGGCGGCATAACCAACGTACCCACATAGGCGCTGGCCATCTGAACACCAATTATGGCCTGAGAGCGATCAGAGCCAAAATGTTCAGGTGTTGCGTGAATAACACTGGGGAAGATGGGCGCGCAGCCAATGCCCACCAGAATCAGCCCGGTTAAAGAGCCGGCTATTCCAACTGGCAGAATCAGAACCAGAATTCCCATCGCCACAATAATCTCGCCCAAATGGATCATCTGCGTATCATTTAGCTTCATGGTAATAAAACCACTGACGGCACGACCGATGGTAATTCCGATAAAGAAGAACGAGCCCCAACGGGCAGCCGTAATAGTATCCATGCCTTTGGAAAGATTCAAATAGCTGCTGGCCCAAAGTCCGGCAGTCTGCTCCACGGCGCAGTAAAAGAAGAATGTCAGCATAGTCGCCTTGGCGCCGGGAATCGCAATGATCTGAGGCAAGGACAAAGCCTGGTGCCGCTGACTGCCAGCCTCGTCCGAGATCTCCCGTCCTTTCCAAAGAGGGAGCGACAGCAGGAGAATCACCGTCAGCCCCACCTGAAGCAACCCGATATACCGATAGCCAGCCTCCCATCCTTGCCCTCTGGTTAGTGCCATACTGATTACATAGGGACCTGTAGCGGTTCCTACACCCCACATACAGTGCAGCCAGCTCATATGCCGGCTGGCATAGTGCAGGGCCACATAGTTGTTCAGCGCGGCGTCAACGCTTCCGGCGCCTAAGCCATATGGAAGCGCCCAGATACAAAGAGCGAGAAAACTCTTACTGCAGGAGAACCCTATCAGAGCCGCGGCAGTAGTCAGTACGCTAAGCGCGGTGATTTTACCAGCCCCCAGCTTTGCTGTAAGCCGGTCACTGTTAAGGCTGGAAATGATAGTGCCTACAGAAATAAGGCCGGATAAGATACCGGCAAAGGAGACGGGGACATTCAGTGTCTGATGCATAACCGGCCAGGCAGAACCCAGCATTCCGTCAGGAAGTCCCAGACTAATAAAAGAAAGATAGATCACCGCTAAAAGCATATGGATCATATTAAATTCCTCCCAGAGTAGATACTATACATATTATCAGCAGTCAGCTTTCTTTACCAGCGTTATTTTTATTGTCTCAGCCGAAAGGAGGAGAGAGGAACGCTGCCAATTTTAGCTCTGAGTCAATTAAATAGGCGCCTGTGTTCACCGGCGCCTTAATTCTTAAATTATTAACCGGAGTAGCTGCTTTACAGCCCAGATCAGAAAATAGGGAAGAGGGAAAACGAGCAGAACACTCAAGATCAGCGACTGTCCACCCAGTGAGCCCTGGAGGCTCATCTGATAGACCAGAAAACCAAATATCACCCACTCAAGAGCAAAGAGCACAAGTTGCCACGGCTTTCTCTTTTCCAGAAAAGTGCGCGCCTCCGGGTCAGCATACTCGATTACATCTACACCATTGACCTTTGCCAGTGCGTGAGCATTCCGGGTCAGATAGCTATTGGTCACTACCATGGCTTTTTCGCAGCCGTAATAGGCCATTCCAGCTACCGCTTCCTGTACTGCAAAGCCACCCACGCCGCCGGAATAGTATTTGCACTGCACCGCGTACCTGTGTCGGCCATGTCTGGCCAGCAGATCCACGCCGTAGTCTCCTGTGGCGGCGGTAGACTGAATATCGAAAAAGCCCTGCTCTTTCAGAAACTCTGCCACATATGCCTCGTACTCCGCACCCGTCATTGGTCTTTTTTGAAAGAGCATGCTTCTCCCTCCAATCATACATTTGTTCTATTATATCAAAATCTATTCATCCTGACAAGAGCATGAAAAGACCGGGAAGGATCTCTTCCCGGTCTTTTATTCAGGTATAGCGCTATTTACTTCTTAAAGCTGTCCTTCAGGCTGACGGAGCGGTTAAATACCATAGCGCCGGGCTTGGAGTCCTTATTATCCACACAGAAATAGCCCAGACGCATGAACTGGAAGGAGGCAGGAGCCACAGCCTCTGCCAGAGAGGCTTCCAGTTTACAGTCCTTCAGCACTTCCAGAGAGTTGGGATTCAGGCACTCCAGGAAGTCCTTGCCGGCAGCATCCGGAGCAGCATCGCTGAACAGATTATCATACAGCCGGACCTCTGCGTTGATAGCCGTGGCGGAATCAACCCACTGGATCGCAGCGCCCTTGATCTTCCGTCCATCAGCAGGATCGCCGCCCTTGGACTCGGGGTCATACTCAGCCAGAACCTCAATCACATTGCCGGCCTCATCTTTGACACAACCGGTGCACTTGATCACATAAGCGCCCTTCAGACGGCATTCCAGACCGTTAGGGGAGAGACGCTTGTACTTCTTCACAGGCTCCTCCATAAAGTCATCAGCTTCAATAAAGAGGTGACGGGAGAAAGTGACAGTACGAACGCCCATTTCGGGGTTCTTGGGATGGTTCTCAACCTGGAAGGTTTCGCTCTGGCCTTCCGGATAGTTGGTGATAGTCAGAGGAATCGGATGAAGAACGGCCATAACACGACTGGCAGTGTTGTCCAGATCCGTTCTCAGACAGTGCTCCAGGAAGCTGTATTCC
This sequence comes from Oscillospiraceae bacterium, assembly GCA_017395935.1. Lineage (GTDB taxonomy): Bacteria > Bacillota > Clostridia > Oscillospirales > Oscillospiraceae > Onthomonas. Next base: position 234,843 of record JAFQNL010000019.1, read on the forward strand.
ACGGTGGAGGCAGCCTTGGAAACACCGTTTGCCTCGGAGAAGTTCCGGATAGAAGCAGGAGTGTAACCACGGCGGCGGAGACCGCAAATGGTAGGCATACGGGGATCATCCCAACCGGAGACATAGCCGCCCTCTACCAGCGCGCGGAGTTTCCGCTTGCTCATAACCGTATGGTCAATGCCGAGACGGGCAAATTCGATCTGACGAGGCTTGGCAGGACAGGAAATATTGTCAATGACCCAGTCATACAGAGGCCGATGGTCCTCAAACTCCAGCGTACACAGCGAGTGGGTAATGCCTTCCAGAGCATCCTCGATAGGATGGGCATAGTCGTACATGGGGTAGATGCACCAATCGCTGCCGGTCCGGTGATGGGGCAGATGATTGATTCGGTAGATGGCCGGGTCACGCATATTGAAGTTACCGGACGCCAGATCAATCTTAGCTCGGAGCGTCATGGCACCGTTGGGGAACTCGCCGGCTCTCATCCGGCGGAACAGGTCCAGAGACTCCTCAATAGGGCGATCACGGTAAGGAGAAGTAGCAGGAGTTCCCACATCGCCACGCATCTCCTTAAACTGCTCGGGAGTAAGCTGGCAGACATAGGCCTTTCCAGCCAGGATCAGCTCCTCTGCGAACTGATACATCTGTTCAAAGTAATCAGAAGCATAGTAGAACCGATCCTCCCAGTCATAACCCAGCCACTTGATATCCTCCTGAATGGCGTCAACAAACTCCACATCTTCCTTCGTGGGGTTGGTATCGTCCATACGGAGGTTGCACAGACCGTGATACTTCTGGGCAGTACCGAAGTCTACGTAGATGGCCTTTGCATGGCCGATGTGGAGATAGCCGTTGGGTTCAGGAGGGAAACGGGTATGGACCCGCTGACCGGCATAACGACCGCCCTCGGCAATATCCTCGTCGATAAAATCGTGAATGAAATTCTGAGTCATAATGGTGTTATCTTTCTCAACCAAAGGAAACACTCCTTTTCATGTTCAATCGTCTGTATTATATACGAAAAAAATTGGTTTGAAAAGAGGGGAGTCCAAAAGAAACCGGCCATAATCAAAAAGATATCCTGTTATCGCTGCATTCCAGAAAGGGCGCTGTGCGTAGCGGCTGCCAAAAAGGAGCAGGGCGGTCAATTTCACGTTCTTTTTCATTTTTTCCTAAGAAATCCTTCATCCTTCGCCAAAGCAAACTTCAGACAGCCGGAGTATCCTTACAATATCGCTATCCTGAAAGGATCTGATTCATATGACCTCCCATCAACCAGTTAGAAACCCTACTCGCCGATCTCCGCTCTTTATCTTGCTGTTCCTGCTGTCTATTCTACTGGCTGCTGACCTGCTGCTGGTATTTCTCCTTCTCCGCTCCAGTCCGGACCCGGTGAGCGACGAGCTGAAGAGTAAACTGTCCGTTCTGAGGAGAGAAGACTCCGACTATGAGCCGCTGGCAGAGCATCCGGAGAATTATCCTGCGGAGCTCATAGAGCTGGCCGCCAATAATCCGGAAGCGCTTGAATTTGTTCTGAACTATCCGGAGCTTCATGACGCTCCGCCCGCCGACAGCATTGAAGAACTGGAAGCAGGGAAAATCCCCTATCTGCTCCAATGGGACAAGCGCTGGGGCTATGCCAAGTACGGAGACCATTGCATCGCTGTCAGCGGCTGCGGACCTACCTGCCTGTCCATGGTCTTGACTTATCTGTCCGGTGACAATACATTAACTCCAGCAGTATTGGCCCAATTCTCCCAAAAGAACGGTCACTATGTCTCCGGAAGCGGCAGCAGCTGGAGCCTGATGACAGACGCAGCAGATGAGTACGGTGTGACGTGTGAAGAGCTTCCGCTGGACGAGCACGTGATAAAGAGCCGTCTGGATGAAAGCCAACCTGTGATCTGCGTCCTTGGTCCCGGTGACTTTACTGACTCCGGTCATTTTATTGTCCTGTCCGGCTATGAAGAGGATGGATTTCAGGTCCTGGACCCTAACAGCCGCTCACTCAGCGAGCAACTCTGGAGCTATGAGAAACTATCCCCTCAGATCCGCAATCTCTGGGCCTTTTTCATTTGAATACTTCAGCCCCGTTCTGATCAGATCAGCACGGGGCTTTTTCATCGCTTATCGCTTATTACTCAAGAAACAGAGGAACGATCTGCTGACGAGTGACATCGGCCAGACCTCGGGTAGTCATCTTTAGGGCCGGAATAACCGGCAAGCTGATGAAAGCCATCGTCATAAAAGGCTCAATTGTCTCCGGAGCCCCCAGCTGCCGGACAGCCTCTCGTACAGCACGGTTTTCCAGCGCTGCCTCCCGGGCACTCAAATCTGTCATAAGACCACCCACCGGCAGCGCCATCTCTGCCAGCACTTTGCCGCCGGCGACCACTGCGTTTCCGCCGCCCAGCTGGATAATCCGGTTGGCAGCCAGCGCCATATCCGCCTCATTGGTTCCGATCACGATCAGATTATGGGCGTCATGGGCCACCGAAGAGGCAATCGCGCCCTTTTTCAATCCGATGCCCTTAATATAGCCGACCCCTCTGTGACCGGTATTTTTATGCCGTTCAATAACTGCCAGCTTCAGGATATCATCCTGCACAGAGATACCGTTAGAAACCGAAAAGTCCAGCGAAAGATGGAGCTCCTGTGTCAAGAGCTGATCCGGAATGACGCTGATCACACGAGCAGGAGCCGCCTGGGGCGGAATATAGAAGTCTTGGCAAGTGAGCTCATCCAAATGGAAGGAGTGATATACAGAGGAGAGAATCTTTTCCTCTGCCTGAGGCAGGGTGAAGGGGAGTGCCTTTCCGTGTTCCGCCGCCAGCTGACCCCGCTTATAGACCGCGCTAACCTTCATAGACTCCAGATCTTCCACCAAAACAAGATCTGCCTGATATCCCGGCGCAACAGCGCCCAGCCAGCGCAGTCCAAAATGTTCCGCAGCCTGAATGGTTGCCATTCGAATGGCTGTCAGCGGACTCTTGCCCAACAGCCCAACCTGACGAATGATAGTGTCGATATGTCCATCATAGAGCAGATCAGCCGGATGCCGATCATCTGTGACAAGCAGGCAGCGTCTGTTATAGGGCTCATCAAAAAGAGACAGCAACCCCTCCAAATTACGGGCCGCCGTACCTTGACGGATCATCACCCGCTGCCCCTTCCGAATTCGTTCCTTTGCCTCCTCTGGTTCTGAGCATTCATGATCGTCCGAAATGCCCGCTGACAGGTACCGGTCCAGATCACGCCCGGTCACCAGCGGCGCATGGCCGTTGACCAGCTTTCCGCTTGCCCTGGCATAATCCAGTTTAGCCATTACCTCCGGATCCCGATCCAGAACGCCCGGATAGTTCATCATCTCACCCAGCCCAATCACTCCCGGTCGCTCATAAATCGGCGCCAGATCTGCTGCAGTCAGAGTCGCTCCTGTTTCATCCAGCGGCGTAGCCGGCACGCAAGAGGGAAGAACATAGTAAATATCCACCGGAAGTCCCTGGCTGGACTGTAGCATAAATTCAATTCCCGCTGTTCCGGCAACGTTGGCAATCTCGTGCGGGTCAGCGATGACGGTCGTCGTACCATGAGGCAGACAGACGTCTGCAAATTGTCCCGGTGTCAGCATCGTGCTTTCAATATGAATATGACCATCAATGAAGCCGGGGGTGAGGATTTTTCCTTCTGCGTCCACCACCAGATCGGCCTCAGCTTCGCGATAGTCTCCCGTACCAACGATCATTCCATCTGAAATCAGTACATCCCATCGCTCCAGAGAATCGGTAAACACGTTAACAACCATGGCTCCTTTGATCAATGTTTTCATTTCCGTTCCCTCCTTCTGTGTCCTGGTAAACTCAGCGCTCCTCATATGTATATTGGGTCTATTATACAGGCAGGAGAATCATTTGTCACGCGAAAAGTAATTAACATTTTAAAAAGTATTATCGTTAATAAACCAAAATCATCCTTCCGCAGAATGAAAAACACCGCTGTCACAGGGACTGGACAACCGAGCTGAGCTTTTTCTGTATCTGTTGCCCTATAAGGCTGGTCAGGGGCATCCGAGAACCCTGTTCCTCCGCGCGGAGGAGCGGGCTGCAAGATACCATTCTGTAGATCAAATATCAGAGACGATAAGAAAAACACCCCGGAATTAAATAACTCCAGGGTGTTTAACAAGCTGATGGTGGGAATCGAACCCACAACCTTTTCATTACGAGTGAAATGCTCTGCCATTGAGCCACATCAGCACCTCTAAAGGCCAAAACAGTATAGCATGATTTCTAATATCCGTCAATCCTTTGAGAAAAATTCTCCGCGGAATCCCTTGCTGCGCTTGTCAATGATGTATAAATAGGATATACTGATAATAATTGTGGCCCTGAATAACAGGGAACGAATATCAGTTTATGCTAAGGAGGCCTATATTATGGCTCTTGATTATCAGTGGTTCCAGAGCATGGAAGATCGGATCCCCAAGGGCGAGGTTCGTACCCGCTTTGCTCCTTCTCCCACCGGTTATATGCACGTGGGCAATCTGCGTACCGCTCTCTATACCTGGCTGATCGCCCGTCACGCCGAGGGAAAGTTTCTGCTTCGGATCGAGGATACCGATCAGGCCCGTCTGGTAGAAGATGCCGTTGATGTAATCAACCGTACTTTGACTGAGACTGGTCTGGACCATGACGAGGGTCCCGATGTTGGCGGTCCTGTTGGCCCCTATATTCAGTCTGAGCGCCGTTCTCTGTATGCAAAGTACGCTGATCTTCTGATTGAAAAGGGTGGCGCTTATCGCTGCTTCTGCCAGAAGAATGATGGTGAGTCTCTTCATGGCGCCGCGCTCGGCAAGGCAGCTACCAAGCACGAGTGCCCCTACCGTGACCTCTCCAAGGCCGAGTCCGACGCTCTGGTGGCAGAAGGTAAGCCCTATGTTGTCCGTCAGAAGATTCAGCCCGGCACAACCAGCTTTGACGACGTTATCTTTGGAAAGATCAGCGTTGATAACGCCGATCTGGATGAAGGCGTTCTGCTCAAGGGCGATGGACTGCCCACATACAACTTCGCCAATGTCATTGATGACCATCTTATGGGCATCACTCATGTGGTCCGGGGCAACGAATACCTGTCCTCCGCTCCCAAGTACAATCTGCTCTATGAAGCATTTGGCTGGGATGTGCCCACCTATGTTCACTGCTCTCCTGTCATGCGTGATGCTCAGCATAAGATGAGTAAGCGCCATGGAGACCCCTCCTATGAGGATCTGATCAAGATGGGCTATCTGACGCCCGCAGTTGTCAACTATGTTGCGCTGCTTGGCTGGTCTCCCGAGGGCGAGGAGGAGGTCTTCTCCCTGGAAGATATGGTTAAGATCTTTGATATCAAGCGGATTTCCAAGTCTCCTGCCATCTTCAATATGGCTAAGCTGACTTACTTCAATACCGTCTACATCAAGGCCATGTCTCCCGAAGCCTTTGCTGCTACTGCTGAGCCCTATATCCGCCAGACTGTGACCAACCCTGCTATTGACCCGGCAAAGATCGCCACCACTCTCCAGCAGCGCTGCGAGAGACTGACCGACATCCCTGCTCAGGTTGACTTCTATGACGCTCTGCCCGAATATGACGTGGAGCTCTACACCAACAAGAAGTCCAAGAGCACGCCTGAATCTTCTCTGGAGATTCTGAAGATGGTCAGTGAGCGTTTTGCCGCGCTGGAAGCATGGGAGCCCGAAGCAATCAAGACCATTATGACCGATCTCGCTCTTGAGATGGGCGTTAAGAACGCCAAGGTTATGTGGCCGGTTCGCATCGCAATGGCCGGCAAGACCGTCACTCCGGGCGGTGCTGTGGAGATTGCATGGATTCTGGGCCGGGAAGAGACCGTTGCCCGTCTGAATAAGGGCATTGCGCTGCTCTCCTGATCTGTAAGGAATATCCCCTCCCCAAGGAAACATATCCTTTAGGGGAGGGGATTTTATGTCTGAACACTTTCATTCCAATGAGCCTAACAACCGCAAGCCGTCCGGAGCCGGAAAGACCATTCTTGGCACCATTCTGACGGTTCTCGTTACCCTTTTCCTCTGGACGGCGCTGTCTGCCTGGCGTCCGGAATTGGCCAGCTATCTGACCCATCAGATCAGTTCAGCGCTTCCTGGAAGATTTGAACTGACCTCAGCCTTTACTCAACTTGGGGAGGCAATGCAGGAACTGAAGGATCCAGCCAAAGCGGTAGGGGACTGGTGCGTTTCCGTATTCCTTCCGCAGGACCTGACGCAGTCCACAGAGGAGCATGAGAAGTAGCCGCCGCTTTCCGGTCACTGTCCATCCCAGCTTTTTTGTACTGACCACATTCTTACTCTATTCCAGCGAGGATAGCACGAGTTTATTCGCGCTTATTTTCGCCTGTCTGATCCATGAATCGGGCCATCTTATGGCTGCCCGTAGTCTCGGCCTCAAGATTGACTCCCTTCATCTTGGTCTTGCTGGGCTGGAACTGAAAATTAGAAGAAACTGCAATTATCTGGGAGACCTGCTTTTGGCATTGAGCGGACCGGCGGCCAGCTTGCTGCTGACGGCTCTTTTATGCGCTGTGCCCGTCCCTGCCGCAGCGCTGCTTTCTGGCATTAGTCTCATACTGGGTCTGTTCAATCTTCTTCCTATCCGGCCGCTGGATGGGGGGGAGGCACTCAACGCCCTGCTCATGCAGCTTTGCTCCGAAGAACAGGCATGGAGATACAGCAGAATGATCGGAGTGATTTTGGTTGCTCTGTGCCTTCAGGCCGGCGCTGTGCTTGCCGCGGCAGGCAATCCAGCCCTACTGATCCTCGGGCTCTGGCTGCTGGCCTGCCATCTTCGCTCTTCCTAGACAGGAAAAGAATTGCCACACCTGTCCAAACGTGCTATAATCGTATGTATGTACGATTGAGGGAGGGAAAACTGTGCGAATTCTGGGAATTGACCCCGGTGTAGCCACCATTGGCTTTGGTATTATTGATGCTGATCGGCAGAAAAACACCCTCATCCGTTATGGTGTGATCTCTACACCCGCCGGATTACCTCTTTCTCACCGACTGAGACAGATCTACGCCGATATGCAGGAGCTGATCGAGACCTTCCGCCCCGACGAAGTGGCAGTGGAGGAACTCTTTTTTACCAACAATGTCACAACCGGTATCTCTGTCGCTCACGGCAGAGGCGTTATCTTGCTGGCCGCCGAGCAGCTGGGTATCCCAATTTTTGAATACACCCCCATGCAGGTTAAGCAGGCGGTAGCCGGATACGGAAAGGCTGAGAAGAAGCAAGTTATGCTCATGACTCAGCGGCTGCTCAATATGACGCAGATCCCACGGCCTGACGACGCGGCAGATGCATTGGCTATCGCCATCTGTCATGCCCGGGCAGCTACCAGCCTGCTCAACCGCGAGCGGATCTTCGATCCAAAACGTTATGATACACGCTAAGACATCAGAGGTGAGACCATGTTCTACTATATCTCCGGTCCCGTCGCCCATATCGACACCAGAATGGCTGTAATCGACTGCGGCGGCGTAGGTTACGCCTGCAATACGACGGCTTATACGCTCTCCGCGCTGACCAAGGGCAAACAGGCCACACTTTTCACCCATCTCTCCGTCAAGGAAGACGATATGACCCTCTATGGCTTTGCCAGTAAGGAGGAATTGAATCTGTTCAGACAGTTAATCTCTGTCTCCGGTGTAGGACCCAAAGCAGCGCTTTCCATCCTCTCCGTCTCCACCCCTTCGCAGCTGGCTCTTTCGATTATTACAGGAGATACAAAAGCTCTGGTAGCCGCTCCTGGTATTGGCAAAAAGATCGCACAGCGTGTCGTCCTTGAGCTGAAGGATAAACTGGCTAAGGAGCAGGGAAGTGTCATGGAGCATTATACACCTCCGCAGAGCGGATTTGCCATTGCCGAAGACAAGATGGGCGAGTCCACCGCCGCTCTTGCCGTGCTCGGTTACAGCCAGAGCGAGATCAATCACGCGCTGAAAGGCATTGACATGGAACACCTCACCCTTGAGCAGATCATCAAGGAAGCACTCAAGAAAATGATGAAGTAAGGAGATCCCTATGAGCATCGACTATGCAGATACTGAATATCGTCCGGAGCCTCTTGTGACCTCCTCTCTTACCGCCGCCGATGAGGGAGAGTTTACTCTTCGTCCGCAGCGGCTGCATGAGTACATTGGTCAGACAAAAGCTAAGAGCAATCTGGAGATCTTCATTCAGGCAGCCAAGCTGCGCAACGAGCCACTGGATCACGTTCTGCTCCACGGCCCTCCCGGCCTTGGCAAGACAACTTTGGCCGGCATTATTGCCAATGAAATGGGTGTACAGATCCGGATCACCTCTGGTCCCGCTATCGAAAAGCCCGGCGATCTGGCAGCCCTTCTGACCAATCTGGGCGAGAACGATATTCTGTTCGTAGATGAAATTCATCGGATGAACCGGGCAGTAGAGGAGATTCTCTATCCTGCCATGGAAGACTACGCCATTGATATTATAATCGGCAAAGGCCCTTCGGCAAACTCTATCCGTCTGGATCTGCCCAAGTTCACGCTAATCGGAGCTACCACCCGGGCCGGCTCTCTCTCCGCCCCCCTGCGTGATCGCTTTGGTGTCAACCTTCGGCTGGAACTTTATTCCAACGAAGAGCTGGCACTGATCGTCAAGCGCTCGGCAGAGCTTCTCTGTGTCCCTATTGAAGAAGAGGGCGCTATGGAGATTGCGCAACGCTCCCGTGGAACTCCCCGAATCGCAAACCGTATGCTTCGCCGTGTACGGGACTTTGCTCAGGTTATGGCCGGCGGCGTAATTACCAGAGAAGTCGCCGATCGGGCGCTGACTGCCTTGGAAGTTGACCATTTGGGTATGGATCAAATTGACCGCCGTATGCTGCAAGCCATTATTGAACAGTATAACGGCGGCCCGGTGGGCCTTGAAACTCTGGCTGCCACCATCAATGAAGATACAGTGACGCTGGAGGATATGTACGAGCCTTACCTCATGCAGCAGGGTTTTTTGACCCGGACGCCCAGAGGCCGCTGCGTAACTGCCGCAGCCTACGAGCATCTCCATATCAGTTATCCCAACCAGCAGCAGGTATTGTTTTAATTGAATATTTATAACCATACTTTATAAATGTCAAACCACTTTCCGTCATTGTGTCGTAAATTGTCCTTGACAAGTGGTATAATTTGCTATAATATGCAAGGAGACTGTTCCGATGACGAAATTTCTTCCCCAGTCCGACGCAACGGCGACTGATGAACAGCTCTGTAGTCAGGCAAGTGCAGGAGATCGCCGGAGCGAAGAAGTACTGATTATGCGATATAATCAGCTGGTACGGAGTATTAGCCGTCCATTCTTTCTCCTTGGCTCCGATCAGGAGGATCTGATTCAGGAGGGAATGTTTGGTCTGCTGCGTGCCATTCATAAATTTGACCCGGAGCGTGGCGTCAGCTTTAAGACTTTCGCCGGTCAATGCATTCGAAACTGCGTGCTCAACGCGGTCCGTGACGCTTCCGCCGTTCGTCATCAGCCTCTGAACAGCGCCCTGTCTCTGGATCAGGAGTCTCAGGATCAGGTCACTTATTTCGGTGACCCGGAGTACCGGATTATGGACAGCGACGCTTTCGACGAGCGTCTGCTCCACTATAAGAGCCTGCTGTCCCCGTTTGAGAATCAGGTATTAGATCTCTACCTGAAAGGATATACCAGACAGGAGATGGCACAACGCCTTGAGAGCAGCGTAAAATCTGTCGACAACGCTCTCCAGCGCCTGCGCAGCAAGTTGCGCGCCCAATCAAGTTAGAATCGGCCCCTTGGAGCTGTTTCTATATAATAGCCCTAATGGCAATTTCATGTGAGAAGAGAGGATCACAACTATGTACGAAGATAAGATTCTGGTCTGTAAGGACTGCGGCAACGAGTTTACTTTCTCTGCCGGCGAGCAGGCATTCTACGCTGAGCGTGGCTTCCAGAACGAGCCCCAGCGCTGCAAGAGCTGCCGTGACGCCCGCAAGAACGCCACTCGTGCTCCCCGTCAGTATTTCACCGCTACTTGCGCCTCCTGCGGCAAGGAAGCCCGTGTTCCCTTCGAGCCCAGAAGCGACAAGCCCGTTTACTGCAGCGAGTGCTTCGCCCAGCGTTCTGCCCGCTAATTAACTGCATACGGCATATTAAAGAGCTGCCTGACGGCAGCTCTTTATATTGCTCCGAAAAAGCTCAGCTCCCCATCTCCGGTCAAAACCGGCAGGGGAGCTGAGCTGCTTTATATGAGGATTATTCCTCGATGATAGTATCGTCGATCTCTTCTTCCACCAGAGTCTTGTTGGAAGTGAGCAGATCATAGATACAGGGGACGACCAGCAGAGTCATAAGCGTACCGTAAGCAAGGCCGCCGACTTCTACCAGCGCCATGGGACGCAGAAGGGTAGCATCCAGAGAGTTGCCCATTGCAAGGAAAGTCTGAGCAAAAATGGTGGTCAGTGTAGTCATAAGGACAGGACGCAGACGGGTATATCCGGCTTCCAGAATAGCCTCCGTCTTGTTCTTTCCGCGCTGACGGAGCTTATTGATATAGTCGATCAGGACGATACCGTTATTAACGATGACGCCAGCCAGCATGGTAAAGCCGATCATGGACAGGACACTGATTTCCGAGCCTGCAATGATCAGAGCGATAAAGCCGCCAGAGAAAGCCAGAGGAATGGTGAACATGATAATAAAGGGATAGACCAGATTCTGGAACTGAGCCACCATAACCAGATAGATGCAGATTACAGCAAGTAGCAGAAGCAGACCCATCTGCTCCATAGCCTCCATAATCGTCTCGCTCTCGCCGCTGAAGTGAATGCTGTAGCCATCAGGCAGATCAAACTCCTTGGCTGCCAGCTTCAGCTCGTCACTAACCTTAGTGACATTGTGGTTCTCGTCCACGAAAGCGGTAATAGAGAGGTAGCGCTGCTGATTATAGCGGTTAATTGTATCCAGACCCAGGGTAGAGGTGATCTCGGCGATGTCAGTCAGCAGGATCACTTCTTCCTCCTGATCACTATTAGTGACAGTAAAGGTAATCTCTTCCAGATCCTCACGAGTCATCTCTTCGTCAGTATCCTTCTTTACGTACAGATCATAGCTGCCCTCTTCCAGCTCCAGCGTGGTAATGGCAGTGGGGGTAGCGATCTTGGTGTAGATCTCCTGGAAAACCTGAGCGACCGTCAGCGAGTACTTGCCAGCCTTTTCCTTATCAACTGTGACCTTCAGCTGCTCACTGGCCTCCTGAAGGCCGGCATCCACACTGCTGACTCCTTCGACCTGAGCAAAGTGATCAGCCAGGTCGCTGGCCACCTGAGGAATCTCCTGGGCATCCTTACCGTAGAGACGGATCGTGATACCGGTACCCATGAGCATGGAGATATCCATGGAAGCGGAGGAGACGGTCAGTTCACAATTGAGGTCTTTGCAGTGTTCCAGAACGTAATTCTCGAATTCCTCCGCAGTAATAGTACGGTCATCGGCAAACACGATGGAGAAGGAGGCGGAGTTGGGATCAACCTCCACACTGCCGCCGAATACAGATCCCACCATGGTAGACATCATGCCGGAAGAACCACCCTGAACGCCTACTGTCTCAACGTCAGGCAATTCCATCATAACCTCAGCCACATCATCTGCAATTGCCATCGTTTCAGAGAAGGTGAGCTCCTCGGGCGTAGTCATACTGACACTGACCTGAGTACTCTCCATTTCAGGCATAAAGATGAAGCCCTGGCTGAAGATGTAAATAGAGGATGCAGCCAGAATACCAACCGCCAGCAGGATAACAGCCAGACGATGCTTCAGACAGACGCCCAGCAGCTTCTTGTAGCCGCCTGCAAAAGAGTCAAACCAGGGATGCTTGATCTCACGCTGCTTGCCCATGATCAAAGAACTCATCATGGGAACGAAAGTCATAGCAATGATCAGACTGCCCGTCAATGCAAAGGTGAAAGTCATAGCCAGAGCCATCAGCAGGTCAGCTACCATACCAGTAGTAAAGAACAGGCCCACAAAAACGCAGATCGTCGTCAGGGTAGAGGCGACAATAGCGCCGGCGACTTCCTTGGTACCGGCAACGGCGGCCGAGCGCTTGTCATAGCCCAGACCACGGTAACGATAGATATTCTCCAGCACGACGACCGAGTTATCCACCAACATACCGATACCCAAACTCAAACCGCCAAGGCTCATTACGTTCATCGTCACGCCGCCGGCATACATGAAGATAACGGCCAGAACGACAGACACAGGGATAGAGCAGGCAATGACCATAGTAGGCCGTAGATCCTTCAGGAAGAGGAAGAGGATAATAACAGCCAAAATGGCACCATAGATCATAGAGGTCATAACAGAATGAACCACCATGTCAATAAAAATGCCCTGATCAGAGAGAACGGTAAAGTGAATACCGGGAATCTCTTCCTCCAGATCGTCAAATTCCTGCAGAATGAGATCGGACACGTCGCCGGTGCTGTAGCCGTCCTGCTTCATAATGGAGAGGATGAGAGAGCCGTTGCCGTTGACCTTGGCATAGACCTCTTCAGAGTTGTCAGTGACCAGCACGTCGGCCACATCGGAAAGCCGGATTGTATCCAGACCATCCAGAGTCAGATTGATAAGGGGGAGGTTCTTCAGCTCGTCCAGCGTCTGAATATCGTTGCCCACACGAACCAGCAGGGAATCCTCGCCGTCGATGATATAGCCGGCGGGCATATCAAAATTCTGAGCGGTGAGCAGGGAAGTGACAGTGCTCGAGCTGAGGATGGTGTCCACATTCAGTGAATCATAAGCAGTTTCCATGGAGCTGTCCAGCTGTGTCTGGGCACTCTCGATGGCAGATTCGGCAGCAGCCAGCTGCGCGGAAGCGGAACCCATCTGAATGGAGGCAAGAATACCAGACTGATTGATCATTGTCAGAGCGTCAGACAGAGAAGTCTGGCCGTCCTCGATCTGGCTAATCGCATCTTCCAGCTGCTCGATGGCGGAAACGAGTTGCTTCCGGTTTGCAAGCAGCATTTCTTTCTGCGCGATCGCTTCATTCAGAGGAGCCATCTGGCCCTTGAGCTCGTCGATCAGGCTCTTAATGCCGGCTGCCAACCCATCAGAGGTATCCAGCTGCAGACCCTGCTGCAGGAGAGACTGTTCAATAGCATCCAATGCCTGCTGGCAGCCGGCAATGGTGCTCTGGAGAATAGCAATCTGATTAGACAGATCGGAGCCGGAAGTAGGGCTGCTGGTCTCTCCGGATTCTTCGCTGCTCTGATCCCCAGAACCGGCGTCAGGGTTCTCGCCGTCACCGGAATCAGGCGTCTGATCGCCCTCTTCGGGTACCTCAGGGGTTTCGCCGCTTCCGGACTGCTGAAGCTGCTTGAGCTGTTCCTCAGCGGCCAGCTTGGTAGCGGAAATTTCCAGCACCTGACTATAGACAGACTCCAGAGAGTCAATAGTAGACTGGAGCATCTGCTTGGCACTCTCAGCCTGCTCCACCTTGGAGATACCGTCATCCAGCGTTGCCAGATTCACCTTCAGCTCACTCAGCTGAGCCTTAAGTTCAGCCTTGGTGGAGAAAACTTCGATTTTGCTATCAATGATGGTATTATTGCCCTGAGCTAGCTGCTGACTGACCTTCTTGGACTGACTCTCCAGAGTCTTCTGGCCATCTTCCAGTTCTTCGGCGCCGTCATCCAGCTCTTCCTGAGCCTCGGCAAACTTATCGTCCAACAGGGCAACGATCTTCTCGTTCATCGCATCGATCTTGTCCTGACGGATAACCACCTGAATCTCAGCCTCGATCTGACCGGCAGCGGAGACAGAAGCCACACCGGCCATACTTTCCAGATGAGGATCCAGTTCCTCGTTGACATAGTCGGTCAGCTGCTTCTGATCCATACCGTCCATGTCTACCGAAGCCATGACAATAGGAGCCATGTTGGGGTTGATCTTTATGATCATGGGAGAACTGATCTCCTCCGGCCAATATGACTCCAGCTGGTCCAACTTTTCCCGCATTTCCAGAGAAGCAGAATCCATGTTGGTCTCCTCAGTAAAAGAGAGAATAACGAGAGAATAGTTCTCAGCTGACATAGAGGAGATCGTATCAATGCCGCTGACAGTAGCCATAGAAGACTCTACAGGGGCAGTGACGGCCATTTCTACAGCATCAGGGCTGGCACCGGGATATGTAGTCATGACCACGGCATAGGGCATATTCATTTCAGGCAGCAGGTCGGTAGACAGTTTGGTAAACGATACCACACCAAGGACCAGCACAAGGATAATGCCCACGATTACCGTAAATGGTTTTCTTACGCTAAATTTTGCAATCATGGTTTGCCTCCGGATTGAATGATTTGCCGCTAAAAGCTTCGGCACAAATGTTCATCATAAAATATAATCAACATCTTCAATTCAGTCAACCAACAAAAACAGGCCATCTGTTGGTTGTTTCAAAATTATTCACACAATCAGACACCGTGTTGTGTTATGATTCTTTCAGACCGCTTCGGAGGATTTAAAATGAAAAAGAACCCAGCCATTACAGAAGCAACCCAAAGGGCTCTGAAGGAAGCCTTTTGGACACTCTATCTGCAAAAGCCTGCCGAGCAGATTACCGTCAGAGAGATCTGCGATCTGGCCGGATATAACCGCTCCACTTTTTACCAGTACTTTAGAGATGTGTATGACGTGCTCGAGCAGATCGAGGCTTTTATTCTGGAAAAAGTAGGGGAACTGGGAAAGCTCCTCGCCCACGCCGGACAGCATCAGTCTCTTGCCCAGATCCTGTCGGCTGTCTTTGGCAACCGAAATCAGGAGGCAAAACTGCTGCGCTCTTTCCTGATGTTGGAATGGAACCACACCTTTGAGCGTCGCCTGATCGAACAGCTGAAGGCGCTTCTGATCAGCATCTTCCCTTGGCCGGAAGATCTTCTGGATGCCGAGTATCTCTTTCTGGAATACCATATTAACGGCATTCTGTCGCTGGTCAAATACCATATTCCTATTGATGACGTGCCTCTGTCCGAGCAGCTGATCAGCTGTCTTGCCATGATCAGTGGCGTACCTGTATCCGCCTTTTCCGAGCAGTCTTTTTCCCGGTATTTTATGTCTCTGGCACCAAACCGGTTGAATTCTCCGGAACAAGCGAGTATAATGAAAGTCTAAATTGACAATTGGAGGTCAAACTCATGCCTGAAATTACTAAAGACACCATTATCGGTGATATCCTTCGTATCTGCCCCGATGCTGTTCCTCTGTTCATGTCCATCGGCATGCACTGCCTGTACTGCCCCTCTGCTCAGGGCGAGACCGTGGAGCAGGCCTGCTTCGTTCACGGCGTTGACGTGGATACGCTGCTCGACGAGCTCAACAGCATCATCGCGCTGAACGCAGACTAATCTGCAACTCTAAAAGGCTGTCGGCTGCGTCGGCAGCCTTTCTTATTCACTGCAGAGAAAGGAACCGCCATGCTTACATTAACAAAACGGCTTCAGACTGTAGCGGATCTGGTCCCCAAAGGCTGCTCCTTTGCCGATATTGGCACCGACCATGCCTATCTTCCTGTCTGGCTCCTTCAGAATGGGGTTATCTCTTCCGCCATTGCCGGAGATATTCGTCAGGGGCCGCTGGAACGTGCCCGGGCAACAGCCCGCCGGTATGGCTGTACAGACCAGATGGACTTTCGCCTTTCCGATGGTTTGAAAGCCCTTTCTCCTCATGAAGCGGACTGTATTGCTATTGCCGGAATGGGTGGCGAGGCTATCTGTGCCATTCTTTCTGCCGCTCCATGGACCAAGAGGGGAGTGAGGCTGATTCTGCAGCCCCAGACTAACCTGCCCCAGCTCAGACGCTGGCTCACTGCGGAAGGATATCGAATCTGTCAGGAGCGCTGTCTTTTTGAGGAAGGTCACTGGTACAGCGTCTTTCTGGTCTCAGGTGGACAGGATGACACCGTCTGGACGCCAGGCAGTGCTCTGGCCGGCTGTCCCGACCGATGGTATCCCCAGGTTCAGCGGCCAGACTATCTCCGTTTCCTGATTGATCGCACGAAAAGAGAGCTCTCTGGGCTGCAAAAAGCTGCCGCCCCGGACCAAGCGCGCATATATCATCTGGAAGAGGCAGTCCAGGAACTGAGCATATTGATGACCGAATTGGAAAAGGAGGATGTCCAATGACGACTGTTAATGAGGTCTACCGCTATCTGAATGAAAAAACCCCCTTTACTTATCAGGAGAGCTGGGACAATTCAGGTCTGAACATCGGAGATCCGGAGGGCACTGTAGAGCGAGTGCTCGTCGTTCTGGATATTACCGATGAGGTAATTGAAGAGGCCATTGCGCATCAGGTCCAGTTGATTGTCAGTCATCATCCCGTGATATTTCACCCTGTTAAGCAGGTAACTTTGAAGGCAGATGATCTGACCGGTAGAAAGATCTGGCGTCTGGCCCAAGCCGGGATCTCCGCTATCTGCTGCCATACAAATTTGGATGCAGTGGAAGAAGGGGTCAACACTGCCCTTGCCCGTGCTATCGGACTTTCTGACGTATGCCAACTTGCCCAGTGTGGAATTGATGAAGAGGGGAGACCCTATGGTTTCGGCAGGGTAGGCAATCTTTCCCGGGAAATGCCGTTGGAGGCGTTCCTTTCCGTTGTTGAGCGTGCCCTTCATCCCAACAGTCTGCGCTATGTAGACGGCGGCAAGCCGGTCTTTAAAGTAGCAGTCGGTGGCGGCGCCTGCGGCAGTTTTATGCCTGACGCTCTGAAAGCGGGATGCGATACCTTTATTACCTCTGATCTGAAATACAATCAGTTTCTGGATGCCCGGGAATTAGGGATCAATCTCATCGACGCGGGCCACTTTCCCACTGAGAATGTAGTTCTGCCCACGTTGGTTGAATGGCTCGTCAAGGGTTTTCCTGACCTTCAGATTATTCCCAGTCTGGTCCATAAAGAAGTTTTTCGCTGTTATACCTCCAGAAACTCGTGAGAACCTCTTGCAACTGTAAAGGTTCCGTGCTATATTTACAGTAATTGTGTGTAAACACCTAATCAGATATCAGGAAGGATGAGAGACCATGTCTGGACATTCCAAATGGCAAAATATTCAGAAGACCAAGGGCGCCGCTGACGCCAAGCGTTCTCAGGCATTCACCAAGATCGCAAAGGAAATGATCGTCGCCGTCAAGATGGGCGGTTCCGGTGATCCCAAGAACAACTCCAAGCTGGCCGCCGTTATCGCCAAAGCCAAGGCTGTTAATATGCCCAAGGACAACATCAAGCGCACCATCGACCGCGCTCTGTCCGCCGGCAACTCCGATAACTATGAAGACGTCGTCTACGAAGGCTACGGCCCCTCCGGCGTCGCCGTCATCGTTGAGGCTCTTACTGACAACCGTAATCGTACCGCTCCCAACGTCCGCCATCTGTTCGACAAGTACAACGGCAATCTGGGTGCTTCCGGCTGCGTGTCCTGGAGCTTCGATCGCAAGGGCGTTATTATCCTGAACGACGAAGATGAAGAGCTGGACGAAGAGACCGTCATGATGGACGCTCTCGAGTGCGGCGCGGATGATATGGAAGTGGACGACGGTGTTTTCGTTGTCTACACCGGAACTGATAACCTCTCCGAAGTCTCTGAGGCTCTGGAGAAGGCCGGCTACACCTTCGCTTCCGCTCAGGTGGAAATGGTTCCCCAGAACTATATCAAACTCACCGATGAGAAGGACATCAAGAACATGGAGCGCATGATCGAGCTGCTGGAAGAGGACGACGACGTCCAGAACGTCTGGCACAACTGGGCAAGAGACTAATCAACGCATTAATTGATCCCGCTGTTTTCAGTCTGAAGACAGCGGGATCTTTCTGTTCTTCAACAACGCGGTGCAGGATGCCGCCACAGAAAGAACAGGCTTATGAACCAGCCGGCATCAGATCAAGTCTAGACCGCGCGCGGAGTGAAATAGTGAAATAGCAGATTATGGACCATATTCCACGCAACTTGTACAAAAAAATAGCCAACCAACGTTTCATGATTTCAAATTCCTAGACCGACGAATTTATCACGTCAAAAAAATGCCTTTCAGTGAGAAAAAACTGCCCTATTACCATAAACTATACTATTTTTCTTGACGCAGCAAAGTGTACCATGCTATACTACAATTACAAAACACGTTGCCGAAATGACTGTGTTTCTATTTTTGCGCCAAATGGAGGAGAATTGGTATGAAAAAGTTGACCATGTTAGACTATGTACGCCTGACCCCTGATGTCCTGAAGGAGAATCTGGCCCGTTCCGCTGAGCTGGTTGCTCCCCTGGTCGAAATGCTGAAGAAAAAGCCTTACCGTGTGCTCCGGATCGTAGCCTCCGGTTCCTCCAGCAACGCCTCTAACTGCGCCCGTCCCTTCCTGCGCCATATGCTGGGCATGGAAGTTCTGGTCACCACTCCCTATACCTTTACTCACCATGAACATGAGCTGCCCGATGATGAGTTGACCGTCGTTGTCTCTCAGAGCGGTTACAGCACCAACGCTCTGGATGCTCTGGATGCCATTCGTGCTGCCGGCCATCCCGCCGTAGGCCTCTGCGGCGATCTGGCCAGCGATATGAAAGATCACGCCGACGTCATTATTGACTACGGCGTGGGTGTTGAGACTGTTGGCTATGTCACCAAGGGCGTGACCTCCTTTGTTCTCTTCCTGATGCTGTTCGCTCTGGAAGGCGCCAAGGCCCTGGGTAAGATTGACGAGGCAGAAGAGGCCAAGTGGCGCAAGGCTCTGGAAACTGCCATTGAAGGCAATATCAGCACGCTCGAGCGCACTCTGGACTATCTCAATCAGCATTATATGGAGCTCTCCTCCATGAATGTCGTCTATCTCTGCGGCAGCGGCAGCTGCATGGGCGCTGCAATGGAAGGCGCTCTGAAGATCGCTGAAACTCTGCAGATTCCCGCCATTGCCTACGAGACCGAAGAATACGTTCACGGCCCCGAGCTGCAGATGGATCCCAACCACACCGTTTTCTTCCTGACCGGCAGCGAAGAGACCTGGGGAAAGACAACCGCTCTCTGGGAGGCTACCTGCATGGTAACCCGCCGCTCTTATCTGATCACTGCTGACCCCAATGCGCCGGAAGATGACCGTGTATTTAAGATCGGCCCCAATGTAGAAGAGGATCTGGCTGCCCTGTACATTCTGCCCATCTTCCAGATCATCTCCTATCAGCTCACCGAGGACAAGCACCTCTGGCACAAGCATCCCCTCTGTGTCAAGCTGGAGAACGCCGCCAGCGGCAAGAGCGCCAATTATGTACCCAAAGAGGTCATGTAACCTCCTAATCTCCTTTCACTTCTTTTCTAAAAGGTCGGGCACCCTTTTCGGGTGCCCGGTCACCTTTTAAATGAAAACAACGTCCGGAACGTTTGTTACGGACGTTGATCGCAAGTGGGCCTATAAGCCGGGTTCTGTTTTGACAGCCATCTATCTCGACCTGGCGTTGCCGTCAGGCTCAAGCCACCTCCCCGGGACGGCCGGGCCGGCCATATGTCCCTCCACGGTGTTGCTCCGGATAGAGTTTACAGGGCCGATCTGTTCCCAGTCGGCCGGTGAGCTCTTACCTCGCCTTTCCACCCTTACCGGCATTACTGCCGGCGGTATATCTCTGTTGCACTGGTCCTGAAGTCGCCTTCGGCGGGCGTTACCCGTTATCCTTGCCCTATGGAGCCCGGACTTTCCTCATAAATAGGCCTTTCGCCCTATTCACGCGGCTGTCCAGCCCACTTGCAGGGGTAATTGTACCGGATTTTATATGGAATGTCAAATGCTTTTCAGTGTCCGTCACTGACATACGTTTTTCCACGGCTGTTTTCTTACGCTAAAGCCTTGAATTTGGTGTTAGAAGCGCCTATAATAGTGGTACTTGCGCCAACGCATTTCAGGAGGTCTGCTATGACGTTTGCCGAATGGCTCCTTTCCCTTAAGGACCGCACCGTTGCTATTGTGGGTATCGGTGTTTCCAATACACCGCTGATCCGTCTGCTTACCGATCATGGCGTCCATGTTACCGCCTGTGACCGGGCCAGCCGTGAACAGTTCCAAAACGACGAACTGCTTGCCGAGCTGGATGCGCGGGGTGTTGAGCTCAGAATGGGCGATACCTATCTGGACGATTTGAATCAGGACTATATCTTCCGTTCTCCCGGCATCCGGCCGGATATTCCTGCCTTTGAGGCGGCAAAAGCCCGGGGCAGCGTAATCACGTCTGAAATGGAAGTTTTCTGTCAGGTATGCCCTTGTAAAATGATCGCCGTAACCGGCTCTGACGGTAAGACTACCACAACTACCATGATCGCAAAACTGCTGGAGGCAGAAGGACATACCGTCCATCTGGGCGGCAATATCGGCCACCCGCTTCTGGCCGAGACAGGCGATATGAAGCCGGAAGATCTGGTCGTGCTTGAGTTATCTTCTTTCCAGCTGATGACCATGCGTACTTCTCCTCAGATCGCTGTCATTACCAATCTCGCCCCCAACCATCTTGATATGCACAAGGGCATGGAAGAGTATGTCGCGGCCAAAGAGAATATCTATCTCTGGCAGGATAAGGCCGGGAAACTCGTCCTTAACCATGACAACGAAATCACCCGTTCCTTTGCGGCTAAGGCAAAAGGCAGCGTCACCTGGTTTGCCAGATGCAGCAGCATTGACCACGGTGTCACTCTGGAAGGGGAGACCATCGTAGTGAAGGGCGTTCGCCCTGTCCTCCCAACAGAGGAAATTCTTCTTCCCGGCGTCCATAATTGGGAAAATTATATGGCTGCCATCGCCGCTGTCGATGGTCTTGTTTCTGACGAAACCATCCGCTCCTTCGCCGGAACTTTCGGCGGCGTAGAGCATCGGATCGAGCTGGTCCGGGAGCTGGACGGCGTCCGCTACTATAATGACTCTATCGCCTCCAGTCCCAGCCGCACTGAGGCAGGTCTTCGCTCTTTTGATCAGAAGGTAATTCTCATCGCTGGCGGCTATGATAAACATCTGGACTATACTCCTCTGGGCCTGGAGATTGTGACCCATGTAAAGGCCCTCATACTCACCGGAGCTACCGCGCCCAAAATCCGCGCCGCTACCGAGCAGGCGCCCGGTTATGACCCCGAACATTTGCCCATCTATGATGGACTTGATTTTGAAGGCGCACTTCTTCAGGCCCGGTCGATTGCCCGACCCGGAGATATTGTGATCCTCTCTCCCGCTTCCGCCTCGTTCGATCAGTTCAAGAACTTCATGGTACGCGGGAACACTTTTAAGGCACTGGTTCACCGGCTGCCCGAACTTTGATTTGGAAGGACGTTAGCTATGAATTACTTGGAGTGTGCAACCCGGCTCTGTCTGGCCCCCGGCCCCTCCGGCTTTGAGCGGCCCGCAGCGGCTGTAGCCGGTGATCTAATGCGTCCCTATGTGGACGAAGTGCGTACCGACCGGTTGGGTAATGTGATCGGCATTCGCCGCTGCGGCAAAGCCGGCGCGAAGAAGATCCTGCTGGATGCCCATTTGGACGAAGTAGGCATGATCGTCGCCAGTATCGAGGAAGGTTTCCTGCATATCACCCCTCTGGGCGGGATTGATCCCCGGATTCTTCAGGATCGGGAACTGACCATCCTCTCCGATCCCCCTGTGTTGGGTGTCGTCGCCGTCAAGCCTCCTCATATTATGGAAGCCGGAGAGCACAACCAGGCTACTCCCATGAAGGATCTCTGGGTTGATATCGGTATGAGTCAGGAGGAGGCTGAGAAGATTATCTCCATCGGCACTCCTGTTGTTTACCGTGAGAACATCTATCGTCTGGGCAAGGATCTCATTGCAGGCAAGAGTCTGGACGACCGTTCCTGTTTCCTGACTCTGGTGCGTGCACTGGAGATTCTGAAAGACGAGGAACTGGATATGGATGTCGCCGTTTTGGGCTCTGCCTTTGAAGAGGTAGGCGGCTATGGTGCTATGACAGCCACCTTTGCCGAAAATCCCGACTGTGCCATTGCCACCGACGTCACTTTTGCCCGGACCAATGACGGGCCTTCCCGTGGTTGCGTCAAGCTGGGGGAAGGTCCTACTGTGGGCATCGGTTCCAATTGCAGCCGCTGGATGGTTAACCGTCTGCGCAAGGTGGGCAAGGAGCTGGATATTAAATGGAATCCCGAGATCATGCCCGGCGAAACTGGCACCAATGGTTGGGGGATGCAGGTAGCCCGTGAAGGTATCCCTACAGCTATTGTCTCACTGCCTCTGCGCTATATGCACACCCCTATTGAGGTCGTTTCCGAAGCCGATATGGAAAAGATGGCCCAGCTGCTGGCCGGCTTTATTCGTGGACTGGGAGAGGAGGAAGCACTGTGCTCGAAGAACTGAAAACTCTATGCCGTCTCTCCGGTGTTTCCAGCCGGGAGGATCAGGTTCGTGACTATATCCGCGCTCAGGCGGAGCCTCACGCCGACTCCATTCGTGTCGACTCATTGGGCAACCTGATCGTATTTAAGAAGGGCAAGAAGTCCGCTCCTAATTATCTGGTTCTTGCCGCTCATATGGATGAAGTTGGTCTTATGATCGACACCATCAATGAAGACGGTACGCTTGGCTTCCAGACTGTCGGCGGAATCAACCGTAAAGTACTTCTGTCCAAGCCCGTTTATGTCGGTGAAGCCCGCCATTTGGGCGTGGTTGGCCTTAAACCCATTCATCTGACTACAGGCGAAGAGCGCCGGGAGATTCCCAAGCTCAAGACATTCTATATTGATATTGGCGCCGAAAGTAAGGAAGAGGCGGAAAAGCTGGTAGAGCCCGGCGATGTAGCCGTCTTCCATGACGATATTCAGCAGTTCGGCAACGGTATGCTGAAAGCAAAGGCAATTGATGACCGTGTCGGATGCGCAGTTCTGCTGGATCTGCTCCGGGAAGAGCTCCCCATGGATGTGACGTTTGTATTTACCATCCAGGAGGAGGTTGGCGCCCGCGGTGCCATCGCTGCCGGTTTCTCTGTGAAACCCAAGCTGGTTCTGGTCGTGGAAGGCACTACCGCCGCCGACCTGCCCAAGCTCAAGGGCGGTGACCGTGTCTGCGCCGCAGGCAAGGGTCCTGTTCTGCCTCTTATGGATCGAGGCACCATTTATGACCGCGGTCTTTTCGAAATGCTGCGGGATCTGGCCGATGCCAATCATATTCCTTGGCAGACCAAGGAATATATCTCCGGAGGTACCGACGGTCAGCACTTCCAGCGCAGCCGTTCCGGCGTCCGGGTAGCCGCTATGTCAGCAGCTGTCCGTTATCTCCACGCTCCTTCCAGCGTAGCTGCCATTTCTGACTATGAAGCAATGATCAAACTGGGACGGCTGTTCATCGATGCTGTCTCCAAGGAGGTATAAGCATGATGGATACTTTTGCAACTCTGAGCCGTCTTTGTCAGGCTCACGGCGTTTCCGGTAACGAAGGCGAGATCAGAGAGCTGATCCGCTCTCTGGCTGCCCCCTATGCCGACGATATTCAGGACGACGTTATGGGCAATCTGATCGTCCATAAGAGGGGTAACGGCCCCAAGCTGATGATGGCTTCTCATATGGACTCTATCGGCCTGATTGCCACCCATATCGACGAAAAAGGCATGGTCCAGTTCGGCTGTGTCGGCGGTTTTGACGCCAGCGATCTGGTTAACCAGCTCTTCCGCTTCCAGAACGGCACCTACGCCGTCTGCAATATGCCTGCTGATAAGTCCATCGACAAGTGCAAGATCAAGGATCTCTATCTGGACGTGGGCGCCAAAGATCAGGACGAGGCTAAGAGCATGGTCAAGGTAGGCGATACCGCCGCCTATGTAAGCCCGCTGAAGATGCTGGGCAAGAACCGGATCACTGGCTGCTATTTGGATAACCGCCTGGGCTGTCTGGCTCTGCTGCAGACGCTGGAGCAGGTCAAGAACCCTGCCAACGACCTTTACTTTGTCTTCACCACGCAGGAAGAAGTTGGTCTTCGCGGCGCTCAGACTTCCGCTTTCGCTATTGATCCTGACTATGGTCTGGCCATTGATGTCACCCTCCCTGACGATCTCCCCGGCAGCAGCCATATCTCTACCTCCGCACTTGGCAAGGGCGCTGCCATTAAGGTCATGGATTATTCTATTATCTGCCATAAGGATTTTGTCGAAAAGCTCAACGCACTGGCAAAGCAGCACGATATACTTGTCCAGCCCGATATTATGTACGGCGGCGGCACTGATGCCGGCGTGATCCATACCACGCGCTGCGGTGTTGTCTCCGGCGGTATCTCTTTCCCCGCCCGCTATGTCCATTCTGCCGTTGAGACCTGCGATCTGACCGATCTGGATGCCTGTGTCAAGCTGATGACCGTCCTCTGCGAAACTGAGCTGGAGGCCGTATAAGCATGAGTGTGCTGGAATTCTCTCCCCGTGTCCTTACTCTTGCCCAGCAGGCCCAGCAGGAAGTACAAGGCCAATTTGCCGCTATCGACGAGATCGCTGAGTTTAACTCCCGTAAGGTTCTGGCCGCTTTTCAGAACCATCGGGTCTCTGATGTCTGCTTTGCCGGCACCACCGGCTATGGCTACGACGATGCCGGCCGCGACTTGCTGGATAAGATTTACGCTGATATTTTCCAGACCGAGGATGCTCTGGTCCGGATTCAGTTCGTCAACGGTACCCATGCGATCGCTTCCTGCCTTTATGGCGTTCTGGAGCCAGGGGATGTTATGCTCTCTGCAGTGGGCGCCCCTTACGATACCATTCAGGGCGTAATCGGGATTACCGGCAACTACCCTTTGAGCCTCAAGCGCTATTGTGTAGAGTACCGGGAGTGTCCGCTGAAGAATAACGCCCCTGACCCCGATATGCTGGCTGAAATGGCCGCCGATCCCAAGGTCAAGGCCGTGCTCATCCAGCGCTCTAAGGGCTACTCCACCCGGGCCTCTCTCTCCGTCGATGAGATTGGCGCACTGATTAAAGTGATCAAGGAGGTCAATCCCGGCGCGGTTTGTGTGGTTGATAACTGCTATGGCGAGTTTGTGGAAAAGACCGAACCCTCTCAGGTCGGTGCCGATCTGATCGTCGGCAGTCTGATCAAAAATCCCGGCGGCGGTCTCGCCCCTACCGGCGGCTATATCGCCGGCAAGGCAGAGTACGTTGAGCGGGCCTCCTATCGCCTTACCGTTCCCGGTATCGGCCGGGAATGCGGTTCCACGCTGGGGAACAATCGTGCTCTTTATCAGGGACTCTTTCTGGCTCCTCATACGGTAGCTCAGGCAGTCAAAACGGCCGTTTTTGCCGCCCGCATCATGGAAAAGCTGGGCTATCCCACCGAGCCGCTCTCCAGCCAGACCCGCCATGATATTATTCAGATGATCTCCCTGAACACGCCGGAAGGCGTAGAGAAGTTCTGCCGGGGTATCCAGTCCGGATCTCCTGTAGACAGTTTTGTGACGCCTGTGCCATGGGACATGCCCGGCTATGATGTTCCGGTCATTATGGCTGCCGGTGCTTTCATTCAGGGTGCTTCTATCGAGCTTTCTGCCGACGCCCCCATGCGTGAGCCCTATACTGTTTATTTGCAGGGCGGTCTGACCTATGAATCCGGTAAGACCGGTATCCTGCTCGCTGTTCAGGAATTGCTGAAGTGAGGGCAGGGAGAAGGCATAGTCCCTATGCGCCCTGAGAAAAATAGCTGTAGCTGTCCGGCACCTTGCCAAGAATCAGGCTCTCCGCCAGCGGCAGTCTGCTCTCGGCGGTAAATTCAGCAGTACCTCCAGGAATCAGTATGGTCACTTCGGTCTCTATCACGATCCAAATCCGGTGAAGCATTTGATTGATGCCTACCTCTTCCAGTTCACTTTCCATCCGACACGCCGAAGAATAGATGCTCTCCACACGAACCGGAACGGATAGCTGAAGCTTTGTCGGAAGAGGCAGTGAGAACAGCGATGCCAGAGGAAGTGTGAGATTCTCCTCCCTGATTTCTCCGGACAGCTGCTCCAACTGCTCCCACAATGCCGTCTGCAGTCGGCTGGCATGATCCAGATTTGCCGAAACGGCAGCCAGATTGCCAGACTTATCATAATGGAACCGGACCAACTGCTCGTAGGAGCGCAGTCCCGGCTCTGTCTGACGCAGGGCCTCTTCAGTCAGGGCGGTAATCCGGGCGGTAATCTGCGCCTCACCAGCGGCTGCTGTTACCGGCCTTAGCCGTTTTTCCGACCATCTGCATACCAATAGCAGCAGTAAAAATACCATCAGAAGGATCAAAAGCAGCCGCAAGCCGGCTGCTTTCCTTCCACTCATAGGATATGACTTCAAATCGACGCCCCCTTGACTGATCTGCGGCCACACTCGCCCAAACCAGTCTATGCGTCCGGGCTGAAAGGGTGAAAATATGGACATCCAAGCCAAGATCGACCAGCTGCGCCAGCAGCTTAACCTCTGGAGCCAGCAATATTACGAGCAGGACGCCCCTACCGTTTCTGACTATGAATATGATATGACCCTCCGGACACTGGAAGAGCTGGAAGAGGCAAACCCTCATCTGATCACCCCTGATTCTCCCACACAGAGAGTTGGCGGTAAAGCTCTGGACGTCTTTCGTCAGGTCCAGCATCAGGTCCCCTTGCAGTCTCTTCAGGATCTCTTTGCTCCTGATGAGCTGATTGCCTTTGCTCAGCGGGTGGCGGAGCAAACTCCCAATCCGGTCTGGATCGTAGAGCCCAAAGTGGATGGTCTGTCTGTCGCGCTGGAATATGAAGACGGTATCTTTGTCCGAGGCGCAACCCGCGGAGATGGTCAGGTAGGCGAGGACGTAACAGAGAACCTGAAAACGGTGCGATCGATTCCCTTGCAGTTGTTCGGCGCGCCTCATCGGCTTATTGTCCGGGGCGAGTGCTATATGGCTCGTTCCGTCTTTTAAAAGCTCAATGCCCAGCGTGAAGCTGCCGGGCAGCAGCTGATGGCAAATCCCAGAAACGCCGCCGCCGGCTCTCTGCGCCAGTTGGACCCCAAAATCGCCGCCAAGCGCAGACTGGACTGTGTCATTTTTAATATCCAGCTCTCCGATGGCCCCTCGTTTGAGACTGATAGTCAGTCTCTGGACTATCTGGCTGCGCTGGGCTTTCCTGTCATAGACCATCCGGTCTACACCTCGATTGAAGATGCGGGCGCCGCTATTCAGGCTTTGGGAAACGACCGGGAACGCTATCCCTTTGATATTGACGGTGCGGTGATTAAACTCAACGACCTCTCTGCCCGGGAGATACTTGGAGCTACCTCTAAGTTTCCTCGCTGGGCTGCCGCCTGGAAATACCCTCCCGAGCAGAAAGAAACTGTCCTGCGGGATATCGTTGTTCAGGTAGGCCGTACCGGTGTCCTTACTCCTAAAGCCGTCGTTTCACCTGTCCGGCTGGCCGGCACCACCGTCACCAACGCCACCTTGCACAACCAGGACTTTATTGCCGAGAAGGATATCCGGATCGGAGACACAGTGATTCTCCAGAAGGCCGGCGAGATTATTCCGCAGGTAGTCAGTGTTGTTCTTTCTAAACGTCCGGAAGGGACCGTCCCATATCATCTGCCCCGGAACTGCCCTGTCTGCGGCGCCGTAGTAGAACGCGACGAGGACGGCGCAGCTCTCCGCTGTACCGGTGCCGAGTGTCCGGCGCAGCTGGTGCGTAATATCACTCATTTTGCCAGCCGGGACGCCATGGACATTGAAGGTCTCGGTCCTGCTGTCGTCCAAGCTCTGGTGGACAAAAAGCTGATAACCAGTGCTGCTGATCTTTATACACTGGATCCCCAGCAGGTGGCCTCCATCGATGGCATGGGAGAGCGATCGGCTCTGAACCTGCAAAAGGCGCTGGAAAAGAGCAAGACGCGCGGTCTTACCCGATTGCTGACTGCCTTTGGCATCCGACAGGTCGGCGCGAAGGCCGCTCAATCCCTCAGTCGTAAGTTCCAAACGCTGGATCGGCTTATGGCTGCCAGTGAAGAGGAACTGGTCTCGGTGGAGGATATTGGTGCTATTACCGCAAAGAGCCTTGTTCAGTGGTTCTCTTCTCCCCAATCCTGTCATCTGGTGGAGCGTCTTCGTACCGCCGGAGTCAGCTTCCAAAGTACTGAGGAAGCCCTTGGCGAAGCACTCGCCGGAAAGACCTTCGTCCTGACCGGAACCTTGACGCGTTTCAGCCGCTCGGAGGCCAAGAAGCTTTTGGAAGGGCAGGGTGCCAAGGTGTCCGGCTCTGTATCCAAAAAGACCAGCTATGTGGTTGCCGGCGAGGCTGCCGGCTCTAAACTGACGAAGGCTCAGGAGCTGGGCATACCGGTACTCACCGAAGATGAGATGCTGGCTATGCTGACAGCAATCTAAGCGCATAAATGTTCAGGACCTCCCGTAAACCACGTTCGGGAGGTCCTGTTGTTATTCTATAGATCCACTCAGCTCCAGCAGCAGATATCCACCAGGATAAAACTTTCTGATCGACTCCAAATCATAACGCATTAAAAGCGACTCGGCGTAGAGCTGAAAATCATGGAACCAGTCCTGTCCAGTCTCATAGATTCTGCTGTCGTTGTCGTCTTCCTGCCAGGTCGTCATGATATCGTCACAGAGTCTGGACATGAGAGCGCCCTTCAGCCCAGTCTCATTTCCATTCAGGAAGCAGGAAAAGCAGTAGCGAAGCGCATCAAACTCATACTCCATAAGCATTTTATAGGTTTCCTGGTGGGTCTGAAGATATGCCTCCGGGTCTGATGCCTCTGCCGGGCTTTCCATCATGTCTGCCAAAAGCCCCTCGATCATCTGCTCTGACGAAGCAACAGCACCAGCCAACTGTATTGCCTGATTCAGGTTCTCTTGAGCAAGCTGGCTGATGTAGTCGGTGTAGTTGGCAAAGAGTTCGTCTGACAAGTCGTCAGGAAAGCGCGCCTTGATGTCTTTGCTGTAATCATTCCCATCCCGTGGCACCCAGTACTCCTCCAGCTCATAGAACGCCCCATCAGTCAGGTGGAAAGTCAGAGCCACCGGTCCTACTACGCCGGATGTCGCTTCCAACTGATCGTCGTAATGACGGTACTCGCTGTAATATGCAACAGCATAAACCGTCACCTGATTCCCCTCAGTCTCTGTTCCAAGGACGATATGGCTTTCCGCCGGCAGCTCGCCTCTGTCGCTTCCCGAAGCGTGGCGCTCCAGCACCGCCTGAGAAATCGCCTGCTCCAAATCTTCAGACTCAAATACAGTTGGAACAGGCAGAAATACCGCCTCGTGGGGCACAGGGGACTCCCTTATATCGCTCTCCATGCTGTATCGATATTCAGGCAGGGGAGAGGACTGCTCTGCGTCAAAGATAAGTGCATCCTCCTGCCGGTAGAAGACATATTGATACTTCCCGTCATCTGTTATAAGCTCAAGCCTTCCACTCGCTTCGCTGAAGTTTCCTACCGCAAGGTAGCTACTGAAGGCAGAGTAGTTAAACTGAAATCTGCCGGAGGGGGAGAGGAGCAGTTTGGGCTGTGTAATATCTGGGGAGTCCTGACAGATATAGCAAATCACATCGCTTAAACCGCCCGGCAGCACATGTGTCTCCTCCAGCCGGAAGCACCAGCGAACCGCGTACTCTGTCTGACCCTCGGTTTCATCCCCCTCAGGCCAGTAGTATCCCTGAAGCAGATATAAAGTCCCATCCTGCTGCTCCAAAAGACAGTAAGCGTTGCTTCCGGAGACAGGGGAGACCAGCAGTTTCCATGCTCTCCTGTTCTCTCTTGCCAGTTCAAGTCCAATCTCGTTTTCGTCACCGGCCGGAGAAAAGCACATCCTGAGCACCTCACCGTCCAGCTCTATCTCTTCAAATACGCCGGCGGAGAGCCGCTGATCAGAGTCGAGGTCTTCCAGAATGAACAGTCTCTGGTCTTCCGCAAACGAAAAGACGGGAGCGTTTTCCGGATAATGCTTCAGATATCCAAATGAATAGCGGCCATCCTGATAACATACCTCCGCCACCCGAAATGTCCCGCCCCAGACGTCGGTCATCTGCTGCGGATCGGTCAGAAAGGAGACTGCCGCCCAAACGCAGAGCAACACGGCCAGCAGAGTAATCCACACACCGGGTTTTCGGTAATTCATAACAGCCTGCACCCGTTCCTTTACTCCAATCTCACCAAAGGCCAACGGGCAGGCCATCGTCCGAAAATGCAGACTGCCAACAGAAAGCAGTGCTGCAGAATAGGCTCTCTTGTCTTCGCAGGTCATCGTTCCCACTACCGCCTCATCACAAGCCAGTTCGATATCCCGGCAAAGCAGCACATAAGCCAGCCAGAGCAGCGGGTGAAACCAATAGACAGAGAGCAGCGCAAATCCCAGCGGCTTCCATAAGTGGTCACCTCGCTTCAGGTGCGCCCTCTCGTGAACGACCACATGAGCTGTATCCTCCTCTGACAAATAGGAGGGCAAGCAGATCCGGGGTCGGATCACGCCCAGAATAAACGGTGTCGGAATATCATCGCACAAATAGATATTGTCAGTCACCCTGATCGACGCAGTCGTTTTCCTTCTTAAGACAACCCAGCTGACAACGGCATAGAGTATCATCAATCCAAAACCGATCAGCCAGATATACCCTAATATAGTCATCGTATCGTATCCAGCTCCGGCCCGAACAGTAACTCCTTCAAAGTACCGGTCCCCGAGATAGTCATTGACCGGCCTGTCAATCAGCCCAATACCGGTATGTACATCAAAGGAAGGGCCGTCCACTACCTTCTCGGGCAGTGTCTGGCCGCTTGGCATCAGACTCAGCACGCTTTTAACCGTCACTGGACAGATCAGCCTCAGCCCAACCAGAGCCCAAAGAAGGCACCGGCTCCATTTTGGCGCCCGCCGCAGAAGTGCTCTTAGAACAAGCACAACCAGCACCAACCATCCGGCACTGATACTCATGTTCAGCAGCTTCAAAAAGAGCAAGGCCATTTTCACCCCTCCTCAATGCGGTCGATCATTGCCCGGATCTCTGCAATCTCCCGGGCAGAAAGTCGCTTTCTGTTAGAAAAGGCGGCAATAAAGGCAGGCAGTGACCCATCAAATGTCTCGTCCACAAACCGTTCGCTTTGTAAGGCATAAAAATCCTGCCGGGACAGCACAGAACTCACCATCCCGTCCAAGTTTATAAATATTCCCCGGTCACACAGCCGGCGCAGTACAGTATATGTTGTGCTGCGTTTCCAGTTTAGCTCTCCTTCCGCCAGCTTAACCAGCTCGCCTGAGGAGATCGGCTCATTCTCCCAGATCAGATCAGCAAACCGGGACTCTACCTGCCCCATTCTTAAATCAGACACAGTCAGCACCTCCTTTTTGTTTACATGTTGTAGACACATATAGTCTACACCTTGTAGACTTCATTGTCAACAGATAAATAAAGGGACCGGATTTCTCCGGTCCCTGGTCGTTATCAACGTTTTTTAATCTTATTGAGCTTTCGGTTGAGCTCCAGCAGTTCCTCTTTGGACAACTTCAGCCCTGCCGTGCCAGCCAGATTAGTCAGCCGCAGGACAGTGAAGCCGTTGAGCATCTGAAGCATATCGCTGGTGATCTCAAACCCCATGGCCTTGGGTCTCTCCCCCTTCTTTTTGCCGCCCATTAGCTTCTTGGCAATACCAGCCAGCACCAACTTGCCCTGAACGGTTGCAAGGATATCTCCCACCTTGTCGTTGAGCGAAAATCGCCCGGGAACCTGGGTGATATCAAACCAGTTGAGGATTGCACCCGTTTCCTTAAGCCGGTACGCCTCGTTAAAGGTGTCAACCTTACGGATCGTGCTCTTATCCCTGCAAGCTCCTGCCACCGCCTCCAGGATTGTCTGGCCATGATTGGGAACGTCAAAATAAAAGAAATGCTCTGGGGCCGTTTGGCTGGCCAAAAAGGCTCCATTGACATAGAGCTCCACTTCGGGCTGGTTGGAATAGACAGTCACCCTTGTCGTGTTCTCTACCCGGTCCACATAACGCTTTCCACAGATATGGACAAAGGGCTCCTCTGAAAGCCACGCCTTATAGGCATAGAAGGAATCCTTCTTGTATTTCCGGTCGAATGTGACCAGTCCCTTATGGTTCTGACCATTCTCACCACCCTCGCTTCTGGCATCAGCTCCAAAGTCGAACATATTCCATACATGGGTGGCCCAAAGATACTTTCTGGGGAACAGCTGTTTGATCAGCTCTTCATGATAGTAAGCCTGATATTCCTCGGTATAGTCGCCCTGAACAGGATCGGAAGTATGCCAGTTCAGCGCCTCACATCCGTACTCGCTGCAGCCAATGGGAATACTGGGAAATTTTTCATGGAACTGGTCAAACCAGGGCCCATTCATAGAGGTATCTCCGCCATACCAGCCGAAATAATGATTATAAGACACAACGTCCGGAATCTGAATATAAGGATCCTCCATCTTGCACATGGAGACACAAGCAATGGCCGTCAGTCGTTTTGGATCCAGCTTATGGCACAGATCATTGAGGATCCGATGATTCTCCAGCAGATTTTCATCACTGCCGCTCATCGTGATCTCGTTGGACAGTCCCCAGACCACGATGGAAGGATGATTATAATTCTGATAGATCAGCTCCTTCATCTGACTGATTGTGTTCTCACGAGCGGCCGGCATATGCTTGGAAATATAGGGAATCTCAGCCCAGACAACCATTCCCATCCGATCGCAGAGATCGTAGAAATACTGATCGTGCTGATAGTGAGCCAGACGGACCGTATTGGCTCCCATCTCGCAAATGAGCTCCAGATCCTCTTTGTGATGCACCGGCAGAAGCGCGTTACCAATACCCAGTCGATCCTGATGACGGCTGACACCCCGGAGAGGATATTCCTCGCCGTTGAGAATAAAGCCGCGATCTGGGTCAACGGAAAAGCTGCGGCAGCCAAACTGAGAAGCCACCTGATCCAGAACCCGCTCTCCCTCAAGCAGCTCTGCAGTAAGTCTATAGAGCCATGGATCCTTTCGCCCATGCCAGAGACGCACCTGAGAAATCTCCAGCGAGACCTTTCTCTGCGTTGTCTCCTGCTGGGCGATCAGCTTGCCTTCCATGTCGCAGAGCGTGTAGCGGATCTTATACTCGGGCTGGGCAGCAGTCAGAAAGACTTCCACATCCACCCTCGCGTCCTCACCAACGATCTCCGGAGTAATCATCAGTCCGGGTCCGCCGTAACAGTCCAGATCGAAATGTGCCTCGCTCACACAAATCAGGTCTACATCCCGATACAGTCCTCCGTAAAAGGTGAAGTCAGCCATCTGCGGATAGACTCGATCATTTTCTCCATTATCTACCGAGATGACCAGCAGAGTATCCTCTTTCAGCTCTTGTGTCAGTTCTACCCGCCAGGTGGAGTAGCCGCCGTCATGATGAGCCAGATGCTTTCCATTCAGATAGACATCTGCCGACGCGTTCGCTCCCTTGATCTGCAAATAGTATCGATCAGTCTGAGGAAGCTGACTCTTCGTCAGTGTTCTGGCATAGTAACAGGTTCCTCTGTAATAGTCCCCACCGCCGTCCTGTCCGTCAATGGCGTTCCAGCTGTGGGGAAGGTCAACTTTCTGCCAGTTTTCCGGCACAGAACAGGGCAGGGAAGCAGCCTGCTTTGAAAAGGCCCAGCCCCGGTTGATATTCACGATCTTTCGCACGGGTATTCCTCCTAACCAATCTTGCTTCTGTAGTTTATTATAGCTCTTCGGAGATGAAATTTGCTAATAATCTGGAAACAATCTCGTTTTCAATCGCGCTGTCAGACAACCGATCTTCATTGACAGACCGCTTTCTGAAAGGATATAATTTAAATGGATTTGTTTGCCATTGCCAGCGTCGGCGGTGACGGCAATGACACACCCCCGTCCGAACCTTCGGCTGTCTGGATTGAGCCGGCAGTTTCGGATGCGCCATCTATAAACAAGGAGTATCCTATGCTGGAAGTAGTAGCAGCACTGATCTGTATGGACGACCGCTTTCTGGCCTGTCAGCGGCCCGAGTGGAAATCAAGAGGTCTTCAATGGGAATTTCCCGGTGGAAAAGTCGAAAAAGGCGAGAGCGGGGAAGAGGCTCTGATCCGGGAATGCCAGGAAGAGCTGGCCATCACGCTGAACGTAGAGAAGGCAGTGACCGACGTAGTCTATCGCTATCCGGATCTAACAGTCCATCTTACGCTCTACCGGGCTGTTATTACCGCTGGAGAGCCGCAAAGGCTTGAACACAACGAAATCCAGTGGATGACGCTGGAAGAGGCAAAGGGTTATCCCTTCTGTCCAGCAGATACTATCTTTTTGGAAAGGCTGCAAGCAATATGATCAAACCTGTTATGAAAGACCCTATTTTTCTCGCTCAGCCATCTCAGCCGGCCGGGCCTGAGGATCTGCCAACCGCTCAGGATCTTCTGGAGACCCTGATTGCTCACAAAGAGGGCTGTGTTGGCATGGCAGCCAATATGATCGGTGTTTCCAAACGGATCATTGCCTTTGATGATGCAGGAAAATACACTGTTATGTTTAATCCGGAGATCGTCAAGTGCTCCGGCCGCTACGAGGCAGAGGAAGGCTGCCTCTCTTTGTCTGGCCAACGAAAAGCGCTTCGCTATCAGACGATTAAAGTCCGCTACCAGAACGAACGATTCCAACTGCGCTACAAGACTTATACCGGCTGGAGCGCTCAGATTATTCAGCACGAAATTGACCACTGTAATGGAGTTTTGATCTGAAAAGGGGAGAGGATCATGTTTCGAGATAAAGTCATTGTCGTTACCGGCGGTGCCCACGGTATCGGCAAGTGCATTTGTCAGGAGTTTACCCGTCAGGGTGCTCAAGTCTGCGTTATTGACCTGCTGGAAAACGACTACTTCGTTGGAGATCTGGCAGAACGCAAAACACTGGAGCAATTTGCTGACAAAGTGATCAGCGATTATGGCCGGGTAGACTGTCTGGTCAACAACGCCGCTCCTCTGTTCAAGGGTATCGATCAGTGTTCGTATGAAGAGTTCGAGTATGCCCAGCGTGTAGGTGTTACCGCCCCCTTTTATCTCTCCAAGCTCTTTGCCGCACATTTTGCCCCGGGAGCCTCTATTATTAATATTTCTTCCAGCCGTGACCGAATGAGTCAGCCCTTTACTGAGAGCTACTCAGCCGCAAAAGGCGGTATTGCCGCACTTACCCACGCTATGGCTGCCAGCTTTTCCGGCAAAGTTCGGGTCAATTCCATCTCACCCGGCTGGATTGATACTGACTTTACCGTTTATTCCGGTCCGGATGCCCTGCAGCAG
Organism: Oscillospiraceae bacterium; assembly: GCA_017395935.1. Classification (GTDB taxonomy): domain Bacteria; phylum Bacillota; class Clostridia; order Oscillospirales; family Oscillospiraceae; genus Onthomonas. The sequence goes on from JAFQNL010000019.1 coordinate 270,244, forward strand.
CCTGCCGGCAGAGTGGGCCATCCGCTGGATATCGCTCACATGGTCCTGTTCCTTGCCTCGGACAAGGCCGGATTCATTACAGGAGAAAATATCTGCATTGACGGTGGCATGACCCGCCAGATGATCTATCACGGTGATTTCGGCTGGTCCCTGTCTCCAGAGCACTAAGGAGTCGTCCATGGAAACACAGCGGAAAAAGGCCTTCAGCCTGCTTGAATCTGTCAAACGAGACCCCGTTCTCTTTGCTTCGTTCCTTTTGGCGACTGCCTCTGCTTTTCTTGTCCCTCCATCAGCAGCCTATCTGGCATATCTGGATATTCGAGTCCTTTGCCTTCTTCTGTCGCTCATGCTGGTAGTAGCCGGCCTAAAGGAGGCCGGATTATTCCACTGGATGGTAGACAAGCTACTTCGACTGGTACATAGTACCAGAGCTCTGTCCGTTGCGCTGACCTGTGTCTGCTTTTTCAGCAGTATGCTGATCACCAACGATGTCGCTCTGATTACCTTTGTTCCCCTGAGTATCCTGCTGCTGACCGAAACAGGAAAACATTCTCTTCTCATTCCGGTGATCGTTCTGCAGACCATTGCCGCCAATCTGGGCAGTATGCTTACCCCGCTGGGCAATCCCCAGAACCTCTATCTCTATTCCGTTTCCGGAATGGCAGTCTCAGACTTTCTCCTGACTATGGCATTTCCGACGCTGATCTCTCTGCTTCTTTTGCTGGCCGCCTGCTGCCTGATGAAGAACGAGACGATCCCTGTACCGGAAGAAAAAAGTTCCCCGCTCGGCTTTCAGCGTATCCTTCCCTGGATTTTGCTCTTTATCCTGTGTCTGCTCACAGTTGCGCACCTTGTCCATTACCTTCTTGTTCTGGCCATTGTCATTGCTGCCGTTCTATTGCTGAACAGACATCTATTGGCCAAAGCCGACTACGGGCTTCTGCTGACCTTTATATTCTTCTTTATCTTCATCGGAAACCTCAAAAACGTACCCGCTGTCAACAGCTTTTTCTCCCAGCTGGTAAACGGTCGGGAGCTGACTATAGGCATCCTTCTCAGTCAAGTGATCAGCAATGTCCCTGCCGCTATGCTGCTCTCCGGCTTTACCCAGAGCTACAAATCTCTGCTTGTAGGCGTTAATCTGGGTGGTCTGGGCACACTGATCGCCTCAATGGCCAGTCTGATCTCCTATAAGCTCTACGCGGCCACAGAACAGCCCAAAATGGGAACGTATATGGCAATCTTTACCGGTCTGAATCTTCTGTTTCTGGCCATTCTATGGCCGCTGACAGCTTTACTTATGCCCATCTGATCAAAGGAGGATCCTGTTATGGAACAAGTACATACCCCGTCCTGCTGGATGGAATACTATCCCAGACCTCAGTTGAAGCGGGAAAGCTTCTATTGCCTGAACGGCCAGTGGACACTAAACGGCAACTCTATTCTGGTGCCTTATCCACCTCAGTCGCCTCTTTCCGGCTATGACGGTCCTGTGGAAGACACCCTCCGCTATGAAAAGCGTTTTCAATTGCCTGACGGATTCCTCCCGGAAGATCATCGTCTGATTCTTCATTTCGGCGCCGTCGATCAATTTGCGGACGTGTCTCTGAACGGGAGTCCCGTTGCCCATCACGAAGGAGGTTACCTGCCCTTTTCTGCCGATGTGACCGAGCAGATTAGGGAAGGGGAGAACCTGTTGGAAGTCATTGCTGTTGACACGCTTTCCCATGACTATCCTTACGGAAAGCAGACAAAGAAGCCCCACGGTATGTGGTACACGCCTGTGTCTGGTATCTGGCAGTCGGTCTGGATGGAGGCCGTCCCGAAAAAGCGCATTCACTCGATCAGGATCACTCCCGACCTCTCCGGTATCACGCTGGAAGTCCTGTCCGACTTTGACACTTATACTGTGGAGATCCCTCTGGAAAACGGAGTCTTCTCCCACACCTTCTCCAGCAATAAATCCCGTATCACCCTCAGCAACCCTCATCTCTGGACCCCTGAAGATCCGTTCCTCTATTCCATCTCCGTCAAATCCGGAGCAGATATGGTTGAGAGCTACTTTGCCCTTCGAACGGTCGAGATCAAGCCAATCAACAAAGCAGAACGTATTTGCCTGAATGGACAGCCTCTGTTTCTGCATGGTGTTCTGGATCAGGGTTATTTTATGGACGGAATTTTCCTTCCTGAGTCTCCAGAAGGCTTCGATCGTGACGTACTGGCAATGAAAGAGCTTGGTCTGAATCTGCTGCGTAAGCATATTAAGATCGAACCGGCCGCTTTTTACTACGCCTGTGATAAATACGGTATGCTTGTCCTGCAGGATATGGTCAATAACGGCAGTTATAATTGGCTCCTGGATACCGCTCTTCCCAATATAGGATTGCAGAAACGGCCTGACCGCAACGCCGCCTCTCCCCGGGAGCGTGAGATCTTCCAAAAGCACACTTTGGATACCCTTGACTACCTGTATCATTTCCCCAGCATTATCGGTTATACCATCTTCAACGAGGGCTGGGGCCAGTTTGACTCTGACCGGATGTATGAGCTGTGTAAAAAGACGGATCCCTCCCGATTCTATGACTCCACCTCCGGCTGGTTCCCTCAGAAGAAGAGCGATCTGGACAGCCGGCACGTCTACTTCAAAAACAAAAAGCTGAGCTCTGTCAATGGCCGCCCTCTGCTGCTGAGCGAATGCGGCGGATACACCCGGTTGATAGAAGGTCATCTCTTCAAACCGGATGCCAGCTACGGCTACGGTACTGCCGAGAGTGAAGAGGCACTGATGGAGAAGCTGTATGCTCTCTATGATCAAATGGTCATCCCTTCCATGCCAGACGGTCTCTGCGGCTGTATCTATACCCAGGTCTCCGACGTGGAAGAAGAAGTCAATGGTCTTTATACCTATGACCGTGCCTGCTGTAAAGTCCCAATTTCCGGTATGCAGGAGCTGGCCGACAAACTCCATCTGGCATTCTCCAACGCACTTTAACCCCCTCGCTACGAAAGGAGCAAGACCCTATGCTGACCTATGAGCAGGTCCTCAAAAGTGAAGCCATTAAAACCTACATTGTCCGCGCCGACGAGTCTCTGGCAGCTTTGGGATTTACCGACCACAGCTTTTCCCACGTCCTTCATGTCGCGCAGATGGCTGGATATATCCTCTCTACCCTCGGCTATGACGAGCGGACAGTAGAGCTTTCCAAGATCGCCGGCTATCTCCACGATATTGGCAATCTCGTCAACCGAAAAGAGCACTCCCAGTCCGGTGCCGTCATGGCATGGAGCATACTCAACGATATGGGCTGCGACCCGGCCGAGATTGCCACCATCGTTACTGCCATCGGAAACCACGACGAAGGCACCGGTGTCCCAGTTAACGCTGTAGCCGCCGCACTCATCCTGGCAGATAAAGCCGACGTTCGCCGCTCCCGGGTACGTAATCGGGACATCTCCACCTTTGATATCCACGACCGGGTCAACTACTCCGTCCAGAAGTCCTCTCTTACAATCAACGGCGACCACACCCTTGTGGAACTCAATCTGACTGTTGATACCCATTTTGGCTCTGTAATGGACTATTTTGAGGTCTTTATTGAGCGTATGATCCTTTGCCGCAAAGCTGCCGAGCGGCTTGGAATGCAGTTCCAGCTTGTGATCAATGAGCAGCGGCTGATCTGACAGACAAAACACGGTGCAGATATAAATCTGCACCGTGTTTTTCTCATGTTAAGATCTCAAACGCGGGATAGCTGTGACTAAGCCGATAGCCCAGCTGCTCAGCAAGAGAGAGTGAGGCCAAACTATGGGCATCCCAGCTTGGATAGAGTCCCCGTTCCAGGGCGGACAGAATCAGTCTTGCCCCGCAGAGGCGCGCATAGCCACGCCGCCTCATATCCTCCCGGGTATCAATCTCAATCTCAATACCGCCCTGATAGCTAAAATAGGACGAGGCGCCTGCCAGCAGTTCACCTTGCCGGATCAAAACGTAACCCAAACCCAACCTGGAAAAGCTCTCATAGTCCGAATAATTGTCAACCAGATCCCGGCTCCAATTCTCCTTCCGGCAAAGATGAAAAAGCTGACGGTCAATGGCCAGCAGCTCGCAGCCTTCCGGGACAGGAGTCGCCATACGCCGCAGCTTTTCCCGGTCAAAGGTAGCAGGGTCCTTTACTGTGGCGTAGCGGAGAAACCGATGGGCCCGTTCACCGAACCTATGCCGAATCACTCGGCTCCAGTCCTCATTTTGTGGAATAAGAAGCATCCATTCCAGCGGACAATGCTCGCCGATCCACTCCAGATAGGCTATCTCCGGCTCTCCGGCCAAAAAAGCAAATCCTGCTGCAAGAGCCATTGCCGAGCGGGGAGCTGTCGCATCTGTCACATAGAGTTCTCCCATCACACCCTGTAGGCAGGAGCAAACCATAGTATCTTCCCACCCGGCAAAGAGCTCCCGGGCAAGTGTCTTCTCTGTTAGTATCCGGACCATCATACAGCCTCGCATATAAAATCTGTCTTATCTGGATTCTACCACAGGGTAAACACCCTGTCCAGCGAGTTGAATTTTCGTTCCCTTATCGCTTATCCAGAACCGGATTGGTCAAATAGATGTTTTTCCGGTTCATCTTCTCCTTGGCAAGTTCGATAGCCTCCCCGAAGCGTTGGAAATGAACGATCTCACGCTCCCGGAGGAACCGGATTACGTCGTTCACGTCTGGATCATCAGACAGCCGCAGGATATTATCATAGGTCACACGCGCCTTCTGTTCTGGGAAAGGATCCCCTAGGCGAAAATAATATAAACACAATTCGAGAGCAAACGATCATAAACGACTGAAAATGATTGGTATTCCTGCTGTTTTTCATGGTTGCAAAATGTAAAACTGGCATTTGTGAGGA
>JAFQNL010000020.1 GCA_017395935.1 Oscillospiraceae bacterium
ACCGATGAGGACGGGGTTGTTCTTAGTCTTTCGGGAAAGAATACGAATAACGTTGCGGATTTCGTCGTCCCGGCCGATAACCGGATCCAGCTTCTGCTGCCGGGCCCGTTCGACCAGGTCGGTGCCGTACTTTTTCAGCGCGTCATAGGTGTCCTCGGGGCTGTCCGAGGTGACCCGCTGATGGCCCCGGACAGAGGCCAGAGCGGTGAGGGCCTTCTCCCGGTTGAGCTGATAGGTCTGGAAGAGGCGGCTGAGGGTCCGGTCGGGATGGGAGAGCAGACCGAGGAAGAGATGCTCGACCGAGACGAATTCATCCTTCATGGCTGCCGCCTCCCGGGCAGCGGCCTGCAAAGCGGCGTCGGTATCGGGAGAGACATAGACTCTGCCGGCCTCCCGGCCCGAACCGGAGACCTTGGGCAGCTGATCAATGGCCTGTTTAGCCGCCGCCCGGAGGCTTTCCGGGGCAGGGCCCATGGCGGTAATGAGCTGGGGAATGAGCCCTTCCGGCTGATCCAGCAGGGCAAAAAGCAGATGGGGCTGTTCGATCTGAGGAGCGCCATGCTCCTGACCCAGACGCTGGGCGGCGATCAGAGCCTCCTGAGATTTTCTGGTGTAGTTCAGGTCGTTCATATAGAAACCCTCCTTTGATCCTCGGGGGAAATCCCCCTTCCTTGTTTGATGTTAGCATAGGTTGAAATTATGAATATTTCATGAATTCGCCGTGTCGGAAGTGTAAATTCTGGCACTCTAACAAATGGAGTGCTAAATATAGGCTGATCGCCACGGGGAAAGAAGGGGGAAGACGATATAATAGCTGGCAGCGAGTGGAGAAAAGCGCCAGCAAAGGGGTGGAAAACCGGCAGGGATATCCGGTGAGCGGCGTTGATTTGGGCGTCTGGGTCTGATATAATACAAAATAGTCCCCTTTCGGCAGAAAGGGGAAGAAGAGAGATTATACGGGGAGACAGACTTCCCCGAAGACAGAATAGGAGCGCATATGAAAAAGAACCGTATGATCACCTTTTTTCTGGCATTGGTTATGACCCTTGGGCTTGCTCTGCCTGCCCGGGCCACCGACCTGTCGGACTATTCCTCTATCGTGGCCAAAAAGACGGTGGACGCCAATGCCGCCCTGCTGGTCAATATGACCCATGATATCATCTATTATGAGCAGAACGCCTACGATAAGGTTTATCCGGCCAGCATAACCAAGGTGATGACCGCTCTGGTGGTACTGGAGGCGGTGGAGGCCGGTGAGCTCTCCCTCTACGAGGAGATCGCTGCCGGCAGCGAGACCTGGCTGGATCTGCCTGCCGACGGCAGTACGCAGAATATCCAGATCGGCGAGATCCTGACAGTGGAGGAGCTGCTCTACTGCCTGATGCTCCCCTCGGCCAACGAGGCGGCCAATATTCTGGCCCAGCGCCTCTCCGGCTCGGTGGACGCCTTTGTGCAGGAGATGAATGACCGAGCCATGGAGCTGGGCTGCACCATGACCCACTTTGTCAATCCCCACGGTATCCACGACGACAACCACTATACCAGCTGCTATGACCTTTACCTCATTGCCCGTGAGGCCATGAGCAACGAGACCTTCCGGACCATCGTCTCTACTGCCGAGTACTCCATGCCGGCCACCAATATGAGCGAAGCGCGCTACATGGCCAACACCAATGGCCTGCTTACCGGCAAGAAGTATTCCGGCTATGTCATGGAAGACTGTATCGGTATTAAGACCGGCTCCACCAGCAACGCCGGCTACTGCCTGCTCTCGGCCGCCGAGCGGGACGGCAATATTCTTATCTCGGTAGTTATGGGCGCTGAGACCACACTGGATCGGGACGGCACCCACCGGAAGCAGTTCTCCGAGTCCTCCGCTCTCATGGAATGGGGCTTTGAGTACTTCTCCATTCAGACCATTCTGGAAAACAATGACCCCGTTGCCGAGGTGCCTGTAGAGCTGGGCGTGGATGTGGACAGCGTCCTGCTGGTTCCGGCCCAGAGCATGGACGCCCTGCTGCCTGAGGATGTGCGGATTGACGCCTTCACCCTGAAGTCCGAGGTGGTGGAGTCGGTTCAGGCACCGGTGGAAAAGGGGCAGGTGCTGGGTGAGCTGACCATTTATCTTCAGGAAGAGCCTTACGGAACGGTGGATCTGGTGGCCGCCGAGTCGGTGGAGCAGTCCTCCTTTCTGGCCAGCAAGAAGGCAGTGGAGGATTTTATCTCCAATACCTGGTTTAAGATGGCCATTGGACTGGTTCTGATTGTTGCCCTGATCGTCATTCTGCGTAATACAGTTTTCCGTCCCCGCCGCCGCTATGGCAGCCGCTACACCGGCTCCCGCCGCCGCAGAGGAAGCGGCAGCCGCAGCTATAAGGGCAGACGGTAAGCGATGAGAGAAAATAAAAACAGCCGCATCGGCCTCGATGCGGCTGTTTTTTTGACCGTGGTCAGTCTTCCAGCTCCCGGAAGGAGTGGATATACCGATGGCAGAGGGCCTTCATCTCTTCCTCCTCCCGGGCAAAGAGGGGATCGTAGACGCCTACCACCCGGAGACCTGCGGCCTTGGCGCTGCGGCAGGCAACGGGGGAGTCATCGTAGAAGGTAATCTGATCAGGGGAGGTGCCCAGTCGGCGGGCTACCAGAGTGAAGACCTCCGGATGGCGCTTTTCCATGCCCAGCTCCTGAGCAAAGATCACGTCGGAGAGATACCGGTCAAAGCCATGGTTCTTCAGCGCCGCCCGGCAGAGCTCGGGTACGGCCGAGGTGAAGAGAGCCATCCGCTCTCCCCGCCGGGCGCAGGATTCCAGATAGTCCAGAACGCCCTCTTTGGCTTCCAGTGTGTGAGAATAGCCCTCCAGCGCCAGCTGGAACCATTCGGCCATAATCTCCTCCTCGCTCTCGGGCAGCTGACAATATTCCTTGGTGAACTTGGCCGCCGTGGGGAAGATGGCATGGATCACTCCCTGGTTGTATTCCTCTGTCAGCTCCATACCCCGTCGGGCCAGAAAGATCCGGTCAATCTCCTGCCAGATACCGTTGGAGTCCAGCAGGGTGCCGTCAAGATCGAAGAGTTTCATTCGGCTCCTCCTTTGCTGTGATAGATAAAGCGCCAGGGGAAGTGGACAGCCTCCTGTGCGTAGTCAATGCCGATTCTGGGCGTGGCCAAAATGAGCGGCGATTGTTCCGGAAGGGAGATGCCCAGCTCAGCCCCATCATCACTCACCCAGAGCCCCTGTCCGGAAGTGAGATCGGCGCCGTTTTCCGCCCGGGTGAGCGCCAGCGCCTGACAGAGCTTTCCGGGCCCGTTGAGGAAGTTCTTTCGCTGATAGGGAGTAAAGTCCTCTGGCGGCCTGCCGAACCGAAGCTGAGCCATGGTCTCTACCCCCAGCAATGCCTCGCCGGCCCGGATAAGCACGGCGGAGGGTTCCCCTTCCGGCTCGGTGACCAGATTCAGGCAGCAGTGCATTCCGTAGATCAGATAGAGATAGGCCCGGCCCGGCGGGCCGAACATGACGGCGTTGCGCTGGCTTTTCCGGTAGCCGTAGGCATGGCAGGCCTTGTCCATCCGGCCCACATAGGCCTCGGTCTCGGTGATCCGAAGGGCCAGCAGCTGGCCGTTCAGCTCCCGGACCAGCACCTTACCCAGCAGTGCCCGGGCGATCTCAACCGTATCGCCCAGATAAAAATCCTGGGGCAGAGGGGCCATGCCATCACCTTCCTTGCTCGATTTTCTTTTTTCAGTATAGCAGTCTGCCGGGGGAGAAGTCAACCGAGGGTGGATATGGCCGGGGAAAGGTGCTACAATGAAGAAAACAGAGAGGGGTGTGGACATATGAGAGACTGGACCGGAGAGGTGGGCCACTGGGCGCCGGTGGTAGCTGCCTTTCAGCAGGAGCCTTGGTGCCAGCAGTTGATGGAGCAGGTGGAAGAGGGCTACGGAAAGACGCCCGCTATTCTGCCGCCCAGAGAGGATCTCTTTACCGCCCTTCGGCTCACCGGGCCGGAGTCGGTCCGCTGCGTCATTTTGGGACAGGATCCCTACCCCACCCCCGGCCATGCCCATGGTCTGGCCTTTTCCGTCCGTCCCGGAGTGGGCATTCCCCGTTCCCTGCAAAATATGTACAGAGAGCTGGAAAGCGATCTGAACCTCCCCCGGCCGGAGAGCGGCAGTTTGACCGGCTGGGCAGAGCAGGGAGTGCTGCTGCTCAACAATGTGCTTACCGTCTACGAAGGAGCGGCCAATAGCCACAAGGGCTGGGGCTGGGAGCGCTTTACTGCCCGGCTGCTGCTGACCCTGCGTCAGGAGCCCCGCCCCATTGCCTTTCTTCTCTGGGGTAAAAACGCCCAGACCAAGGGCAGAGAGGCGGCGATTTTGACCAGCGTCTATCCTCGACTGGTACTGGAGACGGCCCATCCCAGCCCCCTCTCCGCCCGGCGAGGCTTCTTCGGCTCCCGGCCCTACAGCAGAGTCAATGCTTTTCTGGAGGCCAACGGCCAGAAGGCCATTGACTGGCAGAGAGTATAGCCGACAGGCCAATGAGATAGAATAATATACCGACCCGGCAGACAGGAAAGGTCTGCCGGGTCGGTTTGTCTGTTCAGGTTAATTGCTCGGGAAGAACGTGCCCTCCAGGCCGGGAATGACCTCGTTCTGCAAGCGGAAGACCACGGCGTCCACACCGTTCAGCGCGCAGAGACTTTCTACCAGGGCATCCAGCACCAGTTCGTCTGACAACAGCACCTCTACCCAGCTTTCGGTGAGCGAGAGGATATACATCCGGTCCTCAACCCGCCAGTTCAAGTAGGGGTCCAGCCCGGCAAAGGGACCGGTCATGGTCTGGCTGTCCGAGGGGCCGGCAACCAGCAGCTGGAGCAGCAGGGAGATCCGGCCGTCCTGATCGGGGGAGAAGAGTTCGGCCTGCTGGTAGTCGGGCTCCAATCCCCCGCCGTCGGTCCGGGGGAAGTAGAGCTGGAAGCCGGTGAGAACCGGGTCACGAATCTCGCCGGTAAGCAGTACGTCGGAGGCCCGCAGTCCCTCGCTGCCCCAGCCGGGCAGCGGCCGGTCTCCGGCCAGAATGACCACCGATGTGATCCCGGGCAGCTGAGTCATGGTCAGGGTAAGGGCATAGTTGGCAAGCGAGAGGGAAATGCCGGAGAGGGCGGCGTAGTCCTCGGAAAAGTTCAGCGTCAGCCTGCTTTGCTCTGACGAGGCGGAGAGCAGCCGGAGACTGTCCGGGAAGAGGGTTCGCTCTCCCTCCTGAACAAGGAGCATCTGGGCAAAGAGATCCTCAGGTGTGGGAGACTCGGGCGCCTGATCCCAGAGCTGGTAGTCCAGCGCGGCCTGACCGTAGTCATTGGGAGAGGAGAGCGGCGCATAGTAAATCCGGATCCCCGTCTCTTCATCGGCAGAGCAGCCTGTACTCAACAGCAGCGCCAGCGCCAGAAGCAGGGCAATCAGTCGTTTCATTCCGCCGGCACCTCCCGTTCCGGAGCCGGGAAGGTGGCCTGGAACCATGTGCCGCCGCCGGCACGGGGGCCCACGCCGATCCAGCCGCCATGGAGATGGACGGTGTCCCGGACAATGGAGAGGCCCAGACCGGTGCCGCCTGCCTCCCGGGAGCGGGCCTTGTCCACCCGGTAGAAGCGGTCAAAGATTTTCTCCCGCTCGCTTTCGGGGATACCGATTCCTGTATCCTCCACCCGGAGGAAGACGCGGCTTTCCTCCTTACCCAGAATGATTCGGACCAGACCGGCGGGAAGGTTGTATTTGATGGCGTTTTCCACCAGATTGAACAGCACCTGATACAGATCGTCCTCGCCGCCCAGCACGATGCAGTTCTCCTGAACCTCCACCTCAAAGGTGATGCCCCGGCTGTCGGCCAGAGGCTCCAGCATCCGAAGGACATCCTCCACCGTCTTTTCCAGCCGGACCGGCTCGTGGAGGACGACCCTGCCATTGTCCATTCGGCTCAGAGCCAGCAGGTGCTCGGTAATGCGGTTGAGTCGGGCAGCCTCCTTGCCGATGTCGGAGACGAAATCCCGCATGGTTTCCGGGTCCATCTCCTCGCTCTGAAGGATGGAGTCGGAGAGAAGCTGGATACCGGCCAGCGGGGTTTTGAGCTCGTGGGAGGCGTCGGAGATAAAGCGGCGCTGGACCTGATCGGTCTCTTCCAGCCGCTGGGTCAGCCGGTTGAACTCGCCGGCCAGCACGGCCAGCTCATCCTTACCCTCGATGGAGATCCGGTGAGAGTACTCGCCCTCCCGGAGGATCCGGATGGCCGAGAGCAAACTGTTGAGTCGGGAGGTCATGGAGACGGACAGGAGAATGCTTGTCAGCAGGGACAGCACACAGACTACTGCCGAGATCCGAACCAGATTATTCTGCAGACCGGTGAGCAGCAGACCCTGCTCGCTGTCGTATTCATAGAGATAGACGGCGCCGATGGTGCTGTTACGGTAGACGATGGGGGAGGCGGCGCTGGAGCGAAAGACACTGGACTGGAAGGTGGACTGGAAGACGTCGTTGCCCTCCAGCGCCAATACGACCTCCTGGAGCAGAGCATACTGCCCCGGCTCTGCCTCGCCGGTGGAGTCGTAGAGGACCATGCCCTCCGGGTCGGTAACCAGTACCCGGTCCAGATTGCTCTCACCCAGCACTTCCATAATCCGGTCCACCCGTTCAGACGTCAGTGTCTCCAGTCCGGACAGGTTGCCCGAGACCACCGAGGCCTCGTTCTGCAGAGCGGTCTGCTTGGTCTTAAAGACCAGCTCCTGAGAGGCGATCAGAGGATAGGTGTTCAGGATCAACAGTACGAGGGCAATGATCACCATGGAGCTGACGGCAAACTTCAGCTGCAAACTGTGACCGGGAGCCACCTGGTCCTGAAAAAGATCGGGCTGATGAAACTGATGCGATTGAGCCGCCATGCCGTCACCTCCTTTCAAATATCAGATTCGGGTCATTTGCTGACGGCAAAGTAATAGCCCATGCCCCACTTGGTAAGGATATACTGAGGAGAGGCGGGGACCAACTCCACCTTCTCCCGCAGACGGCGGATATGTACGTCCACCGTCCGGTCGTCGCCCTGATATTCATACCCCCAGACCTGATCCAGCAGCTGATCCCGGCTGTAAACCCGGCCGGGATGCTCCATCAGCAGTTCCAGCAGGCTGAACTCCTTGGCGGTCAGATCTACGGGCAGCCCCTCGATCTTGACGTTCCGGGCCACCCGGTCCAGCAGGATATGGCCGGCCTGAATGGTGTCATCCGGATCGGTATAGCTCCGGCTCTGGCCGGCCGACCGGCGGAGCAGCGCTTTAATCCGGGCTTTCAGCTCCAGAATATTGAAGGGCTTGGTCACATAGTCGTCGGCCCCGCACTCAAAGCCCATAATCTTGTCGATATCCTCGCTCTTGGCGGTGAGCATGACCACCGGCACGTCAGAGAAGGTGCGGATCTGGCTGCAGGCATTGAGACCGTCCAGTCTGGGCATCATTACATCCAGCAGGATCAGATCGGGCCGCTCCTGCCGGGCCAGCTCCACGGCCTGCAGACCGTCCGAGCCGGTGACAACCTCATAGCCCTCTTTTTCCAGATTGAATTTCAGACCCTTGACCAGGACCTTTTCATCGTCTACGACTAAAATTTTCATACGAACTCCTTATCTGTCCCCAGCAGGGCCAGTGCTTCTCCGGTGGTAAGAAAGCGCTCTGAGGGCTGCGGGGCCAGAGAGACAGCAGCCTTGGAAGGCGGCAGGTCAGCGCTGGCCCGGGACCGGTATGCCCGGGCCGAGCAGCCAAAGCGCTGCAAAAACAGCTTATTGAGATAGCGGCTGTCGGAAAAGCCGCATTCCATGCAGATATCCAGTAGACTGAGCCCCGGGTCTCCAATGAGCTGGAGGGCCTTCTCAAAGCGGGTGATATTCAGATAGTCCTGGAAGGTAATATTCAGGTTGTCCCGAAGGAAGTGGGACAGGTAAGCGGTGGTCACTCCTTCGCTCTCGGCCAGATCGCTGAGCCGGATGGGCTCAAAATAGTGCTCCTCAATATAGCCGGTGATTCGGCTCAGCCGGTCGGCCTTCTTCTTACGGGAGGAATATTCCTGGTCGGAGATGGTCCGATGGGGGAGCTGGGAGAGCAAATCTTGGAAGAGCAGACAGAGCTTGGCCACACAGGCCAGTTCCCGGTAGGGATCTGTCCCCCAGAAGGTTCGGGCCAGCGTCAGGATCTGGGCGGTGAGTTTGTCCAGAATGGGCTCCCGCTCCCGGGCCAGAAGGTGGCAGCGGTCAAACTCCACCCGGCGCAGAGAGGGCAGGTAGTCTCCGCAGAAATGGACCGAGGTCTGAACAATCAGGATCTTCACCGGCTGAGCGGTGGCGCTGGTGATCTCATGGGACTGATTGGGATTGAACAGCAGCAGATCGCCGGCCTCCGCCGTCAGGCAGCGGTCTTTCAGCCGAATCTGGGCGCTGCCCTCCAGTACCAGTCCCAGCTCCCATGCCCGGTGGATGTGGGCGTTGCGGAAGGAGATAGCGACCACAAAAATCTGCATGTGTCGAATGTTCTCATATCGGATCAGTTCGTACTCACTTTGTCCCATTGCCCCGACCTCCTCAAAGCTTTTTTCCATCATAGCACAGTGGTGTAGAAAAGACAAGACGGATAACAAAAGTGATAAATCGCAACTTTGCCGTTTTTCTTCTGCGGTGTCCGGAAAAGGGAATGAAGAGGAAAAATAGGGGGAAAACAGAGAAAAAACGGGATATCTGTCGGGAAAGGGCTGTAAGATTGTTGCCTGACAGCCAGTCTTGTGCCATAATAAGATCAGATTAACCCGGCGGACCGCCGCCGGATAAAAGAAAGCGAGCGTGAACTGTATGAAGAGACAGTCCCGAATCCTCAGTGCCTTTCTGGCCCTGCTGATGATGGTGTCCCTGCTGCCTGCCGCTATGGCCTATGGGGAGATAGAGACCTCTGTGGCCGGAGAGGGCGACTATGACTATGAGTCGGTGGTTTTGTTCACACAGGATATCCATGACCACTTCCTCCCCGTTCCGGACGGACAGGGAGGCAGCTACGGCGGGTTTGCCCGCTTGTCCACCCGGCTGAAGGAGCGGCGGGAGATCTATCCCGACGCGGTGACGGTGGACGCCGGCGACTTCTCTATGGGCAGCCTCTTCCAGACGATCTACGCCACTCGTGCTCCGGAGCTCCGGCTCATGGGCCAGCTGGGATTTGACGCTACGGTGTTTGGCAACCATGAATTTGATTTCCGGGCCCGTGGTCTGATTGATATGCTCAATACCGCCGCTGACAGCGGCGAGACCCTGCCCGCTCTGGTCAACTGCAATTACTATCCGCCCAGAGAAGGGGAGGAGGGATATACCGAGGAGGACGGCGAACTCTGGCAGGCGCTGGAGCATTACGGCGTTCAGGAGTACGTTACCATCTCCCGGGGCGGCATCACCTATGCCATCTTCGGCCTCTTTGGCCAGAACGCCCATGACTACGCACCGCTCTCCCCTATGATCTATGAGGACTCGGTGACCAGCGCGCAGGAGACGGTGGATGCCATCCGCTCCGAAGTGGAGACCGATGAACCGCTCTTTATAATCTGTATTTCCCACTGCGGCACCGGCAGCGATACCGACTTTGAGGACGAGCGGGTGGCCGAAGAGGTGGAGGGGCTGGATCTGCTGGTTTCCGGACACAGCCATACGGTCATGGAAGAGCCGGTTCTCTACGGCGATACCCTGCTGGTGTCCGGCGGCAGCTATACCCGTTATCTGGGCGAGATTGTGGTCCGCTGGAATGAGGACGGAAGCAAGCACAGCTACGATTACCGACTGCTCCCCTTAGGGGACGACGTGGCCGAGGATCCGGCCATCAGCCGTCAGGTCCGGGCATATCAGACCATGGTGGAGCAGGACTATCTGTCCATGTTTGGCTTTGAAGGATACGACCAGGTGCTGGTGGATAATGAGATTCACTTCGACTCGGGCAGCCGCCATCAGGAGTATCCCATGGGCAACCTGATTGCCGATAGCTACCGCTATGCTGTGGAGCAGGCCGAGGGAGAGGACTATGTTCCTGTCGACTTTGCGCTTACCGCCTCCGGTGTAATCCGGGGCACCATTCCCACCGGTCAGGTCACAGTTTCGGATGTCTTTAACGTCTCCTCTTTGGGAATCGGTGACGATGGCGTCTCTGGCTATCCCCTGATCGAGGTCTATCTTACCGGCGCCGATCTGAAGAACGCCTTCGAGGTGGACGCCTCGGTGACTGCGCTGATGAGCGCGGCTCAGCTCCACTTTACCGGAATGCGCTTTAGCTGGAACCCCTACCGGATGATCTTTAACAAGGTCATCGACTGCGCTCAGGTGCTGCCTGACGGCTCGGAAGTGGAGATTGAAGACGAAAAGCTCTATCGCGTGGTTACCGGCCTCTACTGCGGCCAGATGCTGGGCACCGTTCAGGAGAAGAGCTTCGGTATTCTCTCTATTACGCCCAGAGATGAGAATGGCCAGCCCATCGACATGAACGATCTGGAGTCCCGGATCCTTCATGACAAAAATGGCGCCGAACTGAAAGAATGGGCGGCGTTGGCCTCCTATCTGGAGAGCTTTGAGGAGGGTATCCCCGACACCTATGCCGAAGCGCTGGGCCGGAAGGTGGAGGAGAAGAGCCTGAATCCCGTTTCCCTCTTCCGGAATATGAGCCGGCTCACCTTTGGTATTATCTGTCTGGTGCTGGCAATTCTGCTGTTGGTGATCTTCGGAATCAGCCGGCTGATCAGATTTATCCGCAAGCGCCGCCGCCCCGATCTCCGGGACCGGAGCGCCGGTGAACGATACAGCGGAAGCCGCCGCCGCAGTGGCCGCTATGGCAAGAAGAACCTCTTCGGCTCCCATATTCCCTCCTACCGGGGAAGAAAGTAAAGCAGACTATAAAATAAGCGCCCCGACCGGAAAAGGTCGGGGCGCTGTTTGTTGCCGGAGCGCGCGCAGGAAAGTAGAAAAGGGAGGCAAGAGAAGTAGAAATCAGGCAGAGGCGCTCCGGTAAAGAGGGGCGGAGAGACGGCTGATCAGCCGGAAACAGGATCGGCCAGAGAGAGACACTGCAGCATCTGCCGGGCAAACTCGTCCGGCGGCAGTGGACGACGCTGGGAAAGCCAGCGCCGGAGGGCGCACAGACAGGCGTCGGCCATGAAGGCGGTCTGGAACTCAGAGAGCCGGAGAGAGGAGCCGCTGTTGAAGCGCTGGCGGATCAGCGGGGAGAGATACTCGCAGAAGTGATCGGAAAAGGAGTTCTGCCCCTGAATCTCCAATGCCTTTCGGTAGAAGGTGCGGTTGGCATAGAAATACTCGCACAGAAGCAAAAGTTGGTCTGCCGGATCCAGATGGGCAGCCGAGTCCACTGCCGCGGCAAACTCGGTGTCATAGATCCAGTTGATCAAATCATACTTATCTTTAAAGTGGTAGTAAAAGCTTTTCCGATTCATATCGCACTTTTTGCAGATATCGGAGACCCGTATGCCGGAGAAAGGGATCTCCTGCAGGAGGGACTTCATAGCCCCGGCCAGGGCGCGCTTGGTTGAATTGGAATCTGCCATGAGAGGCTCCTTTCTCGGTATCGCAATAAAAAGAAAAATGGCGACACTTATCCGCTCCGATGCCAAAGCAGATAAGTCTCGCCATTTCAGATGGGGCCAGGATACGATCCAGTGTTGTTGACCACATCGCACCGGAAGATCCGATGCCGACTACTCCCTTATTAACTTTATCATACCAGACCGACTATGGATTTGCAAGGCCGGGCCATTGGACAAAGAATGGTGTCTGTCTAAAATTGAGACGAAATCTGTCTGGACGCGGGAAAATTTGCCATCTGAAAGCAGTTGACCGTTTGTAGCGCCGGGGAGATGTGCTATAATAAAATCACTTAATTTCATGAAGGAGGATCGCCGTATGAAAGCCTATGACAGGCCTTTGTCGCAGATCGTAAGTGAGCTGGAGAGCAACGAACACTCCGGCCTGAGACAGGAACAGATTGCCCCCCTGCGGGAAAAATGGGGCGAGAACCGGCTGAGAGAGAAGAAGGGCCGGACGATGCTTCAGCGCTTTGCCGACCAGTTCAAGGATGTAATGATTCTGATTCTGATCGGTGCTGCCATTATTTCCTTTGTCGTAGCCTGTATCGAGGGCGACGCCGGGGAATTCTTCGAGCCGGTGCTCATTCTTCTGATCGTCATCGTCAACGCCATTATGGGCGTTATGCAGGAGAGCAAGGCGGAAAAGGCGCTGGAGGCACTCAAGAGCCTCTCCGCGCCCCATGCCCGGGTCATTCGTGAGGGCAAAGAGCAGATCATTGACGCCGCCCAGCTGGTCCCCGGCGACCTGATTCGACTGGAAGCCGGCGACTTCATCCCCGCTGACGCCCGGCTGGTCAAAAGTGCCGGCCTTAAGAGCGAGGAATCGGCGCTGACCGGCGAGTCTGTCCCCTCGGAGAAGGACGCTCAGGCGCTGGTAGGGGAGGAAGCCCCTCTGGGCGATCGGAGCAATATGGTATTCTCCGGCTGCAGCGTTACCTACGGAACCGCTACCGCTCTGGTCACCGCCACCGGTATGGATACTGAGATGGGCAAGATCGCCTCCCTGCTGGAAGGCGAAGAGTCCGGGCAAACCCCTCTGCAGCAGAAGCTGGCCCAGCTGGGCAAGTATCTGGGCTTCCTGGCCCTTGCTGCCTGTGGAATTATCTTTGTGGTGGGCCTGTTCAACGGAATCCCCGTGCTGGAGATTTTTATGACTGCCGTCTCGCTGGCCGTCTCTGCCATTCCTGAGGGTCTGCCGGCCATCGTCACCATCGTCCTGTCCATCGGCGTTCAGCGCATGGTGGAGAAGAACGCGATTATCCGTCGTCTGCCTGCCGTGGAGACGCTGGGCAGCGCTTCGGTTATCTGCTCGGATAAGACGGGCACGCTGACCCAGAATCGGATGACGCTGGTCAAAGCCTGGGCTGACGGTATGGAGGAGGCCGAGCAGATAAGCACAGAAAACAGTCAGGCCATCCGCTCTCTGCTTCGCTATGCTACCCTCTGCTGTGACGGCAGCGTGGAGATAGAAAACGGAGAAGAGCAGCATATCGGTGACCCTACCGAGACGGCTATCGTGCTGGCAGCGCTGAGAAACGGTATGAGCAAGCGGCAGCTCAACGAGCAGTCGCCCCGACTGGGAGAGATTCCCTTCGACTCTGACCGTAAACTTATGACCACCATAAACCGCATCAACGGCAAACTGATTGTGATCGTCAAGGGTGCCTTTGACGTTATGGCTGCCCGCTGTGTTCAGGGAGATCTGGACCGGGCACGGACCATGACCGAGACTATGAGCGCCGACGCCCTCCGGGTCCTGGCCGTGGGCTGGAAAGAGATTGAGTCGTTGCCTGAGACACTGGACAGCTGGGAGTTGGAACAGGGCCTCACCTTCTACGGCCTTGTGGGTATGATCGACCCGCCCAGACCGGAGGCTCGGGACGCGGTAGCCGTCTGCCGAAAGGCGGGCATCCGGCCGGTTATGATTACCGGCGACCATGTGGTTACCGCCTCTGCCATCGCCCGGGATCTGGGTATTCTCTCCGATGGTGACCGGGCCATCACCGGCCGGGAGCTGGATGATATGACCGATCGGGAGCTGGACGAGCAGGTGGAGCAGATTGCCGTCTATGCCCGGGTCTCTCCTGAGAATAAGATCCGTATCGTCAAGGCATGGCAGCGCAAGGGCCATGTGGTCTCCATGACCGGCGACGGCGTCAACGATGCCCCTGCTCTGAAAGCGGCCGATATCGGCTGCGCCATGGGTATCACCGGCACCGACGTGGCCAAGGGCGCGGCAGATATGACCCTCACCGACGATAACTTTGCCACCATCGTAGATGCTGTCCGGGAGGGCAGAGGAATTTACGCCAATATCAAGAAGGTTGTCGGCTTCCTGCTGGGCACCAATATCGGCGAAGTGATTGCCGTCTTTGTGGCCATGCTCGTCTGGCACAAGTCTCCCTTCCTGTCCATGCAGCTGCTCTGGATCAATCTGGTCACCGACAGTCTGCCTGCCATTGCGCTGGGCATGGAGCCGGTAGAGGCGGACGTCATGGATCGGAAACCCCGGCCCAAGAGCGAGAGCCTCTTTGCCAATGGCTTTGGCCTGAGGATTATCCTGCAGGGCGTTATGTTCGGTCTGCTGGCCCTCTTTTCCTTCTGGCTGGGCCAGAAGGTCACCGGTCAGCTGGCCGGCGGCCAGACCTTCGCCTTTATGGTACTGGCCCTGTCCCAGACGGTGCAGGCCTTTAACCTCCGCTCCGATCACTCTCTTACCGAGGTGGGCCCCTTTGGCAATCGGGTGCTCAACCGGGCCGTACTGATCTCTGTGGTCATGATGCTGGCCGTTCTCTTTACTCCCCTCTCTGTAGCCTTTGGGCTGATTGCTCTGCCCGGCTGGCTCTATCTGGTGGGTCTGGTTCTGATCATGGTCCCGGTTCTGGTCATGGAGACGGCCAAGAAAACTGGCTTTATCCGTCCCCGCTAACTGAAAACTGGCGCTTTTATGCCGCACTCGCCTGAGTGCGGCATATTTGTTTTCTCCGGGCATAGACTTACCTGAAAGAAGGAGGACTGACTATGTGCGGAATTGCGGGATTTTGCGACTTTTTCCGGGACCAGCAGAGCCCGGAGCGCCAGCAGCTGGGCTGGCAGATGGCCGGCGCTCTGACCCACCGGGGTCCGGACGACAGCGGGCTTTGGCGAGATGAGCACTGTCTGTTGGCTCACCGGCGTCTGGCGGTCATCGACCCTCAGCGGGGTGCTCAGCCCATGACTGCCCGTGGGCAGGGGAAGGATTGGGCGCTGTGCTACAATGGGGAGCTTTACAACGCCGATCAGCTCCGCCGGGAACTGACAGAGCAGGGCTGCAGCTTTACCACCCGGTCGGATACCGAGGTGGTCCTGCAGGCCTGCATAACCTACGGACGGCGGGCGGCGGAAAAGCTGGAGGGGATTTTTGCCTTTGCCTTTTGGGACGGAGAGGAGTTGATGCTGGTCCGGGACCGGTTTGGCGTCAAGCCACTGTTCTACGCGATGGCAGGCCGAACACTGGTCTTTGCCTCTGAGTTAAAAGCCCTTTTCCGCTACCCGGAGCTGATGCCCCGAGCGAACCGGGAGAGCTGGCAGGAGGTGCTGGCCATCGGCCCCTGCCGGACTCCGGGTCACGGCGTGTTTGCCGGCATTCGGGAGGTGCGGCCCGGCCATCAGCTTATTTTCGGCCGGGAGGGGCTGAAAGAGACTTGCTGGTGGAAGCTGGAAAGCCGGAGGCATACAGACAGCTATGAGGATACGGTGGAAACGGTCCGCCGGCTGCTGACCGGCGCTGTCCGGCGGCAGCTGGTCAGCGACGTCCCTCTCTGCACCCTGCTCTCCGGAGGATTGGACTCTTCTATTATTACAGCGGTAGCCGCCCGGGACTACGCCGCTCAGGGACGGCAGCTGGACACCTGGAGCTTTGACTACGAGGATAATCAGAGTTATTTTAAGTCCAGCTCCTTCCAGCCGGACGGAGACTGGCCTTGGGTAGAGCGGATGCGCCAACAGTTTCAGACCCGTCACCGGGTGCTTACCTGTCCTCAGGACACGCTTGCCCAGCTGCTGGAGAGCGCTTGCCTGGCCCGCGATCTGCCGGGAATGGGGGATGTGGACTCCTCGCTGCTCTATTTCTGCCGGGAGATCGCCCGGGAGCATACGGTGGCGATCTCCGGCGAGTGCTCAGACGAGATCTTTGGCGGATATCCCTGGTTTCACCGGCAGGATATGCTGGAGACCAGTCTCTTCCCCTGGTCTATGGATCTGTCGGTCCGCAACGGAGTGCTGGATCCGGGACTGGTCCGAGAGCTGGAGCTGGAGGACTATGCCCGCTTCCGGGCTGAGGAGAGCCGGAAACAGACACCTCGTCTGGAGGGGGAAAGCCGGGAGGAGGCCAGACGGCGGGAGGTGGGCTGGCTGAATCTGAACTGGTTTATGGCAAATCTGCTGGAGCGGAAGGATCGGATGAGTATGTATTCGGGACTGGAGGTCCGGGTTCCCTTCTGTGACCATAGATTGGTGGAGTATGTCTGGAATATCCCTTGGGAGATGAAGAGCCGGGGCGGAGAGCGCAAGCATATCCTCCGCCAGGCAGCCCGGGGCATTCTGCCCGAGGATGTCCGGCTCCGTCCCAAGTCTCCCTATCCGAAGACCCACCATCCCCGCTTCGAGCAGCTGGTCCGGGAGCAGCTGCTCCGGATCCTCTCGGACCCCAACGCCCCTGTCTGCGCTCTGGTGGACCGAAAACAGCTGGAGAAGGGGCTCCTGAAGGAAGGCGGCGACTACGGGCGGCCCTGGTTCGGCCAGCTCATGGCCGGTCCTCAGCTTATGAGCTGGCTTATCCAGCTCAACAGCTGGATGGTTCGCTTCGGGCTGGGATAAACGGTCCGGACAAAAGAAAAAAGGCTGCCATCGGCAGCCTTTTTTCACTATAACTCAGGACCAGAGGGCCTTCATAAACAGGGGATAGACGTCCTCGACGATCTTCATAATGCGGATGAAGCACTCGGTAGCCATGGGGCCCACGTTATCATCCTTGACCCGGAGCAGGAAGTCGTACTCTACGTTGACGTCGTTGTCTTTGTCAACGACGAACTTGCAGTAACGATACTGCTGGTTGCATTCGTTGGCGACACGGATCATGGCGTCCCGCTTGTCCTCGGTAGCCTTGATCAGGGTGAACAGACGAATGGAGACATCGTTGTCGTCGTCATTGGACAGGAACTGGACGCGCAACTGGCTGCCGTTCTTGGGGGTGAAGCCGGCCACGACGGCAGAGGTGGATTCCCGCTCTTCCACGCGGAACTTGATGCCGCTCTTTTTGAAGTCAGCCTCGATAAGTTTAGTTGCCTTAAAGATCATATTCTCTCCTCCTTTAGGTACTCGGTATCTTTACTCTAGCACTTGTGGAAAAGAATGTCAATGAAGTAAAACAAAAAAGGTGGAGAAGAGACCGGCTTGACAAGCGGGAAAAATCTGTTATTCTGACAACGAGGTGACAAATGATGAAAAAAGCTTATCGTGCTGTGTTTTTTGACTTTGACTATACTTTGGGGGACGCAACTGAAAGTATTGTTGCCGGCTATCAGTATGCCTTTCGTCAGATGGGGCTGCCGGAGCCCGGCGTGGAGGCCATTCGCGCCACTGTGGGTATGACGCTGCCCAATGGCTATCGCGCCCTCTCTCAGGACGAAGACGAAGAGCGGGTCCGCCGTTTTCAGACCCTCTATATTGAAAAGGCTAATCCCCTTCAGGTCACGCAGACCAGATTCTTCCCTGGCGCTGTCGAACTGCTGGACTGGCTGAAGGACCGGGGGGTGACGGTGGCGATTGTCAGCACCAAGCGCCGCTCTGTGCTGGAGGAGGTCTTTGCCTATCGCCATCTGGAGGATAAAGTCTGCTTTATGGTGGGCGGAACCGACGTGCCCCGATTCAAGCCGGCTCCTGACGCCGCCCTGTTGGCGCTGGAAAAGGCCGGTGTCCGGCCGGAGGAGGCCCTCTTTGTGGGCGATACCGTCATTGACGCCGAGACGGCCAGAAACGCGGGGATCGATTTTGCCGCCGTCTGCAACGGAACCACCCGGCCTGAGGCCTTCCAAAGCTGGCCCCATGTCTTTATCGCCGCCGACTTGCCCGAGCTGAAAGGCTGGCTGGAAGCGGAATAAGCGTGAATAAGCCCCTTCAAAGCTGTCCATACTGAGCTTTGAAGGCGGCTTTTTCTTTTGCCGCCTGACCACCAATGTATCTGGGAGGTATAGGAGCAATGAAGAAAAAATCGCTTTGGAGCCGGGCGGGAGACTTTCTCATGGGCAAGGGCTTTTACATGGTCCTTTTGCTCTGCGTGACTGCGATTGGCGCCTCGGGCTACTATCTCTATGGCCTTGCCGAGGAGGAGATGGCCGGACGGGAACAGAGAATGGTCTCCGCTCCCGCTCAGGTGGAAACCGTGCTGGAGGAACCGGAGGAGCAGTGGGAGGAGACGTCGGAAGAGACGCTGCCCGATCTGACGCAGCAGGAAGAGACCCGGAGCGCGATGGAGGAGACGGAGACCCTTCTGCCAACTCTGCCTGAGGAGCCTACAAAACCGGCCGAAGAGCCGGCAGAGGAAGAACCGGCTCAGGAAGAGCTGGGAGTGGATCGGGAAGAGACGGGTGCCGACGAACAGCTGAGCGTGGCAGAGACAGCCGGAGAGCGCAAAGAGGAGACTTCTGCCCTCTTTCAGGCTCCGGTTCCCGGCCAGACGGTAGCCGCCTTTTCCAATCAGGAGCTGACTTATAACGAGGCGCTGGAGGACTGGCGGACCCACAACGGGGTGGACCTTTCTGCCGAGCTGGGACAGGAGGTGGCTGCTGCCATGGCCGGAGAGGTGCTGGAGATTCGGGAAGACGTCTTTCTGGGTACCACCATCACCATCAACCACGGCGACGGACTCATGAGCCTCTACGGCAACCTGAACCACGACGTAGCTGTTGCTCAGGGGGACCGGGTGGAGGCTGGACAGGTCATCGGCGCTGTAGGTCAGACGGCGGCCGGAGAAAAGCATGAGGGCCACTGGCTCCATTTTGCCATGACCCAGGACGGCGAGTCGGTGGACCCTGCCGACTATCTCAGCCGGGCGGAAGCACCCTGAGAAACAGAGAGAACAGCCTCACCGAAACACCGGTGAGGCTGTCTGGCGTTTCTCTGCCGATCGACATATAAGTGTTCTTGGGCGTTGGGGCAGGAGAAAAATGGAGGACAAAAAACGGCCGCACCAGGCAGAAGTTCGGTGCGGCCGCAGGATCAGACCTGATTTTTCAGCTTGTGGCCCAGAGCGAAGGCCCGGGCGTTTTCTATGGTGATCCGGGCGATGGTTTCCAGCGCGGTATGGGTGAAAAAGGCCTGATGACTGGTGACGATAACGTTGGGAAAGGCCAGCAGCTGAGGTACCTGCTCGTTTTCCAGCACCTCGTCAGAGCAGTCCTCAAAGACCTGACACTCCTCGTTTTCGTATACGTCCAGCCCCACCGCCGAAAACTTGTGCTGCCGGAGGGCCTCCAGCAGTGCCTCTGTGTGGATCAGCGGCCCCCGGCTGGTGTTGATCAGGATGGCAGTGTCCTTCATGAGGGCGATGGTCTCCCGATTGATCATATGGTGGGTCTGAGGGGTGAGAGGGCAGTGGAGGCTGATCAGGTCGCTCCTTCTCAGTACCTCCTCCAGCGGGCAATAGGTTACCAGACCGTCCAACGTAGGGTTGGGATAGCTGTCGTAGGCAATCACATCCATGCCAAAGCCCCGGCAGATTCGGGCCATGGCGACGCCGATCTTCCCGGTTCCGATAATACCGGCGGTGCTGCCGGAGAGGTTTCGGCCCAGCAGTCCATCCAACGAGAAGTTGTTGTTGCGGACTTTGATATAGGCCTTGTGGAGTCGGCGGACGCAGGTGAGGGCCAGCGCCATGGCAAACTCGGCCACCGCCTCCGGACTGTAGCCGGGCACCCGAAGGACGGTCAGCCCCAGAGACCGGGCTGCCTCCAGATCCACATGGTTAAAACCGGCGCACCGGAGCAGCAGCAGACGGACCCCGTGGCGCGCAAGCACTTCCAGTACCGGGCGGCTGCAGTCGGCGTTGACAAAGAGACAGACCGCCTCATAGCCGCTGGCCAGCGAGGCGGTAGTCCGGTCCAGATTGGCTTGGAGATATTTCACCCGGCAGTCAAAGCCGGCCTCCCGAATGGCGGGATCGAAATAGAGCCGGTCATAGTCCTTGGCTCCGTAAAACAGGATCTTCATGTGCAGACCTCCTTTTCTCCTAATGTGGCCGAAAAGAAGGCCGGTTATACGAGCGCTTCAGGCGATCAGAGCCAGTTCTTCCCGGAGCTCCATCCGGGCTTCCGACTCGGTATCGGCGGAGAAGAGGAACTCTCCTTCCCAGCTGAATACCTCAACGTGTCCTCTGATATGGCGAATGTCAACTTCCATGGATAAGTCCTCCTTTCTTTTGCTGTACTAAGAATATCAGAAGAAAGGTACTATAATCGGGACTTTAGAAGGGGAGAAATAAGGGGTCCCAATCCAGGGGACAGGAGAAGAACGGGAAAAAGAAGGAAAGTTTGGGATGAGAAATGGTTGTGCTTTTACCGGGAATGGATTATAGTAGTGCTAAGAAAGAATGGAACCTGCCGGAAGAGGTGTTGATATGACGGAGCGGGAACTGAAAAAGCTTAGCCGGATCGACCTGTTGGAGCTGTTGCTAGAGCAGAGCAGCGAGGTGGAAAAGCTGCGCCGGCAGCTGGAGGAGAGCGAGCGGAAGCTGAAGGATCGGACGATTACCATTGAGCGGGCCGGTTCTCTGGCCGAGGCGGCCATGCTGATCAACGGAGTGATCGAGGCCGCTCAGGCAGCTTGCAGCCAGTATGAGGAGAATATCCGTACCCTCTCCGATCAGGAGACCGAGCGCTGCCGTCTGAGAGAGCAGGCCAGCAAGGACCAGGCTGAGGCGCTTATGGCCGAAGCTCGGGAGGAGAGCCGGCGGATGCTGGAGGAGTGCCGCCGGCAGTGCCGTCAGCTGCGCCGGGAGACGGAGGAGAGCTGCGCTCAGCTGCGCCGAAAGGCGGAGGAGGAGTCCAAAGCCTATTGGGACGATGTCTCCCGTCAGGTAAGCCAGCTGCTGGCCGAGAGCAGAAAAAACCGGCAAAACTGAATCGGAGCACAGAGAAAGCCCCCGCCTGACAGGCGGGGGCTTGGTTATTCCGCGGGGAAAGGGGGGCTCAGCGGACCATGGAGCGGTCGATCTCCTTCAGACTGTGAGCGCCGCACATGGCCATGGTATCGGCCAGCTCGGCCTTCAGCTTGTCCACATAGATCTGAATGCCCTCTTCGCCGGCGCCATAGACCATATTGACGAAGGGACGGGCGATGAGCACTGCGTCGGCGCCCAGAGCCAGAGCCTTGAAGACATCCATGCCGGTACGGATACCGCCGTCAACAAAGATGGTCATCTTGCCGCCCACGGCCTCCACGATCTCAGGAAGCACTTCGGCGGTGGCGGGGCACTGATCCAGCACGCGGCCGCCGTGGTTAGAGACCACGATACCCTGAGCGCCGGCTTCCAGAGCCTTCAGAGCGCCCTTGGCGGTCATAATGCCCTTGAGGATGAAGGGCTTTTTGGCCCAGGCGGCGATCTGCCGGAGCTGCTCTACCGTCTTGCTGCCTGCAGGGGGCTGCATATTCTTCAGGAAGGGGAGACCGGCAGCGTCGATGTCCATGGCAATGGCAAAGGGATCGGCGGTGTTGACCAGGGCCATCTTCTTTTCGATCAGCTCCATATTCCAGGGCTTGACGGTGGGCACGCCGCAGCCGTTGTTCTTAGCGATGGCCTTGGTAGCGCCTTCCATAATGCTGGCGTTGACGCCGTCACCGGTGAAGGCGGCGATACCGGCCTTGGCGCAGCCGGAAACCAGCAGATCGTTATAGGTCAGATCGTCATACTTGTCGCCATAGTGAAGCTGCATAGCACCCACGGGAGCGGCAAAGACGGGGATGACAACCTTCTTGCCGAAGATCTCGCAGGAGGTATCGACCTCTACGTTGTCGCAGATGGTGTCCATGTTGACACACAGCTCCTGCCATTTCTGGTAGTTACGGATAAAGCCGGTGCCGATGCCCTTGGCGCCGGGACCGGGAATGGTGTTTTTACAGGCCACACCGTTGCAGGTGGGGCAGCTCTTGCAATAGGGACCCATGCAGGTGCGGGCATTGGCGAGAACTTCCTGATAAGTCATAGCGATTACCTCCCAAAGAAACGTAGGTGTTTCATTCTCTGAGATTTATTCTAAACCAATCAGGGCAAAAAGGCAATATCCGCTTTCATTTGACAGATAAGTGAGGGGGGATTAGAATGAGTTCAGAAGATGAAACAGGAAAGGAGCGGCCGGAAATGGAGCTGTTAAAACTGAAAGAATATCTGACCGGCCGGAACCCTCGTCCGGCAGAGCTTCGCCGGCCGTCGGCGGTGCTGGTGCTGCTGGCTGAAGACGAGCTGGTGCTGGAGGTCCGCGCCCGAAGTCTGCGCCGCCAGCCGGGTGAGATCTGCCTGCCGGGAGGGGGTATGGAGCCAGAAGAAACGGCTGTGGACTGTGCCCTCCGGGAGACGGAGGAGGAGTTGGGCCTGCCCCGGCAGGAAATTGCTGTTCTCGGCCAGATGGACTACCTCCTTCACAGCAACGGCCAGACGGTCTATCCGGTGCTGGCCCGGTGTGATAAGGCGCTGCTCTCAGCTCTCCGGCCCAATGACCGGGAGGTGGAGCGGGTTTTTACCGTGCCGCTGGATTTCTTCCGGCAGACGGCCCCTTGCGAATATCAATACCACCAAAAGAGCGTACCCGGAGACCGGACGCCCCCTCCGATCGCGGAGAATCTGGCCTCTTATCCCACCCTCCGCCGGGGCCCATACTGGATGTGGCAGGACTGCTGCGTCTGGGGCCTCACCGCCCGGATTATCGGCCTGCTGCTGGAGACGCTGGAGGCGGCGGGAGCGTAAATACTCAGGAGAGGAGAAAAGACCTTGGCCCGAATCAGTTATCAGGAAAAGCTCAGCAGACAGTTTAACCGCTATATTGTCTCGATCGCGCTGGTCCTCCTTGCCGCTCTGTCGGCGTTGCTCCTGCTGCATACTTTTTTTATCACCCAGTTCCAGAATCTAAAGAATAACCAGCTCCTCTGCCAGCAGGTAGAGGAGGACTGCCTGCAGTGGGAGAACTTTCTCCGGTCTGAGGAGTCCCAGAACACGTTTCTCTCCCGGCTCCGGGACCAGTGCAGCGACAACCATGTGTCCTATTTCGTCAACAGCTTTTCTCTGGAGCGGGATCTGGAGGGGGGACTTATCCTCAGTGACCGGAATGGAGAGATCGTCTATAACAGCGTGGTCCACGACCACACCAATCTCCATCTGAGCTACTTTCACAGCCTGTTGGCCGAAAATGTGATCGAGACCGGAACAGAACTCTACGATACCATCTATCAGAAGACCGGCGAGACCGGCTGCTATGTGTTGGCCGTGCCGGTCTATAACCAGAACAGGATCCGACAGGGAGTGGCTGCCGTTTATATCAGCGGCGGCAACTGGGAGGACGAGATGCGTCAGAACCAGTTTGACGGCGTTGTGGTGGGCGGCAATGACTATGTGCTGGCTGTCAGCAATCCCGGCCTGCTGGACGGACTTATGAACCGCTTTGCGCCGGAGGAGGGAGGCTTCTACTCTGCCGGAGGCAGAAGCTATCGCCAGACGAAGGACGCTGTGGCCAAATACGGACTGACCGTCTTTACCTACCAGCAGACAGGAGATATGCTGGCTTATTATATGGTGCTGGTATTGGCCATCTGCGTGCTGCTGCTGGCTCTGCTCTTTACCGGCCGGACCTTTTCGCACCGAATCGCCGACCTGAATGCCCGTTCGGTGGAGACGCTGCACGAGGAGATTACCACCATTCAGGACCGGGCGGGCAAACACCGGATCGAACTGCATACTGACGATGAGTTTGAAACCATTGCCGAGCATATCAATACCATGCTGGACCATCTGGACTCGCTGAACCAGCGGAATATGGAGCTGGCCCGGCTGAATAACCAGATGGAGCGCCTTCAGCTGGAGGCCCAGTTCGACCCTCACTTCCTCTATAATACGCTGGAGAGTATCCGCTACGGCGTTCGTCTGGGGGACAAGGGCATTGACAGCATGATTCTGCGTCTGACCGGTCTGCTCCGATACAGTATCAGTCCGGCAGAGTCTCCGGTCACGCTGGAGGAGGATCTGGGCCATCTGCAAGACTATCTGGATATCATCCATTATCGTTTCCAGAGCCGTTTTCATTACAGCATCGATATTCCGGACAACTGCCTGTCTCGCTATTGTCCCAAACTGCTGCTCCAGCCGCTGGTGGAAAACAGCGTCAAATACGGTCTCCAGTGCAGGAAAACTCTGACGGTGACCATTCGGGGCTGGGAGGAAGAGGGCTTCCTCTGTCTGGAGGTCCGGGACGACGGACCGGGGATCGAGCCGGAGCGGCTGGAAGAACTGCGGGCGCTGATTGCCTCAGGTGATCGGCAGAGCACCCACCACGGGCTGAAAAACGTGGCTCGGCGGCTCCAGCTCCAGTTTGGTTCGGACAGCACGCTAAATCTGGCCAGTCGGCCCGGCGAGGGGACCGCGGTGAGAATCCGCGTAGCACATACGGAGGGACTGTTATGAACTATAAGCTGCTGATTGTAGAAGATGAAGATATTATCCGCCGGGGACTGGTCTACTCGGTGGACTGGCAGAGTCTGGGCTGTACCCAGATCCTGCAGGCTGCCGATGGTCAGGAGGCGGTGGAGCTGATCCGGACCCAGCGGCCGGATATCATCGTTATGGATCTGAATATCCCCTTCCTGAACGGGATCCAGGTGCTGGAGCAGTGCCGGGAGGAACAATCCTACAGCGCTATTATCCTCACCGGTTATGGTGACCTGGCCTATGCCCGGCAGGCCTTCCGGGTGGGAGCGGTCCGTTTTCTGCTCAAGCCGGTAAACTTTGACGAGCTGGAGGAGGCGGTGGAGGCGGCCAAGGAGGACTGCCGCCGCCGGCAGGCCTATGACCGGCTTCGACAGGGCGAGGGAGAGGCGGAGCTGCCTGACCTGCTGGCGGAGGCAGAGCCGGAACTGGCCCGGAGCGACGTGATCCGGCGAATCCTTCAGGAGGTGGAGGCCCGCTACAGCGAGAAGCTTACCATCCGGGAACTGGCTACCCAGTTCCATTACAGCGAGACCTTCCTGATCCATAAGTTTAAGGAAGAGATGAAAATGGGCTTTAACGGCTACCTGACCCGC
The DNA here is from genome assembly GCA_017395935.1 of Oscillospiraceae bacterium. Lineage (GTDB taxonomy): Bacteria > Bacillota > Clostridia > Oscillospirales > Oscillospiraceae > Onthomonas. Next base: position 24,974 of record JAFQNL010000020.1, read on the forward strand.
TATCGCCTGCAAAAAGCGATGGGGCTGCTCGGCAGCGGTCAGGACCAGATCAACCAGATTGCTGAGCAGTGCGGCTTTCCCAATGTCAAGTACTTTAATACCGTCTTTCGCAAGCATGTAGGCTGTCTTCCCAGAGAATTCAGAACCATTTCCAACCGAAAATAGAATAGACGCTGTTCATTAATGACTGCATTGATGGCTGCCGAAAGGCCCATCAGTGCAGTTTTTTATCCCTTTCCCACAGTTTATTTACCTTCCTTTATGAAAGTAGTTTGCTATAATAGACATAACCCGGAATTGCCCGGAAAGAGAATTGTTGAAAGACACAATACAAGGAGGAAATACCATGAAGAAACTGCTTGCTATCCTTCTGGCCCTGGTTATGTGCCTGGGTCTGGTGGCCTGCGGCGCTGCTGATGAGCCTGCCGAAGAGCCTGCTGAAGAGCCTGCTGCCGAAGACGAGGCCCCTGCAGAAGAGCCCGCCGAGGAAGCTTCTGCCAGTGACAAGCTGGTAGTCTACTCTCCCGCTACTGAAGGCCAGATCAATACCGTCATCCCTCTGTTCGAAGAGAAGTACGGCATTAAGGTAGAAGTCATTACCGGCGGCACCGGCGAACTGCTGGCCCGAGTGGACGCCGAGGGCGACAACCCCTATGCTGACGTCATTTTCGGCGGCGGCGAGTCTTCTTACGCTGAGTACAAGCACGTCTTCCAGGACTATGTCAGCTCTGAGGACGCCAACCTCTCCGAAGGAGCCAAGAACACACTGGGCTACTGCACCAACTATTGCATGGACTCTGCCATCTTCATCGTCAATACCGATCTGGTGGGTGACATTGAGATCAAGGGTTACATGGACCTGCTCAACCCCGAGCTGAAGGGCAAGATCGCTATGCCTGATCCCACTGCCTCCTCCTCCGCAATGATGCACATTGAGACCCTGCTGTCCGACTTCGGCGGCCTGAGCCTTGAGAACGAAGAGGGCTGGGGCGTTGTCTCTCAGCTGGTTGCCAATCTGGACGGCAAGCTGGCCTCTGGCTCCAGCGCTGCCTGGAAGAGCGTTGCTGACGGCGAGATGGTCGTTGCCCTGTCTTACGAAGAGGCTGGTATTATTCTGGCCCGTGACGGCGCTCCTGTTGAGGTCGTCTACCCCGAGGAAGGTACCGTCTTCACCCCCTCCACTGCCGGCATCGTTAAGGACTGCCAGAATCTGGAGAACGCCAAGCTGTTCATCGACTTCATCCTGAGCCAGGAAGTCCAGAACATCTTCTGCAACGAACTGGACGTCCGTCCCGTCCGTGATGACGTTTCTTATCCCGACTACTTCCGTCCCGCCACCGACGTTAAGACCGTTACCTTCGATCAGGCCTACGTCAACGAGCACAAGGAAGAGATCACCGAGAAGTACATGGACATTTACATTGAGGTCTATCCCGGCTGATCTTGACACCATTATCTGACCCATCGGGCCCCGGTTATCGCCAGGTATCCGGGGCCCTTCAATGACCGAGCAACAAGCGAAAGGAATGAGCCCTCATGAGCCAGATTACCATCAAAAACGCAGTCAAACGGTATGGAAATAATACCGTTATCTCCGGCCTGAATCTGAATATTCGGGACGGCGAGCTGTTTACCCTGCTGGGTCCCTCCGGCTGCGGCAAGACGACACTGCTGCGCATGATTGCCGGCTTCAACTCCATTGAGGGCGGCGACTTCTGCTTCAACGAAGAGCGTATCAATGACAAGGACCCCAGCAAACGCAATATCGGCATGGTGTTCCAGAACTACGCCATCTTCCCCCATCTTACCGTTCGGGAAAACGTCGCCTTCGGCCTGAAGAATCGGCGGCTGGACAAGGCTACCATCAAGGCCGAGACCGACAAGTTCCTGAAAATGATGCAGATTGACCAGTATGCCGACCGGCTGCCTGAGAACCTCTCCGGCGGCCAGCAGCAGCGGGTGGCGCTGGCCCGCGCGCTGGTTATCAAACCTGATGTGCTGCTTATGGATGAGCCGCTGTCCAATCTGGACGCCAAGCTCCGTATGGAGATGCGTCAGGCCATCCGTGAGATCCAGAAGGAAGTGGGCATTACCACTGTCTACGTCACCCACGATCAGGAAGAAGCCATGAGCATCAGCGATACCATCGCTGTCATGAAGGATGGCGAGATCCAGCATCTGGGCTCTCCCCGAGAAATCTATCAGCGTCCGGCCAATATTTTTGTCGCCACCTTTATCGGGCGGACCAATATTCTGTCTGCCCAAATGAAGGGCGGGAAGCTCTGCTTTGACTGCGGATATGAGGAGGGTCGGCAGAACTGGCAGTCTATCTCCGATCAGCCTGTTCAGGTCTCTGCCCGGCCTGAGGAGTTCGTGATTGGGAAAGAGGGCCAGCCCGGCATCCCCGGCACCGTGGTGGACAGTATCTATCTGGGCCTGAATACCCATTATATCGTGGATATCGGTCTGGAGCAGAAGGTGGAGCTGATTCAGGAATCCAGTATCGAGGACGATATCGTCCCCGGCTCCCGAATCGCTCTGACCGTCAAGACGGAAAAGGTCAATATCTTCGATCAGCAGGGCAATGTCAATCTGCTGCGGGGGTAACGGCCATGAAAAATAACCATCGCTTTCGGCTGGACGTCTGGGGCATTATTACCCTGATTGTTCTGGGCCTCTATCTGATCTTTATGGTTTACCCACTGGGCAACCTGATCAAGATGGCCTTTTATGGAGACGACGGCTTTACACTGGACAACTTTATCAAGTTCTTCTCAAAGCCGTACTACTCCTCTACATTGAAAAATAGCTTCACAGTCTCTTTCGCCGGTACCCTTACCTCGCTGCTGGTGGGTATCCCCATGGCTTATTTCTTCGCCATGTACAAGATTGTAGGCAAAAAGCTGCTTCGGATCCTTATTATTATCTCTTCCATGTCCGCTCCCTTTGTGGGCGCCTACGCATGGATCCTGCTGCTGGGCCGTAACGGCGTGATTACCAACTTTATCAAAGACATCTTTGGGATTACACCGCCTGAGATCTACGGCTTCAACGGAATGCTGCTGGTCTTTACCAGCCAGCTCTTCTCGCTGGTCTTTCTCTATGTGGCCGGCGCGCTGAACAAGGTGGATAACTCTCTGCTGGAGGCCAGTGAAAACATGGGCTGCACCGGCACCCGGCGTTTTTTCAAGGTGGTCATGCCGCTGATTATGCCCACTGTCATGGCGGCTGCCCTGCTGGTCTTTATCCGCGCGCTCTCTGACTTTGGCACGCCTATGCTCATGGGTGAGGGTTACCGGACCTTCCCGGTCATCCTCTATACCGAGTTTGTAGGCGAAGTGTCCCAGAACAAGGGCTTTGCTTCGGCAATTGCCGTCATAGCCATACTGATCACCACTGTTGTTTTCTTCGGCCAGAACTATGTGAGCAACCGGAAGAGCTTTTCCATGAACTCCCTCCATCCCATTGAGGAAAAGCCCATTCATGGCCTGAAGTCTTTCCTGATCCACCTCTTCTGCTACAGCGTGGTTTTTATCGCCATGCTGCCCCAGGTCTATGTGGCCTACTGCTCCTTCCGGGCTGTCAGCGGATCCATTTACGTGGAAGGCTTCTCCCTCAACAGTTATATCCAGATGTTCGATCGGCTGGGCAAGAGCGTGGAAAATACGATTATTCTGCCCCTGATCTCGCTGGTGGTGGTGCTGCTGATGGCAGTGCTGATCGCCTACCTCTCTGTCCGCCGCCGGAATGTGCTGACAGGCACTGTGGACACGCTGAGTATGGTTCCCTATATCATTCCCGGCACCGTTGTGGGTATCGCTCTGGTCACCAGCTTCAACCGTGAGCCCATCGCCCTCACCGGCACTGTCCTCATTATGGTAGTGGCGCTGGTCATTCGACGACTGCCCTACACCATTCGCTCCTCGGTGGCCATTCTCCATCAGATCCCGATTACCATTGAGGAGGCCGCCCTCTCGCTGGGCAGCAGCAAGATGAAGACCTTCTTCAAAATCACTGTACCTATGATGTCCTCGGGCATCATAGCCGGCGCCATTTTGAGCTGGGTCACCATGATCGGTGAACTCTCCACCGCTATGATTCTCTACACCGGCCGGACGCAGACGCTGACGGTGGCCATCTATACGGAGATCATTCGCGGCAACTACGGCATCGCCTCTGCCATGGCTACCGTACTGACCATCCTGACGGTCATCTCCCTGCTGGTCTTCAATAAGTTCAGCAAGAACGGCGAGATCACCATGTAATCCAAGCCTGCCTGCGTCCACCTCACTCCGGACGCAAAACCCCCGCCGACAGTCCTCCGTCGGCGGGGGTTCCATTTCTGTGGGGGAAAAGAGTCAGATTCGGTGGTAGATGGGGTTTCCACCGCTGAAGGTGGCCAGCCAGGGAATGCCGGCGGCCTGAGCCAGTGCCAGCGCCTCCTGAAAACGGGCACCTACCCGCTCATAGCCGTGGGTGTCCGAGCCGATGGTAACGAACTGGCCTCCGAGCTGGCGGAAACGAGTGAAAATATCCAGCCCCCAGGGCGCGTCCTGCTGCCAGGAGGCGGTATTGATCTCCATGGCCTTGCCCTCCTCTGCCAGCTGGCGGAAGATCAGATCAAAGATCTCCGGAGCGTGGGAGAGCCGAAGGGCCCGGTCGGGATAGGGGGCATACTTGGCTACAAAATCAAAGTGGCCCAGCACATTCATTTCCGGCAGAGTGGGAAGGGCGCGCCAGATGGTCTCTACATAGAGCTGATAGGCCTCCTGCTGGCTCTTGCCTTCGTAATAGGCGTCGGCCCAGGCGCTGATGCCGTCCACAGTATGGACAGAGCCGATAATAAAGTCAAACTCGTGGCCGGCCATGGCCTCTCTGGCCTGCTGGGCACAGAGCGGATCCCGGAGACTGACCTCGGCACCCAGACGGATCGTCAGACCGGGGAAGAGGGCACGCAGCCGCCGGATCTCTTCTGCCCGGGCGCTGAAGTCGGGCAGATGGACGACAGGGTGAAGATCGAAATCCAGATGATCGGTAAAGCAGATCTCATCCAGTCCTTTGTTCATCGCCGACAGGGCGCTCTGCTCGGCAGAGGCCTCGCCGTCAAAGGAGAAGAATGTGTGCATATGGTAATCGGCATACATAAAAACGCCCCCTTTTTTTCTATTATAGCATATTTTTCTCCGGTCATCTACTGAATTTGGAAGAGAAGAAAAAATAGACCGGCAGCTATTTGGCTGCCGGTCTCTGCAAAGGACTGGGTCACTGGGCTTGAAGAATTGGGGGGAAAAACGGGGAGGAGAAAAACGGATCAATAGTAGAGATGAGCCTTGCCAGTGGTGCCCAGAAGATCAAACTTATGGAAGATGACTTCCTTCATGGCCTCGATGCAGGGAGGATAGATGGCGTCAGGCTCCCGGATATAGGGATCCTGCAGAACTTCGCGACACTTGCGGTAGAAGGGGTCCTTGATGTCGCTGGAGATGTTGATCTTGTTGATGCCCATACGGGAGGCGGCGGCAATCTCCTCGTCCCGGTTGGAAGAGCCGCCGTGGAGGACCAGAGGAATCTTGACAGCTTCCTTGATCTCCTTGAGCAGGTCCAGCTGCAGCTTGGGAATCATGCCCTTGGGATAGATACCATGGCAGGTGCCGATGGCGACGGCCAGACAGTCGACGCCGGTCTCTTCCACAAAACGGGCAGCTTCCTGAGGATCGGTGTAGCGAATCTCCGTGCTGGACGTGGTGTCCATGTCCTGCTTGGTGGTGCCGATGGTGCCCAGCTCAGCTTCAACGGAAACATTGACTGCGTGGGCTACTTCACAGATCTTCTTGGTCAGAGCCACGTTCTCCTCAAAGCTCTTGCTGGAAGCATCGATCATGACAGAGGTGTAGCCGCACTGGATGGCGGTCATGATCTGCTCCAGAGAGGAGCCGTGATCCATATGGATGCAGACGGGGACAGAGGCCTTGTGTGCCTCTTCTACGAGAGCGGTGATGAAGGAAGGACGGGCCAGCTCCAGCTCCAGAGGATGAACTTCGATGATCACGGGAGCCTTAGCTGCCTCGCTGGCCTCCAGAATACCGCGCATGATCATGCCGGTAGGAGTATTGAAAGCGGGAACTGCAAAATTGTGTTCGTTGGCCACAGCCAACATGGTTTTCATATTGACTAACATGGAATGATACCTCCTGCAGTAGATGCAGATCCGGTCCCGGGAGAACCATCCGGGAGTTGAAGGCAGAGCCTGCGGATGGACCTGAAAAATTAAAAACAAGAACCGGTACTACACTGTAATTATATTTTCATCTATGCAAGTTGTCAAGAAAAGCGAGAAAGAACTTTTTTGAAATTGTTCACATAAATGTCATCAAAGACGAAGAAATATCTGGAAAAGCAGGAAAAAACCACCGGCAAAAGTTTCGGTAGCGAAAATTGAGATAAAATATTTTCATGAACATGAACAAAAGAAAGTGCGGAAAAGAACGGGCAGGAGCACGAAATGTGTGACAAAAGCAGTGGATTGCTTGACAAGGGGGAAGGAATCTAATATACTTGAAAAGAATGAAGAAAAGTATTTTTCTCTTTTAAATTTTCAGCGATCGGTGATAGATGTATGCAAGTGATGTCCGACCCTTTTCTGATCATCAAATCCAACTATACTCAGTTTAATCCCGCCATGCAGCAGATCGCCGATCTGATTCTGACCCGGTCTCCTGAGCTGATCAACTCTACCATCGGCGATATCGCAGAGCGGGCCGGGGTGAGCAATGCCTCGGTAACCCGCTTCGTTCAGATGCTGGGCTATGATAACTTTAAGACGTTCCATCGCAGCCTTCAGCACAGTCTGCTCTCCCACCGGCTGGCCTCCAAGGAACAGCAGAACGCCTCCTCGCTGATCTATGGCGGCGGGGTTCCCAATACCGACGATCCGGAGGGCATCTGCCGCTATGTGATTGAGAGCGAGATTGAGATGCTCCGGGATACCCTCCAGCTTATGGACTTCAAGGTGATCAAACGGGTTGCGCAGAAGATTCTCAACGCCAGAAGCGTAATCTTTATCGGTGAGGGCCGTTCCTTTCTGGCCGCGCAGAGCGCCTTTACCCGGTTTGTCCGGCTGGGTGTACTCTGCAGCGCCTTTGGCGATCTCCACAGTATGATCGCCGGCGTCTGCGTGCTGGACGAGCGGGATCTGCTGGTAGGAATCAGCAATATGGGTCGGTCCGGCCCGGTGAACCAGTGCCTCCAGTATGCCAAGGAAAAGGGAATCCCCACTGTGGCGGTGACCAGCGTGGGAGGCTCTCCGATTGCCAAGCTGGCTGATGAGCTTATCCTCACCGGTCTGAACTACGGTAACTTTGCCAATCGCTCTCAGGCCACCTTCTATGAGCCCGGCTCTGAAAACCTGCCTCAGTTCTCGGTTATCGACTGCCTCTACCTGCTGGCCGGCAGTCTGCAGCAGAAGGGCTTTTTGGAGCGCTACTACGAATGCGCCAAGATGATCGACGAAGACCATGTCTAAGGCGCTCAACGAAATAAAACCGCTGAAAAGGCGGCAGAGCTTAGCTCTGCCGCCTTGTAATTTTGTCTGCAGTCAGATCCCAATCAGATTGGGCAGCAGACCGCCCATAAAGGCGTCGCCCAGACCGATGGTAGTGGGATGGGAGACGGTGCTCAGATCCTTGCAGGGGACGCAGAGCAGCTTTTCCTCTCCCAGCAGCCCGGTCAGTGCCCGGGCAAACTCCAGTCCCCTCTGCTGGTCGGCCATGGCCAACGTCTGCTCGTAGTCCTTCCGGTCGAACCGGTCGCCCAGACGATAACGGGTGGCTGCCATGGCAATGCCGCCCCGCAGAGCCCGCTCGTAGCGGTGAGGCTGCTGGCCGTAGGCGATGGTCCAGTAGGCTGAATGGCAGACCAGAACGGGTACCCCGATCTGCCGGTAGATCTCGCCAATGGCCTGAGCCATGGCCTCCGGATCCAGAATGTCAATCCGTCGGCCCAGTCGGTCCTGAAGCTCGTCTTCGTTCATGCTGAAGAGGCGAAGATGAGGAGCCAGAGTGGAGGTGACCAACTGACGAACCTGGGGAGACTCAAAGCATCCGTCCTCCATCAGAGTAACCGCGTCCGGAGAGAGAGTCTTCATCATGGCGATGGTGGTTTCCATCCGATCCATGACCAGCTTCTCATCCCGCATCACGTTGTAACTGGCGGCCAGAAAAACCTTGGCGTCCCGGGTCAGCGGTCCGAATTCCGGCGTGATCTCCAACAGCATGCTGGGAGGATCGTGGGCGAAGATAACCCGGTTGGCCCGGGTAGTAGTGATGTCAATTCCATTGGCCGAGATATGAGCTCCCACCGGATACTGAACAATGACATGGGGGTGGAAGTCCTCTCCTTCGTCCGGCACGCTGGCCACCCACTCCACTTCCTTTGGAATCAGGGCCCGGAAGTGCCGGTTCAGGCTGCAGGCGTGAAGGGTGCTGGGGATGCCGATCTGGCTCATGGCAATGGCGGCCCGGACAGCGGTGCCTCCCAGCGTGACCTGATAGGAAAAACGCTGGGCAAAGGAGCGCGTTACCTGACTGGAGGAGACAGAGCGCTCGGTACCGGTGCCCTGCGTCATATAGTAGAGCAGAACCAGGATCATATCCCGGTGAGAGGAAATGGAAACCTCTTCCTGGATCTCTTCCGGCCGGATATCAAAGCTGCGGATCATCTCCTCAATGACCGCCGGATCCCACTTGAGCTCAAAGTCCACTGTGTTCTGGAAGCCCAGAGCGATCTGTCCTTTCATAGAAAAGCTCCTTTCACAGAGTTATAGTTCCGTTTCAATTATCATAAACAGCGGGAAAAACTTTTTCAACAGGAAAACAAATTTTCACAGGTGTAATAGTTCACAAAAATAAGGAGCGTTTTTCTCTAATTCTGACAAATAGATTTATGAAATTACATTTTTCGCTAAAAGTGGAGTGAAAATGAAATATATGAAACGTTTTACGGAACATACAGGCCGAAAAGGAAGTCTTACAGAGAGAGGTTTTGGTAAAAAATACACTTGACACTCCGGCTACATGAAAATATAATTACATTATAACAGCACATGCTGGCCCGAATCGGCGTAGGAGTTTTGGCTGAAGAGGGATGATGTGCGAAAAAATTTAAAAAGGAGAGTACCAACATGAAAAAGTTACTGGCAATGCTGCTTGCTCTGATGATGGTTCTGTCTCTGGTCGCCTGCGGCGCACCTGCTGAAGAACCCGCTGAAGAGCCCGCCGAGGATGCTGCTACTGAAGAGCCCGCCGAGGAGCCCGCTGAAGAGCCTGCTGAGGAAAAGATCGTTCTGGAATTCCAGCAGTGGTTCGACAACGAGATGGAAGAGGGCTACCTGCGCAGCGTCTGTGACGCCTTCGAGGCCGAGACCGGTATCCACATTGAACTGCTCAGCAACCCCTATGCTGACACCAAGACTCAGCTGGAAGCCAGCGCTGTTGCCGGCACCATGGCCGACATCGTCGCTCTGGACGGCGGCTGGATCTATGACTATGCCACTCAGGGCCATCTGGCTGATCTGGATGCCCTCTATGCTGAGATCGGCATGGACACCAGCACCATCTCTGCTATGACCACCGTCAATGGCACCACCTATGCTCAGCCCCTGGTCAACTTCCCCTCTCTGATGGCTGTCAACCTGGACCTGCTGGAAGCTGCCGGTGTTGAGACGCTGCCCGAGACCTGGAGCGAACTGCTGGACGCCTGTAAGAAGGTCACCGATCCCGCCAACAACGTCTATGGCTTCGCCATGAACATGAGCACCGACAACGCCACCTGCATGGAATTCTTCGCCGCTTTCGCTTGGAACTCCGGCGCCTCCATCCTGGACGAGAATGGCATGCCTTACATGGCTGGCAATGAGATCCTGATCGACACCTGCGAGTTCTTCAAGAGCCTGTTTGACAACGGCGTTGTCATCCCCGGTATGTACACCATGACCGACGCTGACAAGGTTCAGGAATTCGTCAATGGCCGTGTTGCCTTCATGCCCGACTCCGTCGCTCACCTGACCAACATCCGTGAGCAGGCTCCCGACATGAACGTTACCTTCATCAACATGCCTCATGCCGAAGGCTATGATGGCCAGAGCTACATGCGCGTCAACAACTGGGCTGTCGGCATTGCCGAGAGCTGCGAGTACAAGAAGGAAGCTGCTCTGTTCATCCAGTACCTGCTGGGTGCCGAAGTGAGCGCTGACCTCTGCGTCCATGCTGGCGGCTTCCCCGTCAACACCGCTGCTCAGCCCGCTTACACCGACGACTCCGAGGCTTTCCAGGCCATCTCCACCATCTATGCTAACGGCAAGGGCAAGGCTGAGTTCTACTCCATGCCCACTGCTGAGGCTCTGATGCGCGTGCTGGACGAAGAGCTGGTCATGTACATCGACGGTGACTACGCTACCGCAGAAGAGATGCTCGAGAGCGTCCAGACTCAGTTCGAGGCTGCTTATCAGTAAGTTGCTCGTTCTGACAACTGAAACAAATCCTTAACGGGCACATGGGGTCCGCGGAGCAATCGCTCTGCGGACCCCGCCCAAAACTTGAACGAACTTTGCGCCTGAGTCGGCGCAAAGAGAAACGGGGTAAGATATGCGACAGAATCGGTTGAGTAAGAAGGGCAACGGAACAGCTTTGGTCAGTCGTCTGATCCAGCCCTACGCGTATCAGCTGCCTGTGATCGTCTTGATGACCTGTCTGCTGTTTGTCCCGATCATTCTGGTCATCAGCTATTCTTTCTATGACAATGTCATCGTCAACGACAATCCTGTCTGGGTGGGCTTTGCCAACTACAAGGAACTGCTTACTGAAAAGAATTTCGTTAAGTCGATCGGGAATACGGCTGTCTTTGTCGTATTCAACGTTGTATTTCATCTTCTGATCGGTATGGCCATGGCGCTCATGGTCAATGCCAAGAGTCTGGGCAGTGGGGCGAAGGCCACCTTCCGTATTATCTACATGCTGCCCTGGATGTTTAATGCCACAGTTATCGCTATTCTGTGGAAGCTGCTGCTCAATCCCAGCGGCGTAGTCAATCAGATCCTCATGAGCGTGGGTGTGATTGATCTTCCTGTTGCCTGGTTCAGCGAACGGTCGCTGGCGCTGGGCGTGCTTACCTTTATCAATATCTGGGGAGGCTATCCCTTCTATATGATCAGCATTCTTGCCGGTCTGCAGGGAATCTCTGCTGACCTGTACGAGGCAGCAGCCGTTGACGGCGCCACCGGCGTACAGCAGTTCTTCTACATCTCCCTCCCCCAGCTTAAGCCTATCCTGATCAGTATCGCCATGCTGGACTTCATCTGGACCACCCAGAACTTCTCTTTGATCTGGCTGCTGACAGGCGGCGGTCCCTCCCGTGCGACAGAGATGATGAGTACTTACGTCTATAAGACGGCGTTCTCCAGCTATCAGTACTCCAAGGCGTCCACCGCCGCGGTTATTATACTGCTGGTCTGTGTGGTGCTGGCCATCTTCTATGTGCGCAATCAGAACAGAGAGGATTGAGGTGACCGGACATGAAAACGAAACTGATTACAAAGATCGCCCTCTGGATCGGCCTTATCTTCTGCGCGCTGTACGCGGGTCTGCCTATCCTGTGGCTGCTGTCCAGCTCCTTTAAGTCCAATCAGAGTATCTTTGCCATTCCTCCCAGGCTGGTGGATGAAACCTTCAGTCTGGATGCCTATATTGCCGTTCTTTCCGACGAGAAGAATCTTCGGTTCTTCTTCAACTCCTATGCCATTGCCGGTATCGTCGTGCTGGTCACGCTGGTGATCGCCCTGCTGTCGGCCTACAGCTTCAGCCGGTTTAACTTCCCCGGCAAGAAGTTCATCAATACCATCATTATCAGTGTTCAGGCCGTTCCGCCCATCACTCTGCTCATCCCCTATCTGGTCATGGTGGTCAAGATGGGTATCTATGACAGCTATCCGGCTCTGATCCTGACCTATGTGGTCTTTACTCTGCCCTATGCCATCCTGATGATGACCGGCTATATGAACACCCTCCCCCGGGAACTGGACGAGGCGGTCATGATCGACGGCGGCTCCCGGTTCCGCGCCCTGTGGCAGGTTCTGGTTCCCTCCTGTGTTCCCGGTCTGGTCTCTGTTGGTCTGTATACCTTTATCCAGTGCTGGAACGAGTATCTCTACGCGCTGACCCTGACCAAGACCAACGCCATGCGCACTGTTCCGATCGGTATCGCCTCTCTGATGGGCCAGTATGCCTTTGAATGGAACGAGATCATGGCAATGAGCATTCTGGGTTCCCTGCCCGTTATCATTATTGCGCTGTTCTTCCAGAAGTATTTTATTGCCGGCATGACTGCCGGTGCGGTAAAGAGCTGATCCCAGCCCTTATTTGAATCAATTAGGAGGAATCGACATGAAAATCGTCCCGCTTGGCCAGAATAAGATCCCTGTCCCCGCTATTATCCAGGGCACCATGCGCTTTGATAAGCTGAGCACCAAGGAAGTGGCAGCTATCCTGGAGAAGGACCTGGAGCTGGGCACCAACTTTATTGACACCGCCAACTGCTACGGTAAGCCTGAGGGTCTGGTGGAAAGCATTCTGGGTAAGACCTTTGAGGAGAATCCCGGTCTGCGCGACAAGCTGGCACTCCAGTCCAAGGGCGGCATTACCTTCTTCGACGACGGCCGTCCCTATCACAACTATTCTAAGGAACATCTGATGAAGACGCTGGATGCCTCCCTGTCCCGTCTGAAGACCGACCATCTGGATTACTTCCTGCTCCACCGCTCTGACGCCCTCTTCCGTCCCGAGGAAGTGGCCGAGGCATTTGAGCTGATGAAGCAGCAGGGCAAGGTTCTCCACTTCGGTGTCAGCAACGAGGTTCCCTATGGTATCGAGCTGCTGCAGAAGTACTGCACTGTGCCCATCGAGATCAACCAGATGCAGTTCAGCATTGCCCATGCTGATATGTGCGTCCAGCCCATCGCCACCAATAACCACGACTTCTACGCCGTGGACCGTGACGGCGGCGTGCTCAATTATTGCCGTCTGAAGGATATCACCATTCAGGCCTGGTCTCCCTTCCAGTATGGCTTTATCGAGGGCCTCTTCCTGGACAATCCCAAGTTCCCCGAGATGAACAAGGGCATTCAGGACATTGCAGACAAGTATGGCGTCAGTAAAACTACTATCGCTGTGGCATGGATTCTCCGTCATCCGGCCAATATGCAGGTCGTCTGCGGCACCACCAACCATCAGCGGATTGCCGACTGCTGCAAAGCCTGCGACATTGAGCTGACCTATGAGGACTGGTACCACATCTACCTCTGCGCTGGCTATCCCATCATGTAAGCGGGGCCAGAAAACAATATTGGATCTCCAACCGGTTCTGCACGAAAACGAAACAGCATTGGCGATGACCGGGGCGTAAACTAAACACAGTCATTGCCGGCAGGGATGTCCTATCCCTGCCGGCACGCTTTTCCAGCGCCGGATGAAGGGGAGGGGAATGAGCTATGGCCAAAGGTACCGTATTTGATATCCAGCAGATGACCCTGGCCGACGGTCCGGGAGTCCGGACCACTGTCTTTTTGAAGGGCTGTCCGCTGCGATGCCAGTGGTGCCATAACCCGGAGGGGCTTTCTCCCCGGCCTCAGCTCATGGTTTCGCCCAATGGCTGCGCGGCCTGCGGGGCCTGCAGGCGGGTCTGTCCCAGTCCGGAGCGCTGCGTTGCCTGCGGCGCCTGCGTCAAGGTCTGCCCGGCCAATCTGCGGAAGATCTGCGGCGTTGAATATACCCCGGAGGAGCTGGCAGAGCTGCTTCTGGCAGACCGGGAGTATCTGACTGCGCTGGGCGGTGGCGTTACCTTCTCCGGCGGAGAGCCCACCCTGCAGAGCGAATTCCTGCTGGAGACACTGGCCCTGCTCAAGCCAATGCATCGGGCCGTTGAGACCTGCGGCTATTGCCCGGAGGAGACCTTCCTCAAGGTGATCGAGGCGGTGGACTACGTGATCATGGATATCAAACACACCGACAGCGCCGTTCACCGCCGCTATACCGGCGTGGACAATGCGCCTATCCTCTCCAATCTGGAGCTGCTCAAAAAGAGCGGAAAGCCATTTAGAATCCGGGTGCCGCTGATCCCCGGCGTCAACGACAGCCGGGAGAATCTTGAGACTACCGCCCGACTCGTAGCCGGAGCCCCTATGCTGGAAAAGGTGGAGCTGTTGAGTTACCACCAGACGGCCGGGGCCAAATATTCCATGGTAGGCATGACCTATCAACCTGAATTTGACGTCTCTCTGCCCCCAGAACAATGGCCGGAATGCTTCCGGGAGAAGGGGATTTGCTGCGACGTACTTTGAAATGAGGTGACCTGAGGTGACAGACTATATCAGCAAACTCAAAGAGCGGTTCATCATAGACAAAGCTCATCATCAATATCGCCATAAGCCGTCCGACCCCTTCGACCTGGCCCGGGAGCTGTCTGCTCAGGAGGCCGGAGACATTGAGCGCTCGGTCCGGCGGCTGGCCTGGGTGCTGAAGCGGGAGAGACCGGCTGTCTATCCCGACGAAAAGATTGTTCTGCTCCGGACAGAGCCTACGATTCCCGAGATCTATACTCCGGAGGAAAAAGAGGCACTGGCTCGACAGTATTACATCCACGAACAGGGTAAGGTCTGCAATGTAACGGCAGACTATGAAAAGCTCCTTCTGGTGGGCTTTGAAGAGATGACGCGCCGCCTTCAGGAGAGAAGACAGACGCTGGAACCGAATCAGCAGGATCAGCGCCGCCAGCTGTTGGCGATGGAACAGACGCTGGAGCTGCTGACCGACCTGGCAGAGCGCTACCGTCAGGAGGCGCTCCGGGTAGGCAACCTGTCTGCTGCCGCCCGGCTGGAGTGGGTACCGGCCAAGGCCCCCCGGACCTTCCTGGAGGCGCTGCAGATGCTCCGCCTGATCCACTATGGCCTCTGGGCCAGCGGCCAGTATCATAATACTCTGGGCCGTTTTGACCAGTATATGTATCCCTTCCTGCAGCGGGATCTGGCCAATGGCCTGAGCGAGGAGGAAGCTCTGGAACAGCTGGAGGAGTTCTTCCTCTGCTGCAATAAGGACTCCGATCTCTATCCCGGTATGCAGCAGGGCGATAACGGCCAGAGTCTGGTACTGGGCGGCAGAGATGAGCGGGGAGAGAACCAGTACAATCTGCTCTCCAGCCTCTGCCTGACGGCCTGCCGGGAGCTGCAGCTGATCGACCCCAAGATCAATTTGAGAGTTCACGGAGGGACACCGCTCTCCGTTTATGAGGAGGGTACCCGGCTGACAAAAATGGGTCTGGGCTTCCCTCAGTATGTCAACGATGATGTGGTTATTCCCTGTCTGAAAGGATGGGGCTATGAAGAAAAAGACGCCGTAAACTATTCCGTAGCCGCCTGCTGGGAGCTGATTGTACCCGGCGCGGGCATGGATATTCCCAATCTGGACGCGTTGGCCTTCCCCCAGATGGTGCTGGAGGCGCTGGATGACTTTGAGGCGGCGGAAGACTTTGAGACTGGCCTGCAGGCGGTCCGGAAGGCCATTTTCCGCCGCGCGGAAGAGATGACTGCCGGCCGGAAGCCCGTCTATATGGAGCCGGCGCCCTTGCTGAGCCTGATGATGGAGGGCTGTCTGGAGGAGGGAAGAGATATCTCTCTGGGGGGACGGTATAACAACTACGGCTTCCACGGCACCGGCCTTGCCACAGCAGTGGATTCGCTGGCAGCCATTGAACAGTATGTTTTCCGGGAGAAGCGCTTTACAATTTCTCAACTGCGCCGGATGCTCCGGGATAACTTTGAAGGAGAGGAAGAACTGGCCCATCTGCTGCGCTATGACGGCCCCAAGCTGGGCAACGACGATGAGCGGGCGGACCGGTTGGCTGTGCTGCTGCTGGACTGGTTTGCCGACAGCCTTGAGGGCAGAAGAAACGAGCGAGGCGGTATCTACCGTCCGGGCACCGGCTCTGCCATGTACTATCTCTGGCACGGCCGAGAGATGGGCGCCACGCCTGACGGCCGTAGAGCGGGTGAGCCCCTGCCCTGCAACTACTCTCCCAGCCTCTTCGTCCGGACCCGGGGCCCCATCTCGGTGGTCAAGAGCTTTACCAGACCCCATCTGGATCGGGTGGCCAACGGCGGCCCGCTGACCATTGAGCTGCATAACTCGGTCTTCCGCACGCCGGACAGTATCGGGAAAGTGGCCCTCTTCGTCCGCAGCTTCTTCCAGCTGGGCGGACACCAGATGCAGATCAACTCGGTCCATCGGGAGACGCTGCTGGCAGCCAAGGCCCATCCCGAGCAGTACAAGAACCTGATCGTCCGGGTCTGGGGCTGGAGCGGCTATTTTGTGGAGCTGGACGAGGCCTATCAGGACCATATCATCCAGCGGGCAGAGATGACCTTCTGACCGGGAAAGGAAGCGATGAGATGAGCCGCCTGAAGATCTTTCAAAAAGGCTTTAACTTCTCTCAGGACGGGCCGGGAAACCGGCTGGTCTATCACCTGCAGGGCTGCAACCTTCGCTGTCCCTGGTGCGCGAATCCGGAAGGACTGGCAGTCACGGGAGGCAAGGAATACGAAGTGGAGGAACTGATCGCCGAATGCGTCAGCTGCGCCCCCATGTTTTTTGAAGGCGGCGGTGTTACCCTCACCGGCGGCGAGGTTACGCTCCAGCCTGAAGGGGTAAAGCAGCTGCTGAGCGGATTGAAGGTGCGGGGAATCCATACAGCCATCGAGACCAACGGTGTTGCTCCGGTCCTGAAAGAGCTGCTGCCGATGCTGGACTACCTGATGATGGATATTAAGCACCATGACCCGGAGATCCACCGGCGGGTTACCGGCCTGAGCAACGAAAGCCTCTTTGCCAACCTCCCGGCCATTCTGGACTGGGGAGGACCGATTGCCCTGCGTATTCCTGTCATTGGAGGCTTCAATGCCTCGGAGGAGGACGCCCGGGCCTTTGGCCGGCTCTTTCAACGGCTAGGTCTGACCGGACGGTCCACTGTAGAGCTGCTGGCCTACCACGAATATGGAAAAGATAAATATCAGACCCTTGGTATGACCTACCAGATGGGCGAGGAGGCTAAAGTCTCCTTCCAGCTCATTCAGGCCATGGAACAGATCCTGCGGGAGGCTGGCATGGTGGTAGTTCGCACCTGAACACCTGAATCAGATATAAAGGAGAACGCGCTATGGAACTGTTTCAATGGAAGAACCCCGGACAGATCGGCCTGATGGCCGAAGCGCTCTTCCGGGAGGAACGGGCCACCAAGGGTGTGCTCAACGGCTGGTTTCTCTCCCGGGAGATAGCGGCTGACGCCACTGAGGGAAAGCAGCTGGATCAGGAGACCAAAGCGGCCGCCGAACTGGAGGCAGTCATTGCTTCCATGCCGCTGGAGATCAGCGAACACGCCATTTTTGCCGGCACGCAGCGGGATGCCTTTGCTGCCAGCTATGCCCTGATCAACCCTGCCTTTCAGGTGGAGACCTTCAAGGGCTACTGCGACCCGCTGGAGGTTTATGATTACGCAACACCCACAGAGGAGATCCCCGCCCAGCGGATCGCTGCCATGCGGGAGCGGGCCTCCCGGTCGGACTATGTCCGGGATCTGAACGCTGTCTATCGGGACTGCGAGGAGTATACGGAAGAGGTGGCCTTCTTTGTCGAGCAGGTCACCGGCCATTTGATTCCTGACTTCCGGCCCGCCCTGAAGGAGGGCGTGCTCCCCCTGATCGCCCGGATCGAGGAGAGGCTGGAGAAGGAGACGCTGGAGGAAGAGCGCCGTCAGGCGCTTGCCGCCATGAAGAGAGGGCTCAAGTGCGCCCTCGTTCTGGCCGAGCGCTACCGTGCTCTGGCGCTGGAACAGCTGGAGACCGCTCAGGACCAGCGCAAACAGGAGCTCCAGCTCATTGCCGACACCCTGAACCGGGTTCCCCGGGAGGGCGCGCGGAACCTGTATGAGGCCATGCAGTCCTATCTGCTGCTCTGGCAGACCATGTGCATGGAGCAGGCACCCAATCCCTTTGCCTTCTCGGTGGGCAATGCCGACCGGATCTTCCAGCCCTATGCCGGCCAGCTGAGCCGGGAGGAGGCAGCCGCCCTGTTCAAGCATTTTCTGGTCTTTTACAACGTAGGTGAGCGGAGCTGGGCAATCTCCCAGAACGTGCTCATCTCTGGCCGGGACGTGGCAGGCAATGACCTGACCAACGACCTGACTTATGCGATTCTGGACGCCTATTACGAGATGAACCTGCCCCAGCCTATTCTCTCGGTTAAGCTCCACCAGAATACCCCTCAGAAGCTCTATGAGGAGCTGGGCCGCTTCTTCTTTACTCCCGGCTGCCTGACGCCCTCTCTCTTTAACGACGATTCCCTCTTCCAGACCCTGCGGGAGAACGGGGTGGAGGAGCAGGATCTGCCCAACTACGCCGTGGCTGGCTGCCAGGAGCCGCTGATCATGGGTAAGGACAATGCCAACACCACCAACTCCTGGTTCAATCTGGCCAAGATTCTGGAACTTACGCTGACCGGCGGTAAGAGCTTGCTCACCGGCAAGGAGATCGGTCCTCAGTCGGAAGAGGAGCCCTTCTCCCTGCTGAGCAATATCAGAGAGCGCTTCTATGATCGGGCAGAGTGGTTTGCCCGGGAGATGGCAAAGGCGGCCAATGGAGCTTCTCTGGCCCTGTCCAACCTCCGGGTCCCCTTCCTGTCCAGCTTTATGGGCGGTATTGAGACCGCCGCTGACCTCCGGGACGGCAAGACACAGGGCACTCGTTACAATGGCTCGGGCTGTCTGATCCACGGTCTGTGCGTGGTCTCCGACTCGCTGGTAGCCATTGACCATCTGCTGAAAGACCGACCGGAAGACGCCGGACGGCTGATTGACGCGCTGAAGGCTGACTTCGTGGGTTACGAGGAGCTGCGGGAGTATCTGAAGAGCTGCCCCAAGTTTGGCAATCACGATCCTGAAGCGGACCGGGAGGCCGCTGAGCTGGCTGACCGGATCTCCGATCTGATCCGGAGCCAGAAGAACTATCTGGGCAATCCCTTCCGTCCGGACTGGTCCTCTCCCTCGACCCATCTGCTCTACGGCTACTGGGTGGGCGCCACTCCCGACAGCCGGAAGGCCCGGGAGATGCTCAACTACGGCGTAGACCCCCTCTTTGGCGAGGCGGGCAATGGACTTGGCTTCCGCACTCTGTCGGCAATGGAACTGCCCTATCATCAGTTCAACGGCGGCGTCGCATCCCACTTTGGCGTGGATCCCAAGTATTTCACCGGCTCCACGATGGAGGAAAAGGGCCTGCAGTTCTACCGCCGGATCCTCCAGCCCCTCTTCTTCAATCCCATGAACCAGAAGCGGGCTCCCTTCTATCTCTATGTCAACGTGACTACTCCTGAAATCCTGCGGAAAGTGCTGGCTGAGCCCAAGAAGTACGCGCCCAACGGCGTCTACATCATGCGTATCCACGGCACCTTCGTCAACTTTCTGGATCTCTCTCCCGCGATCCAACAGGATATCATCAAGCGTCTGGACCTCCGGTCCACCGCGTGCTGAGGTAACAGGTTATGAAAGCCATTGGTATTGACCTTGGCACCACCACCATCAGCGGCGTTATCATCAATGATGGTGGAATCTGCCATGCCCGCACGGTGAAAAACGAGGGAATCCTTCCCGGTTCAGCTGTCTGGGAAAAGATTCAGGACCCGGAGACCATCCTCCGACAGGCCAAAGAACTGCTTCGCCAGCTGCTGGAGATGGCTCCGGAGACGGAGGCCATTGGTATTACCGGCCAGCAGCATGGTATTCTCTATCTGGACCGGAAGGGCAAGGCGATCAGCCCCCTCTACACATGGCAGGACCAGCGCGGCGATCAGCCGAGAGAAGAGGGCGGGAGCTATGCCGGAGAGATCCGGCAGCGTACCGGCTATGCCGTCGCCGCCGGCTACGGACTGGTGACCCACTATTACCAGACGAAAAACGGCCTTGTTCCTCCGGAAGCGGTTGGATTCTGCACCATCTGTGACTATCTGGCCATGGATCTCTGCGGTCTGATCCGGCCGAGGCTCAACTGCAGCCACGCAGCCGGCCTGGGCCTCTATGATCTGGAGCGGGAGCGGTTTGACTTACAGGCCATCGAGCGTCTGGGCATGGATCCGGCGCTGATTCCTGAGGTGACTGGTGAGCGGCTGCTGGGAAAGACGGAGTCCGGAATTCCCGTCAGCGTCGCCATCGGCGATAATCAGGCCAGCTTTATCGGCGCCACATGGGGCGCTGCCGAGGGCGTTCTGCTCAACGTAGGAACCGGCAGTCAGGTTTCCATCTATTCCCCCAGGCTGCTGAATTGTCCCGGCCTTGAGACCCGCCCCTTCCCGGAAGGGGGCTGCTTGCTGGTGGGAGCCACCCTCTGCGGCGGTAGAGCCTATGCTATGCTGGAGGAATTCTTCCGCAAGACGGTAGAGCTGGTGACCGGTCAGAGTCAGGATTGCTATCCGGCCATGGGCCGCCTGCTGGAAGAGGAGGGGATTGCTCCGGACTGCCCGGTCTTTGTCCCCGCCTTTGCCGGCACACGGCAGGATCCTGACCTTCGGGGCTCGATTACCGGGATCAGCGTGTCCAATATGACTCCACGCCACTGGATCGGCGGTATGCTGCAGGGCATGACGGAAGAACTGTGGCAGCTGTACTACTGCTACGGAAAGGACCATCCCGGACAGAGTCCACGGCTCTTCGGCGCGGGAAACGGCCTTCGCAAGAACAGAACTCTCTGCGCTCTGCTGGAAGAGCGTTTTGGAAGCAACCTCACCCTCTCTGCCGGACAGGAGGAGGCGGCCTGCGGCGCGGCCATCTTTGCCGCCCGGGGCATGAGACAGAGCACCTGAAAGGAGGCAGCAGCCATGGAAAAAGAGTTTGATATCGTAGCCATTGGCACTATGGCTTACGATATGATCCTGCGCACGGTGGACGAGACCGCCTTTACCAGAGATACCACGGTGCTGGAAAGCGTGGGTATCTCTTCCGGCGGCGGCGCGATGACCTCGGTCATTGCCGCACAGCGGGTAGGCTGTAAGACGGCACTGGTGGGCAGAGTCTGCAAGGATGCTTTCAGCAGCTATCTGCTGCAGGTGCTGGATGAGGCCGGAGTGGACCGGAGTCAGGTCAGTCAGGGAGAGAATGACGAGATGTCCCTGACCTACGCACTGGTTCGCCCAGACGGCAACCGGCATTTTCTGGGCCGGCCGGGAACCAATAACCGGAATCTAACCATGGATACCTTCGATCTGGACATTGTCCGCCGGGCAAAGATTGTCAGCTACGGAAGCTATTTCGTCCTGCCCGGACTGGATGGCGAAGGCATCCGGAGGATTTTCACTGAGGCCAAGCAGGCCGGAGCCATTACGGTCGCCGACGTGGCCAACGACTCCTTCCATCTGGGACGGGAGACGGTGCTGCAGGATCTGCCCCTGATCGACTATTTTATCCCCAGCTACGTAGAGGCCGAGTATCTGACCGGCGAGCAGGATGTGGAGAAAATGGCCCGGTACCTGCTGAGCCGCGGAGCGAAAAACGTGCTTATTAAGATTGGCGAGGAGGGCTGCTATGTTGCAAACGAGCACCTTGCCCAGACCGTCCCCGCTTTCCATGTAAAGGCCTGCGATACCACAGGAGCCGGAGACAACTTCGTCGGCGGCTTTATGGCCGGTCTGGCCGACGGCATGGAGCTGCTGGATGCGGTCCGCTTCGGCAACGCGGTGGCCGCCGTCAGTGTTACCGGCATGGGCGCCGTATCTGCCCTCCGGGACCGGAAGCAGGTTATGGAGTTGATAGAGAGCAGCCGCTCTTAACCATAGGAAAAAATCTAAATTGTAAAGAGGAGATTCATCATGGCAAAAGAATTGGATTCCCTGAAACAGTATCTGGTTGACGCACGGGAAAGAAAGTACGCCCTCGGCGGCTTCTGCTTCTGGAACTACGCCTACGGTATGTCTATCGCTCAGGTGGCACAGAAGCTGAACCTGCCCATGCTCTACATCATCGGCGACGCTGAAGTTAAGTTCTTTGGCGGTCTGAAGAACGCTGCCGCCGCTGCCCGCACCGTGGCAGAGAATGTGGACGTGCCGGTTATCCTCCACGCTGACCACTTTAAGGACTATGACGAGATCTGCCGGGCCATTGATGCCGGCTTCAAGTCGGTCATGATCGACGCCTCGGCTTATCCTCTGGAGGAGAACATTGAGCGCACCGCTAAAGTAGTGGAGTATGCCCACAAGTACGGCGTCTCTGTGGAAGGCGAGCTGGGCCGGATCGCCGGCAGCGAGCAGCATCTGTCTCTGACCGAGGCGGAAGCCATGCAGACCGATCCCGACGAGGCTGCCTACTTTGTGGAAAAGACCGGCGTGGACATTCTGGCCCTCTCTATCGGTACCGTCCACGGCGAGTATCGCTTCCCCCCCAACATCAATATCCCCCGTCTGGTCAAGATTTCGGAGAAAGTCTCTATCCCCCTGGTCATGCATGGCGGCTCCGGCACTCCCGAGGATAAGGTGGCTGAGGCTGTGGAGCACGGTATCACCAAGCTGAATCTGGCTACCGATCTGGTCAAGACGGTGGGCAAGGCGACTGCCAAAGTCCAGCAGCAGCCCGGCTTCGGCTACTCCGTGGCCAACCTCTATGCCCCTGCCTATGTTGATCTGGCCAACTACGCCGAGCATAAGATGCGCCTGCTGGCCAAGAACATCCTGTAACAGGAGGAAGGCACATGAAGCGAGTACGACTGAGCGATACGCTGACCATCGCTCCGGTAGCTGTTGGCACGATGAACCTCATGACCTGGGGTCTGGATGCCAAGGGACTGGTGGAGCGGATCTATGAGTATATTGATCTGGGGCTGACCACTTTCGATCTGGCGGATATCTACGGCTCCGGCGAGTGCGAGAAGCTCTTCGGTGAGGCCCTCAAGCTGGAGCCCGGCCTCCGGGATCAGATTGAGATTATTTCCAAGGGCTGCATCGTCTACGACCAGCCTCGCCGCCCCTGGTTTGTAACCGAGTCTTATAACCTGTCCAAGGACTACCTGCTCACCGCCTGCAACCGCTCTCTGGAGCGGCTGGGCATCGACAGTCTGGATCTCTGGCTCCTCCACCGGCCCTGTCCGCTGATGGACCCCGTAGAGGTGGCTGAGGCCCTGGAGCAGCTCCGGGCGGAGGGCAAGGTAAAGAACTTTGGCCTGTCCAATTTCCTGCCTGAGCAGGTGGCCGCGCTGGAAGCCTATACCGATATCCCCTTTGTTACCAATCAGATCCAGATGAGCGTCAAGTGCATGGACTTCCTGGCTGACGGCTCTCAGGAGGACGCCCTGCGCCGGAAGATGCCTCTTATGGCCTATTCTCCCGCCTGCGGCGGCAAGCTCTTCCGGAAGGATCTGAGCAAGGACGATCTGGCAACCGTTCAGGTGCTGGAGGAGATCCGGCAGGAGCTGGGCGCTGAGACGCTGGACGAGGTCCTCTATGCCTGGCTCTACCGGCTGCCTGTCACTGTAGTTCCCGTCACCGGTACCGGTCGAAAGGACCGGGTCCTCCGGGCGGTCAAGGCTCTGGATCTGAAGATGAGCCGTGAGCAGTGGTATGATATTCTGCGTATCGCCCGGCCTCCCCATGTCTCCAAAAAGTATCACGATATCTGATACCGGAGCAAAAGGAGCGGAATATGAGATACATTCGGATCAAGGGAGTGGAAAAACCTGTCTCCGTCATCGGCCTCGGCACCATGATCATGGCGCCTGACCGGAAGGAACTCTCCTTTTCCATTCTGGACGCCTTCCTGCAGGGGGGCGGCACCCTCATTGATACGGCTGAGATCTATGGCGAGCCCGAGCATTACGGCTATGCTGAGAGTACGATCGGTATGTGGCTGAAGGAGCGGGGCTGCCGGGAGGAGATTGTCCTCATGAGCAAGGGCTGTATCCCGGATACCTGCGTTCCCCTTCATGGAGAGGGTTTGGCCATCTCGCCGGAGCACATCCATAACGCCATTGCCGGCAGCCTGAAGCGGCTGGGTACAGACTATCTGGATATCTGGCTCCTCCATCGGGATGACCCCAACGTTCCCGTAAGTGTCATCGTGGAGGCCTTGAATCGGGAACTGGAAGCGGGCACAATCCGGGCCTATGGCGGCTCCAACTGGAGCACCCAGCGTCTGGCCGAAGCCAATGCCTATGCTGAGGCCCACGGTCTGGTAGGTATGGCGGCGTCCAGCCCCCAGTTCTCTTTGGCGACGGCCAACGAGCCCTTCTGGCCCACCACTACCTTTGTGGACGAGGAGACCCGCCGCTGGCATGCGGAGACCTGCCTGCCCGTTCTGGCCTGGTCCTCTCTGGGCCGGGGCTTCGTCAAGTACGGCGATCCCGCCGACCTGTCCAGACCGGATCTGGTTCGGACCTTCTACTCCAAGGACAACTTTGAAAAGATGGCCCGGGCAGAGGAGATCGGAAAAGCGCGCTGCGTCAGCAAGAGTGATATCGCGCTGGCCTATGTCACCTGCCAGCCTTTCCCCTCGGTGGCCCTGATCGGTCCCGGCTCGGCGGAGCACGTCAAGTCCGGCACCGCTGTAGGCGATATCTGCCTGACCGGCGCCGAGCTGAACTATCTGGAACTGCGCTGAGTACCAGCGCGTATATCAGCCCCCGACAGAACTGTTGTGTCTGTCGGGGGCTTTTTCACGGGAGAGCATCACAAACTCGTTTATTAGTCAAACTATCTGTCTTGCAATGGATGCCGCTGCGTGATATAATTACCATGTAGTGCTATGAGCACCACGACAGGCGTCTGCCTGTCTGTTCCTACCCCTGTTTACGGATTCAGATGAAAAGGAGACATTCCTATGATTTTTGATGCTCAGACCCGTGAACTGCTGGCAATGGTCCGGGAGTTCGTGGACAAAGAGGTGATCCCCACCGTCGGTGAGTATGAGCGCAACGACGAGTTCCCCGAAAAGCTGTTGGATATGGCCTGCGCCATGGGCCTCAACGAGCTGTGCGTCCCTGCCGAGTACGGCGGACCCGGTCTTACCAGCGTTCAGGTCTTTGCGATTGCCGAAGAGATTGCCCGAGGTGATATCGGCATTGGCACCACCCTTATCGCCAACGCCCTGGCTTCCTATCCGGTGCTGATTGCCGGTACCGATGCCCAGAAGAAGCTTTGGTTCGACACCATGCGGGAGAAGAAGTATGCAGCTTTCTGCCTCACCGAGCCCAATGCCGGCTCTGATGCCGGCGGTGTCCAGACCACCGCGGTGGAAGATGGTGACTACTATGTGATTAACGGCACCAAGAGCTTTATCTCCAACGGTCCTATCGCCGGTATCTATACCGTTCTGGCCTCTACCCGGAAGAACGCCGGTATCATGGGCCTGTCTGCCTTTATCGTGGAGCGGGATCTGCCCGGCGTCTCCATCGGCAAGGAAGAGGACAAGATGGGTATGCGCCTGAGCTGCACCTCTGAGGTCATCTTCGACAACGTCCGCATCCCCAAGGATCATCTGCTGGGCAAAAAGAACCGTGGCTTTAAGTATATTATGGAGACCCTGGACCACTCCCGGGCCGGCGTAGGCGCCTTCGGCGTGGGTATCGGCCAGCGGGTGGTGGAAGAGGCCACCAAGTATGCCAAGCAGCGCAAGCAGTTCGGTCAGGCCGTGGCCAACTTCCAGGCCGTGGAGATTATGCTGGCCGACATGGAGATTCAGGTCCAGGCTGCCCGCCAGATGTATCTGCACGCAGCTGAGCTCATGGATGCCGGTCTGCCCTTTACCATGGAGGCCGCCATTGCCAAGACCTTTGGCACCGATACCGGCATGAAGTGTGCCGTTGACGGCGTACAGGTCATGGGCGGCTACGGCTATATGAAGGAGTACCCCATGGAGAAGCTGATGCGGGACGCCAAGATCCTGCAGATCTATGAGGGTACCAACCAGATCCAGCGCTCGGTCATCGCCGGTCAGCTGAAAAAGAAGTATACCGACGGCCCGGCTCCCAAGGCGGCTCCCTCTGCCGTGCCTGCCAAAAAGGAGGCCCCAAAGACCGCCACCCCTACGGTAACGGCTGCCCCTAAGGCGGCAGCCGACAGCAAGAATGCCCTGAATATCCTTGTCTGTGTCAAGCAGGTGCCGGATACCACCCAGATTAAGATCGACCCCATTAAGCATACTCTGATTCGCGAGGGCGTCCCAGCCATCGTGAACACCTTTGATACCTACGCACTGGAGACTGCTCTCCGGCTGAAGGAGAAGGTGGGCGGTAAGATTACCGTTATCTCCATGGGCCTGCCCGCTGCCAAGGAGGCGCTGCGGGAGTGTCTGGCCTGCGGAGCGGACGAGGCCTACCTGATTACCGACCGGGTTTTCGGCGGCTCTGATACGCTGGCTACCAGCAAGATCATCTCCACCGCAATCAAGGCGCTGGAGGAAAAGAACGGACGGGCCTTTGACTGCATCCTCTGCGGCAAGCAGGCCATTGACGGCGACACCGGCCAGGTGGGCCCTGAGATCGCTCAGCATCTGGACCGGGCTCTGGTCTCCTATGCCGTTGAGGTAGAGACGCTGGCTGACGGCACGCTCAAGTGCAAGCGGGAGAGCGACGAGGGCTATGACTTCTACGCTGTCTCCGCTCCCTGTGTCATTACGGTCAATAAGACCCCCTACGACCTCCGCTATCCCAGCATGAAGGGCCAGATGGCTGCCCGGAACGCAGTCATTCCCGAGCTCACCTCTGCTGAGGTGGTAGTGGCTCCTGAGGAGCGCGGCCTGGCCGGCTCGCCTACCAAGGTGGTCAAGACCTATACACCTACCCACACCAAGAACGGCATGAAGATCCAGGGTCTTGCCGCCGCCGAGGCTGCCGGCAAGCTGGTTGACCTGCTGGGCGAGGCCAAGCTGCTGTGATCGAGGAGGGTACTTTCTATGGAATTTAAGAATCTTTGGGTCTATATTGAGACCGATGAAGGCAACGCCAAGAGTGTCGGCTATGAGCTGCTCAATCCCGGCCGGAGAATGGCCGACAAGCTGGGACAGGAGCTGGTAGCGGTGGTTATGGGCAAGAACGTGGCCCATGTGGCCGAGGCGGCGGCAGCCTATGGCGCTGATAAGGTCATTCTGGTGGAGGGCGAAGAATACGCCAGCTATAATACCGACGTCCAGACCCACGCCATGGTAGAGCTGATCGGCAAGTATGCCCCCTCTATCGTCCTCTACGGCGCCACCAACAATGGCCGGGACGTGGGGCCACGGGTAGCCTGCGCCCTGCGCACCGGCCTGACCGCCGACTGCACCGCTCTGGATATTGATGAGAAGGGGCTGTTGGCCTCCACTCGTCCTGCCTTTGGCGGCAACCTCATGGCTACCATTGCCTGCCCCGACCATCGGCCCCAGATGTCCACTGTCCGGCCCGGCGTGTTCAAGAAGCCTGCCTGTGACCCGAGCCGTAAGGGTGAGATTATCCGGGAGGAGATCCATCTGCCCGAGGATCAGATCCGCGTCCGTCTGCTGGAGCGGGTAAAGGAAGTGGCCGAGGCAGTCAACCTGGAAGAGGCCGAGATTATCGTGGCCGGCGGCCGCGGTCTTAAGAGTGCCGAGGGTTTTGCCCTGATTACTGAACTGGCCGAGGCCATGGGTGGCGTGGTAGGCGCCTCCCGGGCTGCTGTTGACGCAGGCTGGATCCCCCATGCCCATCAGGTGGGCCAGACCGGCAAAACGGTGGCTCCCAAGGTCTATGTGGCGGCGGGTATCTCCGGCGCCATCCAGCATCTGGCTGGTATGACCGGTTCTGATACCATTATTGCCATCAATAAGGACGCTGACGCCCCCATTTTTGGCGTGGCAGACTACGGTATCGTGGGAGACCTGTTCGAGGTACTGCCTGAGCTGACTGCTGCCATCAAGGCCAGAAAGGCGCAGTAACCGTCCTGCCTTTTTCCGCCCCGGGCAGAACGCCCGGGGCGTTTTGTTATCCGGGACAAAATTGTCCGGGTGAGACAAGAAGAAAAAACGAGGGGGTATAAGTGTCACATAATAACAAAACTGGGCCTGTTATTCTAAAGGAGTTTTGTTAAAATGTTAAAAGGAGCATTCTGATAGAAGGCCGCTGTGCCGGGCTGCCTTTCTGGAATGAAAGCAAAACAGCTCACACCAAGGAGGAAGACATGGACGAGAAACTGAAGAAGAAGGAACTGAAAAAGGCCTATAAGCAGGCTAAGAAAAAGACGATCCGCCCCTGGAAGGGCCTGACCTTCCTGAGCGCTCCTCTGGCTCTGATTCTGGCTGCGGTCTTTATTTTCCTGACTGTATTTGACAACACCGTGGCCGCATTCGTGGGCGGCACTTTCTGGGAGCTGGAGAACGAAGACGCCAGCGCCAACTATTTTACCAGTGACTTTGAGACGGCTGAAGAGATGATCGCCTACGGCACCGAGCTGTGCCAGACTGTCGAAGCGGAAGGCGCCGTTCTGCTGATGAACGAGAACAACGCCCTGCCTCTGTCTGAAGGCGACAAGGTCAGCACCCTGTCCTCCAGCTCTGTGGATCTGGTCTACGGCGGTACTGGCTCCGGCAACGTGGACGCCTCTCTGGCCGACGACCTGAAGACCGCTCTGGAAAAGTCCGGTCTGTCCGTCAACCCCACTCTGTGGGACTTCTATCTGTCCGGTGAGGGCGCCGGTTATCGCCGCAGCGCCGGTGCCGGTGAGAGCGCCGTTCTGGCCGGTCATGCCTCTATCGCTGAGGTTCCCGTGGAAGTCTACACTGAGGACGTGAAGAGCTCCATCGCCGAGTATGGCGACGCTGCTATCATTACTCTCTCCCGCGTGGGCGGCGAAGGCTATGACCTGGAGTTCCGGGAGTACAACTACCTGGCTCTGAGCGAAGAGGAAAAGGCAATGATGGAATGGGCCTCTACCATGAAGGAAGAGGGCACCATCAAGAAGATCGTTGTTCTGATCAATAGCTCCAACGCCCTTCAGGTGGACTTCCTGAAGGATAACCCCTACAACGTGGACGCCTGCCTGTGGATCGGCGGCGTCGGCATCAGCGGTACCAACGCCGTGGCCGACATTCTGGCCGGTAAGGTCAATCCCTCCGGCGGTCTGGTGGACACCTATTGCTTCGACAACTACTCCTCTCCCGCCATGCAGAACTTCGTGGCCACTGTCTACGAAGGCTATGACGGATCCAATATCCCCTCCAGCGCCAAGAGCTACATGATCTATCAGGAAGGCATCTACGTGGGCTACAAGTACTACGAGACCCGCTATGAAGATCAGGTTATGGGCACCGGCAACGCCGGCGACTACAACTACAGCGACGTGGTGGCCTATCCCTTCGGCTACGGCCTGAGCTATACCACCTTCCAGCTGTCTGATATGGCTGTCAGCTACAACGCCGGCACCGATCAGTTCGATGTCAATGTGACCGTCACCAATACCGGCGACGTGGCCGGCAAGGAGATTGTCCAGATTTACTCTCAGTCCCCCTACACCGACTATGACAAGCAGAATCTGGTAGAGAAGGCTTCCGTGGCCCTCTGCGGCTTTGCCAAGACCGACGTTATCGAGCCTGGCGCTTCTGAGACTGTTACCGTCCATGTGGACAAGCGGGATCTGGCCTCCTTCGATACTTACGGCGAGGGCACCTACATTCTGGACGCTGGCGACTACTATCTGACCGCCGCTACCGATGCTCACAGCGCTGTTAACAACACTCTGGCTGCCAAGGGCTATACGGTTGCCTCCACCGGCGGCAAGATGGACGCTGACGGCGACGCCACTCTGACTTACAAGTGGACTCAGGAGACCTTCGACGCTGAGACCTACGCTACCTCTCTCAACGGCACCCCCATTACCAACCAGCTCTCCGACGCTGACCTGAACCTGAACGAGAAGGCCAACGCCGAGATTACCTATCTCTCCCGTAACGACTGGACCGGCACCTGGCCCGTCGAGATTCTCCAGCTCTCCCTGAACGAAGAGCTGATTGCTGACCTGCAGGACGTTCAGTATGATCCTGCCGACTACGAGGATCTGGACATCACCATGCCCAGAATGGGCGCTGACAACGGTCTGCGTCTGGTGGAAATGATTGGTCTGGATTACGACGATCCCAAGTGGGAAGACCTGCTGGATCAGCTGACCTTCGACGAGATGGTCTCCCTGATCGGTGACTCCTTCCACTGGAGAATGCCCGCCAAGTCCATCGAAGCTCCCGGTACCCGCGACGAGAATGGCCCTCAGGGCCTGACCGCTGCTCTGCTGGGCTCCAACGCCACCCAGATGAAGGCTACCGCCTTCACCTCCGAGGACGTTATGGCTGCTACCTACAATGTGGAGCTGATGTATAAGATCGGCAACGTCATCGGCAACAACTGCCTCCATGCTGGTATCGCCTGCCTCTATGGCCCCGGCGCCAATACCCATCGTACTCCCTACGGCGGCCGTAACTTCGAGTATTACTCCGAGGACGGCTTCCTGGCCGGTGAGGTCTGTGCCGCTGAGGTGGCTGGCCTCCAGGATAAGGGCGTTGATGTGGTGCTCAAGCACTTCGCCCTCAACGACTGCGAGCAGGACCGTCTGGGTCAGGCTGCCTGGATCAATGAGCAGGCTGCCCGTGAGGTCTATCTGAAGGCCTTCCAGAAGGCTCTGGAAGAGGCTGGCGGCAATGGCGTTATGACCGCTTATACCCGCTGGGGCACCACCTGGTCCGGCGGCCATAAGGGCCTGATGACCGGCATTATGCGCGGCGAGTGGGGCAACATGACGATGTCCATCACCGACAACGTTCTGGTCACCTATGTCAACGGCGTTGACGGCGTCATGGCCGGCGGCGTTACCACCTACGACGCTATGATGCCCTTCGTCAACAACCAGCTGCCTGAGTACGCTGACGATCCCGTTGTTGTCACCGCTATGCGTGAGGCTTGCCACCATAACCTGTATGCTCTGGCCAACTCCTCTGGCATGAACGGCGTTGGCGCCAACACCACCATCAAGCTGACTCAGCCCAAGGTGATCACCATCGTTCAGATCCTGGCCTGCGCCTTTGCTTTCCTGACTCTGGTCTTTGCAGTCCTGTGGATCCTGGGCAGCCGTAAGCTGAAGAAGACGGAAGCATACGCTGCCTACAAGCAGTTCAAGAAGGGCGGCAAGTAAGCCTGCCCCCTGATGAGATTGTCTCCACTGCTAACTGCCTGTCCTGGAGCGAAGGCTCCGGGACAGGAGAATGGCGACAGAGTTGTAAAAATGGTAACTTGTATACCTGCCAGTACTGTTGACTTAGTTTTTATACATCTGCTATAATATAAGCTGAAGTCAGTGGACTTCTCAAAACAGAAAGTCACATCCAGTCGGAGTTTTTCCTCTTCATTTTCTCTGGCTGAATGTTGAGGAGAATGGTCAATGACGGCAACTTTGGCCATATCCAATCCGCCTGCTGCTTTGCGGTAGGCGGATTCTGACTTTCCAGAGAAAAGAGAAAAGACCGCTCTGCGCCAAGGCGCAGAGCGGTCGTAGTTTTAGGGGGAGTTACTTATTCTTACGGATATCAGCAATCCGCTTGGGATCCATCTTCTCGGTGAAGCGCTCCCAGATGGCGTCCATGGTCTTGGGGTCTTCGCCCTGAGGAATAATGAAGGCACCCTTGTCGGCATAGACGTACATGGCGTCGTTGGCACGGTAGACTTCGTCCATCTCGGACCAGACGAAATTATAGTACTTCTTGTTGGTGGAGATGCTCATGCCGGTATCACTGACGGAGAGGTTGAAGGTGCTGCCGTCATTTTCAGAGTCTGCCTTCTTGACCATCTGGCGGACATAGCCGGCAAAGGTGAAGAAGTAGAGGATAATGATAGCGGCGCCAAGGAAGAGGAAAGCGAAGGTAATAAAGGGCACAGGGCCGGACAGACCGCCCAGCATGGCGCAGATCAGGCCGCCGATGAGGAGCATGGAGCCCTGAGTGACAGGCATCTTCCACAGCTTCTTGCGCTGCATATTATCGAAGGTAGCGAAGTTCTTCAGCGTCTTCGCGTCCAGCTTGACGGGGAGGGTGAGATTCTGTTTATTGCGACTCATGTTCGGGACACTTCCTTTTTTGCTCAGGCAAAAGCCAATATACCCTTCTATTTTACAGGAAAATATCATTTTGGCAAGTATATTTCCTGAATTTGTAGGAACGTACAAAAAACGGACTGTATATTTGGGCAAGATACAAGTTGACAGATTACTGGACCGCGCTTGCCGGTGGAAGAGGCCCGGAAAGGCGATGGACAGTGCGCGTCTGCGTATGATATGATAGGCAAAAAGAACGGAGTGATGGGGAATGAGAAAGAGAGGATGGAACTGGCTGATGCTGATAATGGCAGTTCTGCTGCTTCTGCCTGTGGAGGCCCGGGCGGACATCGGGCCGAAACCCTCTGTATCCGTCTGCTTCGAAGCGATGGGAGGGGAGACCTGCTATGCCACCCTGCTGTCAAAAACGGAGTCTACCGGCCCTTATTCAGCGTGGGACGGGGTGGAGGAGTATGTTGTCGATGACGGTCTGCCGGAAGAGGTTTGGGCGGCCTTTGCAGCCTACGAGGATCCGGATGGGTTTTATTTTCTCCAGTGTGCCTGGTTGGTCAGTCAGAGCCATGAACTGGTCTGGAGCTATTATCCGCCCCAGGAATTTAAGATCCTGCTTTATTATCCGGACACCGGCACGTTTGTCACCAGTGAGGCCTACGAGCGCTACGCCTTTGACAGTTACTTTACCGTCAACGTATTTGGCGTGGAGCCTCAGGAGCCGGGACTTATGCCCCTGCTGATTCTGGCCAGAAAGAGCTATGATATGACCTGGGAGCTGATCTCCCTCTGTGCCCGGGTAGCACTGACCATTCTGGTTGAGTGTGGTCTGGCCCTGCTCTTTGGATTCCGGGAGAAAGGCCAGTTCCGGGTGATCTTTGTCGTCAATGTGGTGACCCAGATCGTTCTCAATGTGCTGCTGAACCTGGTCAACTACAGTCAGGGGGCGCTGTCCTTCCTGCTGTGCTATCTGCTCTTTGAGCTGATTGTCTTTGTCCTTGAGGCGGCGGTCTTCTCCGTTCTGCTGCCCCGGGCCGGCGGAAAAGAGGTGTCGGTTCGCAAGTGCGTTCTGTATGCCCTTCTGGCCAATATCCTCTCCTACTGGACCGGATACATGGTGGCCGTGTGGGTACCGGGTATCTTTTGAACTGCCGCCAGAATAGAAAAACCCCCTCTTTCCCGCGGGAAAGAGGGGGTTTGCGCTTGTTACAGCAGGCCGTTCTTTTCTTTCAGAACGTTAATGGGGGTGACCAGGATCTGGCCCTTGCCGTCGAGCATGCTGTCGGGGAGGAAGAGACGATCGCTGGTGTCCAGACCTTCGAACACGGTGCCGATCAGCTCGTTGATCTCACGCTCAGGCCATTCAGCGGCAGTGGCGTAAATATGGCTGATGGTGGGCAGAGTGCTCTCACCCACGACTTCATAGCTGGCCACTTCAGTGCCCAGAGAGTAGTCGTAGCAGATCACGTGCTGGCCGGCCTTGTTCAGGTGGCCATGGATCATGACGAGCAGACGGCCCTCGTCACGCATCTTCTGAGCGACAGAGACGATCTCGTCCTTGGTGATGGAAATTTTAGTATTGGTTTGCATGATAAACACCGCCTTAACAGATTCTGGGGAGCTGGGCGCCTGTCAGCTTGGACAGCACCCGGCCACCGCCGAGGAAGGTATTCAAAATCACTTTGCCGGGATAGCGGTCGGTGACACGACCAATGACAGCAGCCTCCTGACCGCCGGGAGTGGCCTGAAGAGCGGCCAACACAGCCTCTGCCGAAGAAGGATGGCAGATGGCCAGCAGTTTGCCCTCGTTGGCACAGTAGAGAGGATCCAGCCCCAGAAGGTCACAGGCGGCCTGTACCGCCCCTCTGACCGGAAGGGCATCCTCGTCCAACTCAATAGAGATAGGCCGGTTCTCGGTGAACTCATTGAGCGTGGTGGCCACACCGCCCCGGGTGGGATCCCGGAGGACCCGGACACCGCCGCAGTCCAGAGCGGCCTTGGCAAGCTGCCAGAGGGGCTGGCAGTCGCTCTGGAGGGAGCTGCCCTCCAGGAGGCCGTTTCTGGCCATCATAACGGTGGCGCCATGGTCACCCATGGTGCCCGAGAGAATGACCACATCGCCGGGCTGGATAGCCTCAGGGGAGAGACCGGGATAGCGCAGGGTACCGATGCCTGAGGTGTTGATATAGATCCCGTCGCCTTTGCCCCGTTCCACCACCTTGGTGTCGCCGGTGACGATCTCTACGCCGGCCTGCTTGGCCGTTTGGGCGATGGAGGAGACGATGGTACGCAGATCGTCCAGCGGAAAGCCCTCTTCCAGCAGAAGGGAGAGGCTGAGATACCGGGGCTGTCCGCCGCACATGGCCAGATCATTGACGGTACCGCAGACGGAAAGCTTTCCGATATTGCCGCCGGGGAAGAAAATGGGATCTACCACAAAGCTGTCGGTGGAAAAGATCAGCGGACCCTGAAGATCCAGAAGAGCGCCGTCGCCCAACTGACTCAGAGTATCGTTGGAAAAGGCAGGGACCAGAAGCTCTTCTATGAGCTGGCTGGTCTTTTTTCCACCGCTGCCGTGATCCAGAGTCACAATGTCGTTTGTCATAACAGGGTCTCGATTCTTTGGTATTTGTAGGCTGCCGCGCAGGCTCCTTCGCCGGAGACCATACATGGGCCCACCGGATGGTCGGGCTGACAGGCCTTGCCGAAGAGAGGACACTGGTGAGGCTGAAGCTGGCCGCAGATGATCTGACCGCACTTGCAGCCCTTGGTCCCCTCCTTATCGGTGGGGGAAAAGGGGAAGCGCCGGGCCGCGTCATGGGCGGCGAACTCAGCTTTCAGGCCGAAGCCGCTCTCGCTGATTGTACCCAGTCCACGCCAGACATCGGAGACGGGCTCCAATACCTGGGCCATAATGGCCTGAGCGGCAGGATTGCCTTGAGGCGAGACGGCACGGGTGTATTCATTTTCCAGCCGGGGACTCTTTTCCTTGATCTGAAGCAGCAGCTGCCACAGAGCGGCCAGTAGATCTCCTGTCTCAAAACCGCCTACCACTGCCGGCAGACCATACTCCTCCGGCAGGAAGCGAAAGGCTTCAGCGCCCATAACTGTGGCCACATGGCCGGGACAGAGAAAGCCATCCACCCGAAAGTCGGGCTGGGCCAGCAGGGCCCGTAGGGCGGGAGCCGTCTGCTTGAGCAGGCAGAGGACAGAAAAGTTGGCAACCTGCTGAGCCTGTGCCTCCAGAACGGCCAGAGCTGTACCGGGAGCGGTGGTTTCAAAGCCTACGCCCAGAAAGATGACTTGTTTATCCGGATGGGCTTTGGCCAGTTCCAGCGCATCCATAGGGGAGTAGACCCAACGGACGTCAGCGCCCATGGCCTTTCGGCGCTGAAGATCATCGCCGGGCACAGAGCCGGGGACCCGCATCAGGTCGCCGTAGGTGGTTACGATCAGATCGGGGATCTCGGTGAGCTTAAGCACTTCGTCCATGACCCCGGAGGGGGTGACACAGACCGGGCAGCCCGGACCGGAGAGAAGCTGAATATGAGCGGGGAGAAGGTTGCGGATGCCCGACTTGGCAATGGCCATCGTGTGGGTACCGCAGACTTCCATGATCCGGGTGGGAGGGAGCTCCAGCTCCCGGATGGCCCGAAGGATCTTGTCTGCCCCCTTTGGCCGCCGGAAGGCGGCCTCAGAGAGCATCGGCCACCTCCTGAAAGGCTTTCAGATTGGCCAGCGCCTGCTCTTCATTCAGTCGTTCAATGGCAAAACCTGCGTGGGCGATCACATAGTCGCCGATCTTGGGATCGGGAAGAAAGTCGACCCGGATCTTCCGCTGGATTCCCTCCAGCTCGCCGATGGCAGTTTTGCCTTCAATATGGGTAAGTTTCAGGGGTACGGCTAAACACATGGTGTTCCGCCTCCTTTTGCTGCGATCAGAGTCTGACCCAGAGCGATGCCCTGATCATTGGTCGAGACTCTGGAGTGGTGATAGGGGATGAAGCCCGCCTCTTCCAAACTGGCGCAGATTCGGCTGAGCAGCCAGTGGTTCAAAAAGACGCCGCCGGAAAGGACGACCCGGTGGAGACCGGTCTTTTCCCGGACCCATTGGCACTGGCGCAGGGCCAGACAGACCATAGCGTTCATAAATCGGGCTGCCGCCTGCCGGGGATGGGAGCCAGACTTCAGATCGGCCAGAATGACCGGAACAAAGGCAGCGGTATCCAGCAGCAGAAGCGGGCCTTCCTCCCGGAGGGGGATGGAATAGCTGCCGGTCTCGTTCTCGTCGGCCATAGCTTCCAGCAGAATTGCTCCCTGTCCTTCGTAGGTCACCTGCTGTCGGCCGGTAAGCAGGCAGTAAACACCGTCAAAGAGACGGCCCATACTGGAAGCTTTGGGGGAATTGAGCCCCCGCTCCAGCATGAGGGTGAGCTGAAGGGACTGGGGATGGGTGCTCTCTTCGGCCAGGCCGGCCGACCAAAGCAGACTGTGAGTCACACGGCCGATATCATGAGTGCATCTGTCACCGCCGGGCAGAGCGATAGGCGTAATGGAAGCCAGACGCTGAAAGCTGTCGTAGCCGCCGGCCAAACACTCGGCGCCCCAGATGGTGCCGTCGGTACCGTAGCCGGTGCCGTCCCAGATCAGACCAATGCACTGACCTTCCAGGGCGTTGTCGGCCATACAGGCGGCCATGTGGGCGTGATGATGTTGGACCTGAAGCAGGGGGAGATTTTCCTCTCGGCTGCGTTTGCGCGCGTACTCGGTGGAGAGATAGTCAGGATGGAGATCGCAGACCAGACGGGTGGTTTCTATGCCGAAGCGTTCTTCGAAGGTGAAAATCTGTTCCTCGTAGAACCGGAAGGTGTTCAGATCCTTCAGGTCGCCGATGTGCTGGGCCAGAAAGGCGTTTCTGCCTCGGGAGAAGGCGAAGCTGGCCTTCTGCTCGGCGCCGCAGGCCAAAATGCCGGAGGCTTCGACGGTAAGGCGGACAGGCTCGGGGGCGTAGCCACGGCTCCGGCGGAAGAAGTAATCCTTTCCCCGGAAGACGCGCAGCAGCGAGTCATCGCACCGGTTGACAATCTGACGGTCATGGACCAACAGGCCGTCGGCCAGATTGCGAGCCTGTTCCTGAATGGGGTCCCGGGCCATTTTACGTCCGTAGCCCAGATCACAGAGGGTGGGTTGGTCGGAGACATTCATGCTGGTCATAACCAGCGTCTCAAAGTCCTCCATCAGCAGATGATGGATTGGAGTATAGGGGAGCATAATGCCCAGCTCCCGGGTCTGGCTCAGGCCGGAGGGACATTCCGGACGCTTTCTGAGCAGAACGATAGGAGCGCGGGGACTGGTCAGCCGGGCCTCTTCTTCGTCTGAGAGAAAGCACAGCTTTTTGGCGGCTTCTGTATCCCGACACATGAGAGCGAAGGGCCGCTCATCCCGGCGCTTTCGCTGCCGGAGCAGAGCTACCGTATCCGGGCAATCGGCCCGGCAGGCCAAATGATAACCGCCCAAGCCTTTGATGGCTACAATCTTGCCCTGAGAGAGAAAGGCTTTGGCCTGAGCGATGGGATCTTCTCGGTCAGATTCCCGTCCGTGGGCGTAGAAAACCAGATCTGGGCCACAGACAGGGCAGCAGTCGGGCTGGGCGTGATAACGCCGGGTGGCGATATCGTGGTACTCGGCCTCGCAGTCAGGACACATAGGGAAGACAGACATGGAGGTCATGTCCCGGTCGTAGGGGAGGGCCTTGACGATGGTGAATCGGGGGCCGCAGTTGGTACAGTTAATAAAGGGGAATCGCCAGCGACGATCCGAAGGATTCCGGAGCTCTGCCAGACATTGGGGGCAGGTGGCGATATCGGGGCTGATGAGGGTGTCCGGGTGACCCTCGCGACAGCTTTCCCGGATGGAAAAACCGGTCTCCCCAAGGGGACGAGGGCAGGGGGTCTGCCGGATATGAGAGATCTGGGCCATGGGTGGGGGCTGCTGTTCCAGAGCCTGGCGGAAGCCTGCCAGCTGCTCCGGCATTCCCTCCAACTCCAGCTCTACGCCGAAAACGGTGTTTCTGCACCAACCGGCCAGCCCATAATGATGGGCCAGCCGGTGGAGAAAGGGACGAAACCCAACGCCCTGAACAATGCCCTCGATCTGCAGATGGATACGGAGCAAATCAGCCTTCCTTGGCAGCGGCAGCAGCGGCAGCGGCGGCGGCTTCCTTGGCCTTCTTGGCTGCTTCGGCCTTGGCCTTCATGGCAGCAATCTGCTCGGGGGTGAACTGGGGCTTGGGGGGAGGTGCCTTCTTGACGAAGGAGGCGCTGACGATGAAGTCCTCGGGCTTGGTGCCGACGATCATGTAGTCGTCAGTGAGCTTGATGGCCTTCGTGGTGCAGAAGTCGGCGCACATGGCGCAGAAGGTGCAGCTGGTCATGTCGAAGGAGAAGGTAATCTTCTGATCGCCGTTTTCCAGCTTCTCGATGGTACGCTCCATGCACTGAGGGGCGCAGACCCGGAGGCACATACCGCAGTTGAGGCACTTGTTGGGATCATAGCTGATCCGGCCACGATAGCCTTCGGCGGCCTTGGGAGGATCGCCGGCGGGGAAAGCTTCGGTGCTGGGCTTGGAGAACAGGTTCTTCACTGCCTGCTTGAGATAAGGAAGCATTACTTACGCATCTCCTTTCTCTTTTCCTTCAGGATCTCGGTGGCCTTTGCCAGAGCGGCAATAATGGCCTCGGGCTTGGGGGTGCAGCCGCCGACGGAGACGTCGACGTGGGTCCACTTCTCCAGAGGGCCGTCAATGGCATAGCTGCCCTTGAAGACATTGCCGGAGCAGGGGCAGGAGCCCAGGCTGACCACGCACTTGGGATCAGGGACCTGAGCCAGAGTACGAACCAGACGATCGCGGGTCTGAACGGTGATAGGACCGGAGACTACGACGATGTCGGCCTGGCGGGGGGTGCCGGTGAGGCGGAAGCCCAGACGCTCGGCGTCATAACGGGGGGTGAGGACGCTCACCAGCTCGATGTCACAGCCGTTGCAGGAGCCAGCGTTGATGTGGAAGATCCAAGGGCTCTTGGACATGCTGTCGTCAATCATTTTTTCAAACATGGGGCAACCTCCTTACAGACCCAGCCAGACCAGGATCAGGCTGATGACAGCCAGACCGGCAACTACGGTCCAGTAGAACTTGAACACCTGCTCCACCTTGAAGCGAGCGCAGACAGCGTGGGGCAGACTAGAGGTGATAAAGGTCAGCACGATGCAGAACAGGACAAAGATAGCGATGTCCAGCAGAACGATGCCGGTGGTGATGCCGCCCAGGAACATAACGCAGAACAGGGCAGCCATGATGTACATCTTGACCATATGGGTCAGGCGGAAGATGGCCAGAGGAGCGCCGCTGTACTCGGACAGGGTACCTTCGCAGATTTCGGTCTCGGCCTCAGCCACGTCGAAGGGATGGTTGCCCACCTCGCAGGGGATGACCAGCAGCATAGCGATAGCGGCAGGGATCATGCTCAGACGGGTGATCAGAGCGCCGTTGGCAGCCTGAAAGTCAACGATGGCCTGAAGGGAGAAGGACTGGGGGACATTGCCGGTCACGGTAAAGGTGACGGAGCTGACAGCGAGGATGACCAGAACAAAGGGCAGCTCGTAAGAGATCATAGCGACCATCTCACGGCTCAGACCAACGCCGGCAAAGGGGGCGCCGGAGCAGGCAGCGCCGACGATCATGCAGACGCTGACCAGCGTCAGCAGGTAGAGGATGACCACCAGGTCGGAGGAACCGGAGAAAACGGCTTCCTGGCCGGCCACGGGCAGGAACAGGGAGATAGAGACCAGAGCCACAAATCCAACCACGGGAGCGGCCAGGAAAGCGGCCTTCCGGGCATGACGGGGGATAATGGTCTCCTTGCCGCAGCACTTGAGGAAATCATACAGAGGCTGCAGCAGGGGAGGGCCTACACGGCGCTGCATACGGGCCACCCAGATCCGATCCAGACCGGACAGGAGAACGCCCATTACCACGCAGAACAGAAGGCCGGGGAACACCAGAACGTGAAACAGATTCATCAGTACACTCATTTCGATCCAGCCTCCTTTACAGCAGAATTACACAGGCCAGCAGGACAAAGGCGATAGCGACTGCACCGTAGAGGGTGTAATCGTTGACAATACCGCTGTGCCAATCGTGCATAAACGAGAAGTACTTGCGCCAGTTGTGCTTGAATCCCCAGAAGAGATCGCTGCCGCCAACCTGAGAGTAGACGGCCTCTTCGCCGGAGAAGAAGGACTCGTACTTGGCATCCAGAGCCTCGGCATCTTCGTCACAGGCAGAGATAGCCAGCTTCTTGGAATCGTTGGGGCTGCCCAGCAGAGCAACGATGGCAACGGCACAGGTCACGCAGAACAGGAGCATGAGCCAGGTGGCGGGCTGCCAGCAGTTGGAGGCGGGGATACCCAGGATACCGTTGGAGAAGACACCGTGGGCGGCGGCATAGTCAGCACCCATAGCGTGGTCGATATAGGCGGAGGCGCTGTAGACAGCGTTGGTTGCCGGCAGGAGCAGGAACTTTTCCACCAGATTGGGGAAGACGCCGGTGACTACGCAGAGGGCAGCCAGAATCCACATGGGAACGCGCATTGCCACAGGAACTTCCTTGACGTCCTTGTACTCCTCGGGCAGCTGACCGAAGAAGACGCTCTGGCTGACCTTAATGAAGGAGGCCAGGGTAAGCACACTGGTGATCAGGGCCACGACGCAGACCAGGATGAAGAAGGGGTTGCCGGTAGACATGCCCTGCTGGAAGGTGGCCTGATAGATCATCCACTTGGAAGCAAAGCCGTTGAAGGGGGGCAGACCGCTGATGGAGGCGGCGCCGATGAGGAAGAGGATGGTGGTCCGGGGCATACGCTTGGACAGGCCGCCCAGACGATCCAGATCCAGAGAGCCGGTCTGATGCTGAACAGCGCCGGCGGTGAGGAAGAGCAGGCCCTTGAAGATGGTGTGGTTCATGGCGTGATACAGGCCGGAGCTGATGCCCAGAATGGAGCCCAGACCGACGACGGTGATCACATAGCCCACCTGAGAGATGGAGTGGAAGGCCAGCAGACGCTTGAAGTTGTGCTGGTTAAAGGCCATAGTGACGCAGATGAACATGCTCACAGCGCCAAAGCCGGTGACCAGATACTGGACAAAGGGCAGATCCCAGTTCTGATACAGGCAGTAGACCAGCCGGACGATACCGTAGACGCCGCACTTGGTGAGGACGCCGGAGATCATCAGGGAGATGGAAGCGGGAGCCACAGCGTGGGCATCGGCTGCCAGAGGCTGGAAGGGGAAGAGGAAGGCCTTGGTGGCAAAGCCCATGAACAGGAAGGCAAAGGCAGCCAGCAGGACAGGGTTGGAGGCGTTTTGGGGGATCAGAGCGGACAGCTGAGCCAGATTCAGGGTGTGCAGCTGAGAGTAGACCATGGCAATGCCCACCAGCAGAGAGGTGGAACCCAGAGAGCCAACGACCAGATACTTGAATGCGCCTTCCAGAGCGCCCTCGTAGTTGGTACGGAAGGCGGTCAGAGCGACGGCGGTGAAGGTCATGATCTCCACCATGACAAAGATGTTGAACAGGTCACCGGAGAGGACCAGACCCAGCACGGAGCCGGAGAGCATGAGGAACAGGGTGTAGTAGTTCACCTGGCTGTCATCATGGCTCATATAGGTAAAGGAATAGATACCGGAGGCAAAGACGGCCACGGTAACGATCAGAGCGAAGAAGAGGCTCAGCGCATCAACTTCCAGAGAGATACCGAAGGCCCAGCCTTCTACGGGTGCCCAGTTGCCCATCCAATAGGTGATGACCTCGCCGTCGAGCATAATGGGCTTGATCAGTGCCAGCATCATGACCAGAGCGGCGGTGATGGCGACGAAGGTGACGCCATTACGGGCAGCGGAGCTCTTGCGGCCCACCAGAGCATTGACGAAGGCGCCAATGAAGAGGACCATAACGGACATGATGGGGAAATGGTTCAGAATATTCATTAGCCGTTCAACCTCCTGATTTCATCCGTATTCAGGGTGCCGTACTGCTCCTTGAGCTTCATGACCAGAGACAGGCTCATGGCAGTAACGCAGGCGCCGATAACGATGGAGGTAAGGGTCAGAGCCTGAGGAATGGGGTCCACGAAGAAGGTGGCCATATTCAGCTCAGAGATGGAGAAGATGGGGGCGGTGCCGCCGGGATTGAAGCCGGC
This sequence comes from Oscillospiraceae bacterium, assembly GCA_017395935.1. Classification (GTDB taxonomy): domain Bacteria; phylum Bacillota; class Clostridia; order Oscillospirales; family Oscillospiraceae; genus Onthomonas. Next base: position 67,387 of record JAFQNL010000020.1, read on the forward strand.
AGTGACGATCATCAGGTTGGCGCCGTAATCGACCAGACCCATACCGATGACCACCTTAATCAGGTTGCGCTTGGCTACCATGCAGTAGATGCCCAGAACGATCAGGGCAAAAGCGCCGACATAGTTGACTACCATCATTTGGAAGCCACCTCCTTATCATTGGAAGAGGACTCCTTGGAGCTGTCTTCCTCGGTGAGGGTGCCGAGCATCATGATCAGCAGGCAGAGGATACCGCCCATGACATGGTAGCCGACAGCGTGGTTCATAATAAATGTGGTCTCCATGACTCCTCCGCCCAGGATGAAGTTGATGCAGAAGTTGAAGCCGGCCAGAACGCCCAGAACGGCCACAGCAACATAGATCAGCTCAGCGAGGGTTTCGGTATTGTGGAGGAAATGCTCGGAGAAAGTTTCTTTGGCCTTCTTGTGGCCGTAGCCCAGGAAAACCAGGAGGATGGCACTGGCCACCAGGACGCCGCCCTGGAAGCCGCCGCCGGGGGAGAGATGACCGTGGAGGATGACATAGCAGCCAAAGACACAGGCCAGGGGGAGGAAAATGTCAGCAGCGCAGCGGACAATGATATTCTTCTTCTTGGTCTTCATCTTATTCCTCCTCCTTTCCCTCAGCGTGCTCTTCCTTCTTGCCAACCTTGCGCAGGATGACGAGAGAGCCGGTGATGGCAGCGATCAGGATAAAGCTTTCGCCCAGAGTATCGTAGCCACGGAAGTTGAACACGACGGAGAAGACCACGTTCTCGGCGGCAGTCTTGTCCAGGTTCTCGTTGACAATGATGGAAGCGGCGCCGTCAGCAGTGGAGTTATCATAGCTGGCGGGATCTTCGTAGAGGGCGACCACATTGGTGGCGGTGCCGTCATAAGTAGGAGCGCTGGTGCCCATCAGGTAGCTGGCGTAGACGCCGCAGATGAGCAGGATGGCCAGAGCGGCGGTAAAGAGGATATTCTTCAGCTTCATTACTGCTCATCCTCCTTTTCGGCGCGGACCTTCCGCAGGGCGATCACAAACAGGACGGTGGAGAGGACAGCGCCAACGCTGGCCTCAGCGATGGCCACGTCAGGAGCCTGCAGCAGGACAAACTCCAGAGCCACAAAGGCGCCGGTGGCGGCCAGGGCGATGACAGAGTCCAGAAGCTTCCGGGCCTGAACAGCCACGAAGGCGGAGGCAACTGCACCGACGATGACCAGGGTATTCAGGACGAATACCAGAGTTCCGCTCAGATTCATTCCGGATCATCCTCCTTATAGTCGTCGATGACCAGCTCCTTGGCAGGCTTAATGCCCATCTTGTAGGCGGCCTTGCACAGAGCGTGGTTGGAGATGGGGTTGGTGGCCAGCACCAGCACCAGAATCAGGATCAGCTTGATCACAGCGGAGGCGCCCATGCCCTCGGAAACGGCGTAGAGGATGCCGGCCAGGGAGACGGAGATGGTGCCCAGAGTGGCGATGCAGGTGGAGGCCTGGAGACGGCCAAAGACGTCGGGCATACGGTTGACGCCCAGAACGCCTACGGCAGTGAAGAAGATGCCCACGAGGAGCAGAATGTCAATCACAATACGCATTACAGTCTACCCTCCAGATAACGGGCCACGAAAACGGTGCCCACGAAGCCCAGCAGAGCAACTACCATGGCAATATCCAGGTAGATGGTACGGCCGGCATACAGCGAATAGAGAACCAGAGCACTGGCAGAAGTCAGATCCAGAGCGTCGGCGGCGCACATCCGGTCAGCAGCGGTGGGACCTTTGAAGACGCGGTACAGCAGAGCCAAAGCCAGGACGACATAGGCAATCGCAGCAATCAGAAATTCGATCATTTCCAAATCCTCCCGATCCAGCGTTCCATCCGGCCCTTGATGACCTCGCCGGCCTTCTCGCGGTCGGTCTCAGTCACGTCGATCCAGTGGACGTAGTAGTAGTTATCGCCCTTCTCGTCCTCAGCCACGTCCATGGTGATGGTGCCGGGGGTCAGGGTGATAGAGTTGGCAACCAGAGACAGACCATACTCGCTCTTGATCTCAGGGGAGCCGGGGACACGGATAATGCCTGCCTTGTAGTCCATCTTGGAGCTCAGGACCAGCTTGGCCATAGACAGGTTGGCCTTGATCACTTCCACCAGGAAAATGCCCACATAGTAGACGGCCAGCATGATCAGGCGGACAGGGTTGTAGAGATAGAATGCCTCGTGATGGATCAGGAAGCGGCCGGAGAAGGCGGCTACCAGTGCGCTGATGACCACACCCCAGAGGACTTCCCGCAGGGCCACCGACCAGGTCAGCAGCAGCCAGAACAGGAAGCAGAAGAGGAAGGTGGACAGCCAGACAGCAAACTTAGATGGTTTCTGCACGTTTGTTCCTCCTTGTCAAGACTTGGCGATGGTATCATCGATTCGCCTGGAGATCCAGCCGGTCAGCTCGTCCAGACCCAGCCCGTCACGGCTGGAGACCCGGAAGATCTGGATCTCGGGGTTAATGCCCCGGGCGCTGCGCTCCACGCGTTCATCGTCGAAGCCAAAGTATTCTTTCAGATCGTACTTATTCATGGCCAGAGCATGGCTGGTGGCGAACATCAGGGGGTATTTCTCCACCTTGTCGTCGCCCTCGGGAATGCTCAGCAGAGCCAGACGGAAGCTCTCGCCGATATTGAACTCGGCGGGGCAGACCAGATTGCCGATATTCTCCACGAAGATTACATCCAGATTGGCGAGGTCAAATTCCTTCAGCAGCAGCTGGATGCTCATGGCTTCAATATGGCAGGCGCCGTCGGTATCCAGCTGGACCACGGGGATGCCCAGAGCGTGGATGGTATCGGCGTCAATCTGGCCGGCGATATCGCCCTCGATGACGCCGATCCGGTACTTGTCCCGCAGACGGTCAATGAGGGAGATGATGGTGCTGGTCTTGCCCGCTCCGGGAGAGCCCAGCACATTGATCAGGCAAACGTTGTGGGAGGCCAGTTCAGCCTTGACGGCGTCACTGACATCTTCGTTCCACTCCATGACCTGATGCATGACTTTGATTTCCATTATTCTTGGTCTACCTCCAGACTTTCTACATAAAACTCTCTGCCCTGAAGCAGCTTCAGACTGACGCTGGAGCAGGCGGGGCACTGGATATGATGCTTGTCGATGACGCCCTCCCAGGAGCACTGATTACAGCGCATGATAATGGGAAGCCGTTCCATCTTCAGTACAGCGCCCTCTGCCACAGTGCCGCGGCTGATCACGTCAAAGTAGTACTGCACACACTGGGTCATGATACCGGAGTATTCTCCCAGTTTGATACGGATCTCTTTGACACGGGTCACGCCGTGCTCGGCGGCAGCTTTTTTCGCAATATTCAGGATGCTTTCAGTGATAGCAAGCTCGTGCATCGCTTAGCAGTCCAGGCAGGAGAAGCAGGGGTCGATGGAGGCCACGATCAGACCGGCGTCAGCCACGGTGTTGCCCTTGAGCATGGTGGGCACAGTGGGAGCGTTCTTGAAGGTGGGAACATGGATGCTGATACGGTGGTTGTTCATGCCGCCGTCAGTGACCACCTTATAGACCAGATGGCCGCGGGGAGCCTCATGACGGGCGACGAACTCGCCGGCGGGAACCTTGGGCATCTTGTTGCCCAGATTGATGGGACCCTCGGGAAGCATATCGACTGCCTGACGGATGATCTTCATGCTCTCGTAGATCTCCAGAACACGGATGACCACACGGGCGAAGACGTCGCAGCTCTGCTGAACGGGAACGGCAAAGTCGAAGTCCTGGTAGCTGGAATAGGGAGCGTCGCGGCGGACGTCCATATCCAGACCGGAGGCACGGGCGTGGGGGCCGACGGCACCCAGACGGATGGCATCCTCGGTGGTCAGAACGCCGACACCCTTGGTACGCATGGCGACGGTCTTGTCGGTGGTGAGGAAGTGGGTCAGAGGAGCCATCTTCTTCTCCAGATCGTCCATGGCCTCCAGGATCATACGACGCTTGTCGTCGTCGATATCCCGGCGGGCGCCGCCGATGGTGTTCATGGCGTAGTTGACACGGTTGCCGGTGACGGCTTCCAGAGTGTCCATAGTCTTTTCACGGTCGTTCCAGCAATGCATGAAGTAGCTGTCATGGCCGATGATGTGGCAGGCGATACCCAGCCACAGCAGGTGGGAGTGGATGCGCTCCAGCTCTTCCACGATGACGCGGATATACTGGCCGCGCTTGGGGACTTCCATGCCGGCAATGTGCTCAACGCACAGGGCATAGGTCAGGGAGTGGGAGTGAGAGCAGATGCCGCAGACGCGCTCTACCAGCACCAGGGTCTGAATGAAGTTGCGCTCCTGAGCCAGCTTCTCAATGCCGCGGTGGTTGTAACCAACGAATACCTTGGCGTCGGTGATCTGCTCGCCGTCCACGGTAAGACGGGCGTGGATCGGTTCCTCCAACGCGGGATGGTAAGGACCGATCGGGATGGTGTAACTCATGGTTGACCTCCTCCTTGGACGCACCGGAAAAAGTTGCCGAAAGAGACGGTTTTTACCGGCGCGTTTGCTGATTTATACATAATCATACAATGGTAATTATAGAGAAAAACAGTCAAAGTGTCAATAGCGGCCAAATGGTCATATTGGCTGTAAAATGTTACCGGAAACGGTTGATTTGAGGAAAATTTGTAATGTGGGAGAAAAAAGTTCAGAAATTGACAGGTCTGCCGGAAGAAATTTGTGAAAAAATTCTCAAAGAAATGAGTTTTTCTTCCGGGGTCGGAAGCCGGGGAGAAAAGTTGTACTAGTTGATGCAACTATGCAACTTTACAGGGTAAAAGCCCTTAAATTTCAGAAAAAAAGAAAAGTTGCATTTCGAAAATAGAACATATGTACTATAATCACCCCAGAGCCAAGGAGCCGGGGTCCCGAGGATCTCCGGCGGAAAGGAGGAAGCGGGTGGAAAAAGCAACATTCTGGCAGCGGCCGGAGCGGCTTCTGCTGCTTCGGGGCTGGGCCAGAGACGGCGTGAGCGAGCGGGAAATAGCCCGTCGGATGGGGCTGCGGCCGCTGGGGCTTCGGATCTGGAAGGGGCGATATCCGGCCATTGCCGAGGCACTCTCCCGGACGGGAGAGATGGCCGACTATCAGGTAGAGGAGGCGCTGCTCCGAGCGGCCACAGGCTACCGGTATACAGAGGAGAAGCGGGAGGAGACGGAGAAGGGGGAGAAGCTGGTAGTTTCGGAGAAGGAGGCGACCCCCAATGTGACAGCCATTGGAATGTGGCTGAAGCGGAGGAAACCTGAAATCTGGGACGAGAGTCTGCCTGATGACCGGCCTTCGGCGGAGAACAACCTTTTTCAGGCGCTGGGAGACTGGGAAGAGGAGGTGATAGCGCCCGATGAGATACCGAACCTTCAGCCCAAGACAGAAGCTGACCATGACCTGGTGGAAGCAGGAGCGATATAAAAACTGCGACGGCATAATCTGCGACGGCTCGGTCCGCTCAGGCAAGACGGTGAGTATGGCCATCGGATTTCTTCTGTGGAGTATGGAGTGCTTTGACGGGGAGCGCTTTGCGCTGTGCGGCAAGACCATTGAAAGCCTCCGGCGAAATGTGACCGGGCTGCTGCCTCAGTGGATGGAAGGGCTGTGTACCATCAGCGAGCGGCGCAGCGAGAACAAGCTGATTATCTCCATGAACGGCCGGAAAAATGAATACTATCTGTTCGGCGGAAAGGATGAGGGCAGTTATGCCCTGATTCAGGGTATGACGCTGGCCGGTATCCTCTTTGACGAGGTGGCGCTTATGCCCCGATCCTTTGTAGAGCAGGCGCTGGCCCGGTGCAGCGTGGAAGGGAGCCGGTTCTGGTTCAACTGCAATCCGGAGAGTCCCACCCACTGGTTCTATCAGAACTGGCTGCTGGAGTGCCGGGAACGGAATTTGCTCTATCTGCACTTCACGATGGAGGACAATCCCTCCCTCTCCGGCGCCATTCGGAGCCGGTATGAGCGGCTGTATACCGGTGTCTTCTATCAGCGCTATGTGCTTGGCCGGTGGGTGGCCGCTCAGGGTCGAATTTACGATATGTTTGACCAGCAGTCCCATGTGCTTGACACGCTGCCGGCCATGGGAAAGACCTGCTATGTGTCAGTAGACTACGGCACACAGAATCCGACGGTCTTTCTTCTCTGGCAGCAGGGAGAGGACAAGCGCTGGTACTGCACACGGGAGTATTACTGGTCCGGCCGGAGCCAGATGCGGCAAAAAACGGACGGAGAGTATGCCGACGATTTGGAAGCCTTTCTGGATGGACTCCGCCCCCGGGCCATTATTGTCGATCCCTCGGCGGCCAGTTTTATGGCGCTGCTTCGGCAGCGGGGTTACCTGGTACTGGGAGCGGACAACCAGGTGCTCACCGGGATCCGCCGGGTGGGACAGCTGCTGAGAGAGGGAAGTCTGCTCTTTTCCAATCAGTGCGGCCATACGGTGGGAGAGTTTCTATCCTACGTCTGGGAGGAGGACGATCAGGGGCAGGATCGACCGAAAAAGGAGAGCGACCACTGTATGGACGCTCTGCGCTACTTTGTCAGCACCGTCCTCGCCCGCAATCAGGCCCGGGTGGCCAGACGGCCCCGAGGCCTCTGAGACACCTATGTTTATATATTGATATCCATCGAAAGGAGAACGAGTATGATCCTGTATCTGGACCGAAGAGAGGTCCCCGATCTGGAGGAACTGCCGGCAGAGGTGATTGCCTGGTGCGTCCGAAAGGGAGAGCAGGCAGCCGGCCGCTACCACCGGCTGGACCGCTATTATCGGGGAGACCATGATATCTTCCACCGCCGCCGGGAGGGAGATGAGATTCCGGTAGCGGTGAACTACGCCAAATATGTGGTAGATGTGCCTCTGGGCTATTATCTGGGGCAGGAGGTCAAGTACGATCCCAACCCGGCCGCCGGCGGAAGAGGGGAGAGCCTGAGAAGGCTGATGAACTGCTACTGGCAGCAGCATATTTCCCGACTGGATCGGGCCATTGGCCGGACTATGGGCGTGATGGGAGACTGCCTGGAGCTCTGCTACGCTTCCGGTGAGGAGGATCCCATGCCCAGAAGCGCGCTGGTCGACCCCAGAAACGGTATTCTGGTCTGCGACACGTCGGTGGAGCACAAGAAGCTCTTTGCTCTGGTCTGGGATCGGAGGGAAAGACCCACAGGTGAGCGGTATTACGCTGTTTGCTGCTACACCGACCGGAGCTGCCGATGCTACGAGAGCGGCGATCTGGAGCGGGCATTGTTTCATCCGACAGGCCCTGCCGTTCCCCATTATTTCGGGGCGGTGCCGGTTATCTGTTACGAGAACAATGACTGCCGGCAGGGAGATTTCGAGCAGATTCTGAGTCTGATCGATGCCTATGACGAACTCTTGTCCAGCCGCCTGACCGACAAGAAGAAATTTGTGGACGCGCTGCTGGTTTTTTATGGCATGACACTGGCACCCGGAGAGGAGGAAAAGCTCCATCGGGAGCGATTCATCGACGGCGCGCCGCTGGACGCCAGAGCAGAGTACATTCAGAAGACCTTCGATGAGGTTGGGGTACAGGTGCTGGCCGACGCGCTGGTACGGGAGATGCACAAGATGACGCTGACGGTGGATCTGTCCGACGAGCATTTTGCCGGCACCGCCTCCGGTCAGGCGCTGAAGCTCAAGCTTCTTGCTATGGATCAGCTGGCTCGGGGCAAGATGGGCCAAATGGAGCGAGGGCTCCGGGAGCGCATGGCCCTCTACGGTCACTGGCTGGCCGTCAAGGGAGCGGCAGAGAAGATTTGTCCGGAAGAGGTGGATGTGGTATTCACCCTTAATCTGCCAATCAATGAGCGGGAACGGGTGGAGCTGGTCCGGGATCTGAAGGATATGGTGGACGAGCAGACGCTGCTCAGTCAGCTCTGGTTCATCAAAGACCCCGCCGAGGCGGCAAACAATCTCCGCCGGGAGCGGGAGAAAAAAGGGACAGCGGGCGCAGCCCGTGAGATAGAGAAGAACCGTCGGGACAAGGGGACCGGCGGGGCAGAAGAGGAGGCAGAATAAATGGAAGAGCGACTGGATTTTGAGGCTCTGCTTCGGGAGAACCGGGACTATCAGTCCGCCTGCGACAGAAAGGTGAGTCAGGCACTGGCCACCGCCCGGGCCAACTGGGAACGGGACCGGCAGGGGGAGGAGGACCGTCTTCGCTCGGAACTGGAAGGAGAGCTGGAGAGACGGCTGGCTGAGGAGCGATCCGGCCTTGCCCAGCGCCAGCAGGCCTTTGAGGCCCGGCTCCGTCAGGTGGCAGTGGCGCAGAGTCTTCAGCAGCGGGGTCTGGATGCCTGCTTTGCCCCCTGGATTGCGGGGGAGAGCGAGGAGGAGGACCGGCAGCGGGTGGAAGAGTTCACCCGGCTCTTTCAGACTGCCCTGTCCCAGGCCATTGCCGGCCGAATGAGAGGCGAGGAGCCTCCCCGGGAGCCGGAGAAGGGCAGGGAGCTGGATCGTGACCGGCTCCGGACTATGTCGGCGGCCGAGATCAACCGGAACTGGGGAGATGTATCTGCTCTGCTTCGGGGAACGGAACGCTGAAATAATAATGACAACACGATAGAAAGGATGATTTTCAATGGCATTTACCAACTTTATTCCCGAGGTGTGGTCTGCACGCCTGCTGGAGCATCTGGATAAGGTCCATGTTTACGCGGCTCTTATGAACCGGGACTACGAGGGAGAGATTCGCGCCTTTGGTGACACGGTCCATATCAACCAGCTGGGTGATATCACCATCAGCGACTACACCGGCGCGGATATTGCCGACCCTGAGGAGCTGGACAGCACCATGCAGGATCTGGCCATCGACAAGGCCAAATACTTTAACTTCCAGATCAAAGATATCGACAATGCCCAGTCCAATCCCAAGCTGGTGGACGCCGCCATGCAGCGGGCCAGCTACGGCATGAATGATGTTATCGACCAGTATCTGGCCCAGCTGCTGCTGGAAGGCGCAGCCGAGGAAAACGTACTGGCCGGCGACAGCGAGCCAATTGTCCCTACCAGCGCCAACGCCTATGACTATCTGGTGGATCTGAGCGTCAAACTGGACGAGGCCAATGTGCCCATGATGGGCCGCTGGGTGGTTATTCCTCCTTGGTTTCACGGTCTGCTGCTGAAGGATGAGCGCTTTGTAGGCAACGGCACCGGTTACAACCAGGCCGTTCTTCAGGGCGGTCTGGTGGGCGAGGCTGCCGGCTTCCAGATCCATCTGTCCAACAACGTGCCCAATGAGGCCGGCAGCAAATATAAGATCATTGCCGGCACCAATGCTGCCGGTGCCTTTGCCGAGCAGCTGGTGGAGCTGGAGGCCTATCGTCTGGAGAAGAATTTCTCTGACGCAGTTAAGGGTCTGCACGTCTACGGCGCCAAGGTGGTCCAGCCCAGAGCGCTGGCCGTCATGACCTGTAATAAGGGCTGAGCCATGACGGAAGCTCAGATGGAACTGGCTGTGACCCGGCTGATCCGCAGGCTGGGTCTGGAAGAGCCGGAGGAGGAAGTGATCCTCCTGCTCACCGACGAGGTGCTGGACGCGGAAGGGGAGCTGCTGCTCTATCTGGGTATGGAAAGCCTGGAGGAGCGCTTCCTTCCCAAGGTAGTGGAGCTGGCCGGGCTCTTCTATCAGCGGGACGCGGCTGAACTGGGCGAGAGCCTGCTGCGGGCAGAGAGCTATTCCGAGGGGCAGATCAGCCAGAGCCGCCAGTATCTTTCCCTGAGCGAATACCGCGCGGGGCTGAGCGAGGTGCTGGAGAGTCTGGCCCGGTACCGGAGGGTGTCATGCTGAGGGTGACTGCCCCTCTGAGCTGGCGGGAGGGCTTTGCCCTCTACCGCCGGCGGCTGACAGAGGATTCCATGGGAGAGCCCTCGGTACACTATGACATGGAGCGGCCTGACTTTGTGGCGGAAAAAGGGACAAAGGAGGGCATCTGCTGGCAGAGCGTTCAGTCCTGGCAGAGCTCAGGCCGACTGACCTCGGGCAGCCGTCTGCGGCCGCTGGGAGAAACCTCTTCCGGGGTATTGGAGGGAAGAATCTTTTCCGATCTGGAGCTGGCGCCCTTTGACCGGCTGATGATCCGGGGAGAGCTCTATGAGATCGGCAATATCCAGCACTGGCCCGGGCATCGGAAGATTCTGGCCCAGCGCATTGGTTAAGGAGGGAGCGAGGATGGAAGAGGCGCGATACGAAATTGTAAACGCCGGAGAGCAGGTGAAGCAGGCGCTGGAGCGTATGCCTACCGAAATCGCGTTCCGGCTTCGGACCTCCTGGCCCAGAGAGGGCGCCGGAGGCAACGTGATCACATGGGGCGAATATGCCAATATCTCCACCGACTGCCCGGTGGTGGATGAGATCGTCTGGCAGACGGAGCTCTGGTGCCCCCAGCGGGCTGAACTGGAGGAACTGGCCCGGGCGGTAAACCGGGCTATGCTGACGATGGGCCTCCGCCGGGTCTACTGGGGTCCGGTCAAATGGGAGGAGGAAGCGGGAGGCTGCTATCACAAGATCCTCCGCTTTGGCAGGAAGGTGGATAAGCGGACCATGCGGCTGATTGACTGAGGCGGACAGTCAGAAAGAAAAACGCAACCGAACAGCAGAAAGAACAGACAATCAGTACAGAAAGGAAGTTGATATACTATGGCAAACCAGGGTGAGCCCGAAGGAGAAACATGCCGGGGGCATGTTTCCGGGCGAGATGGATCAAACGCCGAAGGCGCACTCTGCCCGGCCGTAAGAAGACTTTCTTTCCGAAAAGGAAACAGACAATCAGTACAGAAAGGAAGTTGATATACTATGGCAAACCAGGGCCTGTCTACCATTGGCATCGAGGTGGAGATTAACAGCACGGCTATGAACTATGTCACCGAGATCGGTGATATCGGCGGCTCTCCCTCCACACTGGATGCGACGTGCATGAAGGACACGATGAAAAAGAACGTTCCTGGCGTTCAGGAGACCAAAGCCTTTGAGGTGACCTACCTCTTTGATAACAGCGCCGAGGATTCTGACTACCGCCGGGTTAAGGCGCTGCAGGAGGCGGGTAAGATCGTACCTCTGACCGTGACCTTCCCTGACGGCACCATCTTCTCCACCACCGGCTATGTCAATACCTACATCGTCGGCAGCAAGGTGGACGAGTTGATCTCGGCCAAGCTGGTCTTTTCCATCCAGAGCGAATGGGTTGTCAACCATCCCGCAGCCTGAATTTGAACTGCCGGGGCCCGGCTGCCGGGCTCCGGCTCTGACAGGAGGTAAGAGAATATGGCAAGAAACTACCTGCCTCTCCGGGGCGAGGGGCGAGAATACCGGCTCCGGCTTACTGTTCGGGGCCAGCGCAATCTGACCGAGGAGTTTGGAGAGGACATTCTCCAGACCGTCTTTCTGGCGCCCACCGACAGCCGCCGAATGTGCGCTCTGCTCCGGGAGGCGCTGAACTGGCCGGGCAGCGGAAACGAGATCACCGACGGGGAGGAGTTCTACGATCTGCTGGTGGACTGGGGCTGGCATGGACAGGAGCGTTTCGGCTGGCTGGCCTTTGATCTGGCAGCGGCTTCCGGTCTGATCGCCGATCAGCAGGCAGAGATATTGAAACGCCGTCTCCACGAGGCGGTGCAGGAGGCCTTCTCCGGCCGAATGGCCGATCGGCAGCAGGAGGAAAAGGGAGAGGCGGAGCCCCCTTTTCCCCGGAACTGACGCTGGAAGAGCTGCTGGAGCTGGTCTGCGCGACCGGGCGGGCGCCGCTGGAGCTGGAGGAGTGGACTTGGGGCGAACTGCTGACGGCGGCACGGGCTGACCGGCGCCGGGAGCGGCTTCGCTTTCAGCAGATGAGTCTGATTGCATGGCAGCAGGCGGTGACCTGCGCCCGGGCTCTGGCCGGAGAAGCGGTGGAGCCGGTCTATGAGCTCTTCCCCTTTTGGGAGGAAGAGGAGAAAAATAAACTCCGGCTGGAGGCCATCCGGCAGCGGATGGAGCGGATGGCCGGAGGGGGAAGGAAGGTGAAGTAAGTGAACGAGACAACCGCATCCTTTGACGCGCTGACTCAGGCGCAGAACAGTCTTTACCGGCAGACGAGCCAGTCGGCGCAGGCGCTGAAGGACTATCTCTCCAGTGCCAGTCAGATGAATCTGGCCTACGCGCAGGCTTTGGGCAGGGTCCGGAGCGAGCTGTCAGCCCTGAGCAATCAATTCCGATCGGTGGCGGCAGTGGGACTCAATGCCTTTGCCGGCCTGCTTCATGCCCTGCGTCCGGTGGCCAGAGGGATCAATGAACTGGTGTCCAGCCTGTTTGGCGTCACCCTTAAAGTCTCGGAAAAGACCGGTAAGGCGGCAGACCGGGTAACCGCTTCGGCCAGGTCTGCGGCGGCAGCGCAGAAACAGCTGTTTGGCTTTGACCAGATTACCCGAATCGACAGTCGAGGAGCTTCCCGAGGCGGCGGCAGCAGCCGCAGCGGCGGGGGAACGGGAGAAGTGACCAGTCAGGTGATTCGGATCCCCGGGCTGCTGACCGGAGCCATGGAAGAAATCTGGTCGGTTTTTCGCGGGGCATGGGAGAAAGAGGGGCGCAAGGTGCTTCGCTCTGCCCGGGAGGCGGCCCAGAGTCTGGGTCAGGCTCTGCGCTCAGTGGGCAGAAGCTGGCTGAATGTCTGGACCAATGGCAGCGGCGAGAGGGTTCTTCGCTCTGTTTTGTCCATTGCCGGGAGCCTGCTGGAGACGACGACCGGACTGGCCCGCCGCTTTGAACTTGCCTGGGAGAGCCTGGGCAGAGGCGAGGCCATCTTTCAGGATCTGACCGATCTGGCGGCGGCGGTACTGAGTCATTTCGAGGCTATCGCCTCGGCCACTGCCGGCTGGGCGGCCGGACTGGATCTGAACGGCCTGACTGAGGGCTTCCGGAGTGTAACCGGCGCGCTGGTCCCGCTGACGGAGACCGTTGGCGGCGCCCTCAGCTGGTGCTACACCAATGTGCTGCTGCCGCTGAGTAAATGGACCATTGAGACGGCCGCACCGGCGGCGCTGGAGCTGATGGCTTCGGCGATCCGGCTGCTGACCGGCGTTCTCAATGCCTTTGCACCCATTGGGCAGAGCGTTTATCAGGCGGTGCTCAAGCCGCTGGGCAGCTGGAGCGCCAACCTGCTCGTTGCCGGCCTGACGCTGGCCCGACAGGGGATTCAGAACCTGACCAACGTCTTTTCCGGTATGCCGGAAAAGTGGAAGGCATTTCAGGAGCAGGTAAGCACTGTCTGGCGGAGCTTTACCGGCAACCTGACCGAGAGCGCCGCCGGCTGCCGGACAGGACTGTTGAATACCTTCTCCGGGATTACCAGCGGGATCAGCCAAAAGCTATCCAATCTGAAGACGGTACTGACCACGCCCTTCAAAAACGGACTTAACGCCGTTATCGATCTGGTCAACCGGATCATTGGAAAGGTCAACTCTGCCCTGAAGTTTTCCTGGGATCCGGTCAAGGTGATGGGCAAGACACTGGTGCCCGGCGGCAGTGTGACGCTGGCTCGAATGCCCACCATTCCCAAACTGGCTGACGGCGGACTGGTGACCGGTGCTACCCTTGCCATGGTAGGCGAGGCTGGCCGGGAGGCTGTTCTGCCGCTGGATCGGGAGACCGGTTGGATGGATCAGCTGGCCCGAAAGCTGGCCGGAGCCATGGAGGACCGGAGGGGCCAGACAGTGGTAGAGGTCCGGGTGGGAGACGAGCTGCTCACCCGTCAGGTAGTTCGGGGTATCAATCGGCAGACTAGACAGAGCGGCCGCTGTCCCATCCTGATCTGACCGGAAAAAGAATAACAACCGGCCGCCCTCTTTCAGACTGGGCGGCCGGATCAGAAAGGAGAATACAGCAGTGACGATCACCGACCTGACCATTAACGGTCTTGCCATGCCCGCGCCCGGGTTGGAAGGAGTGACCATTGCTACCGAGAAGGTCTGGTCAGCCAATACCGGCCGGACTGCCTCGGGCAAAATGGTAGGCGATATTATCGCTGCCAAGACCACGATTAAGCTCAAATGGCCTCTGCTGACGCTGGAGGAAGCGCTGCTCATCGAGCAGGCCGTCAGCGACCCGGATCACCCCTTCGTCTCCGTTTCCTATCTGGATATGGGGGGCCGACGGGTGGAAAAAACCGTCTATTTCGGCACGCCCAGCTATACCCTCTACTCCTGGGCCGACGGCCTTCAGCTGGTCAAGGACGTGACGGTGGATGGCATCGAGCAGTAAGGAGGCGGAGAGATATGGACAGCGGCGTCCTTGTGGCTGTGGTCTCGGGACTCTTTACTATGGTTGGCAGCTTCGCCGGCGTTTTGGCCAGCCAAAATCTGACCGCCTTCCGGCTGCAGAAGCTGGAGGAAAAGGTGGAAAAGCACAATCAGGTGGTGGAACGGACCGCCCTTCTGGAAGAGAAGATGAAGGTGGCCAACCATCGGCTGGACGACCTGGAAAGGGCCGGACAGTAAAAAACAGGCGTGCATCCGGAGGATGCGCGCCTGTTATGCTGGAGAGAAAAGAGACTTTATCTGCTTTCGGCGGACATCTGCAGAGCGCCGGCGCCGATAATGCCGGCGTCGTTGCCCAGAGAGGCCCGGACGGCCTTGGGCACGGGCAGCAGATCGGAGGCGTAGCAGTACTTTTTGATGGTCTCGTTCAGAGGTACCATCAGGTAGTCGCCCTGATTGCAGATACCGCCGCCCATAATAACTACTTCGGGGCGGAAGGTGTTGACAATACTGGCAATGCCCATGCCCAGATAGTCGATATACTGAGCTACTACGGCCAGCGCGGTCTCGTCACCCATCTTGGCAGCGTCGAAGGGAACCTTGCCGTTGACCTTGTCCATATCATGGTCCACCAGTTCCCACATTTTGGAGCCAAGATCCCGCTCCATGGCCCGTTTGGTCTGGCGGATGAGGGCGGTGGCGGAAGCATAGGCCTCAAAGCAGCCCCGGTTACCGCAGCCGCAGGGTTCGCCGCCGTAGACAAAGGTGAAGTGGCCGGGCTCGGTGCCGCAGCCGGTGCAGCCGGTAAAGATCTTGCCGTTGACGATCAGACCGCCACCGATACCGGTGCCCATGGTGATCATGAGGGCGCTGTTGTGCTCGCTGCCGCTGCCAGCCAGGACTTCGCCCAGAGCGGCGCAGTCGGCGTCGTTGCCCAGATAGACAGGCAGCTGGAGTGCCTCGCCCACCAGCTTGGCCAGAGGAACGTTCTTCCAGCCCAGATTGACGGCGGAGAGAACGATACCGTCAGGAGTGACGGCGCCGGGGACGCCGATACCTACGGAGGAGATATCAGACATGGTCAGGCCGGCCTCAGTCACGACGGCGCGGCTGGTGTCGATCATGTCCTTGACCAGCGCTTCCGTGGCCCGGCCGGCGCCGGTGGGAACGCTGAGAGTCTTGACGAGAGAGCCGTCTTCCTTTACAACGCCGACGGCGATATTGGTGCCGCCGATATCAATACCGAGAAAACTACGCATGGTAAACTCCTCCAAACGAAAATTAAGACATCTTACGAGACGTTTTCAAATGTGTTTTTTGAAAGTGTCGTCGTTTCGTACAAAAAACAGCGGGATAAACCGTTTCCTCTGAGCATTATAACAATAAGAAGCTGGAAATGCAAGAGCGAACCGAACGGATTGGCCTTGAATTTCAATAGGGAATTCTGTATACTAAAACAACAGGAAATGACTGATACCGCATTATATACCAGTGATTGGAGAATCTATATGGGTAAGAGAGAAGCTGCCGCACCGAAAAAGGTGAAAAAGACAGAACAGAAATCGGCAAAGACAAAACCCGCGAAGAATCAAAAGCAGGCGGCTGACGCCGGTACCATCAACAAGAAAGGGCTGATTGCCATTCTTGCCTTGCTGCTGGTGCTGGTGGGGCTGTATGTATTCCTCTGCAGCCGGGTAGCACCGGACCGTTATCTGACCAATACAGTCATTGACGGCGTTGACATCAGTGGGAAGACGGTCCAGCAGGCCGATGAGGCCCTTATGACCCGGTTTGACGAGCGCTGGTCGGATGCGCAGGTAAAGATTGCTCTGGACGGAACCGACTATGCCGTAGAGCTTTGGAATCAGGAGCACACCATCCTCTGGCCGGACACTCAGCAGGTGCTGGAAGAGGCTATGGAGCGCAGCAACGGTCACTTTTTGACCCGGGGATTCCAGTGGATTGCCGCGCAGGTCAAGGGCTGGGAGGGCGAGAGCGTCCTGTCCATCCATGCCGGCGAGGAGCTGAAGGCTGCCGTGGCAGAGACCGGCCTGTTTGAGGTGAATACAGCAGTGGAGACGTCCTACTCCATCGGCGAGCAGAGTATTACCATCCATAAGGGCGAGGCAGGCGAGGTGGCAGACGCCGATACGGTGGTCAGCCAGATTGGCCAGTTGGTTTCTTCCGGCGCTTGGCCGGAGACGCAGCGACTGGACTGCGCTACGCTGACCAGTGATATTGCGGCGCTGGATGTGGAGAAGATCTATAACGAGGTCTATGCCGAGGCTGCCGACGCCACGCTGGACCCGGCCAACGACTATGCTATTGTCCCCTCTGTAGTGGGTGTCAGCTTTGATCTGGAGGCGGCCAAGCAGGCTCTCGCCGATGCCCAGCCGGGCAGTCAGGTGGATGTCCCCCTGATCATTACTCAGCCGGAGATCTCCACTGAGGATATGGAGGCTAATCTTTTCAAGGATGTGCTGGGCAGCTATACTACTACCGTCTCCGGCTCCAGCGGACGCCGGGAGAATGTCCGGCTGTCTGCGTCCTTCTGTGACGGTACGATCCTGTTGGTAGGAGATGTCTTCTCCTATAACGACGTGGTAGGTCAGCGAACCAAAGCCCGGGGCTTTTCCGAGGCTGACGCCTACCTCAACGGCCAGACCATCAAGCAGGTAGGCGGCGGCATCTGCCAGACCTCTTCCACCCTGTATGCTGCCTGCCTGTACTCCAATCTGGAGATCGTTACCCGGACCAACCACAGCTTTGCTTCCAGCTACATTGGACTGGGCCTGGACGCCACCGTCAGCTGGGGCGGACCGGAGTTCAAGTTTGCCAACAACACCAAGTACCCCATCAAGGTGGTGGGTGAGTACGCAAACGGCAAGGTGACCATGAAGATTCTGGGCACCAAGACCGATGATATTACCGTAAAGATCGTCAGCAAGACGCTGGAGAAGATTCCCTTCTCCGTCAAGTACGAGAAGGACTCTTCCATGTATGTGGGCGAGGAAAAGACGATCACCACCGCCTATACTGGCTATAAGGTCCAGACCTACCGGGAGCTTTACGACGGAAATGGCAGCCTGATCTCCTCCACCGAGGAGGCCTACAGTTACTATAAGAAGCGGGATAAGGTTATTGCGCAGGGCACCAAGGAAAAGCCCAGCAGCAATAACAATAATAATAACAATAACAGCGACGGCGACAACAGCGGCAACGGCGAATGAGCCAGATGCCGGGAGAGGATAACGGAACGGCCATGTTTCAGGGATTTTCCGAAGAAACCATCCAGTTTCTCTGGGGCGTTAAGTTCAATAATGAGCGCGGGTGGTTCAACGAGCATAAGCAGGAGTATCTGGACCATCTCTACCGGCCCATGCAGGAACTGGGACGGGAGGTTTATGACCTGTTCCACGCCTGTAATCCCGGCTGTCAGCTCAATCTCCATGTGGCCCGGATTTATCGGGATGCCCGGCGGGTCAAGTACGGAGGGCCCTATAAGGATCATCTGTGGCTGAGCATGGAGCGGCCCCACGACTCGGAAGAGGACTGGCACGGAATCCCCTCCTTCTGGTTTGAGATCGGCAGTACCGGCTACCAGTATGGTCTGGGCTACTGGGGGAATCCTCAGGATATGGAGGTCTACCGCCGGAGAATCCTCCGGGAGCCGGAGAAGCTGGAGGCGTTGGTCGATCTCTATGAGAGTCAGGAGACTTTCCACCTCTACGGGGAGGAGTACAAACGGCCCAAGGGGCAAGTGGCAGAACGACTCATGCCCTGGTTCAACCGGAAGTATGTGGGCCTGTCTTGCGAGCGGGAGCCGGATGAGCTGCTCTTTTCCCCGGAGCTGGCCCATGAGCTGGTGAAGGGATATCAGCTGCTGATGCCTTTCTATGAATATTTTGACTCCCTGCGGCTGGAGCCCCTGCCGGAGTGAGAGAATAGCGAACAGAGAAGCCGAAACGCGGAGGCGTTTCGGCTTTTTTGTGCAGAAAAACTATCACAGTCCCATAAGACTGATGTCTGACGGATATGCTCCATCAATGAGCAGGTAATTGACTTGATGCTCCCGGCACTGAGCCAGCGCCTGAGCATTGTCACGGAGGACGGAGTCCATGGTGCAGGAAGAGTCGTCCAGACGTCGCTCGATATCGTTGGCGTGCTGCCGGATGGCAGGGAAGTGACTGCGGATGTAATCCCCGCTCATCACAAGAAAGACGGACCGGATCTGTGCCAGCTCGTCCGATGCGAAGTCCTTCGCCCAGTCATAGGGGATATAGCAGCCCTCCACAATGAGATCCTGGCTGTTCTCAATGGCTGTTTTTACCATCTCTCTCACAATGGGCCATAGATAAGCGGTGAGGGCCGCGTCGCTGTCGCAGGGAGTCAAAGAGGTATTCCCGCTACGGATCAGGCCCATTTTCAAATGGTCTATGGACAGGTAGGGGTAATGATACTGCTCCAGCAGCTTTTGCGCCAGTACGGTTTTTCCGGTATGGGATGGGCCGGCAATAAGAATGATCATGGGCAGAGACCTCCGAAACGGTATGATCTCATTATAGTCCTTTGACGGTGTCGGTTCAATTATATTGTGAGGACGGGAGGGGAGAAGGGCCCGTTTGCCTTGACAACGCGCATTTTGTTGACAATTTTCCCGCTTCCCTTTACAATAGGTTCAATGCGCCCCTGACAGGGGGTATAAGGAGCGAATACCACTATGATGACACTGGAAGCATTCAAAGCTGCCCGGAGTGAGCTGCGGGGCGTTCTGCGGGACACCCATCTGATTCATTCGGCCTATTTTTCCAAGGAGACTGGAAACCAGGTCTGGTTCAAGCCGGAAAATATGCAGGTTACCGGCGCCTACAAGATTCGGGGCGCCTATTATACGATTTCCATGCTCTCCGAGGAGGAAAAGGAGCGGGGACTGATCACTGCCTCTGCCGGCAACCACGCTCAGGGGGTGGCCTACGCTGCCCAGAAGGCCGGTGTGGCCGCAACGGTGGTCATGCCTACCACCACTCCGCTCATCAAAGTGGAAAATACCAAGAATTACGGCGCCCGTGTGGTCCTTCATGGAGGAACGTTTGACGAGGCTGCCTCCAAGGCGGCCCAGCTGGCCAAGAGCCAGGGCCTGACCTATATCCATCCCTTCAACGATCTGCGCATTGCCACCGGACAGGGAACCATCGCCTACGAGATCTTCTCCGACCTTCCGGAGGTGGATGTGATTCTGGTTCCCGTCGGCGGCGGCGGTCTGGCTTCCGGCGTTGCTACGCTGGCAAAGCTACTCAATCCCGGTGTCCGGGTGATTGGTGTGGAGCCGGAGGGAGCCGCTTCCATGAAAGCCAGTCTGAAGGCGGGCCGGATCGTCACGCTGCCCCAGATCTCTACCATTGCCGACGGCGTGGCCGTCAAGACCCCCGGCGATAAGGTGCTGCCCTATTTGCAGAAGAATCTGGATGGTATTATTACCGTCAGGGACGAGGAACTGGTCAACTGCTTCTTGGATATGACGGAAAAACACAAGATGATCGTGGAAAACGCAGGCCTGCTGACAGCGGCAGCCCTGTATCACCTGGACTGCAAGGGCCAGAATGTGGTCTCTATCCTCTCCGGCGGTAATATGGACGTCATTACCATGGCCTCCATCATCCAGCACGGCCTGATTAACCGGAGCCGGGTATTCACCTTCTCCGTCCATCTGCCCGACCGCCCCGGCGAGCTGCTGCGCGTTGCCGAACTGGTGGCCAAGCAGAACGGCAATATCATCAAACTGGAGCACAACCAGTTCTTTAATATCAACCGACAGCAGGGCGTGGAGCTGCGGGTCACTCTGGAGGCCTTCGGTGTCACCCACAAGCGGGCCATTCTGGACGCCCTGCAGCACGCCGGCTATGACGCAGCTGAGATTGGAACCTCTTCCGTTTACAACAACTGATCGTTTACTAGGAGATCGTTACTATGCAGTATCTTCCCCCCGCACTGGAAAAACTGGTAGAGCATTTTAACCGTCTGCCGGGCATTGGCGCAAAGTCTGCCCAGCGGCTGGCTTTCTATGTTCTGGATCTGCCCGGCGAGGAGGCGGAAAGCTTTGCTCAGGCTATTGTGGACGCCAAACGGGCCATCACCTGCTGTCCGGTCTGTCAGAACCTCTCTGAGGGCGAGGGTCTTTGCCCTATCTGCTCCAGCTTTAAGCGGGATAAGAGTCAGGTCTGTGTGGTGGCCGATCCCAGAGACGTGATGGCCATGGAGCGCTCGGGAGAGTACAACGGTACCTACCATGTGCTCCACGGCGTTCTCTCTCCCATGAATCATGTGGGCCCGGACGATCTGCGAATTGCCCAGCTGGTTCAGCGGGTGGCCTCGGGCGAGATCAGCGAGATCATTATGGCCACCAATCCGGACACGGAAGGAGAGACCACAGCCATGTATATCAGCCGGCTTCTGCGCCCCTTTGGCGTCAGGACTACACGGCTGGCCTATGGCATTCCGGTGGGTAGTCATCTGGAGCACGCCGACGATGCCACACTGGCAAGAGCGCTGGAAGGGCGTCGGGAAATCTGAGCGGAAAAAGAAGGATCCCCTGCACGGGTTAGGCCGTGCAGGGGATTTTTGTGTCTTTGAAGGGCAGAGCGGCTGTCAGTCCGGCTGGGAGGGGGAGAGGCGGAGGATGCTGTTGTCCGTGTAATAGGCGGAGTTCCGGACTCCGTCGTTGGAGCGGACGGTATAGTAGTAGATCTCGCCTTCCTCCAGGGTGGTGGTATCCAGCCAGGAGAGGGTGTCGCCGTCCACGACAGCCAGCTTGTTCCACGGGCTGCCCGGCAGCTTTCGGTAGACGGTATAGCTGACGGCATTGGTGACGGCGGACCAGTTGACCTGAATGCCCTGAGGCTGATTGTCCAGCGACAAGATGACCGGAGCTTCCAGATAGGCTACCGAGGGGCCGGACTTATAGCTGGAGAGGTTGTGCTCGGTAATGGCCCGAAGGGTATAGGTATAGGTGGTGCCCGAGACCAGATCAGTCTCGTCCAGCCAGGTCATGGTGGTGGTATCCGGGGGCACTTCCACGTCGCCCAGATTCTGCCAGCCGGAGCTGCCCGTCTTTCGGAAGATCCGGTAGCCTGTGGCACCGTCCTGAACCGACCAGGTCAGACGGATACCGCCGGCGGCGTTTTTGGCCGAACTGATGACGGGAACGGGCAGGAAGATGGCGGGGGTTCCTGTGTCGTTGTAGCCGGAGAGCTTGCTGCCGCTGAGGGCGCGGAGGGTGTAATAATAGGTAGTGCCGCTGACGGCGGTAGTGTCAGTGTAGCTGGTACCGGTGATCTCGGCCAGCTGGTTCCAACCGGAGCCGGCGGTCTTCCGATAGAGCCGATAGCCGGAGGCGCCGGTGACGGCAGTCCAGCTGAGCTTGATGCCGGAGGCAGAGCAGGAAGGCGCTTTCAGCACCGGAGCGGCAAGCCAGAGGGTGGAGGTGCCGGAATTGTAGCTGGAGAGCGTCTGGCCGCTCATGGCACGGAGTGTGTAGGTGTACTGGCTGCCGGAGGTGAGTTCGGCGGCCTCATCCAGATAGGAGAGGGTGTCACCGTCCAGAACAGTCAGCTTGACCCAGTTGCCGGAGCCGGTTTTGCGGTAGAGCTGGAAGGCGTCGGTGCCGGCCTGGGCGGACCAGCTGACCTGAATGCCCTCAGGCGTCACCTTCAGCTTGGGAGCGGCGGGAGGGGCCAGATAGAAGCCGGAGATTCCCGTTTCGCTGTGGCTGGAGAACTGGCTGCCGGAGAAGGCTTTTACGGTATAGGAGTAGGTAGTGCCGCTGTCAATGGAGGTGTCGGTATAGCTGCTGACCTTACTGCCGGTGAGATCAGTGACCTTTTTCCAGCTGCCTTCCCCGGACTTCCGGTAGACCCGGTAGCCGGCAGCGCCGGAGACGGGCAGCCAGGAGACCTTCAGGCCGGTTTTGGTGCAGCTGACGGTGTCCAGCTTGGGCGTGTCCAGCCAGAGGATGGAGCGTCCGGAGAGATAGCCGGAGAGGCCCTCACTGCAGACGGCACGGAGGGTGTAGGTATACCTGACGCCGGAGACCAGATCGTCCTCGTCCAGATAGGAGCGCGCGTCGGCATCAAAGGAGGCAATCTTGCTCCAGCCTCCGGATGCTTCCTTCCGGTAGAGCTGGTAGCCCGAGGCGCCATCCACGCCGCTCCACTGGATATTGATGCCGCTGAGGCTCAGCGACAGAGAAGGAAGGGAGGGCAGAGGGGTATAATGACAGCCGATACCAGTGTTGTTGTAGCCGGAGAAGGTGCTGCCCTTAAAGGCCCGGACGGTATAAAGATAGTCCTGATGGGGAGAGACAGTCTTATCCAGCCAGGAGACTACACCGCTGCCGCTGATATCGGTCAGCTTCTGCCAGCTGCTGCCGTCTGACTTCCGGTAGATCCGGTAGCCTTCGGCACCGGCGACCTTCTTCCAGGTCAGCTTGATCCCGCCGTCACTGGAGGAGGCGGTGGAGAGCTGAGGGGCGGAAAGGTAGAGGATCCTGGAAGCTACATAGACCGACGAGACGCCGGCATAGCTGCATACGACGGAATAAGAGTAGTTGCTGCCCGAGACAGCTGTCCGGTCAAGGAAGCTGGAACCGGCAGTGGTGCCGACCCGCGTCCAGGAGGTGGAGGCTGTTTTGCGATAGATGTAGTACTTGACACCGTCCAGAGATTTGGTCCACTTTACCTGTACGCCGGAGACAGTGTTGGCCAGAGTGGGCTTAATAGGAGCCAGATAGCAGCAGGAGAGACCGGTGGGATCATAAGCGGTTATCTTGCCGTTCCGGACGGCCCGGACGGTGTAGGCGTAGAACTCGCCGTTGGAAACGGAGGTGTCGGTATAACTGGTAGAAGTAGTGGTCTTGATGAGCGACCAGCTGGTGCTGTCGGGATGACGGCGGTAGATCTTGTACTGGCTGGCACCGGAGACCGGACTCCAGCTAAGCGTAAGCCCGGAGGTGGCGACGGTCAGCGACGTCAGATTGGGAGCGGCGTAGCTGTAGGCCTTGATGGTCAGGGTGGAGACAGTGCGGCCCTGGAAGAGGGC
The DNA here is from genome assembly GCA_017395935.1 of Oscillospiraceae bacterium. Lineage (GTDB taxonomy): Bacteria > Bacillota > Clostridia > Oscillospirales > Oscillospiraceae > Onthomonas. Next base: position 90,750 of record JAFQNL010000020.1, read on the forward strand.
CTTCATTGTGGTGCTGCCGCTGGCGGGCACAGTCATGAGGCTGGCAGATTTGGTGTAGCTGAACTTGGACGAGCCAAGGCTGTAGCTGATCTTTTTCGCCAGATAGAGAGGCTCGGCCACCGGGACCAGAATAGCCGACTGTTTCGGCGCGATGGACAGGGTGGACAGCTCATTGTTGTGCTCGTCCCGCCAGGAGACGGAGACGTCAGTATCGTAGCTGCCGTAGATAGAGTAGAACATATTCCGGGCAGCGTCCAGACCATTTTCATTGTGGGCGATCTGGGAGTAGTGGAAGCCGTCGTGGGTTTCGGTGGCATAGGAGGGCAGGGAGGTAAGGCTGCTGCCGCTTCTCAGAGGATAGTCAGGTCTGCCCTCCGGATAGACCGAGCGGAAGTAGTTCTGAACACCGGAGTCGGTGATCCACTGCTCGTTGACGTTACTGACGGTAAAAACATTGGAGAAACTGCTGGAGCCCAGATAGTACTGGACAATCCGGGGGCCGGTCATGGCCAAGTCGGTCTGGGTGAGACCACCCTGATAGGCTCGGGTAAGAATGATACCGTAATAATCCATGCCAAAATCGCTGCTCATTGCCGAGCGCAAGGACTTGAAGTTGGCCAGATAATCAGCGGCAGCCATGGTTCGATCGCGCTCGCCCTGAAGCCAGTAGAGCTGGCGGTCACCTTCGTAGTAGTGGCCGGCAGCCACCTCAGCCTTGAGCAGGGAGACGGCAGAAGCGAAGACCTTCTCGCAGAAGCTGTAGCAGCTGCTGCCGGGGATCCAGTCGGTGATGGAGGTGCCGCTGACGGCGGCATTGATGACCCAAACCTTCTCGCCGGTAAGCTGGTTCCATTCATAGGCGAGGGCGGCGTCAGGCCCGCATTTGCCCGCTCCTTCGGAGGTGAGGGCGTTCACAGGATAGAGCAGCTGGCTGCCGGAAAGGCTGAGATCGGAGGTAAGGGAGGAGGGGAGATAGTTCTTGTAATTGGAAACGGTGCGGGCGGGATAGGAGCTCAGGCCGGTGATGCTTCGGCCGGTCTGGCTGTCAGAGGGGAGATAGGAGGAGTAAACTGTGCCGTCGGTACAGAGGACTGAGTCGGCGGGATTGTAGTCGGAAAAGGCACACAAACCCTCCATATTGCTCTGGCCGGCCAAAAAGAACAGGGTGAGTACGGCGGGGGAAACGGTGACGTCGGCCTGAATGAGCTGATAGGTTACAGAGCTGGTATCGGCGGCAGGGTCTTCCTCCGAATTGGTCTCGCTTCCGGAGACGGTGACCTGACCGCTGAGCAGGGCACGGACTTCATCGGCCTCTTCCGCTGGAGCCAGCAGAACAGAGGCGGTGCCGATACCGGTGGCTGCCACCTGAGTATGGGAATCCTCCAGCAGAGTGAGAACGGCCTCATCCTTCTGGCTGGTCTTCTTGCCGGCGGAGACCTGATAAGAGGTGACGGCAGTGGTCTCCAGCGAGACGACTTCGTAGCCCTCCAGGATCAGATAGTCGGTAAAATCAAACCGGTCATCGTACTGCAAATCAAAGGTGACGGTCTCTGTAATCTGGATGGGATCGCTCTCAGGTTCGGAGGGCTCCTCCTCGCTCAGATCGACAGGAAGGATGGCGTCTGCTTCTTCTTCGGTCAGCTCTTCCTCCGCCGGCTGCTCCTCCTCAGGGAGCTGCTCTTCTTCGGGAAGCTGTTCTTCTTCGGGCAGAGTGATCTCTTCCGAGAGGGGCTCTTCCTCTTCCGGCAGCGTCTGATCCGCAGGGTCGGGAACCTCTTGTGAAAGAGCGGCGTCATCCTGGCTGGAGGTCTCCTGGAGGGAGGACTGCTCCTCTTCCGGCAGCGGGCCGGTCAGCTCATCCGTCTCGGCGGCAAAGCCGGGCGTGAGCAGAGAGCAGCAGGTGGCCAAAGCCAGCGCCAAGGCAGTCAAACGGCGGGGGAGAGCGGAAAAAAATGGATGTTTCAGTTCCATGATGGTCTCCTGTATTAAAAAAGTGCATAATATCCATACTAAATTAATTTTATCATAACATATCTCCACCCGCCTAGCAAGCAAATAATTAACCAGACAGAAGAAATGCCCCGATCGGGGCAGATCGGAGCATTTAGTATCCCTTTTTCTTTGGGCTGGCAGTGGGAGGAGGCGCGGGGAGAGTGGCGCGGCGATTATGAGGAAGAGATCGCTTCCCGGCATTGATATCCGGCGTAAGGGTGGAAGAAAATTCTGTGTCATTTTTTGCCCCCGACACAGGGCGGGGAATTGGCTTTTTCATTCAATTCACCACTTTTGCACTAAATTTATTTTAGTTTGCACTGGCTAACTGGGTTTTATTCAAACTTTTTCTAAAATTTTGGACTTGATTTTTCCCCGGACCGTGTTACAATAGAGGCAACCTAAATTAAGGAGGAACAATTCATGGCTTACAAGATTACCGATGCTTGCATCGCCTGCGGCTCCTGCGCAGGTCAGTGCCCCATGGGCGCCATCTCTGAGGGCGACGGCATCTACGTCATCGACGCTGATACCTGCATCTCCTGCGGCGCTTGCGCCGGCCAGTGCCCCATGGGCGCTATCGAGGAAGAGTAATTTACTTACCCTCTGCCAGGCAAAAAGAACGAGGTCCATCCGGGCCTCGTTCTTTTTTCTCCTCCGGCGGAAGAAAAAAGGTGGTCTTTGTACAACCTGACAGAAAGATCCGCCGGAGGAAGACGCCCGACGGCCCGGAGAGTGTATAATTGCGTGTATATCAATGAAAATGAATGCATATTTATGCGCTGATAAGTGAAATTATACAGGAACAGACTGGCGTAGAACGAAAATTTATGCAATTTTGGGCTTGCATTCTCTGTTGCTGGATGGTACTATAATCAGCGACAAGAATTATGGCGGTAGTGACCGCAGTACAATAGGAGGCAAATATCATGAGTGAGATCAAGAAAGTGGTTCTGGCCTATTCCGGCGGTCTGGATACTTCCATCATTATTCCCTGGCTGAAAGAGAACTATAATAATCCCGAGATCATCGCTGTGGCCGGCAATGTGGGTCAGGCTGACGAGCTGGAAGGTCTGGAAGAGAAGGCCATCAAGACCGGCGCTTCCAAGCTGATTGTGGCCGACCTGGTGGACGAGATGGTGGACGACGTCATTATCCCCTCCGTCAAGGCCGGCGCCAAATACGAGACCTATCTGCTGGGTACCGCTTTTGCCCGTCCCGTCATCGGCAAGGCTCTGGCTCAGATCGCTCTGGCTGAGGGCGCCGACGCGATTGCCCACGGCTGCACCGGTAAGGGCAACGATCAGGTCCGCTTCGAGCTGGCCATCAAGCGCTTCGCTCCCGGTATGAAGGTTATTGCTCCCTGGCGTGAGTGGGATATCAAGAGCCGTGACGAAGAGATCGACTATGCCGAGGCTCACAATGTGCCCCTGAAGATCACCCGTGAGACCAGCTACTCCAAGGATAAGAACCTCTGGCATCTGAGCCACGAGGGTCTGGATCTGGAAGATCCCGCTAACGAGCCTCAGCTGGAGAAGCCCGGTTTCCTGGAGATGGGTATCTCCCCTCTGCAGGCACCCGACGAGCCCACCTATGTCTCTCTTGACTTTGAAAAGGGCGTTCCCGTGGCCGTCAACGGTGAGAAGATGAAGGCCTCTGATATCATCCGCAAGCTCAACGAGCTGGGCGGCGCAAACGGTATCGGTATTATCGACATCGTGGAAAATCGTCTGGTCGGTATGAAGGACCGGGGCATCTATGAGACTCCCGGCGGCACTATCCTCTATGCCGCTCATGAGCAGCTGGAAATGATCACTGTGGACAAGGACACCATGCACCTGAAGCAGAAGCTGGCCATTGACTTTGCCGATCTGGTCTACAATGGCAAGTGGTACAGCCCCCTCCGGGAGGCCCTGTCCGCTTTCGTGGACAAGACTCAGGAATATGTCACCGGTACCGTTAAGATGAAGCTCTACAAGGGCAATATCATCTTCGCCGGCATGACCTCTCCCTGCAGCCTGTACTCTGAGAATCTGGCCACCTTTGACGAGTCTGACTACAACCAGAAGGACGCCGAGGGCTTCATCAACCTGTGGGGTCTGCCCACCAAGGTCCAGGCTCTCCGGGAGATGGGTAAGCTCAACTGAGTATTCAGCCGGCCTGAGGGCCGATCAAATGAAAATCAACAGAATGCGGAGGAGGGCGGACCTTTCTCCGCATTCTGCTTTTAGCTTTTACTACTTTGATAAAACAGACATAAAGTGGGCTGAAATGCCCTTTGGAGGTTACTTTTTATGAAGCTTTGGGGCGGACGGTTTGACAAAGAAGTGGATTCTCTGGTCAACGACTTCAACTCTTCCATCCAGTTTGACTCCCGGATGTACAGACAGGATATTACCGGTTCTGTGGCTCATGCCACCATGTTGGGTCAGCAGGGTATCATCGATAAGGAGGAGTCGCTGCGGATCGTTCAGGGCCTGAGGGAGATTCTGGCCGATATCGAGGCCGGCAGAATCGACTTCTCTGCCGACAACGAGGATATCCATATGAACATCGAGACCTTCCTGACTCAGCGTCTGGGAGCTGCCGGCAAGCGGCTGCACACCGGCCGGAGCAGAAACGATCAGGTGGCGCTGGACTTCCGGATGTATGTCCAGACGGAGATCCGGGTCATTATCGGTATGCTCATGGATCTGGAAGAGATCATCGTCCGGCAGGCTCAAAAGCATATTGACACCATTATGCCTGGTTATACACACCTTCAGCGGGCCCAGCCGGTCACCTTCGGCTACCATCTGATGGCCTATGCCAACATGTTCCGTCGGGATATCACCCGTCTGGAGGACTGCCTGGACCGGATGGACGAGTGCCCTCTGGGCGCGGGAGCGCTGGCCGGCTCCACCCATCCTCTGGACCGGACCCTGACCGCCCGGCTGCTGGGCTTTGCCAAGCCTACGGACAACGCGATGGACTCGGTCTCTGACCGGGACTTTGCCATTGAGTTCCTGTCGGCCTGTTCCATTATTATGATGCACCTGTCCCGGTTCTCCGAGGAGATCATTCTCTGGTGCTCCTGGGAGTTCAAGTTCATTGATCTGGACGACGCTTACTCCACCGGCTCTTCCATTATGCCCCAGAAGAAGAACCCGGATGTGGCCGAGCTGGTCCGGGGCAAGACCGGCCGGGTCTACGGCAGCCTGATTGGTCTGCTGACCATGATGAAGGGCATTCCTCTGGCCTACAATAAGGATATGCAGGAGGACAAGGAGGGCGTCTTTGATGCCATTGATACGGTGGAGATGTGCATCCCCGTCTTTGCTGCCATGCTCGACACCATTATCGTTCACCCCGACAATATGCTCAAGGCGGCCAACGGCGGATTTATCACCGCTACCGACTGCGCCGACTATCTGGCTAAGAAGGGCGTTCCCTTCCGCGATGCCTATACCATGGTGGGCCGGCTGGTCAATTCCTGCATTGCTGCCGGCAAGACTCTGGACAGCCTGACGCTGGAAGAGTACAAGGCAATCTCTCCCGCCTTTGAGGAGGATGTCTTCGAGGCGCTCAGCCTGAAGACCTGCGTTGGCCAGCGCAAGACCATCGGCGGCCCCGCCCATGACGAGGTCCAGCGTCAGATTGACACCATTCAGGCCTTTCTGGACCAGCGGAAGTAAGTAATTTTGAATATGAGGGGGAATTCCCTTTGAAACCGAAAATCTATATCGACGGTCAGGCGGGCACAACCGGCCTGCAGATTTACCAGCGTCTGGGCCAGCGGGAGGATATCGAGCTGCTGGTCATCGATCCGGACAAGCGCAAGGACAACGCCGAGCGGGCCAAGCTTCTCAACGAGGCGGATATCTCCTTTCTCTGCCTGCCCGACGCCGCTGCCCGGGAGGCAGTCTCTCTGGTAAACAATCCCAAGGCCCGGATCATCGACGCCTCGACCGCCCACCGGACCGATCCCAACTGGGACTACGGTTTTCCTGAGCTGTCCCGCAGCCGCCGGGCCGCCATTGGAAGATCTCGCCGGGTGGCAAATCCCGGCTGTCATGCCTCCGGCTTTATTGCCTCTGTGACCCCGCTGGTCCGGCTGGGTATCCTGCCGGTGGACTATCCGCTGACCTGCTACTCCCTCACCGGGTACTCTGGGGGCGGCAAGCAGATGATCGCCGAGTACGAGGCAGAGGACCGGCCCCAGTGTCTGGCTTCCAGCCGGATCTATGCCACCGGTCTCCGGCATAAGCACGTACCTGAGATGATGGAGATCAGCGGCCTGGCACAGGCGCCTGTCTTCTCTCCCGTGGTGGGCGACTTCCCTCAGGGCATGGCGACCACCATTCTGCTGTCCAATCGCCATCTGCGAGGCAAGCCCACGGCGATGGACATTTGTGAGAAGCTGCAGGAATACTACAAGGACGAGTTCTTCCTGCAGGTCGCACCCTTCGGCGGCGAGGAGCCGGTTATCTTTGCCAATACGCTGGCCGGGACCAACTTTATGAAGCTGATCGTCTGCGGCCATGAAGAGCAGACGACTGTCACAGCTCTGTTTGACAATCTGGGCAAGGGCGCTTCTGGCGCTGCCGTTCAGAATATGAATATTATGCTGGGACTGGATGAAAAGACCGGTCTCCTCTGAGCAATTTAGAATAAGGAAGTGGATTTCCATGAAGGAAATTTCCGGCGGCGTCGTTGCCGCGAAAGGATTTCAGGCAGCCGGTATCCGGGTGGGCGTAAAGGCGAGTGCCCTGCCCATGGAGGAACAGACGGGCGAAGGCAAGAAGGACCTGTGTATGGTCCTCTCTGACAGCTGCTGCTCAGTGGCCGGCATGTTCACTACCAATCAGGTCAAGGCAGCTCCCGTTCATCTGACCCGGGAGCATATCGCCTTCGGCTATGGCTACGGCGTGATCGCGAACTCCGGCAACGCCAACGCCTGCGCCCCCAACAGCCGGCTCCACGCGCTGGAGATGTGCCGGGCAGCCGCCGAGGCTACCGGTCATCAGCCGGAGGAATTTGCCGTCTGTTCTACCGGTGTGATCGGTCAGGAGCTCAATGTCAAAGCGATTCTGGAGGGGACCCCCCGGCTGGTGGCCGCCCTGCACGCTGATGAGTGCGCTTCCGACGAAGCCGCCCGGGCTATTATGACCACTGACACGGTGAAAAAGGAAATCGCAGTGGAGACCATGGTGGGCGGCAAGCGAATTGCCGTGGGCGGAATCGCCAAGGGATCGGGCATGATTCATCCCAATATGGGTACCATGCTCAGTTTTGTCACCACCGACTGCGCCGTTTCCCCCGCAATGCTGGATCGCATGGTCCATGAGATTGTCCCCCGCACCTTTAACCGGGTGACGGTGGACGGCGATACCTCTACCAACGATACCTTCCTGGTCTTTGCCAACGGACAGGGAGGAAACGAGACGATTTGCCAGCCCGGAGAGGACTACGAGAGCCTGAAAGAGGCCCTTATGTACGTCTGCACCCAGCTGGCCCGAAAGATGGCCGCTGATGGCGAGGGCGCCAGCCGCCTGATCACCTGTCTGGTGGAAGGGGCCGAGAGCGAGAAAAAGGCAGAGACGCTGAGCAGAAGTGTGGTAGGCTCCTCTCTGGTCAAGGCTGCTATGTTTGGTGCCGATGCCAACTGGGGCCGCGTCCTGTGTGCCATGGGATATTCCGGTGCCAGCTTCGACCCGGAGACGGTGGATGTCACCTTCCGCTCTCAGGCCGGCGAAGTGGCTGTCTGCCGGATGGGCTCGGCGCTGAACTTTGATGAAGAGATGGCCAAGAAGATCCTGAGCCAGCAGGAAGTGGTCATCCATGTCCTGCTCCGGGAGGGTAGCCAGAGCGCTGCCTGCTGGGGCTGCGACCTGACGTATGAATATGTGAAGATCAACGGCGACTACCGCAGCTGATCTTCCGGGATGAAGAGAAGAAAAGAGGAACTGACTATGACTTATAATTACATTGACCGGGCTCAGATCCTGGTAGAGGCTCTGCCCTATATTCAGCAGTATTCCGGCAAGACCGTAGTGGTCAAGTACGGCGGAAATGCCATGATTTCCGAGGAACTCCGTCAGGCCGTTATGAGCGATATTACCCTGCTGCGTCAGGTGGGAATCAACGTGGTCGTGGTACACGGCGGCGGGCCTGAGATCAACGAGATGCTGGAAAAGCTGGGCAAGGAGCCCAAGTTTGTTGATGGCCTGCGTTATACGGACAAGCAGACCATGACCATTGTTCAGCAGGTCCTCTGCGGCGGCGTGAACAAGGATCTGGTGGCCACCCTGAACCGGATGGGCGCCCGGGCCATCGGCCTGTCCGGTCTGGATGCTTCCCTCTTTGAGGCAGAAGTTAAGGACCCCAAGTACGGTATGGTGGGCGAAGTAGTGTCCGTCAATGCCCAGATCGTGAAAGACGCGCTGGAAAAGGGCTATATCCCGGTTATCTCCACTGTGGCTCAGGGCAAGGACACCCTCAACTCCTATAATATTAATGCTGACATCGCCGCCTCCAAACTGGCCATCGCCCTTGGCGCTGAAAAGCTGATCCTGCTCACCGACGTCCGCGGTCTGCTGAAGGATCCCAAGAACGAGGATACCCTGCTGCCCATCGTTCACGTCTCCGAGGTGCCCACCCTGAAGAAGCTGGGCTCGATCGGCGGCGGAATGATCCCCAAGGCCGACTGCTGCGTGGAGGCCATCCGCTCCGGCGTCAAGCGCTGCCATATCCTCGACGGACGTCTGCCCCACTCTATCCTCATTGAGATGCTCACCGATCAGGGTATCGGTACCATGCTCATCTGAGAAAAGGGGAGAAGACTATGACCTTCGAGTATCTGAAAGCGCTGGATCACAGCTATACCATGCAGACCTACGGCCGTTTTGATGTGGCGATCGACCACGGCACAGGGGCAACCCTTTATGGTCTGGAAGGCGAGGAGTATATCGACTTTGCCAGCGGGATCGGCGTCAACTCGGTGGGCTATGCCCATCCCAAATGGGTCAAGGCGGTAGCCGATCAGGCCGGAAAGCTGGCCCATATCTCTAACCTCTACTACTCCCAGCCCTATGCCCGGCTGGCCGAGGAGCTCTGCACCCGGTCCGGTATGGCCTCGGCCTTCTTTGCCAATTCCGGCGCTGAGGCCAATGAGGGCATGATTAAGCTGGCCCGTAAGTACAGCTTCGATAAGTACGGCGAGGGCCGGGCTGTTGTCCTCACCCTGAAGCAGTCCTTCCACGGCCGCACCATTACCACGCTGGCCGCCACCGGCCAGGAGGTGTTCCACCAGTATTTCTTCCCCTTTACCGAGGGCTTCCGCTATGCCGAGGCCGGCAATATGGACTCGGTCCGTCAGCAGGACGGCGAGGATGTCTGCGCTGTTATGCTGGAGCTCATTCAGGGAGAGGGCGGCGTCAATCCCATGACCGCAGATTTCGTATCCCAGCTGGCTGACTACTGCCGGGAACACGACTGGCTGCTGCTGGTAGATGAGGTCCAGACCGGTATCGGCCGGACCGGCTCTCTCTTCTGCTTCCAGCAGTATGGCATCCAGCCTGACGCACTCACCTTTGCCAAGGGAATCGCCGGCGGTATGCCCATGAGCGGTGTGCTGGCCAGTGCCAAATGTGCTCATGTTCTGGGCCCCGGCACCCACGCAACCACCTTCGGCGGCAACCCCATCTCCGCCGCGGCTGCGCTGGCTGTGCTGGAGATTCTGGACGAGATGGGTCCGGAGGAGATCAAAGCTAAGGGCGAATACATCCGAAAGACGGTAGAGAGCTGGAAGGCTCCCTGCGTTACCGGTACCCGGGGCATGGGCCTGATGATCGGTATTGGCGTTCAGGGAGAAAAGAGCCACCGGGAACTGGCTGCTCAGTGCATTTCCAAGGGCCTTCTGGTCCTTACTGCCGGCAAGGACACCATCCGGATGCTCCCGCCCCTCACCATCAGCTACCAAGAGATTGACAAAGGACTTGCCATCCTGAAGCAGGTCCTGTGCGGAGAATAAAAGGAGAGAAGAAGCGATGAAGAATGATCTGCTGAAAATGCTGGATCTGTCCAAGGAGGATATCATTGAGATCCTGGACCTGGCTGACCAGCTGAAATATGAGCGCAAGCATGGTATCCCCCATCCCATTCTGGCCAACAAGACGCTGGCTATGATCTTTGAGAAGAACTCCACCCGTACCCGCGTCTCCTTCGAGACCGGTATGTACCAGCTGGGCGGCCATGCCCTTATGCTCAATGGCAAGGACAGCCAGATTGGCCGTGGTGAGCCTACCGAAGATACTGCCCGAGTTCTGAGCCGCTATTGCGACGGCATTATGATCCGTACCTACAGCCAGGCCGAGGTAGAGCTGCTGGCCAAGTATGCCGATATCCCTGTTATCAATGGCCTGACCGACTTTGCCCATCCCTGTCAGGTGCTGGCCGATCTGATGACTGTCCGTGAGCATCAGGCTCAGCTGGAGGGCCTGAAGCTCTGCTTCATCGGTGACGGCAACAATATGGCAAACTCTCTCATCGTCGGCGGTCTCAAGGTGGGTATGGACGTTTCCGTTGCCTGCCCCAAGGGCTATGAGCCGGATGAAGAGGTGCTGGAATTTGCCCGTTCCTTCAAGGGTGGCAAGCACTTCACTCTGGTTCGGGATCCTCTGGAAGCTGCCAAGGGCGCCGATGTGGTCTTTACCGACGTCTGGGCCTCTATGGGCCAGGAAGAGCAGCAGCAGACCCGCCGCCGTGTCTTTAAGAAGTACCAGGTCAACGACCAGCTCATGGCCGTCACCAATCCCGGCTGCATGGTCCAGCACTGTCTGCCCGCTCACCGGGGCGAGGAGATCACCGAGGAGGTCTTTGAAGGCCATGCCGACGAGATCTTCGACGAGGCCGAAAACCGGCTCCATGCCCAGAAGGCCGTTCTGGTCCTGCTTATGGGCAAGAAGTAAACGTATCAAACAGCAACGGGAGCAGACCCGAAGGTCTGCTCCCGTTTTTTCTGCCTTTGACCCGGTTAGCAGCAGGCCGAGCCGCCGATGCAGCCGGTATTGCCGTTGCCGCTGCCGCTGCCGCAGCAGCAGAAGAGAATGATGATCAGGATAATAATCCACAGGCAGCTGCCGCCGCCCCAGCCATTGTTACCGCAACCCATACTGAGTGCCCTCCTGTGAGATGATATTTGAGGTCCGGCTCCGCCGTCCTCAGTTCATCATATGCGCCGGGCCGCCATAGGTGCCAAAAACCCGGACCGTTTTTGAAACGGTCCGGGTTCATGCTTGTCTTATTCGCCGATTTGATAGCTCAGTACCCGCAGAGAGTCGGAAAAATGGATGTTCTCCACCACCACATCGTTGTGCTCTTCCTTCACTTCGAAGTCAAAGTTGGTAAAGTTCCAGATGCCCCGAACGCCCTTGTCCATGAGCATATCGGCCATACCCTGAGCGTAGCGGCCGGGAAGGGTAAGCACTGCCACCGCCACATCATGCTCGGCCAGATAGTTCTCCAGAGCGAGGGCGCCCAGAATGGGGATGCCGTTGATCTCGGTTCCGATAAGAGCGGGGTCAATATCAAAGGCGGCACCAAGATGGAAGCCGCTGTCAGAAAAGTCAAAGTTCTGGATCAGGGCCCGGCCCAGATTGCCCACGCCGATGAGGACGGCTTCCCGCTGCTTGTGGAGATAGAGGATCTCAGAGACCTCCTGATAGAGCTTCTCCACGTTATAGCCGTAACCCTGCTGGCCGAATTCGCCGAAGCAGCTCAGATCCTGACGGATCTGGGAGGCGGTCAGACCCATATTATTCCCGAGAGCGGAGGATGAGATACGCTCGACTCCCTCGCGATGGAGGGAACTGAGATAACGGCAGTATCTGGGCAAACGGCGAATGACTGCGTTTGAGATCTTGCCCTTTTTCATCTTTCCACAACACCTTTCTAAATGTGGCACAACAATGCTAGAGAAAGTATACCACTGGGGATATGCCTTGTCAATCTTTTGACGAAGTGGATCCAGCTCAGAAATAAACCAGCTCTTCTGCGGGAGGCTGGCAGGGGACTACCGACTCCGTATAGAGCACAGGACCCAGCTCACCCTGATAGATGGGCAGCTTTTTCAGGCGGATCTTGCCGGTGACCTCAACCCACTGCTTGTTCTGGAGGGTTTTGCACTCCTTGCCGTTGCAGAGCACGCCCAGGAAGGTGGTGTCATCGGCACAGCAGACCATGGCAAACCGGCCTACGGCATAGTGATTCCGGGGAAACCGGGGACTGACAGCCACCATGCCCCGGAACTTGACAGTCTTGCCCTCATAGCGCTCCTGATAATCCATGCAGTCGGTATACCAGAAACCAAAGTCCTCATCGCTGAGCTCCAGTACGCTCTGGGACAGGTCAAAAGGACACATTCCGTTGTCGTAGTCCTCCACCCGTTCGCCGTCCTCGTATTCCAGATAGATCTCAGCCCGGCGGTTGAGCATCTTCAGGTTCCGCTGGCGGAGCTGATCGGTGAGCTGGTCGGTGACCCGATTGAAGATAATCATGTCAGCGTAGCGGATCTTCTCCATCATCAGGCTGGCCATATTCTTGGCATAGAGGTCAAAGGTAGGGGCCTCGATCAGGGTGACGATCTGATAGAGGGCCCAGTGTCGGGGAAAGACGGTCTCAATATCAGCCAGAGGCCACATCCCGTTGTACTCCATGACAATCTGAGTGGGGTGGTACTTGGCCTCCAGTTCCTGCAGAGTCTGGGCGGTAAAGTCTTCCTTGTCCTCAATACAGAAGCTGGCGACATCAAAGTGGCTCAACGCCTGAGGATCATACTCCTCTTCACCCTCCTCGGTCACGATGAGCAGTGTGCGCTCATCCTTGGTAAACTCCTCGTTTGCCAGCATGGGAGCGATGAAGTTGGTCTTTCCAGCTTCCAGAAAGCCGGAAATCAGATAAACGGGGATCGGCTGCTTCTGAATTTCCATACCTGAGCTCCTCTTACAGGCGGAAGAGAGCCTTCAGCTCCTCTTCCTTCAGCTGAGCGCCGATGACGCAGAAACGGCCGGTGACATCGGCGGCACCGGAGCGGATATCCTGCTCGCCGGGGACAAAGTCAAAGTGGATCCAGCTGCCGTCGGCGTTGGGGACGATGCCCTTGGCCCGGAGGACCTGACCGTATTGGCCGCTATCCAGAGCGGTCAGAATAGCCGCGATCTCAGCGCCGGTGTACTTCCGGGCGCTTTCCATGCCCCAGGAGGTGAAAACTTCGTCGGCGTGGTGGTGATCATGATGGTGATGATGGTCGTGATCATGGCAGCCGCAGGTGCAGTGCTCGCCGTGGTCATGATGGTGGTGCTCATGATGGTGGCCGTGACCGTGGCAGCATTCGTGCTCGCCGTCCTCGTGATGGTGGCCGTGACCGTGGCGGCATTCGTGCTCGCCGTCCTCGTGATGGTGGCCGTGACCGTGGCAGCATTCGTGCTCGCCGTCCTCGTGATGGTGGCCGTGACCGTGGCGGCATTCGTGCTCGCCGTCCTCGTGATGGTGGCCATGGCCGCCGCAGCAGCAGTCCTCGCCGTGGTCATGATGATGGTGATGGTGATGATGGCGGACCTCAGCCAACAGCTCCTCTTCCATGGAGTGGCGTGCCATAGCGGAGAGAATCTGATCGCCGGTCAGCTGATCCCAGTCGGTGGTAATAATAACAGCCTGCTGGTTCTGAGCCCGAAGCAGGGCGATGGCTTCTTCCAGCTTGTCCTGCTTCATGTCGGCGGTACGGCTGAGAATAATAGTGCCGGCATTTTTGACCTGATCGTCAAAAAACTCGCCAAAATTCTTCATATACATCTTGCACTTCTTTGCGTTGACCACAGTGATAGCGCTGCCCAGCCGGAGCTCAGATGTTTCTGCCACACGGCCAACAGCCTTAGCCACGTCGGAGAGCTTGCCTACGCCGGAGGGCTCGATCATGATCCGGTCGGGGGCATAAGTGGTGATCACTTCTTTCAGCGCCTGACCGAAGTCACCCACCAGAGAGCAGCAGATGCAGCCGGAGTTCATTTCGGTGACCTGAATACCGGCCTCTTTCATGAAGCCGCCGTCAATGCCGATGTCACCAAACTCGTTCTCGATGAGCACCAGCTTCTGCCCCTGAAAGGATTCCTTGATCAGCTTTTTGATGAGGGTGGTTTTACCGGCACCCAGAAAGCCGGAGATAATATCAATGACAGTCATGATTTAGGACCTCGGTTCTCAAAAAATTGCATACACGCTTATTCTAACTCTTTGGCAGAAAAAAGCAAGTGAGAAATGTTAATTTTTTGAGATTTTATCATTTCAACTTGTATTCAAGCTGGCTGATGTAGGTGAAGTAATCTGTGTTGAAGATGGGCTTGCGCAGAAGGTCACGCAGAATCAGAGCCATCTCGTCGGGAGACTGCTCAAACTCGTTATGGCGCCAGTAGGACAGCAGACTGAGAAATCCGCCGCCCACGAAGACGGCGGCAGCGGCCCTCTGATCCATGGTGCCGCTGAGATATTCAAAGCAGGCCCGCATCTCCAGCACCTGACGCATATATGCGGCCACAAAGGTACCGGCGGTGTCCTCCCGAAGCAGCACTTCCAGCAAAGGCGCCCGCTGCTTCCAGTAGCGGAAGAGAACATCTTCGCTGACGGCCAGCATATTCCGGCGCGTATCAAACACTTTCTGGAAAACTTCCTGAATGCATGTCTCTGAAACGTAGACAATCACATCTTCCTTTGTGTCAAAATAACGATAGAAAGTTTTTCGGGGGATCTGCGCTTCCCGACAAAGGTCGGAGATCTGGATGTCTCCCAGCCGTTTCTGACGGAGCATACGGATCATAGTTGCAGCGATCATCCGCTGACGCACTTTGGACTGTTCGCGCTGGCACTGCTTATACATGGGATCACCTCAAATGTGGATATAGTGTTCAAAGATAGGATGAGATGTACAAAAATGTACTAAATATTCAAAATTGCCATGGGACACATGGGACATCTGCGGCTATTGTAGCACAAGGGAGCCCATAAGGACAGGGGAAATGAAAATTCGTGAAAATAACCAAAATTGAGGAAAATTCTCTGGATGAAAAGTGTCACGAATGCGGCGCAGCTGACCCTGAAATCAAAGCTAAGATAAAGGTATAATTAGTTATCATCCTGCCGGACATAACCGGCAGACAGTTCCTGTGTCTATGACACAAGAGCGTCCGAAGAGGAAGCGGATGAAACAGAAAGGAGCAATCTCTATGTCCAACACACCCAAGAAGAAGGGCAGCGGCGTAGGCAAATGGTCGGTACTGACCGTTCTGACCGCCGTTTTGCTGGCAGCTGCCATCTTCGCAAGCAATCTGGCTATGTCTTCTGCCCAGGCGATCAATATTGCCCTGAAGACGCCTACCAACCAGACCCGCAATCGGGACGACAGCGTGGTCTATTTTGAAAGCGACTATGCCTCCCGTGAGGAGCTGGAAGCTGCCGGCAAGGCCGTCTCTGAGCAGGTGGCCGGCGAAGGCGCTGTCCTGCTGCTCAACAACGGCGCCCTGCCTCTGGCCGCCGAGTCCGAGATCAGTGCTCTGAGCCACTCCAGCATTGACCTGGTCACCTGCGGCGTTGGCGCTGCCGACATCGACACCTCTGCTGCCCCCACGCTGAAGGAGGCTCTGGAGGCTGAAGGATTGGTCGTCAACCCCACCCTTTGGGACTTCTATGCCACCGGTGCCGGTTCTACCTACATCCGGACCCCCGGCAAGCTGGCAAACCAGACCTCTGGCGGTACCCGGAACAGCTACACCATCGCTGAGGTTCCCGTGGACGTCTATACCGATGACGTGAAGGCTTCCTTCGCCGAGTACAATGACGCCGCCGTTATCGTTCTCTCCCGGATTGCAGGCGAGGGCGCTGACCTGGCTCTGGACGGCTTTACCGACGGCACCAACATTCTGGAGCTGACGGAAGAAGAGAAAGCCATGTTCGAGATGGCCAACGAGAACTTTGAGACCGTTATCGTCCTCATCAACTCCACCAACGCTCTGGACTGCAGCTTCCTGTATGACTACGACGTGGACGCCGCTCTCTGGATCGGCTACACCGGTGAGTGGGGCCTGAACGCTGTTGCCGATATCCTGGTGGGCAATGTGAGCCCCTCCGGCAAGCTGGTGGACACCTATACCTTCGACAACACCACCGCTCCCTCCGTGGTCCATATCTATGGCGCCGACTACAGCAACGTCAATCTGGAAGATACGGCTACCTGGTATGACGTGGCCGGCGGCCAGCTGGACGGCAACACCCACTACAACCTCTATCAGGAAGGCATTTACATGGGCTATCGTTATTACGAGACCCGCTATGAGGACGTGGTCATGGGCACCGGCAATGCCGGCGATTATGACTATGCCGCTACCGTTGCCTTCCCCTTCGGCTATGGTCTGTCCTATACCAGCTTCGACTGGTCCGACTTCGCCATCTCCTATGACGCTGCCGCCGACGCCTTCACTGCCAGCGTGACCGTCACCAATACCGGCGACGTGGCCGGTAAGGAGGTCGTGGAGATCTACTTCCAGTCCCCCTACACCCAGTATGACAAGGACAACGGCATTGAAAAGTCCGCTGTCGAGCTCTGCGGCTTTGGCAAGACTGCCATTCTGGATCCCGGTGCTTCTGAGAACGTTCAGATCATCATCCCCAGAGAGCAGCTGCGTACCTATGACGCCAAGAACGCCAAAACTTATATTGTGGACGCCGGTGACTATTACTTCACTGCCGGCCGTGACGCCCATGACGCTGTAAACAACGTTCTGGCCGCCAAGGGCTACACCACCGCCAACGGCATGACCGCCGAGGGCAACGCCGCTATGGCTTACAAGCACGTGGAAGAGACGCTGGACAGCCAGTCCTATGCTAACTCCTCTGCCACCGGCAACCCCATTACCAACCAGTTTGACAACGCTGATCTGGGCTACTACGGCGTCGAGATGGACTACCTCTCCCGTTCCGACTGGCAGGGCACCTGGCCTCAGACCATGGATCTGGAAGCCAGCGAGCAGATGATTACCGACGGTCTGATGATCTATCAGAAGTATACCGGTATTGAGGGCTCCACCACCGAGTATCCCACCATGGGCGCCGACAACGGTATGACTCTGGGCATAATGATCGGCAAGGACTTTGACGATCCCGATTGGGAGCTGCTGCTGGATCAGGCCACCTTTGAGGAAATGGCCGTTCTGATCTCTCAGGGCTACCACAACACTGCCATGATGGTCTCTGTCTCCAAGCCCTCCACTCTGGACGACAACGGTCCTCAGGGCTTCACTCAGAACCTGACCGGCGTGGCTGAGTGCATTACCGCCTATCCCGACGAGAATACCATGGGCGCTACCTGGAACACCGAGCTCATGTACGAGATGGGCCGCTGCCTGGGCAACGACTGTCTGGAGCTGGGCGCTTCCGGCCTCTATGCTCCCAACATGAACCTCCACCGCAACGCCTTCTCCGGCCGTAACTTCGAGTACTATTCCGAGGATCCCTTCCTGTCCGGCAAGATCGCTGCCGCTGAGGTTCAGGGTATCCAGGCCAAGGGCGTCTACTGCTACATCAAGCACTTCGCTCTCAACGACTCCGAGACCGAGTGCCGCTGCGTTTCCAGCTGGGCCAACGAGCAGACCATCCGTGAGCTCTATCTGGAGCCCTTCGAGATGGCCATTGTGGAAGGCGGCGCTATGAACGTCATGAACGCCTTCTCCCGCTTCGGTGTTGTCTGGTCCGGCGCCCATGAGGGCCTGATGACCAACGTCCTCCGGGGCGAGTGGGGCATGAAGGGCTTCGGCCTCACCGACTTCTCCGGCAACGCCATCTTTGCCTCCTATGGCATCATGATGAAGAGCTTTGACGTCGCTTACGGCCTGCTGGCCGGCACCGACAGCTGGGACTCCTCCGCTGTCCAGTGGACCGACGATCTGAACAATCTCTACAAGGATGACCCCGACGTGGCTCAGGCCATGCGTGAGGCAACCCACCGTATCCTGTACACTGTCGCCAACTCCAACGCCATGAACGGCTTTACCGCTGAGACTGAGATCGTTGAAGTGACCCCCTGGTGGCAGACCGCCCTTGTGGTTCTGCAGGTCGTTGTGGCTGTACTCTTCCTCGCCTGCGTGTTCAAGCTGGTTAAGGTGATCGGCAAGGACAAGAAGGCCAAGGCTGCACAGGCGCAGAACTGATCTTGCTCCCATAATCCCCCGCACACGGCAGAAGGCCCGCTCTTTTGAGCGGGCCTTCCATATTTCAAAAAAGCCTGCCAACCGGACCCCTCAGGGATTGAAGCCGACGATATATGAGAGTATAATAGCTCTGTTTGGTCTAAACGAGAAATTCCCTGAAAGCGAGCGGTTCTTTGATGAGCGAGAAAAACCTACAGCAAAATAAGATGGGTGTGCTGCCGGTGAATCGGCTGCTGATCTCTATGGCGCTGCCAATGATGCTGTCCATGCTGGTCCAGGCTTGCTACAATATTGTTGACAGTATCTTTGTTTCCCGTCTGGGAGAGCAGGCCCTTACCGCCGTCTCGCTGGCCTTTCCTATGCAGTCGGTCATGATCTCGGTGGGAACCGGCACCGGCGTCGGTATCAATGCCATGCTCTCCAAGTGTCTGGGGGAGGGAGACCGGAAGCGGGCCAATATGGCTGCCTGCAACGGTGTGTTCCTTCATCTGTGTGCAATGGTACTCTTTATGGTGGTGGGACTCACGGCAGTGGGGCCCTTTTACGCCAGTCAGGTGGCAAATGAGCCGGAGATCATGGCATACGGCGTGGACTATCTGCGGGTAATTTGCCTCTTCTGTCAGGGTATGTATCTGCAGTTCGTTTTCGAGCGGCTGCTTCAGGCCACTGGCAATACCAGAGCCAGCATGGTCTGCCAGATGACCGGCGCGGTGGTCAATATCATTCTTGACCCCCTCTTTATCTTTGGTATCGGCCCCTTTCCCCGACTGGAGGTTATGGGAGCGGCGGTAGCTACCGTGATCGGCCAGTTCATTGGCGCCGCTGTAGGAATCGCCCTCAACCAGCGCCGGAACAAAGAGATCTCCGTCACCTTTCGGGGTATCTTCCGACCCCACTGGAAAACCATCAAACGGATCTACACGGTGGGCGTCCCTTCCGTTATTATGGCCTCGATCGGCTCGGTCATGACCTACGGTATGAACCGGATTCTGGTTACCTTTACCCCAACTGCCACCGCCGTTTTCGGCGTCTACTTTAAGCTCCAGTCCTTCTTCTTTATGCCTGTCTTCGGCATGAATAATGCTGTTGTTCCCATCATGGCCTACAACTATGGCGCGAAAAAGCGCAGCCGAATGATTGCGACTATCAAGCTCACTGTCCTTTACGCCTGCTGCTTTATGCTTGCCGGCATTCTGGTTATGCATCTCTTCCCACGGCAGCTGTTCAGCCTCTTTGAAGCCTCGGAAGAAATGATTGCAATCGGCATTCCCGCGCTGAAAACCATCTCCTACAGCTTTGTCTTTGCCGGCTTCTGTATGTCCTGCGGAACTGTCTTTCAGGGTCTGGGCAACGGCGTCTACTCGATGATCAATTCCATAATCCGTCAGCTGCTGGTCCTGCTGCCTGCGGCATGGCTGTTGGCCCAAACTGGACGACTGGATGCTGTCTGGTGGAGCTTCCCCATCTCGGAAATCGCCAGCCTGATTGTTTCCGTTATCCTGCTGCGGAGAATTTGGCGGGACATTATTTCCAAAGTGCCCGATGACAACTGAGGAGGGCAGACAGTCATGAAACAAACCTCTCTTGGCAGTGCGCTGATGGTCCTGCTGGCTACCATGATATGGGGTTCCTCTTTTGTGGTCCAGAGCGTCAGCATGGAACTGATCGGCCCCTTTTCCTTCAATACTCTGCGCTCGGTTGTGGCCGGTCTCTTCCTGATCCCGGCGATCGCCCTACTGGACCGGGTGAGAAGGGGAGAACCGGGTGTTATTCTCAAGCCCCGGACGGCGGATGAAAAAAAGACCCTGCTTCGGGCCGGATGCTGGGGCGGCGTGGCGTTGACGCTGGCCGGCGGCCTTCAGCAGATCGGCCTTGTCTACTCTCAGGCCAGCAAGGCAGGTTTTCTTACTGCCCTCTATGTGGTTATCGTTCCCTTCCTCAGCGTGCTGCTGTTTGGCAGAAAGCTGCCCCGGGTCATCTGGCTGTGTGCTCTGCTGGCCTTTCTGGGTATGTTCCTGCTCTCCTTTACCGGGCCGGTGGGCCTGGAGTTCGGTGACGGGATGCTCATTCTGGGCGGCGTTGCGTTTGCTGCCCATATTCTGGTTACCGACCACTATGCCCAGCGGGTAGATCTGGCCCGAATGAGCTGTATCCAGTTCTTTGTCGCTGCTTTGCTCTCGGCTGTGCCTATGGTGCTGCTGGAGACGCTGGATCTGGCGGTGGTGCTGAATGCCTGGCCTAATATCCTCTATGCCGGAATCGTCTGCAGTGGTATTGCCTATACCCTGCAAATGACTGCCCAGCGAAAATGTGACCCGACGGTGGTGTCGCTGATTATGAGTCTGGAGTCAGTCTTTGGTGCTTTCTTCGGCTGGCTGCTGCTGGATGAGCGGCTGGGCAGTCAGGAGGTTGCCGGCTGCGCTCTTATCCTTGCCGCCGTGCTGCTGGCTCAGCTGCCGCAGAAAACAGAAAAAGGGAAAAAGTAACAAAATTCCAGCTGTGACCAATCTGTGTTGGGAAAATCAACAAATAAAAGTGTTCTGGCAGAGACTTGTTGTGAAACTCGTCTCTGCCATTTTTTCTGTACTGGGAGTACAATGAAAGCGCTGAAATGATAATTGCTAAATAGGTATCAATGCCTGTTGCGATATGAAAAACGTTGGGGAGGAAAGGCTTTATGATCATCGGCTTTTTCAGTCTGTGGATCATTCTCTGCGGGAATATGACCGGAGAGATCCTTGTGATCGGGGCTGTCGCTACGGCAGTTGTTTTCTGGTTTACCTGTCGCTATTGCCGATGGAGCCTGCGCCGTGAGAAGCTGTTTCTCCGGCTGCTGCTGCCGGGGTTGGGCTATATCGTGCTTCTGCTCTGGGAGATTATCAAAGCCAATCTGGCCATGCTCAAACTTCTGCTTCGGCCCCGGGTTCGGCAGCGCCTGGAGCCCCATATTATTTCCATTCAGGTTCCTCTCCGAACCAATATTGCCCGGATGACCCTCTGCAACTCGATTACCCTCACCCCGGGCACCATCACTGTTGAGAACCGGAATACGGAGTTTCTTCTGCACTGTATCCACCCCCACTTTGCCGAGAATGTGGATTGCTCTGCCATGGTAGAGGCGCTGGAGAAGATGGAAGCAATCGTATTTTCCCATGAGGAGGCTGGAAATTATGACTGAGACCCGCTTTCTGAAAGTCTGTCTGCTGGTACTGGCTCTTTGCGTGCTGGGTACGCTGATTTTTATCGGTACCCGTCGTCACTTTACCGATCGCCTGCTGGGCGTTAACCTGATCACTACACTGGTACTGAATGTGATCGTGGTTCTCAGCCTTGTGATGGAGGCACCGGCAATTCTGGATATTGATATCGTCTACGCCCTGTTGGGCTTTCAGGCGGTGGTAGTGCTGAGCCGAATCCTCCGGGTACGTATGCTCAGCGATAAGAAAAGGAAAGGAGGGGCCAGACCGTGATCAGCCTGACCAATCTTCTGGGCTGCCTGCTCATCGGGCTGGGCACCCTGCTGATGGTGGTAGTTGTCACCGGTATTTTCCGGGTGGACTTTGTCCTTAACCGGCTTCATGTGACGGCTATCGCCGATACACTGGGCACGCTGCTGATTTTTATCGGCGCTGTACTGATTAAGGGTATCGACTGGGTGGACTTGAAGCTGCTGCTGATTCTCGTTCTGCAGTGGTTTACCGTCCCTGTATGCGGCCATATGATCGCCCAGCTGGAGTACGCTGTGGTCGGCCATGTGGAGGAGCATCTGGCCGACGACACCGAGTTTCACCACCATCGAGAGGAGGAAATGTAATGGCGATTCTGGAAGTTCTGCTGCTGATCGGCCTTGTCCTCTGTGCCCTGACGGCGGTGCTTAACCGGAGCATTATGATTACCATCCTCACCTATATGGGCTTCAGCCTGGTCATGAGCGTGGTCTGGCTGCTGCTGCAGGCTCCTGATCTTGCCATTACTGAGGCGGCCGTAGGAGCCGGCGTCAGCGCGGTACTCTACTTTCTCACCCTCCGGAAGATCCGTGAGCTGAAGGAAGAGGCTGACCGGGAGCGGGAGGTACGATAAATGGATGAGCTGAACCTCAACCTGCTCCCTCGGCTTCGAGCCTGGGTGGACGGGGTAGAGCTGGCGGCCGAGAGTACCGGCAGCAGACAGGAAAGAAAACCCCGCAGAGAAAAGAACGACCAATCCCTTACCACCATAGAAGAGTACCGCCGGGACCGGCGGATCAATCAGGCAGTGGGAGCGCTGTTCTGCCTGTTTCTTATGCTGATGCTCTCGGCCTGTGTGCTGGAGCTGCCCGCTTTTGGCCGGGGAGACAATCCAGCCAATAACGAGGTGGCCCGGCGCTATATTGAACGGGGACTGGAGGAGACCGGCGCTGCCAATCTGGTGGCAGGCATGATCCTCAGCTATCGGGTCTTTGATACCTTCGGCGAGTCCTGTGTTCTCTTCCTGGCCGCTACCTGCGTTACTATCCTGCTGCGCCGGGATAAGAAGAACACCACTGCACAGGACCTTCGGGAAATGGCCCGGGAAGAGCGGCAGGATCGGAAGGACAAGGACACCATCCTCCGTACCTCTGTGCTGCTCTTGCTGCCGGTCAGCGTTATGGTAGGTTTCTATGTTATGCTCTTCGGACACCTGTCTCCGGGCGGCGGCTTCTCCGGCGGTGCCATTCTGGGCGGCGGCATGATCCTTTACGCCAGAACCTTCGGTACCGACCATGTACGAAAGTTTTTTAACGAGCATATCTATCATCTGGTCAAGGTGGTCTGCCTTATGGGCTATGCGGCCATGCTCTGCTACTATGTGCTCACGGGCGCCAGCGGGCTGGACAACTATATACCTCTGGGTGTACCCGGCCGAATCCTCAGCGGCGGCATGATCATGCCCATTAATCTGCTGGTAGGGTTTGAAGTCACCTGTACCATCTATGCCTTTTATGCACTCTTTAGCGAAGGAGAGGTGTGACAATGGAATTATTGGAACAGATCTGGACCCAGCGCTTCTTTCTGGCCGCTGTTATCCTGTTTTGCATTGGTGCCTTCACCCTCTTCTTTCACCCCAATCTGATCAAGAAAATTATTGGATTTGACTTGATGGACGGCGCGATCTATCTCATGCTGACCAGCGTGGGCTATGTTCGGGGGGGAGCAGCCCCCATCGTTACCGACTTCAGCCAGAGTGTTTCCGCCGCCGGCTATGTCAATCCTATCCCCTCAGGACTGGTGCTGACTGGCATCGTTGTCAGCGTCAGCGTCACCGCGTTTGCTCTGGCTCTGGTGGTGCGGATCTATAAAAGATATCATACCGTCTATCTGGACGTGATCATGGCCGGTATGAAGAAGGGGGCGGACTGATATGGCCACAGCCTTTTACCATCATATCCCTTTCCTTACCATCCTTGTCCTCATGCTGACCGGCGTTCTTACCAGTCTGGTTCACAATGGCCGGCTGGCAATGCGTCTGAATCAGGGGGCGGTGACGCTGTCTCTGGCAGCAACCCTCTTTCTGCTCTGGCAGGTCTGGAGCAGCGACGAGCGCTTTCTCTATCAGCTGGGCATTGTAGGTCATCCCTATGGCAACGAACTGGCCTGCGGCGTTCTGGAGGCGCTGCTGGCGGCTGTGTTTCTGGCAGTTATGCTCTGCTGCGTACTGGGCGGCGCCCGGGAGATCCGGGAGGATGTCCAGAAGGAAAAGCAGAACCTCTACTTTATCATGTGCGATCTCATTATGGCCAGTATCCTTGCCATGATCTACACCAACGACGCCTTTACTGCCTACGTATTCATTGAGATCAATACAATTTCCGCCTGCGCGCTGGTTATGGCCAAGGATACCGGCCCCACCCTGGTGGCCACCATTCGCTATCTGGTCATGAGCCTGCTTGGCAGCGGCCTGTTTCTGATGGGACTCACCTTTCTTTATTCGATTACCGGCCACCTGCTCATGCCCGATCTTCGGCTGGCTGTACAGGCACTGAGCCAGAGCGGCCAGTATACCCTGCCGCTGGTGATCTGTATGGGTATGATGACCACCGGTCTGCTGCTCAAGAGCGCTCTGTTTCCCTTCCATAGCTGGCTGCCTGATGCGCATGGCAGCGCAACCACCACTTCCAGCGCCATTCTTTCCGGTCTGGTGCTGAAGGGATACCTGCTTTTGCTGGTCAAGGTGATGCTCTCTGTCTTCGGTCTGGATGTGTATGTGAAATACCATGTGTCGGACGTACTGCTGGTGGTCGGCGTTCTGGCTATGGTGATCTGCTCTCTGCAGGCCATTCGGGAGACCCATTTGAAGCGAATCATCGCTTACTCTACCGCGGCCCAGATGGGCTACGTCTGCCTCGGCTTCGGACTGGGCACTCTGGCCGGCATTGCCGCCGGCGTCTACCAGATGCTGGTCCACGCGGTAACCAAGAGTCTGCTCTTCCTGTCGGCTGGCGAGCTCTCTGAGCACTCTGGACACCGGAAGCAGATGTACTATCTCCGGGGAGCCGGTTACCGGGCTCCGCTGGCCGGGGTCGGATTTACCGCAGGTGCCCTTTCCATGGTAGGACTTCCGCTGCTGGGCGGCTTTGCCGTCAAATTCTATCTGCTGGAGAGCAGCCTGACAGGGAGCTGGCAGCTGCCGGTAGTTCTCCTCTCTCTGGCTGTCTCCAGTGTGCTCAACGCGCTGTATTACCTGCCTATGGTCCTTCAGATCTGGACGCCGGTAAAAGAGGGGGAGCAATTCCCGGCCTATGAGACCAAGCCTACGCCCAGATCCTTCCGGCTGGCAGCGCTGCTGCTGCTGGCCGGCTGTCTGGCGCTGGGTATCTGCTGCGCCGAAACGGGCCAGACTCTGCTCCGGGGTCTGGAACTGATGCTGTGAGAAGGGGGGAGAAGCCATGATGATTCTGACTCTTCTGCCTTTGCTGCTCCCTCTTGTGGGCGCGCTGCTGATGGCCCTGCCCATAAAAGGAAAGGGAAGAGATGCTATCTTCCTCGCTCTGCTGGGCGGGAATTTAGCTGCCCTGCTGCTGGGGGAAGTCTTAGAAAGCCCTGGTCTGCCCGAGCTTCCGGTGGGCAGCTTTGCCATCAGTCTTTCACCTGACGGTCTGGGCCGGTTTTTTGGCCTGCTTTTCGGCCTGCTTTTCTTTCTTGCCGGGCTCTTTTCTCTGGAATATAACTGCCACGACAGCCATCAGAGCCGATTTAACGGCTTCTACCTGCTCACGCTCTGGGCGCTGATGGGCCTGAGTCAGGCGGGAAACCTGTTTACCTTTTACCTCTTCTATGAGGCAATGACCATTGCCAGTATGCCTCTGGTCTTCCATGCAGGGGACAATACCTCCATGAAGGCTGCTCTGCGCTATCTGGGCTATTCTCTTTTCGGGGCAGCGCTGGTTCTGTTTGGCTTCTTCTATCTGGGCCAATTCTGCCGGAGCACCGACTTCGTGGCCGGCGGCAGCCTGCTGCCTCTTCCGGTAGGGGAGAACGGGCTTCTGTTGCTGGCTGTCTTTGCCCTGCTGCTGGGCTTTGGCTGTAAGGCCGGTCTGCTGCCGCTGCATCACTGGCTCCCGGTCGCCCATCCGGTGGCGCCGGCACCCGCCTCTGCCGTCTTGTCGGCAGCTATTACCAAAGCCGGTGTGCTGGGCATTCTTCGGGTCCTCTGGTATCTGACCGGGCCGCAGGTACTGGCAGGCAGCTGGGTCCAGAGAACTATGGTACTACTGGCGATTGCCACCATCTTTACCGGCTCCATGCTGGCATGGCGGGAAAAACTGCTCAAACGTCGTCTGGCCTGGTCGTCGGTGAGTCAGGTCAGCTATGCGCTCTATGGCATCTTTACTCTGTCTCTCACCGGTCTGGAGGGTGCTTTGCTCCAGATTCTCTTTCACGGTCTGTGTAAGACCGGCCTCTTCCTCTTTGCCGGCGCTGTGATCCACCGGACGGGCAAGACCTATGTCTGGGAACTATCTGGTCTGGGCAGAAAGATGCCTCTGACCTTCCTCGCCTTCGCGCTTCTTTCCCTCTCGTTGGTGGGTATCCCGCCCTTTGCCGGCTTTGTCAGCAAGTGGAGTCTGGCTCTTGGAGGCATGGAGACTCTGGGAGGGTTGGGCGTGGCCGGAGCTGGCGTCCTGCTGCTCTCAGCGCTGCTGACGGCAGGGTATCTCTTCCCCATCTCTATCCACGGCTGGACAGAGCGGGCGCAGTGGGAGGATGGCCTGGAGCCGGGCTGGAAGATGCTCCTTCCGCTGCTCCTGCTGGCCTTTTCCCTGCTGATGCTGGGTATCTTTACCGGCCCTGGGGCAGAGTTGGTCTCCGGCCTTGCCCGAGAAATGATGGGAGGTGGCCTCTGATATGACGATGATGCTTACTGCCATCTGCCTGCCGGTGCTGGGTGGTGCCGGTCTGCTGCTGTGTAAGGAGCCGGCGAGAAAGACACGGGAGATTTTCCTCTTCCTGCTCAGCCTGATGACCAGCCTGCTGGTCTTTGGGGCTATGGAGCAGGGAGGACAGGTGGAGCTGCTCTCTATCCATCCCGCGCTGACACTGGCCTTCCGACTGGACGAACTGTCCGGAGCCTTTCTGCGTATTCTGGCTGTTCTCTGGCCAATCGCTCTGCTCTATTCCTTTGAGTACATGAGCCATGAGCATAATGAGAAGTGGTTCTTCGCCTTCTTTACCATGACCTACGGCGTGGTGCTGGCCATTGCTGCTGCGGCAAACCTCTTTACTCTGTATCTCTTTTACGAGCTGCTGACATTGGTCACGCTTCCTCTGGTCATGCATGAGATGGATGGGAAAGCCCGCTTTGCCGGTCGGCGTTATATCCTCTTTTCCATGACCGGCGCTGCGCTGGCCTTTTCCGGTATGGTCATTCTGGCCGGCTACGGCTCGCTGGACTTTGCTGTTGCCGGCGGCACCAGTCTGGATCTGTCGCTGACGGGAGGCCGGGAAGCGCTGCTGCGTTGGGCCTTCCTGCTCTGCTTCTTTGGCTTCGGCGTGAAGGCTGCCGTCTGGCCCGGCCATATGTGGCTGCCTGCCGCCTCGGTGGCGCCTACGCCGGTTTCCGCTCTGCTCCATGCTGTGGCCGTGGTCAATTCGGGTGTCTTTGCCATCCTTCGCGTGACCTACTGCAACTTTGGGCCGGAGCTGCTCCGAAACAGCTTTGCTCAGTGGCTGATGATGGCCGCCTGCACCTTTACCATTCTCTTTGGCTCCTGCATGAGCTGGAGAATGGACTACCTGAAGCGCCGCCTGGCCTACTCTACGGTGAGCAATCTGAGCTATATCCTGCTGGCCGCCTCTGCCATGAGCGGAGCCGGTCTCTCGGGCGCGCTTATGCATATGACGGCCCACTCGGTCTTTAAGATCATCCTCTTCTTTGCTGCCGGCGCAATTCTCTGCCAGTCGGGTCGGGAATATATTTCCCGGATGGCCGGCTTGGGCAGACAGATGCCCCTTACGTTTGCTG
Organism: Oscillospiraceae bacterium; assembly: GCA_017395935.1. Lineage (GTDB taxonomy): Bacteria > Bacillota > Clostridia > Oscillospirales > Oscillospiraceae > Onthomonas. The sequence goes on from JAFQNL010000020.1 coordinate 118,448, forward strand.
CCTTTCTGGTGGCCTCACTGGGCCTGATCGGAATCCCTCCTCTGGCTGGCTTTGAAAGCAAGTGGGCAGTTGCCCAGGCTCTTGTGGGGGTGGATCATCCAGCGGCAGCGGCCGGTCTGGCCGCGCTTGTGCTAAGTGCCTTTCTTACCGGTCTGTACCAGATTATGGTGCTGGTTCCCGCCTTTTTCCCCACTGTGGAGCAACAGGAACTGGCGAAGGAGAATCGGGCTTTTTCCGATCCGGGCTGGAAGATGAAGACGTCCTTTGTCCTGCTCACCTTGCTGGCTCTGCTGCTGGGCCGCTGGCTGTCCTGAAAGGAGGGAGTAAGTAATGTCTGTGTATGCGCTGATCCTGCTCCCCATGCTGGGCGGACCGGTGAGCGCCCTGGTCAGCCGGAAGTGCCGAAAGGCCTCTGGTCTGCTGGTGGTCGCCCTGTTGTGCGCCTGCCTGATCCTCTCCCTCTCTCTGATCTCTCAGAACGGGCTGGAGCTCTTCTGCCCTCAGCTCTGCGGTCTGGGCCTCAGCTTCCGGCTTACCGGATTTCAGATTCTGCTGTCTCTGCTGGCCTCTGTCCTCTGGCTGGTTTCCGGTCTGGGGTCTCTGGAGGAAATGGAGCAGTCACCCAAGGGCTGGCGCTATCATCTGTTCCTTCTGCTGACGCTGGGCGCGATTCAGGGCGTCTTCCTGTCGGCAGACCTGTATACTACGCTGATCTTCTTTGAGCTTATGAGCTTTACCTCTTTTGTTCTGGTCATGCATTACGAGGACGCTCCGGCCATGAAGGCGGCAGGAAGCTACCTTGCCTACGCTGTGATTGGCGGACTGGTCTCTTTGATGGGCCTCTTTCTCCTCCAGAGTCTGCTGGGTACGCTGCGCTATGACCAGCTGGCCCAGGCGGCAACCCTCTTTTCGGGGCAACGCCGGATGCTGTATCTGGCGGGAGGCCTGACAGCTACTACCTTTGCCGCAAAGATCTGCCTTTATCCCCTTCATACATGGCTGCCCATGGCCCATCCGGTAGCTCCGGCGCCGGCCTCGGCCCTGCTGTCGGGTATCATTACCAAGGCCGGAATGTTCGGTATTATGGCGCTGTCGGCCACTCTCTTTCTTCATGACGGGGCGGCGGGACAGGTGCTGCTGATCTTCGCTGTCATCACGATGGTCTGGGGTGGTTTTCAGGGTCTTTGCCAGACCAACCTGAAGGCGACGCTGGCCTACTCCACGATGAGTCAGATTGGATTCATTCTGGTGGGTGTCAGTATGAGCATGATCCTCGGCGAGGAAAACGGCATCGCCGTCTGGGGCAGTGTGATCCATCTGGTCAACCACGCGTGGTTTAAGCTGCTGCTCTTTCTTTTCGCCGGCATCGTTCATCACAGCATCCATGCGCTGGAGCTGGACGAGATCCGGGGCTTCGGACGGAAGAAGCCATGGCTTCTGCTGCTGTTTTCCATGCCTGCGCTGGGCGTTATGGGTATTCCTCCCTGGAATGGATATATCTCCAAGACACTGCTCCACGAGAGCATTGTGGAGCAGATCCATCATCTGGAGCACTTGGGCCAGAGCGCCGGTCTGTTCCATGCCGCTGAGTGGCTCTTCCTGCTCTCCGGCGGCATGACCACCGCGTATATGCTCAAGCTCTTTGTCTGTATCTTTGTGGAGAAGAACGCCGATCCCCTGCGCCAGCAGCGGTACGACCGGACGAATGCCCATGTGAGCCCACTCCTGAAGGCTCTGCTTACCCTCTGCGCCCTGATGTGTCCTCTGCTGGGTATGTTCCCCCATACTGTACTGGAGGCAGGCGCACGGCTCTCTGAGCGCTTTTTCAACTCTGCGCCCATGCATCATGTAGTGGACTACTTCAACTCCACCAATCTGGGCGGCGGTGTTATCTCGGTCAGCTTTGGCCTGGCCTTCTACTTCCTCTTTGTCCGGATCTTTGTCCGCCGGCGGGAGGGCTGCTACCGGAATCCCTGGCCGGCGGGGCTCAGTCTGGAGGAGAGGGTCTATCGGCCTGTGCTGATGGTGGGCCTGCCCTTTATCGGAGCGATGATTGCCCGCTTTGCCGCCAGTCTTTTTGAGTGGCTGGTCCGCCTGTGCAACCGGCTCCTTTTCTTCCGACACAGATCTGAACTCACGCCTCCGGAGGATAACCACTTCGGACGCTATCAGAAGGAGGTAGAAGGAAGACGGGGCAATCTGGGTACCCTCTCCTTTGGCCTGACCCTCTTTGCTGTCGGCTATATGCTCATTATGCTTTGGCTCCTTCTGTCCAATTTCCTCTTCTAAGGAGAAGAATCTGCCCCGTCCGCTGTCGCGGGCGGGGCAGGGAAGGGGCAGAGCGGAAAAAGACAAGATATTCCTGAAAAATCAGTTGACAAATACAGCTGAGATGGATATAATATTTGATGTTGATTACTTGGAGAGATGTCCGAGCGGTTTAAGGAGCCGGTCTTGAAAACCGGTGACTCTCACAAGGAGCCGTGGGTTCGAATCCCACTCTCTCCGCCATTTTCTCCTCTAACAAGTGAATATCACTCGTTGATCGTCGACCTGCAGAAGTACTCAAGTGGCCGAAGAGGCGCCCCTGCTAAGGGCGTAGGTGTGTAAAAAGCACGCGAGGGTTCAAATCCCTCCTTCTGCGTCACAGCCGGACACCGGTTTTGATACAATACGTATCGAAGCAAGTGTCCGGTTTTTTATGTTCTGCCATTGCTGCAGAGAGATGATGAACTCGTTACAGCCTTCGCTTGCAATGGCGGATTGCGCGCGGACGGTCTGATATAATGTAGAAGCGAGCCCTTGGCTTATCAAGCCCCTGCCCAAACGGGCAGGGGCTTTCCGTTTTTGCCGGATGCAACGCACTGCGGCCGAGATACCAAAACGCCCCGTCTCAAAAGAGACAGGGCGTTTGATCTGTTTCACAGAGGGAGGCTTACTCTTCGATGAACAGGCTGTCGGTGTCGATAACCAGTTCTTCAGAGACGTCGGCGGCCTCGCTGTCAACCTCGGGCTGGGCGGTCTCAGCAGCGATGGGATCGCCATCGTCACTGATGTCGTCAGCCTGCTGGAACTGAGGCAGGCCGGTGCCGGCGGGGATGAGCTTGCCGATGATGACGTTCTCCTTCAGACCCAGCAGGTGGTCCACCTTGCCGTAGATAGCGGCCTCGGTGAGCACCTTGGTGGTCTCCTGGAAGGAGGCGGCGGAGAGGAAGCTCTCGGTAGCCAGAGCGGCCTTGGTGATGCCCAGCAGCAGACGGGTGCAGGTGGGCAGACGGAGCTCGGAGCCATCCTCGCGCTTCTCGCCGGCGTCGATCCGGGCCTGAACAGCGGCACAGGCGTCATCGAAGACAACGATATTGATGTTGGAGCCGGACAGCAGATCGGAGTCGCCGGCATCCTCAACGCGGACCTTGCGCATCATCTGACGGCAGATGACCTCAATGTGCTTGTCGTGGATGTCAACGCCCTGGCTGCGGTAGGGCTTCAGAACTTCCTTGACCAGGTACTCATGCAGCGCGTGGATACCACGGATCCGCAGCACGTCCTGAGGATAGAGGGCGCCGGGAACCAGCTGGAAGCCCTTCTCCACGAAGTCGCCGTCCTTGACCAGAATCTGGGACTGGGGAAGCATATAGCTGCGCACATCGCCGTCGTCGGCAGTGATGTTGACGCTGGTGAGGGTACCCTTGTGCGTCTCGCCCACCTTGACCCGGCCGCTGATCTCGGCCAGCTGAGCCATCTTCTTGGGACGGCGGGCTTCGAACAGTTCCTCCACTCGGGGAAGACCCTGAGTGATGTCGCCGCCGGCGACACCGCCGGTGTGGAAGGTACGCATGGTCAACTGGGTACCGGGCTCGCCGATGGACTGTGCGGCGATGATACCGACGGCCTCACCGATACCTACGCGCTCGCCAATGGCCAAGTTCATGCCATAGCACTTGGAGCAGACGCCAGTACGGGCACGGCAGGTAAGAACGCTGCGGACCTTGACGTCGTAGATACCGTGAGCTTCCAGAATCTTGGCGTCGGACTCCACGAAGGAGTGCTCGGTGTCGAAGAGGACTTCGCCGGTGGCAGGATCGCAGACGGGAACGCTGGGGAAGCGGCCGTTGATACGCTCGCCGAAGGTCTCGATGACCTGGCCGTTTTCGCTGATCTCATAGACGGAGATACCATCGTTGGTCTGGCAGTCTTCCTCGCGGACGATAACTTCCTGAGAGACGTCGACCAGACGACGGGTCAGGTAACCGGAGTCGGCGGTACGCAGAGCGGTGTCGGCCAGACCCTTACGGGCACCTCTGGAGGAGATGAAGTACTCCAGAACAGACAGACCTTCACGGTAGTTGGCCTTGACGGGGATCTCGATGGTCTTACCGGCGGTGTTAGCCAGCAGACCACGCATGCCGGCCAGCTGACGGATCTGGGCCTGAGAGCCTCGGGCGCCGGAGTCAGCCATCATGAAGATGGGGTTATACTGATCCAGGTTGGCGGTCAGAGCCTTGGAGACGTCGGCAGTGGTCTTTTCCCACTCCTTGACTACCAGACGATAGCGCTCGTCGTTGGTCAGGAAGCCGCGGCGATACTGGTTTTCGATCTTAACGACCATCTTTTCGCTGTTGGCGACCAGATCGTACTTGGCGGGGGGAATGGTCATGTCATAGATGGAGACGGTGAGGGAGCCCACGGTGGAGTAGTGGTAACCCTGAGCCTTGATGTCGTCGAGCATGGTGGCGGCTACGGCAAAGCCGTGCTCACGGATGCAGGCCTTAACCAGCTTGCCCAGAATCTTCTTGCCGCAGACAGCGTTGACTTCGGGCAGCAGAGCGGTCTCGGGATCGGTACGATCCACCAGACCCAGATCCTGAGGCACCTTGGAGTTGAAGATCAGGCGGCCGACGGTGGTGCGGACCATACGAGTGATGGGTTCACCGTTGCACAGGCCGGTCCGGCGGACGAGAATGGGCTCGTGGAGATCCAGATCGTCCCGGTTGATCTCGGCGGAGAGATCAATAGTCCGCTGCAGCTCCTTGGAGCGGCGGAGCATAGCTTCTTCGTAGGCCAGCAGAGCCTCGTCGTCGCTGTGGAAGACTTTGTAGATCTCCCGGGGCAGCTGACCGGACTGGGCAGCCTCGGCAGCCAGATAGCCAATGGTACGAATCCAGGGCTGATAACGCTTTTCGTCGGGATCACGGACCCAGATGGTGTCGTCACCGGAGATGGTGCCGGCTTCCATGGCGGCCACGGCGTCAGCGGCGGTCTCGAAGCTGCGGGCGGGATCGTTGAGGGGATCCTTCTCGTAGGTCAGGTAGTAGGAGCCCAGCACCATATCCTGAGTGGGGGTGGTGACGGGGCCGCCGTCCTGAGGACGGAGCAGGTTGTTGGCAGAGAGCATCAGCACCCGAGCCTCAGCCTGAGCCTCGGCGGACAGGGGCACATGAACGGCCATCTGGTCGCCGTCGAAGTCTGCGTTGAAGGGGGTGCAGACCAGAGGATGGAGCTTGATGGCACGGCCTTCCACCAGAACGGGTTCGAATGCCTGGATGGACAGACGATGCAGGGTGGGGGCTCGGTTGAGCATGACAGGGTGATCCTTGATCACAAAGTCCAGAGCATCCCACACCTCGGGACGGCCCTTGTCCACCATCTTCTTGGCGGACTTGATATTGTTAGCGGCACCGTCCTGAACCAGCTTCTTCATGATGAAGGGCCGGAACAGCTCAACAGCCATTTCCTTGGGCAGACCGCACTGATAGATCTTCAGCTCGGGGCCAACGACGATAACGCTTCGGCCGGAGTAGTCTACGCGCTTGCCCAGCAGGTTCTGACGGAAACGGCCCTGCTTGCCCTTGAGCATATCAGACAGACTCTTGAGAGCCCGGTTATTGGCGCCGGTGACGGCACGGCCACGGCGGCCGTTGTCAATCAGAGCGTCCACGGCCTCCTGCAGCATACGCTTCTCGTTGCGCACGATAATATCGGGAGCGTTGAGCTACATCAGGCGCTTGAGGCGGTTGTTACGGTTGATGACCCGGCGATAGAGATCGTTCAGGTCGCTGGTGGCGAAGCGGCCGCCGTCCAGCTGGACCATGGGACGGATATCGGGGGGGATAACGGGCAGCGCGTCAATGATCATCCATTCGGGGCGGTTGCCGGAGATACGGAAGGCATCCACCACTTCCAGACGCTTGACGATGCGGGCCTTCTTCTGACCGGCAGCGTTCTTCAGCTGATCATGGAGCTCAGCGGAGAGGGCTTCCAGGTCGATATCGGCCAGCAGCTTCTTGACGGCCTCGGCGCCCATGCCGGCATCGAAGTCGTCCTCGTACTTCTCCCGCATGTCCCGATATTCCTTCTCGGTGAGGATCTGGTTCTTGGACAGGGGGGTGAAGCCGGGGTCAGTAACGATATAGTTGACAAAGTACAGCACCTTTTCCAGCACACGGGGGCTGATATCCAGAATCAGGCCCATGCGGGAGGGGATGCCCTTGAAGTACCAAATGTGGGAGACGGGGGCAGCCAGATCAATATGGCCCATCCGCTCACGGCGGACCTTTGCCCGGGTGACTTCCACGCCGCAGCGGTCGCAGATTTTGCCCTTATAGCGGATCTTCTTGTACTTGCCGCAATGGCACTCCCAGTCCTTGGTGGGGCCAAAGATACGTTCGCAGTACAGACCGTCCCGCTCGGGCTTCAGGGTGCGGTAGTTGATGGTCTCAGGCTTCTTAACTTCGCCAAAGGACCATTCCCGAATCTGTTCCGGGGAGGCGACGGAAATTTTAATAGCGTCGAGTTCAGGATAGCTCATGTTTCGTCCTCCTCCTTCTTACTCGTCCATGCTGTCAAGGAACATCTCGCCTTCCTCGAAAACGGGAGCGTCCTCGATTACGTTGCCTTCTTCGTCCATCTCGCCGGTGGTGAAGCCGTGGGCGGCAAACTCACCCTCATCGCGGGTGTAGTACTCATCCTCGAACTCACTCTTACCACGGACGGTCTGGTAATCATCATCGTCGTCGTCCTTGAGCACGACCTCTTCGCCGTTCTTATCCAGTACCCGGATATCCAGACACAGAGCCTGCAGTTCCTTCATCATGACCTTGAAGGACTCAGGCACGCCGGGACGAGGCACGTTATGACCCTTAACGATGGACTCGTAGGTCTTGACACGGCCGGTGACGTCGTCGGACTTGACGGTAAGGATCTCCTGCAGGCAGTAGGCAGCGCCGTAAGCTTCCAGAGCCCAGACTTCCATTTCGCCGAAGCGCTGGCCGCCGAACTGGGCCTTGCCGCCCAGAGGCTGCTGGGTGACCAGGGAGTAGGGACCGGTGGAACGGGCGTGGATCTTATCGTCGACCAGGTGGTGGAGCTTGAGGAAGTAGACGTAGCCAACGGTGACAGGGTTGTCAAAGCGCTGGCCGGTACGGCCGTCATAGAGCCAGCTCTTGCCGTTCTCGTTCAGACCGGCCTGACGGAGCAGGTCCTGAATGTCCTTCTCGTTGGCGCCGTTGAAGATGGGGGTGGCTACCTTCCAGCCCATGGTCTTGGCGGCATAGCCCAGATGGACTTCCAGCACCTGACCGATGTTCATACGGGAGGGAACGCCCAGGGGGTTCAGGACAATGTCCAGAGGAGTGCCGTCGGGCAGGAAGGGCATATCCTCGACGGGCATAATGCGGGAGACGACGCCCTTGTTACCGTGGCGGCCGGCCATCTTGTCGCCCACGGAGATCTTGCGCTTCTGGGCGATATAGACGCGGACACACTGGTTGACGCCGGGGGAGAGTTCGTCGCCGTTTTCGCGGGAGAAGACCTTGACGTCGATGACGGTGCCGTAAGCGCCGTGAGGCAGCTTCAGAGAGGTGTCGCGGACCTCGCGTGCCTTTTCGCCGAAGATGGCCCGGAGCAGACGCTCCTCAGCGGTCAGATCGGTCTCGCCCTTGGGAGTGACCTTGCCGACCAGGATGTCGCCGGGAGTGACCTCGGCGCCCACGCGGATGATGCCACGCTCGTCCAGATCCTTCAGAGCGTCTTCGCCCACGTTGGGAATATCACGGGTGATTTCCTCGGGACCCAGCTTGGTCTCGCGGGATTCCAGCTCGTGCTCTTCGATATGAATGGAGGTAAAGACGTCCTCCTTGACCATGCGCTCGCTGAGCAGAACGGCGTCCTCGTAGTTGTAGCCTTCCCAGGTCATGAAGCCCATGAGAATGTTACGGCCCAGAGCGATCTCGCCGTTGCAGGTGGAGGGGCCGTCGGCCAGAGTCTCACGCTTGGTCACACGCTGGCCAACGCTGACGATGGGGCGCTGGTTGATGCAGGTGGTGTGGTTGGAGCGGAGGAACTTGGTCAGCTTATAGGTCTTGAGACCCAGAGAATTGTAGCGGACGGTGATATAATTGGCGTCCACCTTCTCTACCACGCCGTCGTCCTCGGCCAGCACGCAGATTTCGGCGTCCTGGCAGTTCTTGTACTCCTGACCGGTGGCCACGATGGGGGCCTCGGTGACCAGCAGGGGCACGGCCTGACGCTGCATGTTGGCGCCCATCAGAGCACGGTTGGCGTCGTCGTTTTCCAGGAAGGGGATCATGGCGGTAGCCACGGAGACCATCATCTGGGGAGAGACGTCTACGTAGTCTACCTGATCACGGTTGACTTCCAGAATATCGTTCTGATGACGGCAGGTGACACGCTTGTTGGCCAGGCAGCCGTTCTCGTCCAGAGGCTCCTGGGCGGTGGCCACGATAAACTGGTCTTCCACGTCGGCGGTCATATACTCCACCTCGTTGGTCACTCGGCAGGTGCCCTTTTCCACCTTGCGGTAGGGGGCTTCAATAAAGCCGTAGCGGTTGACCCGGGCATAGGAAGCCAGGTAGGAGATCAGACCGATATTGGGACCTTCGGGAGTCTCGATGGGGCACAGACGGCCATAATGGCTGTAGTGAACGTCACGGACGTCGAAGGAGGCGCGCTCACGGGACAGGCCGCCGGGGCCCAGAGCGGAGATACGGCGCTTGTGGGTCAGCTCGGCCAGAGGGTTGGTCTGATCCATGAACTGGCTCAGGGGGGAGGAGCCGAAGAACTCCTTGATAGCGGCGGTGATGGGCCGGATATTAATCAGAGACTGGGGAGTGACAATGTCCTGATCCTGAATGGTCATACGCTCGCGGATCACACGCTCCATACGGGTGAAGCCGATGCGGAACTGGTTCTGCAGCAGTTCGCCCACGCAGCGCAGACGGCGGTTGCCCAGATGGTCGATATCGTCCTTGGAGCCGATACCGTAGGTCAGGCAGTTGAGGTAGTTGACGGAAGCCAGAATGTCGTCGACGGTGATGTGCTTGGGCATCAGCAGATCGGCGTTCTCACGGATGGCGTCCTTCAGCTCTTCGCCGGAGTACTGATCCAGCAGCTCCTTCAGAACGCTGACACGGACACGCTCGGTGATGCCGGCCTCGGCAGGGTCGAAGTCCACGAAGGAGGACATGTCCACAACGTTGTTGGCAAAGATCTTGACGACGGTACCGTCCACGTCCACGAGAGCCTCGTTGACGCCCCGGAGAGCCAGGGCCTGAGCCTTCTCACGGTTGATGGTCTCGCCGGCATCGGCCAGAATCTCGCCGGTCCAGGGGTCGATGACAGGAGCGCTCAGCTTCTGACCGGCCAGACGGCGGGCGATGTCCATCTTCTTGTTGAACTTATAGCGACCCACCTCAGACAGGTCATAGCGGCGGGGGTCAAAGAGCAGAGCTTCCATCAGAGACTCGCAGGAGTCCACCGTGGGGGGCTCACCGGGACGGAGCTTGCGGTAGATTTCCAGCATGGCCTCTTCGTAGGTCTTGCAGGTATCCTTCTCCAGCGTAGCTACGATACGGGGATCCTCACCGAAGACTTCCAGAATCTCGGCGTCAGTCTTCAGACCGACAGCGCGCAGCAGGCAGGTGATGGGAATCTTGCGGTTCTTGTCAATACGGACATAGAAGACGTTGGACAGATCGCACTCATACTCCAGCCATGCGCCACGATAGGGGATGACGGTGGTAGAGTACATGACGTTGCCGGCCTTGTCCTCTTCACGGCCGTAGTACATACCGGGGGAACGGACGATCTGGGACACGATAACGCGCTCAGCGCCGTTGATAACAAAGGTGCCGCCCTGAGTCATCAGGGGGAAATCGCCCATATAGATCTCCTGCTCCTTGATCTCGCCGGTCTCCTTGTTGTGCAGGCGGACCTTGACATGGATGGGCTTGGAGTAGGTGGCGTCACGGGCCTTGCACTCCTCCACGTCGTACTTGGGGGGCTTGTTCATGGAGAAGTCGATGAAGCTCAGCTCCAGATTGCCGGCGTAGTCAGAGATGCTGCCAACATCCTTGAACACCTGACGCAGACCCACGTCGAAGAACCACTGATAGCTGGTCTTCTGGATCTCCAGCAGGTCGGGCATCTGGGTGATCTCGTCGTGGCGAATGAAGCTCTTCCGCAGAGTATTGCCGAAGTATACGTCTTTGACCATAGATGATTTCACTCCCGTTCGTCAAATATCACAATACGGTACTGGGCGCGGAACGCGGCACGCCCGGATGAGTTGCCGAATTTATTCACTCTGCTCTTGCGTCTTGGAGCAGTCTGTGGTACAATGTCCACAGTGGGATAAAAGGGCAAAAGAGGCTATAATTCCACAATAGCAACTTATTATATACCGAACGCCTGCCCAAGTCAAGAGAAAAATGCTGACCCGAGAGGAAAAAATCCTCCCGGGTTTTTGTTTTTCCCCGATGAAACGATACAGAAGGGGGAATTGACAGGGGAATATTTTTTCTCTCTCCGCTCTGGCGAGCCGGAAAACGGAGGGAGATGGAGCGGAAAAAACAGCCAAAAAGTTCTGCTGTGCAAAGCTGACAAATTTGCGCTGCTCAGCCCTTCTCCAGCACCTGACGCAGCTTGCCCAGTGCTGACTTTTCAATCCGGGAAACATTCCGCCCCGCCTATTGTAAACGATTGGCCCTAAGAAATCGCTTCCAACTCACGGAAGCGGAATTTGATGATAATTTGTTTGTCTTCGGTCAGTTCCACACGTTCGATAAGGCTGACCAAGAGTTCCCGGCTGGTGTAAGCGGAATCCAGAAACTGCTGCACCAGTTCTCTTGCTCGGTCTTCGGTGCTGACCGGGCTTTCTTTTTGTGATTCCAGTTCTTTCAGCTTTTCTTCCAGAGAAGTTCTGTCCATCTTCACTCGCTGATAGATTCGCTCGAAATCAGCTTCAGCCAGCAGCCCAGTCAGACGATCCATATACATCTTATCCAGATTGGCTGTCAGGCTGTCGATCTTGCTGTGCAAGGACTGGATCTCAGCTTCATGGCTTTCTGCCTGCCGAGCTTTCTCCACAGCATTCGCCGCAATGGGTTGTAGCTTCTTTGGATCAAGATATGCTTCACAGACTTCTCGGACTTTTGCAAGAACTGCTTCCGTAACAACCTGCTCCTTGATGGAGTGGCAAGTGCAGACGCCTGCTTTTGTGAAACGCTGATAGGTTCGGCACACGAAGAATAATCGATCCTCACCGGATACCGGAGGACGATTCAGAACCGCCATGGGATAGCCGCACTCGTGACAAAAGATCAAGCCTTTTAATAGGAAGTCGTAGGTTCGGCTTCGGGTGTGCTTTCGGCTGTTGACCAGCATCCGTACCTTCTGAAAGGTCTCTTTGTCAATCAGTGGTTCATGGGTATTTTCAACAACCACCCAGTTTTCACGATCCTGTTTCAGGCACTTCTTGGACTTGTAGCTGATCTTCACTGTTCGTCCCTGAACCATGTTGCCCAGGTAGGTTTCGTTCTGCAGCATCTCGGAGATACGCTCGCTGGACCACAGGCCGGCATAAGGGCCTTTGCGCCCCATATTCCAGCCACAGTAGGTAGCCGGTGTCGGAACACCTTCTTCGTTGAGAGTCGCTGCAATCTTTCGACAGCTCATTCCATCCAGTGCCATGGCAAAGATCCGACGCACCACCGGAGCAACTTCCTCATCGATGACGATTTTATTTTTCTCCGTCGGGTGCATCTTGTAGCCATACATGGGCTTGCCGCCAATGAACTGACCTTTCCGCTGCTTATCTCGCTTGACCGACTTGATCTTCTTGGAAATGTCCTTTGCGTACATGTCGTTCATGATGGCACGGAACGGAGTGATGTCATTGGCTGTGGACTCCACACCAGTGTCGATGCCATCCAGCAAGGAAATGTAGCGCACTCTCTTTTCAGGAAAGTATCGCTCCATATAGTGACCGGTCATGATATAGTCACGTCCCAGACGGGACAAGTCTTTGGTGATGACCATGTTGACCTTCTTGGCTTCGATGTCGCCAATCATGCGCTGGAAGTCCGGGCGGTCAAAACTGGTGCCGCTCCAACCATCATCGATGTAGGTATCGTAGACGGAAAGGAGATGCTGCTGAACAAACTCGTTGAGCAGAGATTTCTGGTTTGTTACGCTTTGGGATGGCCCTTCGGTCTCATCCTCCTTCGATAATCGGATGTACAATGCCACATGGTAATCCATTGGGTTTCTTATTTCTAAGTACATAGGTTCCTCCTTGAAATAAGCGACCACTCATCGCAAACATTGTACAACAGGTTTCTCAGGTGTCGCAAGGATGCGGATAAGATAAAGCCGAAAAGACTCCTCC
>JAFQNL010000021.1 GCA_017395935.1 Oscillospiraceae bacterium
GACCAAGGACGCTCCCAAGGAGCACTTCACCCTCGGCATCACCGACGACGTGACCTACCTGTCTCTGGAAGAGAAGCCCGCTCCCAACACTGCCGCTGAGGGCACTGTTGAGGTCAAGTTCTGGGGTCTGGGCGGCGACGGTACCGTTGGCGCCAACAAGAACTCCATCAAGATTATCGGCGACCATACCGACAAGTATGTTCAGGCATACTTCCAGTATGACTCCAAGAAGACCGGCGGCGTGACCGTCTCCCACCTGCGCTTCGGCGACAAGCCCATCCGCAGCCCCTACTACATCAACAAGGCCGACTTCGTCGCCTGCCACAACCCCTCCTACATCACCAAGCACTTCCGCATCGTCAACGACATCAAGGACGGCGGCACCTTCCTGGTCAACAGCCAGTGGACCTTCGAAGAGCTGGAAGCCCAGCTGTCCGCTGAGAGCAAGAAGTACATCTATGATCACAAGATCAACCTGTACATGATCAACGCCATTGACCTGGCTGCCAAGGTCGGCATGGGCAAGCGCACCAACACCGTCCTCCAGTCCGCCTTCTTCGCTCTGGCCAACGTGCTCCCCGCTGAGGACGCCATCCAGTACATGAAGGACGCTGCCAAGTACTCCTATGCCAAGAAGGGCATGGACGTTGTCCAGAAGAACTGGGACGCCATCGACGCCGGCGCTACCGCTTTCGTCAAGTGCGAGATTCCCGAGTCCTGGGCCAACCCCGCTCCCGATGCCGAGCCCGCCGAGCTGTCCGGCCGTCCCGACACCGTCAAGCTGGTCAAGACCGTCCTGAAGCCCATCAACCAGATGAACGGCTCTCGTCTGCCCGTCTCCGCTTTCGCTGACATGGCCGACGGTACCTTCGCCAACGGTGCTTCCGCTTACGAAAAGCGCGGCGTCGCCGTCAACGTCGTTAAGTGGGATCCCACCAAGTGCGTCCAGTGCAACCAGTGCGCCTTCGTCTGCCCCCATGCTACTCTGCGTCCCTATGCTCTGGATGCTGCCGAGCAGGCTGCCGCTCCCGAGGGCATGAAGATGGTCGACTTCAAGGTCGGCAAGGGCAAGGGCGTTTACAAGTACGCTCTGGCCGTCTCCCCTCTGGACTGCATGGGCTGCGGCGTTTGCGTTACCAAGTGCCCCACCAAGAGCCTGGAAATGGTTCCCATGGAGTCTCAGCTGCATGAGCAGCCCGTCTTCGACTACTGCGTGGACAAGGTCTCCGTCAAGGAAGAGCTGGTCGACACCACCGTCAAGGGCTCTCAGTTCCAGACTCCCCTGCTGGAGTTCTCCGGCTCCTGCGCCGGCTGCGCCGAGTCTACCTATGCTCGCGTGATCACCCAGCTCTTCGGCGATCGGATGTTCATCTCCAACGCCACCGGCTGCTCCTCCATCTGGGGCGGCACCGCTGCTACCTCTCCCTACACCGTCAACAAGGAAGGCAAGGGTCCCGCTTGGGCCAACTCCCTGTTCGAGGACAACGCCGAGCACGGTCTGGGTATGTACTATGGCCAGAAGGCCATCCGTGACGCTCTGAAGGTCAAGGTCGAGGCTCTGGCTGAGACTGCTTCCGACGAGCTCAAGGCTGCCATCGCTGCCTGGCTGGAGACCTATGACTCCTCCGCCAAGAACCAGGCTCCCACCAAGGCTCTGATCGCTGCTCTGGAAGCTTGCGGCTGCGAGGCCAGCAAGGCTATCCTGGCTCAGAAGGACTATCTGAACAAGAAGTCCTGCTGGATCTTCGGCGGCGACGGCTGGGCTTACGACATCGGCTACGGCGGTGTTGACCACGTTCTGGCTTCCGGCGAGGACGTCAACATCTTCGTCTTCGATACCGAGGTCTATTCCAACACCGGCGGCCAGGCTTCCAAGGCTACCAACATCGGCGCTGTCGCTCAGTTCGCTGCCGCCGGTAAGGCCATCGCCAAGAAGAGCCTGTCCGAGATCCAGATGCAGTACGGCTACGTCTATGTGGCTCAGGTTGCTATGGGCGCCGATCCCAACCAGCTGATGAAGGCTATCGTTGAGGCCGAAGCTTACAATGGTCCCTCCCTGATCATTGGCTACAGCCCCTGCGAGCTGCACTCCATCAAGGGCGGCATGACCAACTGCCAGAACGAGATGAAGCGCGCCGTTGACTGCGGCTACTGGAACCTGTTCCGCTTCAACCCCGCTCTGAAGGCAGAGGGCAAGAACCCCTTCACTCTGGACTCCAAGGAGCCCAAGCCCGGCTATCGTGACTTCATGATGGGCGAGGCCCGCTACGCTGCTCTGACCCGCTCCTTCCCCGAGCGTGCTGAACAGCTGTTCAAGAAGGCTGAAGAGACTGCCGCTGCTCGCTATGAGCATCTGAAGAAGCTGGGCGACCTGTACGGCTAATTGTCCGGACAAGTCCCTGACTGATCCTTAACTGATCCGACCGCCTCCCCTTCGGGGGAGGCGGTTCGTGTATCGGCTGAAATATCGAGAAAGAAGGGCGCTGCCTCTTGAAAACCATTTTCCAGCGGCTCCACCGCACCGCATGGGTGGCCTTTACCGTCATGACTGTGCTCATGCTCCTCTGCCTGACCATGTTCGGCCACTGGCCAGCTATTATGGTCCTTATGTGGGTCATCTCGCTGTCTCTGATGGTCATGGTGCTCATCGGCTGTATCTTCAAAAATGTATACGGCCATTTCCAGCGGGGAGAATACGGCAAGATCCTCCTGCGCTATCTGATCTCCTGTCTGGCCGTCTTTGGTCTGCTCACCTGTCTGGATATGACGGTGGGCGAGATCGCGTGGCTGGGCAATACTCAGGCCGCTCTTATCTTCGGCTGTCTGGGTCTGTACGCCCGGCCCTGATGCCCAAACAATTTCTGTCGCCTTCCGGAAACGCCCCTATTCAGGCCGATCCGGAAGGCGTTTTTTCTGTTCAGCCCAGCGCCACATCCAGCGCCATCATCAGAGTAAAACCCAGCGCGAAGCAGGCCGTTCCTCCGTGGTCCCCCTCCTGTCGGGCCAGAGCGGGGATCAACTCCTCCACTACTACAAAGAGCATGGCGCCGGCGGCAAAACTGAGCATCCACGGCAGCGTGGGGATGAGCAGCCCGGCCAGCCAGAGGGTAAGTCCCGCCCCCAGCGGCTCCACCACTCCGGAAAGGGCGCCGGCCAGAAAACCGGACCATCGGCTGGAGCCGGCGCTGGTCATGGGCAGGGAGATAATGGCTCCCTCCGGGATATTCTGTACGGCAATCCCCAGCGAGAGGGCTACCGTCCCGGCCGAAGAGAGGCCAGGGTCTCCGGCCAGCAGTCCGGCGCAGACCGCCCCTACCGCCATCCCTTCTGGAAAGTTATGGAGGGTGACGGCAAAGGTGAGCCGGCTGCCGGAAAGGCTCTCCCGGACGGGCACCACCCGGTCCAGCCCGGCCAGGAAGAGCAGGCCCAGCCAGAATCCGGCCGAGGCGGGAAGAAAGGCCATAGCGCCCAGCTCTGCCGAGCGCTCCATGGCCGGAATGAGCAGGCTCCAGATAGAGGCTGCCGTCATGACTCCGGCGGCGAAGCCGGAGAGGGCCCGATGCAGGCGGTGGGAGATCCCGCCGGGCAGAAAGAAAACGGCAGCTGAGCCCAGAACCGTGCCAAGAAGAGGAAGAAGAATACAAAAAGCGACAAATCCAGCCATAAACGGCCTCCTTTTCGGAACAGATCGGAGCCCCCTTTCTCCCCGGTTCCCCTTGCCTTCCCGCCGGTTGAAATGCTATGATAAAAGAAAAAGCACAGGAGGTAGTCTCATGAACGTTCTTCTTATCAACGGCAGTCCCAACGAACGGGGCTGTACCTACACCGCACTGAAGGAAGTGGAAAAAACCCTCAACGCCAACGGCGTCACCACCCAGCTTATCTGGCTGGGAGCCCGGCCGGTGGCCGGCTGTATTGCCTGCGGCAAGTGCCGGGAGGAGGGGCATCGGGGCCAGTGCGTCTTTGAGGACGCGGTCAACCAGATCTCTGCCCATCTGGATCAGGTGGACGGCATGGTGGTGGGCTCCCCTGTATACTATTCCAGTGCCTCTGGCCAGGTGACCGCTTTTCTGGACCGTCTTTTCTATACCTGCGGCAGCCGGATGGCCGGCAAGCTGGGCGCCTGCGTGGTTTCCTGCCGCCGGGGCGGCGGAACGGCCACCTTTGACCAGCTCAACAAGTACTTTGCCATGAACAATATGCCCATCGTCACCTCCCAGTACTGGAATCAGGTCCACGGCAGCAAGCCGGAGGATCTGCTGGAGGATTCCGAAGGTTTGCAGACCATGCGCACGCTGGGCCAGAACATGGCCTGGCTGCTCAAGTGCATTCAGGCCGGCCGGGAGGCCGGAATCGGTCTGCCGGAATACGAGACCAAGATCTGGACCAACTTTGTCCGCTGAGGCCGGGCTCTCCCGGTAACGTTGCAGTATTTGCTGCAACTATGCAACTTTGCCCAAATCTCCCTCTCCTTTTGACGGAGTAAACATTTACTTGCATATCGATTTTTTCTCTTATGGCATATGATGAGCCTGCAGGGAGGCCCCGGAGCAGATCCGGACGGCCCTCCCGGCAGGCTCATTTTTTATACCAAGGAGGAAAGACTTATGAACGTAACCATGGACACCATCGTGCGCACCGCCCTTCTGCTGCTGGCGCTGATCAATCAGCTCCTCTCCGCCGCGGGTGTGGCGGTTCTGCCCATCGAGGACAGTCAGCTGGAGAGTCTCATCACCACTGCCGCCACCATCGCCGCCAGCCTCTGGAGCTGGTGGAAGAACAACAGCTTTACCCGGGCAGCCTGTCTGGCCGACCAGGAGCTCCGCCGTCTGAAGGAGGCCGGCCTATGAGCACGATTTACGGAATCGACGTGTCGGCCTATCAGGGCGTTATCGACTGGAGACAGGTAAAGCAGGCCGGCTGCCGCCACAGCGTGATCAAGATCACCCGAAAGGACCTGTTGCCCGACCGGCAATTCCGGGCCAATCTGGCCGGCTGCCGACGAGAAGGCATTGGCTGGTCCGTCTACCGCTATGTCTATGAGCAGACGGAGGCGGAGGCGGAGCGGGCTATGGCAGCTGTCATCCGACTGCTGAGAGAGGAGGGCGTCACCGGCGGCGTCCGGATCTGGTGGGATGTGGAAGACGAGTCGATCCGGCCCCGGACGGCGGCGGAAAAGGCCGCCTTCTCCCGGAGCATTCTGGCCGCTCAGCGGAGCGCCGAGCGGGCCGGCTTTTTCTTCGGCGTCTACTGCAATCTCTTCTGGTACCGATCCGTGCTGGATCATCGGACGCTCACCTGCCCCTTCTGGGTGGCCCGATATCCCCTGTTGGGCCAGGTAGACTTTGGCTCCGTCCCTAACTCGGTGGCCCGACCCGATATTATCCAGCCCCTCTGGGGCTGGCAGTACAGCAGCAAGGGGAGAATTGACGGCATTGAGGGCAGTGTGGATCTCAACGAGATCTATCTGCAGGAGGACCTGCTCAGCCAGAGCGCCTCTGACAAGGGCCAGCCCATCCGGCGCTTTCAGCGCTGGATGAAAGAGCAGGGGGAGGCCAGTCTTGCCGCCGACGGTATCTTCGGTCCACAGAGCAGAAAAAGCGCCATCCGGGTCCTTCAGCGTCAGCTCAACCGGCTCTACCGGGCCCGACTGGCAGTGGACGGTATCTTTGGCCCCAGAACGGAGGCCGCGCTGGTCACGCTGGGCCGGGGCAGCCAGGGCGATCTGGTCCTACTGCTGCAGGGTCTGCTCTATGCTGCCGGCGAGGACCCCAGGGGGCTGGACGGCATTTTGGGCCGGGACACGGAGGCCGCCCTCCGCGCCTTCCAGAAAAAGAGGGGCCTTTCCGTTGACGGTCTGGCAGGCAAAAAGAGCTTCCGGGCCCTGCTGAACGCATAAGGCAGAGGGGGAAGAAGACGCTCTTCCCCCAGGCTGGAAGAAAACAAGCGCCCATCCCCAGCGGATCGACCGGGGACGGGCGCTGCTTTTTATTCTGTTGACTGCTGCTGGGGAATGACCAGCACAAAGCGGCTGCCCAGTCCCTCCCGGCTGGTAACCTCGATCCAGCCCTTGTGGCGCTGGGCGATCCAGTCGGCGATGGGCAGGCCCAGACCGGTGCCGCCGGTCTGGCGGTTCCGGGACTTGTCGGCCCGGTAAAAGCGGCGGAAGATCTGGCTCAGCTCCTCCCGGGGGATTCCGGCGCCGCTGTCGGTAACTGACAGCTGGGCAAGGCCGTTCTCCGCCCGGACACTCAGCTCTACCCGGCCTCCCCGGGGAGTATACTTCACTCCGTTATCCACCAGCACCCGGAAGGCCTGCTTGATCAGCCGGGGGTCGGCCTGAGCCACCACCAGGGGCTGAGCCTGAAGGGCAACCTCCCGGCCGGTCTCCAGCAGATTGGTCTCCCGCCAGACCTCTTCGGCCATGGCGGACAGGTCCACCAGTTCAAAGGACACCGACTGAGTATCGTTGTCTCCCCGAGCCAGAAAGAGCAGCTGCTCCACCATCTGGGACATGGACTCCGACTCCTGCACAATGGCCTCAATGGCCTCCTGCCGGGTCTCGGGATCGTCCTTGCCCCACCGGTCCAGCAAATTGGCATAGCCCCGGACAACCGAGATGGGGGTGCGCAGCTCATGAGAGACGTCGGAGACAAAGCGGGCCTGCGCCTGATAACCCCGGTCGATTCGCTCCAGCATAGCGTTGATGCTTCGGGTCAGGTCAGCCAGCTCCCGGCTGCCCTGAGGCAGGTTAATCCGCCGGTTCAGATGGGCTACATTGATCTTGTCCAGCCGGTCAATCAGCCGGTCCAGATCCTTGGGGTCGGGGCTGGCTCCGGACAGGGCGTCTGCCGTCTCCCCGACCAGAAGCATGGGCTCCAGCATAGAGCGGATGAGCTTGCTGTTCTGATTCATGAACAGCAGCAGCACAATGAACTCGATCAGTCCCAAAATGGCGTAGGTGGCGGTATTAAATCCAAAAAAGAGGAAGATCAGCGCGTCCAGCAGGAGGAAACAGGCCAGATTCTGGAAGAAGAATCGGGTGGTAATCTGTCGGACGACGCTGTCCAGCGTTGCTTTTCGGTTGGGCACAGGCCTCACCTCCGGAAGAAAGTTCGGGCAGAGAGACTCAGGTCCGCAGGATATATCCTACGCCCCGGACTGTCTCAATGGCGCGGCTGCCCACCTTATTGCGCAGAAAGCTGATGTACACGTCTACCGCGTTGGTCTCGCCCACATAGTCGTAGCCCCAGACCTGCTGGAGCAGCTGCTCCCGGGTAAAGACCCGGTTGGGATGCTCCATGAGAAAGCGCAGCAGATCAAACTCCCGGCGGGTGAGATTGACCGGCTCTCCTCCCTTGGTGAGGATATGGCCCTCCGGATCCATGACCAGATCTCCCGCCGTCAACAGCTCGGCCGGCTGCTGGCGCGTCTCCCGCTTGCGCAGGGCAGTGCGGATCCGGGCCAGCACCTCTTCTATGGCAAAGGGCTTGGTAATATAGTCGTCTGCCCCCATATCCAGTCCGGCCACCTTGTCGGTAACGCCGTCCCGGGCGGTGAGCAGAATCACGGGGGTATAGCTTTTCTCCTCCCGGCGCAGGCGGCGCAGTACCTCCAGCCCCGACAAGCCCGGCAGCATCACGTCCAGCAGCACCAGATCAAACTCCCCGGACAGCGCCTTACTCAGTCCGGACGGGCCGTCAAAGCTCTTATCTGTCGCCCAGCCCTCATAGCGCAGCTCCAGCTCCAGCATTCGGGCCAGCTTTTCCTCGTCTTCTACGATCAGAATTCGTGCCATATGGTCACACGTCCTTGTTAAAATTCTTCTTGACGCCGGAGACTACGTCAGAGACAACGTCGGAGGCCTTGTCGTTGATTTTCTCCATGGCGTCGTTGACTTCCTTCCGGTTCAGGTCGGGCCCGGCCATCCGGTAGCGCCAGCCCAGAAAATAGCCCAGAATCAGCAGCGCCGGTACCATCCAGAAGGCAATGACCAGCAGGACGATACACACGCCTACCGGCACCTGAAACTCTCGGCCCGACTCACGGTGATAGGCTTCCAGCCGGTTATCAACCAGAAAGCTCTTGATCCGGCCTCCCCAGTCGTTCTCCTCTTCCTTTTCCTCGGGAACAGGATCGCTCTGGTCGGTCGTGCCCTGCTCCGGCCGGGTCGTATAGGCCCCGGCCCCGGCGTCGGTGATCTTTCCCATCTTTTCCAGCCAGAGCAGCGCCTCCAGCAGATCTCCGTCCGCCTGCTCCAGGGCCAGCTTAGCGTCGTAGAAGGAGACGTCGGCATATTCCTTCAGCTTGGCCACCTGCTCCAGTGTAATCTCTTTTTTCATATGCAGTATCCTCCCGGTCACGGTTTGTCTTACTGACAGTATAACGCAAACAGATAAAAGGCGCATGGGTTTTGGCTTAAATTTTGATTAAAGCTGGCGCCTGTGCTGTTATCCGTCCCTTTTCCGGAGAAAAGCCCCCTGACTCCCGTGGGGAGCAGGGGGTCAGATTTCTCTGTTCAGGTCGTAACCGCTTCCGGCGGCGGAGGCGCTCAGTCCCGGCTGATGGCGCCGGTCTTTTCCAGCGCCATGACGATAATGGGAATCAGCAGCAGCTGGAGCAGGATACCGGGGATGGCGGTGGTAAAGGCGCCGGCCATGAAGGCCGCCCATGTAAAGGCTTCGCCGGCCACGCCGGAGAGCACCACCCGGACCAGGCCCCAGACCACCCGGCCCACAGCCATGGCGATCAGCAGGGAGAGGTAGATATTTCCTCTCGACTTGGGCAGCTTCCGGTAGAGCAGGCCGGAAACCAAGCCGTAAGCGGCCAGCTCAAAGGCCATGGCGACTCCCATGGGGAAGATGGGGGGCATACCGAAGAGGGCAAACCGGAGCAGCGGGGCTACATAGCCTACAGCAGCCGCCCACCAGGGTCCGCAGATATAGCCGGCCAGCAGCACAGGCAGATGCATGGGACAGAGGGCGTTGCCGATCTGAGGGATCTGGCCGGTCAAAAAGGGCAGCAGCAGGCACAGCGCCAGACTCAGAGCGGCAGCGGTCAGGTTTTTGATGTGTTTGGAACGAATCATAGGTATTCAGTCTCCCTTTCAATTTCTGCCGTCTTGGACGGTATGTGTGCCTTGGGGCACCATTGAACAGGAGAGTCGATATCCGGCTTGGCCGGAGGAACTGCCGGTCAGAGCAGCTGAGCCAGCAGATCCACTGCCTCGTCAATGATTTTGGACAGGGGAAGGGACTGGGTCCCCACAACGATATGGTTGCAAAGGTTCACCGGCAGGAGCAGTTTGGTCGCCTCGCTCTGCCCCAACGCCACAGCCATGGCCGGAGAGATCTCTCCCATCATGGCATCGGCAGCCAGCAGACCAATCGGACCTACAATCACGTCGGCCCGGCGGGCGGCTACCAGCACCGCGTTCTCCCCCGTAGCGCCGGAGGCGGCCCCTGCTTTGAGCATGGCCGAGGTGGCAATGGCATTGGTTCCGACAGCAATCAGCTGGCAGGAGAGCCCGGCCTTGACCGTTTTTTCCACAAAGAGCTGACCGATCCGGCCGCTTTGTCCGTCGATGACATATACCTTCATGACTGGGTCCCTCCTCTGGCGCTTTGGCGTACTTCACAGTCTAAAATTATAGCAAAACCAGCCCCTCCGCGCAAGGGGGGAGGGGGGTTGGAAAATCCCTTCCCCCCTCTTTCCGGACAAAAACCGCCGCCCGGCCGGGCGGCGGTTTGAACGAACAGGTTTTACGCCTGAGGTTCGCCGGAGGCGGCCACAGTGCGCAGTCCCTCGGCCAGACCAGCGATGGACTGGATCTCGGAGGGGATAATAATCTTGGTGGCCTTGCCGTCAGCGGCGGCAGCAAAGGCTTCCAGACTCTTGAGCTTGATAATACCTTCGGTGGGAGCAGCCTCGTTGAGCAGGCGAATGGCCTCTGCCTGAGCCCGCTGAATCTTCAGAACGGCCTCTGCCTCAGCCTCAGCCTCCAGCAGCTTGGCCTCCTTGGCGGCCTCTGCCTGAAGGATGAGCGCCTGACGCTCGCCCTCGGCCACCAGAATCTGGCTCTGCTTCTTGCCCTCTGCCTGAAGGATGGACTCGCGGCGCTCACGCTCAGCCTTCATCTGGCGCTCCATGGCGTCCTGAATTTCCTTGGGAGGCAGAATATTCTTCAGCTCCACCCGGTTGACCTTGATGCCCCAGGGATCGGTGGCCTCGTCCAGAATAGCCCGCATCTTGGCGTTGATAATATCACGGCTGGTCAGCGACTGGTCCAGTTCCAGCTCGCCGATAATATTACGCAGGGTGGTGGCCGTCAGATTCTCAATGGCGGGCATGGGATGCTCCACGCCGTAGGCATAGAGTTTGGGGTCGGTAATCTGGAAGAAGAGGACGGTGTCAATCTGAATGGTGACGTTGTCCTTGGTGATCACAGGCTGGGGAGGGAAGTCGGCAATCTGCTCCTTCAGAGAGACCGCCTTGGCCACCCGCTCGATGAAGGGGAGTTTGAAGTGGATACCGACACCCCAGACATCATGGAAAGCGCCCAGACGCTCGATAACATAGGCCCGGGACTGGCGGACAACAACGATGTTCTTGGCCAGCACCAGCAGAACCAGAACAACCAGAACAATGATGGGGATAAATTCCATATTATTTGCTCCTTTCTCTTTTCCCCTCAGGGACGGGGAGAGACATATACCTTAACGCCTTCAATGCTCTGGATCACCACGACGGCACCCTTGGAGATATTCTCCTCTCCGACGCTACGGGCGGCCCATTCCTGGCCCATAACCTTGATCCGGCCGCGGTTTTCCAGATTACAGATTTCCTCCAGCACCACCGCCTCCTTGCCCACAATCCGGTCGGCGTTGGTGGGCTGATGGTCCTTTTTGGAGAAGTAGCGGGCAGCGATCGGCCGCAGAGCCAGCAGCGTCAGCAGAGACACGATCAGGAAGATCCAGATCTGAGTCCAGATGCCCTTGATGAAAAAGCTGGCAATCATACTCGCCAGGGCGCCCAGGGCAAACCAGATCGAGGTAAGACCCACAGTCGCCCCCTCTGCCACTGCAAAGGCGACCACCAGAAGGGCCCAGATTAAAGTCACACTCACAGCATATCACCAACTTTCTTCAGGATGGAAAAATGATATCATATCAAAAAAGATTTGTAAACGACCTTTCTGAATTGTCAGAATTATTCACAGTCCCTGTTTCCGGGCCCGGACCAGCTCAATGGCCTCCTTGCCGGTCATGTGCTCTACCAGAATTTCCACCACGCAGACCGGTTTCCACTCCCGGTCAATGGCCTGATGGTGGCTGTCCATGGTCATGTCAGGAGAGTATTTTTCAGCCAGCTTGAGCAGGGCAGCCCGCTTTTCTCCGTCGTCGGTGAGCACCCGGGCTCTGCCGAAGGCGATCGCGCTGCGGAAATGGGTGGTATAGGTCTCCTGAATGACCCGGTCCTGATCTACGACGCAGAAGGAGACCTTATCGCAGGCCCGGATGGCGTCCAGCTTATGGCCGGTCTTTGCCCCGTGAAACCAGATTTTTCCCTCCTCATAGACATAGCTGATGGGCACGGCATAAGGATAGCCCTCGTCTCCGGCCACCGCCAGAACACCGTTGCTGCCGGATTTCAGGACGGCCTCTGTCTCCTCCCGGGAGAGAAGCTGGGGATAGCGGCGCATGGAACGAAACATAGCAAAGTTCCTCCTCCTTTATTTTTCCTCAATTATAGGTCACTCTGCCCCCCAATGCAAGAACAACCTGCGTCCCCTCCCCTGCGGCCGCGTCGGAGGCGCATGAAAAAACCCTTTGACAAAGCGGGAGATCTGTGGTATCCTGTCTATGTTAGATATAACTAACTTTAACGAGAAAGGCGGTAGATTGTATGGGTCTGAATGGACTGCTGGCTATCGTCCTGCTCCTGCTCCTGTTTGTTCTGGCCGGCGTCTATCTCTGCTGGGCCCAGAAGCAGGACCCCAGCCGTGACCCCCAGCGGGCAAAGAGGCCGGGCGGCAAATGCAGGGGCAGCTGCCAGAGCTGCGGCGGACGGTGCGGAAGCTGAATAGAATAAAGGAACAGGGCAGGTTATCCTGTCCTGTTTTTCTCTTTGCCTTTTTCTACTTGTGTGCTATACTATAATTGGAAGAAAAGGGCTTGCTTTTTGCCCTTTTGGAATAGAAAACGAAACACAAGGACCATTGAGAAGGAGAATCCCATGATCACTGTTACCGACCTGAGCCTCCAGTACACCGGACAGAGCCTGTTCAAGGATGTAGACCTGCAGTTCGTTAAGGGCAACTGCTACGGCATTATCGGTGCCAACGGCGCGGGCAAGTCCACCTTTCTGAAGATCCTCTCCGGCCAGCTGGAGCCTACCAGCGGCGAGATTTCCATCCTGCCCAATACCCGGATGTCCATCCTGAAGCAGGATCAGAACGCCTACGACGCCTACAACGTGATGGACACGGTCATTATGGGCAATCAGCGGCTGTATGATATCGGCCAGCAGAAGGACGCCCTCTACGCCAAAGAGGAGATGACCGACGAGGACGGCATGCTGGCCTGCGAGCTGGAGGCTGAGTACGCCGATCTGGGTGGCTGGGAGGCCGAGAGCGACGCCAGCCGGATTCTTCAGGGTCTTGGAATCGGCACCGAGTACCACTACAGCGACATGGCCACGCTGGACGCCCGGCTGAAGGTGAAGGTGCTGCTGGCGCAGGCCCTCTTCGGCAATCCCGATATCCTGATGATGGACGAGCCCACCAACAACCTGGATATTGACGCGGTGAACTGGCTGGAGGACTTCCTGCTGGATTTCGAGGGCACAGTCATCGTCGTCAGCCATGACCGCCACTTCCTGAATACCGTCTGCACCCATATTGTGGATATCGACTACAATAAAATCAAGATGTATGTGGGCAACTACGACTTCTGGTACGAATCCTCCCAGCTGGTCCAGCAGCTGGTTAAGAACCAGAACAAGCGTAACGAGGAGAAGATCCGGGAGCTGCAGGACTTTATCTCCCGCTTCTCGGCCAACAAGTCCAAGAGCAAGCAGGCGACCGCCCGCCGGAAGCTGCTGGACAAGCTGACGCTGGCCGAGATCCCCGCCTCCTCCCGCCGGTATCCCTTCGTGGGCTTCTCCCCTGACCGGGAGGTGGGCAAGGATATCCTCTTTGTCACCGACGTGAGCAAGACCATTGACGGTGTCAAGGTGCTGGACAAGGTCTCCTTTATCGTTGAGCACGGGGACAAGATTGCCTTCGTCGGCGACAACGAGAACGCCCATACCGCCCTGTTCAAGATTCTGGCCGGCGAGATGGAGCCGGATGAGGGCACGGTCAAGTGGGGTCAGACCGCTACCCACTCCTATTTCCCCAAAGACAACAACGCCTACTTTGACGGCTGCGACGACGATCTGGTTCAGTGGCTGCGCCAGTTCTCCCGGGATCCTCAGGAGCAGTATCTCCGGGGCTTCTTGGGCCGGATGCTCTTCTCGGGTGACGAGGTGAACAAGCCGGTAAAGGTCCTCTCCGGCGGCGAGAAGGTTCGGTGTATGCTCTCCCGGATGATGCTGTCAGGAGCCAATGTGCTTATGCTGGATCAGCCCACCAACCATCTGGATCTGGAGTCCATCGCCGCGCTGAACAAGGGTCTGGAGGCGGTCAATTGCAATATCCTGCTGGCCTCCCATGACCACCAGCTCATTGAGACCGTCTGCAACCGGGTCTTTGACTTTACCAACGATGGCAAACTCATTGACCGGAAGATGAGCTATGACGACTATCTGGCCAGCCAGGTGAAGAAGAGCTGAAGGATGTGAGTGAAATGACCAAGCTTCAATATATGATCCCCTGCCTGCTGGGTCTGGAGTCCATCGTGGCCGAGGAGCTCCGGCGGCTGGGTCTCTCCGACGTCAGAGCAGAAAACGGCCGGGTCTTCTGTGCCGGTACCATGGCTGACCTTCCCCGAATGAATATCAATCTTCGCTGCGGCGCCCGGGTACTGCTGGTCCTCGGCAGCTTTAAGGCAGTCAGCTTTGAAGAGCTCTTTCAGGGTGTGCTGTCCATTCCCTGGGAAGAGATCATTCCCGCCGACGGCGAGTTCCCGGTAAAAGGCTACTCCATCAACTCTCAGCTTCACTCGGTACCCGCCTGCCAGTCTATCGTCAAAAAGGCGCTCTCCCAGCGTCTGGGCACTGCCTACGGCACCGAATGGCTTCCCGAAACCGGCGACCGGTATCAGGTCCAGTTTTCCATTATGAAGGATCTGGTCCATGTCTGTCTGGACACCTCCGGTCAGGGCCTGTATAAGCGGGGCTACCGGGCCGTTGGTGTAGAGGCGCCTCTCCGGGAGACGCTGGCGGCGGCGCTGGTGCTGCTGTCCAAGTATCGGGGTCTGGACCCCTTCTGCGATCCCTTCTGCGGCTCGGGCACCATCTGTATTGAGGCCGCCCTCATTGCCCGGAACCGGGCTCCCGGTCTGAACCGGAGCTTTGCCGCCCAGAAGTGGAAGCTGGTGGACTCCGGCCTCTGGATGGAGGCGGCAGAGGAGGCCATGGACAAGGAATACGACCGGGTCTATGATATCTGGGGCGGCGATATTGATCCCAATGCCGTCCGGATCGCTCAGGAGAACGCCGTCAAGGCAGAGGTGGAGGATACTGTCCGCTTCGAGGTGGCCGATGCCGGCCGGTTCTACGGCCATGAGCCTTATGGCCGGGTGGTAACCAATCCCCCCTACGGCGAGCGGCTGCTGGAAAAGCAGGAGGCTTCCCAGCTCTACCATACCTTTGGCGCCGCCATGCGACGGCTGCCTGAGGGCTGGCGGGTCAGTATCCTGTCCTCCCATACCGAGTTTGAGGAGGCCTACGGTCAGAAGGCAAAGAAGAAGCGCAAGCTCTATAACGGTATGCTCAAGTGCGACCTGTTTATGTACGGCAAGGTCTGAGAAAGGAGAGGACGTCTATGATCCGGCTGAATCCCGAATGTATCCGTTGTCTCACCCAGCAGTATCTGGGCAAGGACATCAGCGCCTACTCCAAAGAGGAGCAGATCAAATACCTCCAGATCATCCTCTCCCATGTGGCCAAGGCTCCGGCCAGCCATCCGGCTCCTGTCATCGTCCACGCCATCGACGAGCAGCTGCGCCGGGAGTTTGGTATCTGGAAGGACTATACCGATATCAAGCACCACTTCAACCGGCTCATGCTGGAGCGGGAGGAGCAGTTCCGCCGGAATCTGGCTCAGGCAGAGGACCCTCTCCGGCTGGCGCTGCAATATGCCATGATCGGCAACTATATTGACTTTGGCGCCCGCTATCAGGTGAAGGAGGAGGAGCTGTCCCGGCTGATTGAGACGGCCGGTGAGCAGCCGCTGCCTGAGGAGTCCTTCCGGGAGATGACAGAGGATCTGGCCCGGAGCCGGAAGATGGTTTTCCTCACAGACAACTGCGGCGAGATTGTCTTTGACAAGCAGCTTCTCTCGGTCATCCGGCAGCGCTGGCCTCAGCTGGAGATCACCGTCATCGTCCGGGGCGGTCCCGCCTCCAACGACGCCACCATGGAGGACGCCCGGCAGGTGGGGCTGACCGAGCTCTTCCCTGTTATCGGAAACGGCAATACCATCGCCGGCAGCTGGCTGGAGGACTTCTCCCCTCAGGCGCTGGAGGTGATGGATCAGGCAGATATTGTTCTGGCCAAGGGTCAGGCCAACTTCGAGACCATGCGGGGCTGCGGACGGAATATCTACTATATTTTCCTGTGCAAGTGCCCCATGTTTGCCAGAAACTTCGGCGTAGCCAGATTCACCGGAATGCTGATCAACGACCGTGACTGCGGGGAGTAAGAGAAGGACGCATTGCAGCGCAATGCGTCCTCTTTTTATACCTCTTTGTCCCTTCCCCTCAGCCCGAAGCTGACGGCAATGGCAGCGTCCACCTCGGCCATCCGCTCCTCTTCCAGGTGGCCGATCTTTTCCCGCAGCCGCCGTTTATCCAGCGTCCGCACCTGTTCCAGCAGGATCACTGAGTCCCGGGTCAGACCGCATTGAGGGTCCAGGATCTCGATATGGGTGGGCAGCTTGGCCTTATTGAGCTGGGATGTGATGGCCGCGGCAATGACGGTGGGGCTGTGACGGTTGCCCATATCGTTTTGAACGATCAGCACCGGGCGCACACCGCCCTGCTCACTTCCCACCACCGGACTCAGGTCGGCGTAATAGATATCGCCTCTTTTTACGTTGGTATCCACAAAACTTCACACTCCGCCGAAAGAATCTGCACCCGTCACATCCTATGTAACGAGCTGCCTTCATTTTTCCCTTCGGACGGAGGAATATACCCGAAAGAAAAAAGAAGGCGGAAGACCTGGAGAGAGTCTCCCTGTCCCTTCAGTCTATGTTTCAGCCTTCGACGGGGTGTGGGCAGATGAACGTTAAGCAGCGTTTCCCTCTCTTTTCAGGCGCAAAATACCGCGGCAGAAGTCTCTGCCGCGGCGGTCAGTTTCAGTATGTCTATCCACAAACTTCCCGGATTTTATCCCGGATCGACAGCAGGTCATCAAACGTCTCCGGCCGTTTGGATTCGTCCCGAAGCAGGGCCGAGGGATGATAGATGGCGGTCATCCAGATATTGCCCTTTTTCACCCATTGGCCATGTTCCCGGGTAATCCGATAGTCATTGCGGATCAGGCGCATAGCAGCGATCCGGCCCAGACAGACAATGATCTTGGGTTGGATCAGTCGGGTCTGTTCCCGGAGGTAGCCAATACAGGCATCCTGCTCGGCAGCCTGAGGGTCCCGGTTCCGGGGCGGACGGCATTTGACAATATTGGCGATATAGTACTTTTCCCGATCCAGATCTATGATCTCCAGCATCTGATCCAGCAGCTTTCCGGCCGGGCCTACGAAGGGAATTCCGGTCAGGTCCTCCTGTTCCCCCGGTCCTTCGCCGATCAGCATGATCTCCGCCTTGGGATTTCCGTCCCCAAAGACCAGATTGGTCCGGCTCTCGCCCAAAGGACAGCGCTGACAGCCCTCGCACTGCCTGCGCAGCAGCTCCAGTTGCTCCATCGTCGGCCACTTCCTTTCCTGTCTTTGTTCCTGTCTCTATTGTAGCACAGAGCCCGGAGAGAAGAAATTAAAAAATCTTCAAAATACCCCTTGACAATTTTCTGTTTGTGAATATAATTATATAAGTCGTCAGCCGACGGCGATAAATGAATATAGCGGGATTGTGTAAGGGTAGCACAGCAGACTCTGACTCTGTATGTGAGGGTTCGAATCCTTCTCCCGCTGCCATAATGATTGACTCATAAGTCTACCAAGACTTGTGAGTCAATTTTCTTTTGCCATTCTGTTGGGAGCAAGCCGGGAATCTGGCGGCAAGGGTTCGTGCTATCAGGCGGAAAGCCGGCGGGAACGCGGAACCGCGCTCGCCGCAGCGGCTGGGCAGGGCGGGAAGGAATTGACACTCTCCCCCTCCGCATGATATACTCTGGGCAGAAACCAGAGAAAAGAGTGAGAGAATGCGCAAGTAAGCTTTCGTTCGCGTCATGAGAAATCTGTGCCGGAAGGCCCATCGAGCAGATGGGTCCGGGCCGTCGTGACCGAAGGTGAGCTTACTGTGAAGGCGGGAGAAGCGTTTTCTCCTGCCGGCCTTTCGTCACATGGGAGCCTGCCTTCGTTATGAGGGCAGGCTTTTTGCATCACGAAAGGAGCCATTCATGTTTCAAGTCAAACAGCTCACCATTACACATAAAAAAGACCTGACCACACTGGTGGAAGATCTCTCCTTCTCCCTGCTTCCCGGAGACCGGGCCGCTCTCATCGGTGAGGAGGGCAACGGCAAGTCCACCCTTCTGCGTCTGTTGGCCGATCCGGCGCTGGTCAGTGGCTATGCCGACTGGACCGGCCAGCTCCCCTCTCCCCGGCTTCGCCGGGGCTATCTGGCCCAGGAGCTGAGTCAGGAGGAACTGGCTCTGCCGGTGTATGACTTCTGCTGCCGGTGGGCGGGTTTTTCCGCCGCCGATCCCCGGAGTCTCAGCCGGGCCGGCCGCCAGACCGGCCTCCCCCTTGACCTGTTTTACGACGGGCGGCCTATGGCTACCCTTTCCGGCGGAGAGCGGGTCAAGCTCCGGCTGGCACTGCTTCTGCTGGAGGAGCCGGATATTCTGCTGCTGGACGAGCCCTCCAACGATCTGGATCTTGCCACCCTCCGGTGGCTGGAGTCCTTTCTCCTCTCTCTGTCTGTACCCGTTCTCTTCGTCTCCCATGATGAAGGTCTGCTGGAGCATACGGCCAATCTGATCATCCATCTGGAGCGGCTCCGTCGCCGGACTAGGCCTCGGTCCGTCCTGATCCGGTCGGGCTACCGGGACTATGTGGCCCGGCGGAGCGCTGACTTTGATCGTCAGAGCCAGCAGGCCCGGAAAGAGGAGCGGCAGTATCAGCAGAAAATGGACCGATATCGTCAGATCCGCAGCAAGGTAGAGCATCAGCAGGCTACCATCAGCCGTCAGGACCCCCACGGCGGCCAGCTGCTGAAAAAGAAAATGCACGCGGTAGAGTCCATGGGCCGCCGCTTTGAACGGGAACGGGAGCAGATGACCCAAATGCCCGAATGGGAGGAGGCTATCGTTACCTTTTTCGACCCTCACCGCTCGGCAATCCCCGCCGGGAAGGAGGTTCTCCGACTGGAGCTGCCTCGACTGGAGGTGGGTAACCGGCTGCTGGCCCGGAATCTCTCCCTCCATGTAATCGGCCCGGAGCGGATCGGTGTGATCGGTCCCAACGGGGTGGGCAAGTCCACTCTGCTCAAGGAGATCGCTCAGCACCTGCTGCCCCGGCAAGACCTCCGCTGCGCCTATATGCCTCAGGACTATGGCGACAGTCTGGCGGCTCAGCGCTCGCCGGTAGAGATTCTGGCCCCTTCCGGGCATCGGGAAGAGGTGACCCGGGCCCGAACCCTGCTGGGCGCTATGAAGTACAAGGCAGAGGAGATGGAGCATCCCGCCTCCGGCCTCTCCGGGGGTCAGCGGGCAAAGCTGCTCTTTCTGTCCATGGTGCTGGCCGGGAGCAATGTCCTGCTGCTGGATGAACCCACCCGGAACTTCTCTCCCCTGTCGGCCCCGGTGATCCGCCGGGTCCTGGCCGATTTTCCCGGGACGATTATCAGCGTCTCCCACGACCGGGTCTATCTCCGGCAGGTCTGCACCCGGCTGCTGGAGCTGACGCCGGAGGGACTCCGGGAGGTCGGGGAGCAATAGCGCCCCCTTCGGCCTGATTGATTGCCTTCTCTCCTCACAGGCGGCTGAGAGCTGCCGGGAGCGGGCAGGAGCGGTCGGACTGACTTGTGTTTCTTTCCGCTCTATGATAGAATAACCACAATATATTGAGAAAGGAGGGTCAGTTATGGCAAAGAAAAAGTCCCGGAACGCTCGCCGCGGACGGTCCCGGAAGGGCTCTGGGGTCTCTGCTCAGGTCTGGCGGCGCTTTCTGCCTCAGAGCACAGCCGAGTGGATCATTCTGGTCTTTTTCCTGCTCTGCGCCCTCTTTCTCTTCTATCAGCCCCAGCTGGAGCAGCTGGTGGACCGGGTCTCCCACTCTCCGCTGGCTCCCGACCTCTCCCACCGTCAGCCGGCTCAGGCCCCTCTCCCCGATCAGGAGCTGTCTCTCACCGTCCACTTTCTGGACGTGGGGCAGGGAGACGCGACTCTGCTGATCAGCGGAGATGAGCGTATGCTTATCGATGGCGGCGACCGTGCCGCCGGCGAGTCGCTGGTTTCCGATCTGGACCGGCTGGGTATCACCCATCTGGACTATCTGGTAGCCAGTCATTCTCACGAGGATCATATAGGTGGTCTGCCCCGGGTGCTGGAGGCGGTGAGTGTGGAGCGATGTATCCTCTCCGATGACGTGGCCGAGACCAATATCTATACCCGGCTGCTGGAGGGGCTGGAGGCTGGCGGCGTGGCCGTTACCATCCCTCAGGCAGGAGAGAGCTTTTCCTTCGGAGACTGTACGGTGACCATTCTGGGGCCGCTGCGGGTCTCTGAGGAGCATAACGAGAACTCACTGGTTATGATGGTCTCCTGCGGCGAGGCCGACTATCTGTTTACCGGCGACATGGAGGGGCAGGAAGAGGAGGATATGCTCATCTACTGCAACGACCTGAGGGCTGAGGTGCTCAAGGTGTCCCACCATGGGTCAGAATACACCTGCGGCGAGGACTTTCTGGACTTTGTGGACCCGGAAGTGGCCATTATCTCCTGCGGTGCCGACAACAGCTACGGCCACCCCAACCAGCCGCTGCTGGACCGGCTGGCAGATCGGGAGATTGGCGTTTACCGGACCGATCTGCGGGGCGATATCACCCTGACCACTACCGTCACCGAAGAGGGGACTGAGACAAGAGTCCGCTGTGAGCGGCAGGAGGAGGCCCGCCCATGATTTATACCGTAGACCGTCTGGAGGGGAATCTGGCCTTGCTGGAGAACGAGACCGGGGCCATGGTTTCCGTTCCTCTGGTTCGGCTGCCTCAGCCCCTCTTCGAGGGAGAGAAGCTGGAGGAGACCGACTGGGGCTATCGCCGCCGCCCCCAGCTCAGGCAGGCGGCACAGGAAGAAAACCGGCGCCGGCTGAATCGGCTGCTGGAAAGGAGGAATACCGATGGCAGAGAGTAAGACGATCCTGATCTCCGGACTGGTCAATACCGAGACGACGGTCAGTGTCCGCCAGTTCCCTGTCTCCTATTACCCTATCGACTATCCCTTCTTTGGGGTCAATACCGCCGTTTCCGGAGTGGCCTTCAATCTGGCCAAGAGTCTGGCAGTGCTGGGCGACCGGGTACGTCTGGTCTCCATGACCGGCCGGGATTACGCCGCCGGCTCCATCCGCCAGGAGCTGGAGGAGCTGGGTATCTCCCCGGAGCATCTGCTCCCCCGGCTGAGTCAGACGCCGGCCTCGGCCGTCCTCTATGCCCCTGACGGCCGGCGGCAGATCTACTGCGACCTGAAGGATATTCAGGAGACGGACTATCCCTTCTCTTCCCAGCTTCTGGAGGAGACGGATCTGGTAGCCGCTTGCAATATTAACTTTAACCGGCCCCTGCTGGCCATGGCCCGGGCAGCGGGCAAGACCATCGCCACCGACGTCCATGTGCTCACCCGGCTGGACGACGACTTTAACCGGGACTTTATGGCTGCCGCCCAGATCCTGTTTCTCAGCGACGAGGGCCTTGGCTGGGACTGGAAGTCCTTCCTCTACGCGCTGGCCGACACCTATGGCAGCCAGATCATTGTACTGGGTCGAGGCAGCAAGGGAGCCGCCCTCTATACCCGGGCTTCCGGGACCATTCTGGAGGTGCCTGCCGCCCGGACGGGTCCGGTGGTCAATACCGTCGGGGCAGGAGATGCCCTTTTCTCCTGCTTTCTCCACTACTTTGCTCAGGGCCATCCTCCTCTGGAGGCTCTGATCCGGGCAGAGCTCTTCGCCGCCTGCAAGATCGGCGTCAGCGGCGCCGCTCAGGGCTTTGTCTCTCCCCAACAGGTGGAGACGCTCTACGCTC
The DNA here is from genome assembly GCA_017395935.1 of Oscillospiraceae bacterium. Classification (GTDB taxonomy): domain Bacteria; phylum Bacillota; class Clostridia; order Oscillospirales; family Oscillospiraceae; genus Onthomonas. The sequence goes on from JAFQNL010000021.1 coordinate 21,585, forward strand.
AGCAGGCTCCTGCCCTCTTCTCCGCCGTCCGGGGCTGACCCTCCGGCAGCAGAAAAAACAGACCCTCTCCCCGCCTGCAGGCGGACGGAGACGGGTCTGTTCTCTTGTTTTGGTGGAAAGCAAATGGGCTGCCGCCCAGATCTCGGAAAAACCAGATCGAAGCGGCAGCCCCGAAAGAAGGACAGAGGGAAAGCGGGTTCGCTTTACTTCTTCAGGTACTCGCAAACCTTGGTGATCTGCTCGGCGAAGGTACCGCCAAACTTGCCCTCGAAGAAGGCGCCGCCGATGGTGAAGGCGGCCAGATTGGGCAGCGTCTTCAGGAAGTCAATCCGCTCAAAGGTATTGACGCTGCCGGCCAGCCGGAAGGGCTTTTCCATGGCAGGGTCCAGAGCCTTCAGCAGCTCGATCGGATCGCCGTCCACATAGCGGAAGGCAGAGGTGGTAATGCCGGAGGTATTCTTGGCAACGTCGGCCTTGGCCCGCTCCACGATGGACTCAACAGAGCCACGCAGACGGCTGTCGGGAGACAGAGCGGCGAAGGGAGAGTAGCCGATGCCGTTCTCTTCCAGCAGCTTTGCCACCTTCTCGTTGTAAACGGTGCCCAGAACGTGGTCCACGCCGGTCTCGACGCAGATCTGAGCAGCCTTCAGGCTAGTCTCCTCGTCCATGGCCAGAACTTCGATGTAGACAGTCTTGCCGTGCTCCTTCATGCAGCAGATCAGATCACGCATGCTCTCGGGGGTCGTGCCCTCGATCTTGAAGCCCCAGTGCTTGGCGGGGGCGTCCTTGCACTCCAGGAAGATCTCTTTGGCGTTGGGGACAGTGACATCGTGCCAGGTCAGCATTACGATCAGTTCAACAGACATTGGTCTCTCCTCCTTCGGATGGTCATTCATAGGTGATAGGATGGATTTTCCTTATTTTACACCCGCCGGAATCATAGTGTCAATCACATTGCGCAAAAAACGACTAACTTATATAAAATATTTTCATTCTTTTCCAAAGAAGTGGTAGATATCCACTGTTTCATCTGCTATACTATTACAGAACAGCGGTGAAACAGGGGTGTTTTTTGTGCATTTCGCCTCGCCCCCCTTCCCTGTTCCTCCAGCTTTCGAAACGAAAGCCTCCCAAAATGTATTAAACTGTCTTAACTTGTACGAAATTTCCGAAAGGAGCGTTATACAATGGCCCACAACTACTTCCTTGGCGTCGATATCGGCACCACTGCCATTAAGGCAGCTCTCTTTGATGACACGGGCAAAAAGGTCCTTCACCATGCGCAGGAATATGACCTGATCAAGCCCTCCGCTCAGCGGGTAGAGCAGATTCCCAGCGTCTATTGGGAGACCTTCAAGACCTGTGTAAAGAAGGTCATGGAAGGCTCCGGCGTGGACAAGAGTCTGGTTAAGGCCTTTGCTATGGACTCCTCTGCCGAAACTATCGTCTTCCTGGACGAGCAGATGGAGCCGCTGGACAACTTCTACGTCTGGATGGACAACCGGGCCGAGGAAGAGGCCGTTGAGATCAACGCCCGCTTTACGCCCGACGAGATCATTCACGCTACCGGCCAGTGCCCCATTGATCCGGTCTATCCGGCCACCAAGATTCTCTGGTTCAAGAAGAACAAGCCGGAGCTGTTTCAGAAGATCCGGATGATGTTCATGTGTGACGACTACATCCTCTGGCATATGTGCCATCAGTCGGTGAGCCACGGCTCCAGCTGGTGCACCAGCTATCTCTGGGATATCGTCCGGAAGGACTGGTGGCCTGAGATGCTGGACTATCTGGGCATTACCGCCGATCAGCTCCCGGCCATCAAGGAGTCGGGCACTCCCATCGGTACCATCGACCCCGACGTGGCCGACGAGCTGGGTCTGCCCCACGATCTGCTGCTGGTAGTGGGCGGTCAGGACCAGTGCTCCGGCGCCATCGGCGTTGGCAACGTGGTTCCCGGTATCTTCTCCGAGTCCACCGGCGGCGCCCTCATGGTCTGCACCAGCGCCCCCGCTCCTGTCTTTGACGACAACGGCTGCGTCCCCTGCAACTACAATATGATCGCCGACTCCTATATGATTCAGGCCGGCGCCAAGGGCGGTATCCTGCTGCGCTGGCTCCGGGACACCCTCTGCCGGGAAGAGATGGCCAAGGAGGCCGCCGGCGAGGGCAACGCCTACGACCTGATGGATCAGCTGGCCGCCGCCACGCCCGCCGGCGCCGAGGGTCTGTTCCTGATGCCTTTCTTTGGCGGCGCCGGCAGCCCCCACCCTGATATCTATGGCCGGGGCACCCTCTACGGCCTCTCTCTGGGCCACACCAAGGGCCATATTATCCGGGCCTTTATGGAGGCGCTGGCCTGCAATATTACCAAGATGCTGGAATACGTTGAAGGCCTCACCGGCGTCAAGGTCACCCAGATCCGTTCTCTGGGCGGCGGCTCTCTGAGCCCCCTGTGGTGCCAGATCAAGGCCGACGTCACCGGCCGCCAGGTGGTTACCATGAAGAACACGCAGGACGCCGCCTGTCTGGGCGCCGCCATTATTGCCGGCTACGGCTACGGCCAGTGGGACTCCATCGCCGAGACCGCCCTCAAGTTCGCTCAGATCGACAAGACCTATAATCCCAACCCTGAGCACCGGAAGGTCTATGACCAGCTGCTGAAGAAGTACGACGTCTTTATTCAGGCCACCCACGGCTATACCGAGGAGCTGTCCAAGCTGGAGTGATCTCCTGTTTTCCTTTGAATTCAGACCGGAAATAACACAGACCGGACTTCCCACGGGAAGTCCGGTCTTTCCTGTTCTCTTCCGGTCATCTCCTCAGCCAAAAAGGCTGGTGGACAGATAGCGGTCGCCGGTATCCGGCAGCAGGGCCACGATGGTCTTGCCTGCCCACTCCGGCTCTCTGGCCAGCAGCAGGGCGGCGTGCAGGGCGGCGCCGGAGGTAATTCCGCAGAGGACACCCTCCTCACGGCCCAGACGGCGTCCGGCGGCATAGGCCTCCTCTTCGGTGACCGGGATTACCCGGTCATAGATCTCCCGGTCCAGCACCTGGGGGATGAAGTTGGCTCCAATTCCCTGCAGGCCGTGGGCTCCCGCCTTGCCGCCGCTGAGCAGTGGGGAGGCTGCCGGCTCCACCGCCACCACCTGAATGGCAGGGCAGCGCTCCTTCAGGTAGCGGCCGACGCCGGTAATGGTGCCTCCGGTTCCCACACCGGCCACAAAGCAGTCCACTGCGCCGTCGGTGTCGGCCCAGATCTCCGGCCCGGTGGTCTCATAGTGCGCTTTGGCGTTGGCCGGGTTTTCAAACTGGCCGGGGATAAAGCTGTTGGGGATCTCCCGGGCAAGCTCCTCCGCCTTGGCAATGGCGCCGGACATCCCCTGTTCTCCGGGGGTAAGTACCAGCCGGGCGCCGTAGGCGCTCATCAGCTTCTGCCGCTCCAGACTCATGGAGTCGGGCATAACGATAATCGCCTCATAGCCCCGGGCGGCAGCCATAACCGCAAGGCCAATACCGGTATTACCGCTGGTCGGCTCGATAATGACAGCTCCGGGCCCGATCAGGCCCCGGGCCTCGGCGTCCTCAATCATGGCCGCGCCCACCCGGTCCTTGGCCGAGCCCGCCGGATTCATGCTCTCCAACTTGACCAGCACCCGGGCCTTTAATCCGTCCTTCTCTTCCATATGGGTCACTTCCAGCAGGGGCGTATTGCCGATCAGCTGCCGGACAGAGGTATAGATCTTTGCCATCGCTTGAATCCCTCCGCTCGATTGGATGTTCTTTCTGCATGATACCTCTCCCGGGCGGCAGCTGTCAATGGAATTTACCGGAAGGGCCAGTCTGTCCCGGTCTCCGGACACTTTTTCAGTTGTCACCAGTTCGGTTTTATGGTATGGTATTATTAGTGAAATATAGCTTTTCAAAGGAAAGCGGGTTTGATTATGAATGTTATTATTGTTGGCTGCGGCAAAATCGGCGCGGCTCTGGCTGAGCAGCTCAGCCAGGAACAGTTCAATATCACCATGGTCGATATCAACCGGCATAAGCTCCAGAACGTCACCGACAACGCCGACGTCATGGGTCTGGCCGGCAACGGCACCAGCTTCCAGCTGCTGGAGGAGGCCGGTCTCCGGACGGCAGACGTGCTCATTGCCGTCACCGGCTCGGATGAGGTCAACCTCCTCTGCTGCATTGTGGCCCGGAAACTGGGCAGCAATATTACCACCATCGCCCGTGTCCGAGACTTCACCTACTATCAGGAGCGGGTCTATCTCCAGCAGAGTTTGGGCATCAATATGATCCTGAATCCCGAGCTGACGGCGGCCACCGAAATCGCCCGTCTGCTGCGCACGCCCAAGGCCATCGAGATCTCCACCATCGCCGGCGGTCAGGCAGAGCTGCTTACCTTTACCGTCGAGGGGAACTCTCCTCTGGTCAACCTCCCTCTGTCCCGCATGAATCAGAAGCTGGGCACCGATGTTCTGGTCTGCGCCGCCATCCGGGACAATAAGGCCATGATCCCCAGAGGTGACTTTGTCTTCCGGACGGGCGATCTGATCTCTATTGTCGGCGCTCCCCGAAACACATCCCACTTCTTCCACCGGATCGGTATCTCCTCCGGACAGGTTAAGGACGTAATGATCATTGGCGGCAGCCAGATTGCCTATTATCTGGCCTATCAGCTGGAGCGGATGAAAAACTGCTCGGTAAAGATTCTGGAGGCCGATCGGGATCGGTGCAGAGCGCTGAGCGAGCTGCTGCCGGACACCATGATTATCCGGGGCAGCAGCCATAAGCGCGAGGTGCTTATGGAGGAGGGTCTGCCCCATACCGAGGCTGTGGTGGCCCTGACGAATATGGACGAGGAGAACCTGATGCTGGGTATGCTCACCTCCATCTACAACCCCAAGGCCAAACTGGTCACCAAGGTCTCCCACCTGCCCTATAAGGAGATCTCCCAGCGTATGAGCGCCGGCAGTCTGGTCTGCCCCAAGGAGCTGGCTGCCCGGACGATCACCCAGTTTGTCCACGCCACCCACAGCTCCATGGGCACTAATGTAGAGTGCAGCTATCCCATTATGGACGGTCAGCTCCGGGCACTGGAATTCAACGTGACGGGTCTCTCGCCGGTACTGGATGTGCCGCTGAAGGATCTGCCTCTGCGCAAGGAGCTGCTGCTGTCCATCGTGATCCGCGGCGGCCGGGCCTTCAACCCCGGCGGCAACGACCGGATCCTTCAGGGCGACCGGGTCGTGATTGTCACCAGCTACGGAGATATCCGGGAGCTGGAGGATATTCTGGAGCGGGGCTCCTTCCCCCGGGGCGGCAAGACCCTTCGTTCCGGCGGCGTCACCGCCTTCACCCATCAGCCTGAACAGATACTGGCCGGAGGTCTCAACGGATGAACTTTTCCATGATCATCTATGTTTTGAGCTGGGTTGTCTTCTTTTCCGGTCTCTTTCTGCTCCCCTCCTGTGTGGTGGCCATCATCTATCAGGAGCCGGAGGGCTTTGCCTTTCTCTTCTGCGCGCTGGTCTATCTGGCCGCAGGCTGGCTGCTGACCAGAAGAAAGCCTCGCTCCTCCCTTTTCTATGCCCGGGAGGGTTTTGTCACCGTCGCCCTCACATGGGTGCTGATCAGTCTGCTGGGCGCCCTGCCCTTCACTCTGGCTGGGGATATCCCCTTCTATGTAGACGCCTTTTTTGAGACCGTCTCCGGCTTTACCACCACCGGCTCCACCATTCTGACGGACATCGAAGTGCTCAGCCACTGCTCCCTCTTCTGGCGCAGCTTTACCCACTGGCTGGGCGGTATGGGCGTTCTGGTCTTCGTCATGGCCATTCTTCCCATGGGCGGCGGCAATACCATCCACCTTATGCGCGCCGAGTCCACCGGCCCGTCGGTAGAGAAGCTGGTGCCCAAGATCCGGGAGACGGCGGCTACGCTGTACAGTATCTATGTGGTACTGACGCTGGCCGAGCTCTTCCTGCTCCTGCTGGGCGGCATGAACTTCTTCGAGGCCATTACCGCCTGCTTCTCTACAGCCGGTACCGGCGGCTTCGCCGTGCTCAACTCCAGCATGGCCAGCTACAGCCCCTATATCCAGTATGTGGTCATCCTCTTCATGTTCCTCTTTGGCGTCAGCTTCAACGTCTACTTCCTGATCTATATGAAAAAGATTAAGGCGGCGCTGGGCTATGAGGAGCTGAAATGGTACGCTCTTGTGGTAGTCCTTGCCACCGCCGCCATCGTGACAGATATCCGCCATCTCTATCCCACTCTGGAGGAGGCTTTCCGGCAGGGTCTGTTCCATGTGACCTCTATTATCACCACCACCGGCTATGTCTCCTTTGACTTCGAGCTCTGGCCGGTCATGAGCAAGTCTATTCTGGTCCTGCTCATGTTTATCGGCGCCTGCGCCGGCTCTACCGGCGGCGGCATGAAGGTCTCCCGCTGGCTCATCATGGGCAAGTTTATGCGCTCTGAGCTCCGGCGCTTCCGCCACCCCCGGCTGGTGGAGCAGATCCGGCTCAACGGCGGACTGGTCAGCAGCGACCTGCTCCGGTCGGTGCTGGTCTATCTGGTGTCCTATCTGCTGATCTTTATTATCTCCATTTTTATCGTCACTCTGGAAGGCCACGATCTGGTCACCAACTTCACCGCCGTAGCCACTACCTACAATAACGTAGGCCCCGGCCTGAGTATGGTCGGCCCGGTATGCAACTTCAGCTTCTTTACCCCCCTGTCCAAGCTGGTCCTCAGCTTTGATATGCTGGCCGGCCGGCTGGAGGTGCTGCCTCTGGTGGTCACTATCTCTGCCATGGGCTCCGAACTCAGCCACCGCTGGAAGCGGCTTCGTCGGGCAAGTCTGGACTAACCGGTATACAAAACAAAGACCCCCCATCCCGTTCTTCCGGGATGGGGGGATTTCTTATTGCTGTCGGACCGGCGATCAGAGCCGTCCGGCCTTAACCAGCGCGTAGGTCCGGAGAACGCCGATCTGGGTCTTGGCGTCGGGGAGCTGGTTATTCAGGGCCATCTGGTAGGCCTCCTCCAGAGGGATCTTCTCCACCTCCAGAAATTCATCCTCATCCAGATCCATCTTGGTATAGCCGGCCACCCGGCAGGCCCAGAGCCGGAGGATCTCGGCGCAGTAGCCGGGGGTGGGATAGACCTCGCCCAGGAAGATATATTCCTCCGACCAGGTGCCGGTCTCCTCCCGCTGCTCCCGCTTCATGGCCTCAAAGGGATCCTCTCCCCGTTCCAGCTTGCCGGCAGGCAGCTCCAGCGTCTCGGCCATAAAGGGATAGCGGAACTGACGGACAAAGAAGAGCTCGTCCTTGTCGGTCAGGGCGGCCACAGTGACGCCGCCGGGATGCTCCACTACTTCACGGATGGCCTGATTGCCGTCAGGGAGCAGGCACTGGTCTACACGGGTATTGATGATCTTTCCGTAGAATTTATAGTCGCTGGAGATCCATTTTTCTGCAAGCTTCATTTCGCTTCCTCCTCTACCCCCGTCAGATCAAAGGGGGGAATATACTGGCTTTGGGCCGACTCGGTCTGTTGGGCAAAGCCCTCCAGACCCAGATTTTCCATGTACTGCCGGGCTGCCCGGCTCTCCCCCTTCCGAAGGGGCCGATTTAGCTCGGGAAACTCCCCGGGCACCCTGCCCCAGGGGATATACTGGCTCATGAGGGAGAAGAGCACCGTCCCCTTGGGGAAGCTCTCCCAGACCCAGTCCATAACCGCCCGGGCGCCGGCCAGCTTGCCGGGAAGGATCAGATGGCGGATTATCACGCCCTTTTTCAAAAGGCCGTCCTCATCAAACTGACAAGGTCCCACCTGACGGACCATCTCCCGAATGGCCTCAGTAGCCCGCTGGACATAGTCTCCCGCCCCGGAATAGCGCAGGGCGTCGTCGTTGTCCATATATTTCAGGTCGGGCAGATAGATATCCACCTTACCCTCCATGGCCCGAAGGGTCTCCAGCCGCTCGTAGCCGCCGGTATTCCAGACCACCGGCACGGGCAGGGGCTCCTCCAGCAGCTGGCGGATAATATGGGCGTAGTGGGTCGGGGTAACGAAATTGATATTATGGGCCCCCTGCTCGATGAGCTCATAGCAGATAGCCCGGACCCGCTCCACCGTCACCGGCGCCCCAAAGCGCTCCCGGCTGATCTGGTCGTTCTGGCAGAAAACGCACTGGAGGGGACAGCCGGAGAAAAAGACCGTACCCGAGCCCCGGCTGCCCGAGATGGGCGGCTCCTCCCACATATGAAGGGCCCCTCGGGCCAAAACCGGCCGTTCCGGCATACCGCAGAAGCCTTCGCCCACCGTATCCGTCCGGAGAGCATGGCACATCCGGGGACAGAGATCACATCTCACCGCTTATTTCTCCTCCGGACCCAGATCGCCGGCCCGCCAATGGGCCCGGCAGAGGCCAATATATTTGTCGTTGGCGCCCAGCACCACCTGAGCCCCCTCCTTGAGTACCCGGCGGTGCTCGTCAAAGCGGGCGTTATAGGTGGCCTTCCGGCCGCACCAGCAGATGGTCTTGATCTCCTCGATCACATCCGCCGTGGCCAGCAGGGCCTGGGAGCCGGGGAAGAGATCCCCTCTGAAGTCGGCCCGGAGTCCGTAGCAGATAACAGGCACCCGCCAGAGATCCACCACCTCGGTCAGATAGCTCACGTCCTCGGGGGAGAGGAACTGGGCCTCGTCCACAATAATACAGGCATAGCGCCGGACCTCTTCCTCAGACAGGGCCCGGAACTCATGGAAATAGATACAGGGATAGGTCAGGCCGATCCGGGAGGCGATCACCCGCTCTCCGTCCCGCTGGTCAATGGCCGGCTTGACCATCAGAGCCTCCTGCCCCCGTTCCTCGTAGTTATAGCGGACCATCAGGGCGTTCGCCGTCTTGCTGGAGCCCATGACGCCGTAGCGGAAGTAGAGTTTTGCCATAGTATCCTCTCCTCAAGTAAAGTCGATCTGTCCCCGGAGTCCTGCCTCCGCCTGCTCCCGGAAGCAGGCAAAGGCGTTGGGGATGGGGTAGCGCTCCCGAAGGGCCGTCTCGTCGGCCCAGACCCAGCCCTCAGGCAGCCGGTCAGAGTCGGCAGCCATACAAAGGGCGGTCATATGCCACTCAATATGGGTAAAGATATGCTTTCCGGCCCCGCCGTCCCGACCGGCAGTGCAGTTCAGGCCCCATTGCTCCGGCCCCGGCTCTCCGGGGGCGAAGTTGGGATACTCCCAGAGTCCGGCCAGCAGTCCCTCTTCCGGCCGGCGGCGCAGGGCGATCCGGCCCTTGTGGAAGATCAGGCAGACCTTCCGCTCCTGAATCCGGCGGGCCTTCTTTTTCTCCTTGACCGGGATCTGGTCGATCAGCTCTTCCCGACGGGCCCGGCAGAGCGCTCTGAGCGGACACTGCCGGCACAGCGGCGCTCCGTTGGGTAGGCAGACCAGTGCCCCCAGCTCCATCAGCGCCTGATTGAACCGGCCGGGAAAGGCAGCGGGGATGATCTGCTCCAGAGCAGACCGGATGGCCTTTTTTGTCTCCGGCCGGCCGATATCTGACCGGTCGGCTGTCAGCCGGGTAATCACCCGGAGCACATTGCCGTCCACTGCCGGGACCGGCTGGCCAAAGGCGATCGAGGCGATGGCGCCGGCGGTGTATTCGCCAATCCCCGGCAGCTCCAGCAGCCGGTCATAGCTGGAGGGAAAGACACCTTCCAGCTCATCGCAGATCTTCCGGGCCGCCTTCTGCAGGTTCCGGGCCCGGTTATAGTAGCCCAGACCCTCCCAGAGCTTCAGAAGCTCCTGCTCCGGCACCTTTGCCAATGCCTCCACCGTGGGCAGCCGGTCCAAAAAACGGGCGTAATAGCCCAATACAGCGGCCACACGGGTCTGCTGGAGCATGATCTCGGAGATCCAGACATGATAGGGTTGGGGATCCTCCCGCCAGGGAAGAGAGCGGGCATGGTCCTGAAACCAGTCCAGCAGGGGCGGGATCATGGCCTGCAGCAAGGGCTTTTCTTCCTCCATCTTCCCGGTCACCTCGTTTCCTTTTCTTTATTATACCGTCCCTCCGGCGGAAAAGCAATCGTCCGGCGAAAAGGGGCTGACAGTCGCAGAAATGCCAAATCAAAGGGCAGAAAAAGTCCTCAAATGTGCGCTTTGACTATTGCTATTTTTACTTGATAAGTATATAATCAACATTGTTAAAGAATGAACAATCTCCAGCCAACCATTCTATCATATTTGAATCGGAGGTCAATTTCATGAAAGATATCTATGTCGTCAATTGCTGCCGTACTGCCATCGGCAAGTTCCAGGGCACTCTGTCCAACGTCAAGCCTGCTGATCTGGGCGCTATCGTTGTCAAGGAAGCTCTGAAGCGGGCCAATGTCGCTCCCGAGAACGTGGACGAGCTGATGTTCGGCTGCATCCTGACTGCTGCTCAGGGCCAGAACGTTGCCCGCCAGGTCTCCCTGAAGGCCGGCATCCCCATGGCCGTTCCCTCCTACACCGTCGGTATGGTCTGCGGCTCCGGCATGAAGAGCGTCATCGAGGGCGCCCGTGCCATCGCTATGGGCGACGCTGATATCGTCGTTGCCGGCGGCACCGAGAATATGACCATGGCTCCCTACGCCGTTCCCGCTGCCCGTATGGGCGCCCGCATGGGCAACACCACCATGGTGGACACCATGATCAACGACGGTCTCTGGGACGTTTACAACAACTATCACATGGGCTCCACCGCTGAGAACATCAACGACATCTGGGGCATCACCCGTGAAGAGCAGGACGCCTTTGCCGCCGCTTCCCAGCAGAAGTGCGAAGCCGCTCAGGCCGCCGGCAAGTTCGAGGACGAGATCGTTCCCGTTCCCGTCAAGGTCAAGCGTCAGGTCGTGGACTTCAAGGTGGACGAGTTCCCCCGCGCCGGCGTCACCGCCGAGGGTCTGGCCAAGCTGAAGCCCTGCTTCCCCACCACCGCTGACGGCAATCTGGAGAGCGTGGAAATGACCTTCGAGACCTCCGGCATGGTGGAGACCGAGAAGGGTATCGGCCGCGTCACCGCTGCCAACGCCTCCGGCATCAACGACGGCGCTGCCGCCATCGTTCTGGCTTCCGCCGAGGCCGTTGAGAAGTACGGTCTCAAGCCCATGGCCAAGCTGGTCTCTTGGGGCCAGGGCGGCGTGGATCCCAAGATCATGGGCGTGGGCCCCGTTCCCGCTTCCCGTCAGGCTCTGAAGAAGGCCGGTCTGACCATCGAGGATATCGATCTGGTCGAGGCCAACGAGGCTTTCGCCGCTCAGTCCATCGCTGTTGCCCGTGAGCTCAACTTCGACATGGACAAGGTCAACGTCAACGGCGGCGCCATCGCTCTGGGCCATCCCGTCGGCGCTTCCGGTGCCCGTATCATCGTCACCCTGCTCCACGAGATGCAGAAGCGTGAGGACGCCAAGCGCGGTCTGGCCACCCTCTGCATCGGCGGCGGCATGGGCGTTGCCACCATCTTCGAGAAGTGCTGAGCACGGCTTTGAAGCTCTGCTGAACAAATGATTGAACTCCCGGTACTCAAAAGAGTACCGGGAGTTTTTTGTCTTTATTCCGGGAAGAGGGCTTCCAGCACCCGTCCCGCCGCCTCGCCGTCATCCATGGGGGTATAGGTCCGGTTAAAGGCCCGGTATCCCTCGCTGAGAACAAAAGGCTGGGAGAAGAGGTCCAGAATGGCCTCTTCCAGCTGCTGCTGGGTCTGGAGAATGGGGAAGGGCAGCTCCTTCAGGTCAATATAGAAGTCCCGGAGCTGGTTCTGGTAGCGGTCCAGATCGTACATGAACAACAGTACCGGCCGCTGGAGAATGGCGTAGTCGAAGAATACGCTGGAGTAGTCGGTAATGAGCAGATCGGAGATCACATAGAGCTCATTGATATCGTCCACCCCGGACACGTCTATCACCCGGCCGCCATAGCTGGCAAAGTCAAAGCGGCTGGCCACAAAGTAATGGGGCCGGAAGAGGATCACATACTCCTCCCCAAGGGTCTGGAGCAGATGGTTAAAGTCCATCTCCAGCGTAAAGGAATAGCTGTAGGCCTTGTCCAGCTTCTGGTCGTCCCGGAAGGTGGGGGCGTAGAGAATGAGCTTCTTGTCTTCCTCCAGTCCCAGCCGGGCCTTGATGGCCCGGGCCTGCTCCGGGGTGCAGCGGCTGAGAAAGTCGTTTCTGGGATAGCCCTGCTGGATCATCTTCACCCGGCTCCCCTCTCCCTTCAGATCGAAGGCGGAGGTCAGCTTTTCCGTATAGAAATCGGAGGGGGACAGGAAATGGGTCAGCTGACTGACCCGCTGGCGATAGCGCCGGTGGATCTCTTCCCGGGTATTGACGCTGTTGCTGTCCAGCTGAATATCGCAGCCCAGACGTTTGAGGGGGGTGCCATGCCAGGTCTCGACCAGCTTCTGGCCGGGGCGAAGCTTGATAATGCCCATGGGCATGGAGTTGGTAATAATGGTACCTGCCCGGGCACAGACGGCGTGATGGGCCCGGGTATTATAGGTGACAATCTGGGTCCGCTGGTCGGCGATGGGGTTACGCTTTGCCGCCTCCTCGGTAAAGACCCAGACAAAGCGGTAGTCGCTGTATTTGGGATCGGCTTTCATCTGCAAATAGAGCGCCTTGGGGGAGCAGGTATACTGCCGGCCCTGAAAGGCCTCAAAGACCACCAGCCGCTCATCCAGCTTGCTGGTATGGCACATCAGGCTGTAGAGGCAGTCCTGACCAAAACGGTAGGTCTTATAGAGGGTCTGAAAGAGGAAGGATTCCCGTTTCAGGCTCTTTTTTATCACTTGTTTCAGGTTCATATCAGTCGTTTCCCTTTCCTGTCACCGCCCGGGCCACCCGCTCCGAGGCGCGACCGTCGTCCAGCGGGGCAAAGCGGCGGCGGAAGGCCTCCCAGCCCTCGTCCCAGACGAAGTGCTCGCTCTCCCGGATGGACCGGATCAGCTCCTCCTCCCGGGTGAGGATGGGGCCGGGGAGCTCGTTGAGGTCAAAGTAGAAGCCCCGGAGCTTATCCCGGTACTGCTCCAGATCGTACATATAAAATAGGATGGGTTTTCTCAGTACCGAGTAGTCAAACATGGTACTGGAGTAGTCGGTCACCATGAGGTCGGAGGCCAGATAGAGATCATTGATCTCCTCCACTCCGGACACATCCAGCACAAAGCCTTTCCAGGGGGCGAAATCCAGCTGGGAAGCCACCAGATAGTGGGCCCGGAAGAGGATCACATAGTCCTCTCCCAGCGCCTGACGGAGCCGGGCAAAGTCCAGCGCCAGCTGATAGGAGTAGCCCTGACCGGAAATATGCTGATCGTCCCGGAAGGTGGGTGTATAGAGAACTGCCCGCTTACCCTCGTCAATCCCCAACGCCCGACGGAGCCGGGCCCGTTCCCCGGGTCCCGCGTTGATCAGCCGGTCGTTTCTGGGATAGCCCAGCTCCAGAATGGACGCACCCTTGCCCCACCGGTCCAGCTGCCAGGCAGAGCGGAAGCACCGGCTGGCAAAGGGGGATGGGGAGAGGAAAAAGTCTACCTTCTGCCCTTCCAGCCGATATTTCCGGCGGATCTCGGACAGGGAATTCATAGCGTTGCCCTCTTCGGTGATATCATAGCCCAGACGCTTGAGGGGTGTGCCGTGCCAGCACTGAAGGTAGGTCTGTTCCTTCCCCGGCTGGATATGCTCGGGGAGGGTGGAGTTAAAGATCCAGATTCCCGAGGCAGCCATCGCCTTTTCAAAGGCCGGGCCTCCAAAGGGAACCACCCGGGTCCGGCTGTCGGCCTCCAGATGGGCAAAGCGTTCCGGCTCCTTCATGGCCCAGACAAAGCGGTAGTCGGCAAAGTCGGGGGAGGAGCGCATATAGTCATAGATGGCGCCGGGGGAACAGTCCCGGTTCTTCCCGTGGTAGGAGCAGAAGAGGATCTGCCGGCTGTCCGGCCGGATCGCTCCCGTCCGGAGCCGGTAGCTGACCCCTTTGGCTCCCCGCAGCAGCCTGCGTACCGCGAGCCGGAGGCCGGGATGATCCTTAATCAGATCATAGGCGCCCTTTTTCAGTTGAGAACTGGACATACTTTGCCCTCCTTTTCCCTTCTGTCGTCCTGATATTGTACTCTGTCTCTCCCGTTGTTGTCAAGGCGGGGCAGTCTCCGCCGCCGGAGGCGGCAAGGCAGTCCGGTCCCCTCTGCTCTCAGTATAGCGGAAAGGGGTCGGGAGGGCAAACCAAAAAGGCGGAGACTTACGTCTCCGCCTTTCGGTGCGTTTGTTCTCTCAGCGAGAGTGGGGCAGGATGCTTACTTGCTGTAGCGCTTCTTGCCGGTGAGCAGAACGACTACGGCGCCGGCGCTGACTGCCATCAGGCAGGCGTAGAGCATCAGGCTGGACTCATCGCCGGTCTTGGGAGCAGAGTTGTGGCTGTTGGTGACCACGAAGCCCTTCTCGGCGCTGCCGGAGATGACGCTGTTGTAGCCGTCCACGGCCACCTCGGCCACAGTGTACTCCACCTTCTGGCCGTTCTGGTAGATTTCCAGACCGTCGAAGCTGCCGGACCACTTGTTCTTGGCAGACAGGGTCAGAGTCATGTCGGTCTCGGCACCGTCGGCCAGCAGGACGATGGTGACGCTCTCGGGCCGGATGCCGTCGGCGTTATTGCTGTCCTTCCAGCTCTTGGTGACAGAGATACTGGTCTGTGCGGGCGTGTAGCTGTTGATGACGTCGAAGCCTTCCACGTAGGTGGTGTAGTCCTCAACAGCGTTCTCGCTGATCGTATAGACGATTTCCTGACCAGCCTTGTTCACAGGCAGGTTCTCGAAGCTCCAGCTCCAGTTATCAGCTTCGGTAACGGCGATGGTATCAATGACCTGGCCGTCAGCCAGCAGGTTGATGGTGATGGAGTCGGGACGCTTGCCGTCCTGATCGTCGTTGTCGTCCCAGATCTTGGAGCCGGCCACAGTGGTCACCTCGGGCTCATGGACGTTGGAGACGATGAAGCCGGATTCGCTCTCAGAGATAACGGTGGTGTAGCCATCCACAGTCACCTCTTCAACGGTGTAGTCAATCTCCTGGCCGCCCTCGAAGACGTAGAGCTCGGAGAAGGTGCCGGTCCAGCTGTTGTCAGCGTTCAGGATCAGGGTTTCGCCGGTGGACTGGCCGTTGGCCAGCAGGTTGATGGTGACTGCATCGGGACGGATGCCGTCCTGATCGTCGGCGTCCTGCCAGCTCTTGATCACAGTGATGCTGGTCTTGCCGGGGGTATGGGTGTTGGTCACGTCGAAGCCGTTCACTTCGGAGGAATACTCTTCCACCGTGTCCTCAGCCAGCGTGTAGATAATCTCTACGCCCTGGTTCTTGTACTTGGCCAGATCCTCGAAGCTCCAGCTCCAGTCGTCGGCCTCGCCCACGGTTCTGGAATCCACTTCCACGCCGTCGGCATAGAGCCGGACCGTGATGGTCTCGGGCCGCTTGCCGTCCCGGTTGTCCTCGTCCTCCCAAGTCTTGGCGCCTTCCAGGGTGATCAGCTCGGGAGCGTGGGTATTGGTAATGGTGTAGCCCTCGGCGGCAGTGCCGGTAATGGCCACGGTGTAGTCGGCCACCTCGTCCTCGGTAACGGTGTAGATGATCTCCTTACCGCCGGAGTAGACGTCCAGATCGGTAAAGCTGTCGGTCCAGTTATTGCCCTCGGAGAGGATCAGGCTCTTGCCGGTGGACCGGCCGTCAGCCAGCAGGTTGATGGTAACGTCATTGGTCCGCAGACCGTCCTGATCGTTGGCGTCGTCCCAGACCTTGGTCACGGAGACGGTGGTCTTTTCCGGGTTGTGGACGTTGGTCACGTCGAAGCCGTCGGTCTCGGTGGTGTAGTCAGTCACGGCATCCTCGGTGACGGTGTAGACGATCTTCTCGCCGTTGGCGTAGACGGGAACCTCCTCAAAGCTCCAGGCCCAGCCGTCGGCCTCGGTAACGGTACGGGAATCCACTTCCTCGCCGTCGGCCTTCAGGCGGATGGTGATGGAGTCGGGACGCTTGCCGTCCTGATCGTCAGCATCTTCCCAAGTCTTGGCGCCCTCGATGGTGGTCAGCTCCACCTCGTGGGTATTGGTGACGGTATAGCCGTCAGCGGCGCTGCCGGTGATAGCTACGGTGTACTCGCTCACCGTGTCCTCGGTAACGGTGTAGATAATGTTCTCACCGTCTGCCTTCTGATCCAGATCGAAGAAGGTATCGGTCCAGCCGTTGCTATCGGTCAGGGTCAGGGTGTCGCCGGTGGGCTGACCGTTGGCCAGCAGGTTGATGGTGACAGACTGAGGACGCTTGCCGTCCTGATCGTCGGCGTCACTCCAGACCTTGGAGACGGAGACCTGAGTCTTCTCGATCTCGTGGGTATTGGTGACGATATAGCCGTTAGCCATGCTGCCGATGATCTCGGTGGTGTACTCGGCCACGGCATCCTCGGTGACGGTGTAGTCCACAGGCTGGCCGGCCTTGTACTCGTCCAGATCGGTGAAGGTATCGGTCCAGTTATTGCTCTCGTCCAGAGTCACGGTCATGCCGGTGGGCTGGCCGTTGGCCAGCAGGTTGACGGTGACGCTCGCAGTCCGGTAGCCGTCCTGGTTGTCGGCGTCATCCCAAACCTTGGTGACCTGAACACTGGTCTTGCCGGGGGTATGGGTGTTGGTGATGTCATAGTCGGAGATCTCGGTGGAGTACTCTTCCACGGCATCTTCGGTAACGGTATAGGTGATCTCACTGCCGTTGGCGTAGACGGGCAGTTCCTCAAAGGTCCAGGCCCAGCCGTCAGCCTCGGTGATGTTCTTGGTGGCCACTTCCTCGCCGTCAGCCAGCAGGCGGACGGTAATGGAGTCGGGGCGCTTGCCGTCCTGATTGTCAGCGTCGTCCCAAGTCTTGGTGACGGTGATCTCAGTCAGCTCAACCTCGTGGGTGTTGGTCACGTCGAAGCCGGAGACGGAAGTGGTATAGCCTTCCACAGTGTCCTCGGTAATGGTGTAGACGATCTCCTCACCGGCAGCGTAGACATCCAGATCCTCAAAGGTCCAGGCCCAGTTGTCGGCCTCGGTAACGGTACGGAAGTCCACTTCCTCGCCGTCAGCCTTCAGGCGGATGGTGATGGAGTCGGGACGCTTGCCGTCCTGATCGTCGGCGTCATCCCAGGTCTTGGCGCCGGAGATACTGGTCTTTTCGATCTCGTGGGTATTGATTACGTTGTAACCGCGGACGGACGTGGTATAGCCTTCCACAGCGTCCTCGATGATGGTGTAGGTGATCGCTTCGCCGGCCTTGTTAACGGGCAGCTCGTCAAAGCTCCAGGCCCAGCCGTCGGCCTCGGTAACGGTACGGGAATCCACTTCCTCGCCGTCAGCCTTCAGGCGGATGGTGATGGAGTCGGGACGCTTGCCGTCCTGATCGTCGTTGTCGTTCCAGATCTTGTGGCCTTCCACCTTAGTCAGCTCCACCTCATGGGTGTTGGAGACGACAAAGCCGGATTCACTCTCGGAGATAATGGTGGAGTAGCCCTCCACGGAGATCTCGTCGATGGTATAGGTAATCTGACTGCCTGCCTCATGGGTGAAGAGGTCGGAGAAGGTGCCGGTCCAGTTGTTGTCAGCGTTCAGAGTCAGGGTTTCGCCGGTCTCCTTGCCGTTGGCCAGCAGGAGAATGGTGACGGAGTCGGGGCGGACGCCGTCCTGATCGTCGGCGTCATCCCAGTTCTTGACCACAGTGACGCTGGTCTTGCCGGGCGTATAGGAGTTGATCACGTTATAGCCGTCGATTTCGGTGGAGTAGTCGTCCACCTTGTCCTCGGTGACGGTATAGCTGATGGGAGAACCGCCGGAGTAGACGTCCAGATCCTCAAAGGTCCAAGCCCAGCCGTCGGTCTCGGTGACAGTTCTGGAGTCCACCTCCAGACCGTTGGCCAGCAGATGGACGGTGATAGAGTCGGGGCGCTTGCCGTCCCGGTCACCGTCGTCATCCCAAGTCTTGGCGCCGGAGATACTGGTCTTTTCGATCTCATGGGTATTGGTCACGTCGAAGCCGGAGATGGAAGTGGTATAGCCTTCCACAGTGTCCTCGGTGATGGTGTAGACAATCTCCTTGCCGGCGGCGTAGACGGGCAGTTCCTCAAAGGTCCAGGCCCAGCCGTCGGTCTCGGCAATGGTCTTGGAGTCCACTTCCACGCCGTCAGCCAGCAGGTGGACAGTGATGGAGTCGGGGCGCTTGCCGTCCTGATCGTCAGCGTCGTCCCAGGTCTTGGTGACGGTGATATCAGTCAGCTCGATCTCGTGAGTATTGGTCACGTCGAAGCCGGAGACGGAAGTGGTATAGCCTTCCACAGTGTCCTCGGTGATGGTGTAGACGATCTCCTCACCGGCAGCGTAGACAGCCAGATCCTCAAAGGTCCAGGCCCAGTTGTCGGCCTCGGTAACGGTCTTGGAGTCCACTTCCTCGCCGTCAGCCTTCAGGCGGATGGTGATGGAGTCGGGACGCTTGCCGTCCTGATCGTCGGCGTCATCCCAGGTCTTGGCGCCGGAGACGCTGGTGGTTGCGGGAATATGGGTATTTACAATAGTAGTACCATTGTAGCTTGCGGAGTAGCCTTCCACAGTCTCTTCGGAGAAGGTATACTCGATCTCCTCACCGTTGGCGTACTTGTCCAGATCGCCAAAGGTCCATGCCCAGTTGTCCTCGGCGGAAACGGTGGTAGACTTCACCTTCTGGCCGTCTGCCAGCAGATGGACGGTGATGGTGGTGGGACGGATGCCGTCCTGATCGTCGGCGTCCACCCAGACCTTCTGGCCGGAGGCGGAGGTCTTCTCGATCTCGTGGGTATTGGTGACCGTCAGGCCGTCCGTGCTGTAGGAAGCTTCATAGCCCTCAGGAACATTGGTCTCTTCTACCGTGTAGGTGATGAGCGCACCGGCACTGAGCACAGGCAGATCCTGGAAGGTATGGGTCCAGTTGTTGGCTTCATTCAGGGTAGCGGTCTGGCCGTTGGCTGTACCGTTGGCCAGCAGCTGAATGGTGATAGAGTCGGGGCGCTTGCCGTCCTGGTTGTCGTTGTCCTCCCAAACCTTAGAGGCGGTGACCTGAGTGGTCTCCACAGCGTAGCTGTTGGTAAAGGAAGCGGTGGCGGACTCGTTGGCGGCCAGAGTGCCGGTGGTGTCGGTGCTCTTGGCGTCCAGCTCATAGTAAGCCAGCTCGGCGCCGGACTCGGTGACGGAGAACTCCGAATCGGGGGACAGGCCGCCCAGATTGTAGAAGAAGATACCGGTGGCATCATCAATCTCAAAGCTGGACATGGGGATGCTCTGGCTCTCGCCGTTGATGGTGACGTCAAAGCTCAGAGTCTCCAGCAGGGTGTCGTAGGACTTCTGATCCTCGGCCAGGCCTTCCACCGTCTTCTCGATCCGCAGGGTGGCGGGGGTCAGACGAATGACGGGCTTGGGGAAGTACTCGGTTACCGTCTCGCCGTTATAGCGATAGGTGACGGTAGCCTGCTGGTTGGCATACAGGCCCATCTGGCCGGAATACTCGCCGGTATTGGCGTCAGCCCGGTCGGGATAGGTGCTGCCGGCTTCCCGGAAGTTCTCATAAGCGGTCTCGGTGGGAACGATGGTAGCAATGACGCTGTATTCCCAGTTGGCCTCCAGCTTATAGTCGCTGGGGAACTGGAGCTTGATCTGACCGTCTTCAAAGACGGCGGTAATGGTAGCAGCGGCGTTGTTATCGGTAGCGGGCAGGGTGACGCTGCCCTCGCCGGAGAGCTCAGAGTCGTCGGCCTTGGTGATCTTGACGGTCATGGCGGTGGGAGCCACGTTGCCCTCGATGGTCTGGGTGCTTACCTCAACGTTCTCGCTGAGCGAGTCCACTACAGCCACATTGTCGCAGAGGATCTGGGTCACGTCGGCAGCGATCTGCTGGAACTCGGCAAACAGGGTTTCGGGCGTATCAGCGTCGATAAATTTACGGGTGGAGGGCCGGCTGGCGCCGGAGGCGGTACCCACATTGTTGACCAGCTGGGTCATGTTGGTCTCCAGCACGCCTGCGCTGCCGTAACCGACAGCGTAGAAGAAGTTGCAGCTCATGCCCTGGATCTCACCCACTGCAGCGGCCTGGTTGTAGCCGCCGTTGTCGCTTGTGCCGTTGCCCGCCTCGTCGATCCGGTTGTTGGTGCTGGTCAGACGGAAGGTGGGCTCACCGTCGGTCAGGAAGATGACAACCTTCTGGGCGTCGGCGCGGGCAGAGGTGAGCAGATTCTTGCCCAGACGGATACCGGACTGGTAGTTGGTGCCGCCGTTGGCAGGGATATTGCGCACAGCGGTCTCTACGGTAGCGGCATCATCCGTCCAGCCGCACTCGGTCTTGGAGGCGCGGGCAGGGCCGTCAGCGTTGCTAATATAATCCTGACTGCTGAAGGAGACGACGGCATACCGGGCGTCGATGGCGTCATT
The DNA here is from genome assembly GCA_017395935.1 of Oscillospiraceae bacterium. Lineage (GTDB taxonomy): Bacteria > Bacillota > Clostridia > Oscillospirales > Oscillospiraceae > Onthomonas. The sequence goes on from JAFQNL010000021.1 coordinate 42,100, forward strand.
GTCCTCGATGGTGTCAATCAGGCCGTCCTTGGCGGAGGTGCCGTTGATAGCCTCCTTCAGGCCGTTCATCAGGCGTCCGCTCATACTGCCGGAACGGTCAACGATCAGCAGAACGTCCAGCTTGACCTTCTGGCTGCTGCTGCCCACGGCACCGGAGATGGTGAGATCCAGCTGGAAGGTGCCGTCGCCGTTGTCCTCAACGGTCTTAGTGTGGGTCAGGCTCCGCTCCAGCTCCGGGGTGGAAGGGGTGACGCTGTCGGTCTCATAGACCAGATAGACGTCAGCAGTGCGGGTTTCCTGGAAGTTGCTTCTGGAGAGCTGGGCAACCTGAGAGCTGCCATTATTAAAGGTAAGATAGCGAGTGGTATTGCCCATGGCGGTACGCTGGGAGGCAACAACATTGGTAATCACATTGCCGCTGGCGCTGTTATAACGGGCCTCCTTGTAGCTCAGGCCGGAGACCTCGGGGGCGTAGCTGGCAAAGGTAATGGTCTGACCATTGGAGACTGTGATGTCTCGGGCGGGAGCGTCGATTTCGTCGCCGTTGGTATTGACAAAGTGGACGGTGACCTCAAAGTAAGTAGCCATCATACCGGACCAGGTGATGGTAAAGGTAGAGAAGCGGGCCACCTTAAACTCGGCAGCCACAATGGCGGCAGAACTGCTGCCCACCACTTCCACGGAACCATTGGCAGGACCGGCAAAGTCGGCAACGGTCTCTACTTCCACCGAGCCGTCGGCCTTCTCTTCATGGTGCTGGACTTCGAGGGTGCTCAGATCGGCCTCGTCGGGCAGCAGGTCGGCGTCCAGTTCAAAGCTGACCTGTACGGTGCCGGAAGCGGGCTCGATCTCCACGCCATCGCGGACAAAGCTGATATCCATGGCGAGGAAGCCTTCATACTCCACGCCGCTCTCGTCCAGAGCGTCACGGGCATCGGCATCTTCGCCCAGCAGCTCAACCTTCATGTCAGCGCCTTCCAGTCCGGCCTCAGGGGCGGCCACAGCCACCACTTTCAGACCTTCCTTCAGCTTCTGCGTGAAGGTAACCGTCTGGGCTGCGGGAGTCTGCACTTCGGCAGGCTCTTCCGACTGCTCAGCAGGTTCCTGCGCGGCATCGGGCTGTTCTTCGGCCTCGTCTGCCTCAGGCTCCTGAGCTTCGGGTTCCTGGACAGACTCTTCCGCAGGGGGATCAGAAGGCTCCTCAGCAGGAGCTTCAGACTCGGTCACTTCCTCGGGCTCGGGCTCCTGGTCCCCGTCCGCGGCAGCCTCGGCAATATCCTCGGCCTGTGCAGCGACCTCTGCTTCTTCTGCGGTCTCCACGGCCTCAGCTGCCACAGCCTCTTCTTCCGCCTGATCAGCGGCGCTGTCTTCTGCCAGCGCGGCGGCGGGGAAGAGAGTCAGCAGCATGGCCAGGGCGACCAGCAGCGCAAAGAATCTCTTTTTCATTTTGCTTCCTCCAATTCTTACCTTGTTGAATTGCAATCTATTCATGTTCACCCGGCGGGCTCAGGATACGCCCGAGGGGTGTACACAACAGAGGTTGAAAGAGAATTAGCCGGTATCAGCTATCTCTCTTACTGAGTAAGTACTAAAGAGCGATCTTCTGCCCCCGCTTTGCCTCCTCTCTCACAGGGGACGAAATAACCGGGAGCCAATCCCCGAAACCGTGTAGGTGACAGGATATTGAGCTTCTCGAAAGTTGTCCGGGGAGCAAGGGCATGGTACCACCTTATGTTACTCTTTAACATCATAGCACACACGAAAGACCTAGGCAACTATTTTTTGAGATAAATTATCTTTTCTTTCGAAAACGATTGCCCGCCCGCAACATATGCTGCGACGGCGGACAGATTTTTCAGCGCACATTATGTAACCAATATCTGGTGTCTCGAACGCAAAAAGCAACTATTTCTTGTGCTCTGAACTGTGTTTTGAGCAAAGAAGGTACCGGAACCGCCCGAAGCATTGGGAGGCGGATGATCCCATGGCCACAAACGGGCATCCGGGCAGTTCAAGGCCGTGGCAGTCAGATATGCGGTGTTTTCCGACAATGGCTGGGCGGCAGAAGGGCAGCTTCTTCCGGCCCAGGAATTGCTGCCGGAGAAAGGAAAAACAGCCACTCGAAATGAGTGACTGTTTTATAAGCTGCTAAGCAGATTCGAACTGCTGACCTCATCCTTACCAAGGATGCGCTCTACCGACTGAGCTATAGCAGCATATGGCGACCCGGAACGGGCTCGAACCGTCGACCTCTAGCGTGACAGGCTAGCGTTCTAACCAACTGAACTACCGGGCCATATATATGTAAACGGGAGAGATCCCGAATACAGACGAAACAGGGGCAGAAGGAATCGAACCCTCGGCACGCGGTTTTGGAGACCGCTGCTCTACCTGCTGAGCTATACCCCTATAAATCAGAGGCCCATCAGGCGCCCCACCGCATACTGCTGAGTGGGCCTTCACGGGCTCGAACCGTGGACCGTCCGGTTATGAGCCGGATGCTCTAACCAATTGAGCTAAAGGCCCAAAGGCTTTTACAGAAAAGCGCCGCCACGTGGCTGACCGCGTGGCGGCACCTTCTGAAGTGGCTCCCCAAGTAGGACTCGAACCTACGACCCTGCGGTTAACAGCCGCATGCTCGACCGACTGAGCTATTGAGGAATATCGAAAGGTTTTACAACCTTTCTGGATGTTGGCACTACCAATTTTCCCGGGCCGTCTCCAGCCAAGTATCGTAGGCGCAGGCGAGCTTAACTGCCGTGTTCGGAATGGGAACGGGTGGACCCTCGCCGCAATCAGCACCAACTACTTCTCTTAAAAGGGAAGTAAACAAAGAAGAAGGTTTCTTCTCTCTTTACCGCTCTTTTCAACAGTAGCTATTGTACTCTTTTCACTCTCACATGTCAAGTACTTTTTCAATTTTTTTAATGACCCGTGGGAGAGTCGAACTCCCGTTTGCGGCGTGAGAGGCCGCCGTCTTGACCACTTGACCAACGGGCCATCTAGTACACCTTCAGGGACTCGAACCCTGGACACCCTGATTAAGAGTCAGGTGCTCTACCAACTGAGCTAAAGGTGCATATCCCAAGGCTTCCTGCGCTGTATCCTCAAAACTGAACAATGAACTTCCTAGCTATCTATCGC
>JAFQNL010000022.1 GCA_017395935.1 Oscillospiraceae bacterium
AGCGGATCGCTATTGCCCGCGCTCTGGCTATGAAGCCTAAGGTCATGCTCTTTGATGAGCCCACCTCTGCTCTGGACCCCGAGATGGTAGGCGAGGTTCTTGAGATTATGAAGGAACTGGCTGCCGATGGCATGACTATGGTGGTAGTCACTCACGAGATGGGCTTTGCCCGGGAAGTCGCCACTCGAGTCCTCTTTATGGACGGCGGCGGTATCGTGGAGCAGGGCACCCCCGAGGATATCTTTGACCATCCTCAGGAACCCCGTACTCAGAGCTTCCTGTCCAAGGTGCTGTAATTATTAAACAACCAGAAAGCCGACCTGTTCCCCTGAACAGGTCGGCTCTTTTACTGTCTGCCGTCTCTTCTCTTGTCCGGTTACTTCTCCTGCTCCAGCTTCGCCACGACAGAACAGGCCAGCTGGGCAACGTTTTCCAGATCCTGAGCATCCGGCTTTCCCGGATGAACCTTGAAAAAGGAGCCGGGACAATGATACTCCTCCCGAGAGACGCAGATCCCTAGCTTATCTGCTACGCGTTTGAGTGGTTTATACATGGATTTCATCATAGCCGAGGTTCCGACACAGACAATGGTCCCTATTTTGGGGGCGTTTTCTTTCAAAAAGGTCTTCACTGCAGGATCCAGATCAAAGGCATAGTAGGATGCCCCCAGGATCAGCAGCTCGGTCCGTTCCTCCAAAGGCTCTTCTATCGTCCTTGCCTGAACACCAACAGCCTCAGCGGCCGCTCGGGCCAGCTTTTCGGTATTACCGGAACGGGTATAGTATCTGACTGCCACCTTCACTCCTGTCACCCCTCATTCTTTTGGACAAAAAAACTCGATCTCCTCTCCTGCCGCGCCCACGCAAAAGGCGATCCGCGCAGGATAGGGAGGCTGAGAGCTGATCACGATATCCTTAGGTTCTACAATAATCGGATAGCCTGCATCCCGGACAGCCTGAATACAGGCGTCCACATCACCGGTCTCTAACGCGATATGTGCCCAGACGCCCTTGGGATGCTGACATTGTCCGTCAGCAAAGAGTTCCAAAATACTGTTTCCAGTATCCAGCATGGCACCCGACTTCTCCCCTTCTCCCCATGTTCGAAGCAGGGAAAGGCCGAGAACATCCCGGTAAAATGCTATCGTCTCCAGAAACTGCTGTTCGTCCTTGCATTTGATAGCGGCATGGTGCGTGCCGGAAATGAGCTTGCTCATCCTTTATCCTCCTTATTCAGTGGCAGGATCCCCTGCCGGCTTCCAAAAAAGCCTGCCGTTAGGTCGGCAGGCTTTCTCATGCTCTACTCAGTCCACAGAGTAGTCACGGACGTCAAACCAGCGGCGGGCATAGTCAGCCACGGCAGGGACAATGTCCTTGACCCAGACGTCTGTTGTATTGACACAAAGGTCGTAGCCTCTGCGATCTCCCCAGGGAAGATCAGCCAGAAGCGCATGGCTATTGGCTCGGGCCCGGTCCACCTGACGGATCTTCTTCTCCATCTCTCGATCCGAGAGCTTTTCGTCCTCGGGGGCACGGCGCTTGCAGCGGGCAATCTTGCCCTTCATGTCGGCATAGACAAAGATCTTAAAAGGTTTTTCCCGGTCCAGAATGCAGTCAGCGTTCTTACCGACAATGACACAGTCACCCTTCTTGGCCAGTTCCCGGACGATCTTCTGCTGCTCAATAAAGAGGCTGGAGGCATCGTAGGGCAAAGTAGGAATATAGGCGAAGGTATGTCCAAAGGTCATGGGAACACTGCGGAAGAAATCCTGTTCCAGCGTCTTGTCCACATAGTTCTCATCCAGCGAGTTACGCTTGGCAACTGCCGTGATCACTTCTTTATCATAGTAGGCAAAGCCCAGCGCATCTGCAAGGCGCTTACCAAGCTCGCGGCCGCCGCTGCCAAATTCCCGGCTGACAGTAATAATACGCATATAATACAGCTCCTTTCACTAAAAAGGGGGTTACGTTATTATAGGCCGTATTTCTTCATTTGTCAATCTGCTTACCATATGTATCAAGAATTATGTTAACCGAAAAGCAGAACAGAGCTGGCCATCAGGTCAGCTCTGTTGGTTTCTGATTCAGTCGATAGAGTCCCAGAAGGCATCAAACTCCGCCTCACTCAGGTCGCCGCCCTGAGACAGGATCTCATACTCTTCCCGGTTCCACCGATAGCGAACTCGGGTTTCGGCGTAGCCGTTTCTCAGGTAGAACTCCTTGCGCAGGCGCCGCTGCTCATTATTGACCGCAACGGGAGTCTGTCGCTCAATATCCACAATGATTCGGTGTCCCGGTCGATATGCCCGTACCGCCTCCAGCATTCGGCTTCCGACTCCCTGATTACGAAGGGGTTCCTCCACAGCCAGATAGATAATATGAGTAATAGCAAGGCTGGTGAGCAGGAAGGCAAAGCCGCAGAAGCGCTCCTGCTCATAGAAGGCCAGCAGCTCAATCTTGCCGCCCCAGCCTTCCAGCAACTCGGCAAAGGGTCGGCGCTCATGTTCGGGAAAGGAGCGCAGATAGAGTTTTTCCGCTTCACCGGCCTCAGGCAACCCCTCGTCGATCCGCTTCCAGCACAGCATAGGAACTTCGTTCCTTACATACTGTCCAGATAGCGACAGGCAGCCATTGCGGCAACAGCGCCGTCAGAAGCGGCTGTCACCACCTGACGAATGTGCTTGCTCCGGCAGTCACCGGCTGTAAAAAGTCCGGCTGTAGCTGTCTGGCAGCTTTCGTCGGTATCAAAATAGCCCCGGCTATCCAGAGCGGCCAGAGCACCAAAGGCTTCGTTCTCAGGCTCCAGTCCCACGGCCAGAAAAACTCCATCGGCAGAGATTTTCTGTTCTTCCTCTTCTCCTTCCTTTCGGACCCGGAGACCAGTCAGGCTTCCCTCATGGCTCTCATAGCCGGTAACCAGCGTAGAGAAATGGATCTCCACGTTTTCACGGGCTGCCAACGCATCCTGAAGGGTCTTTTCGCCGGTAAAGAAAGGCAGGTTCTGGACAATCGTCACCTTATTGCAGACCTCGGCCAGCAGCAGTGCCTCCTGAAGGGCAGAGTTTCCACCGCCTACCATAACAACATCCTGCCCGGTATAGAAAGCGCCGTCACAGACCGCGCAGAAGGAGATTCCGTTTCCGATCAGTTCCTGCTCCCCTTCCAGACCCAGCATCCGGTGTTTGACACCCAGAGCCAGAATGACAGCTCCTGCCTCAAAGGTGCTGCCCTCTTCAGTATGGACCAGGAACATCTTGCCCTGCTTTTCAACAGAGATGACCTTTTCCAGCTCCACCTCAGCTCCCAGCGCCATCGCCTGCTCAGTGAGGTGGTCGGCAAAGGCGGCTCCGCTGATCTGCTGGGTGCCGGGAATGTTCTCCACCTTGGGAGAGAACGCGATCTGGCCGCCGAAGCTGTTCTTCTCCACTACCAGAACACTTTTACCGGCCCGGAGCGCATAGATAGCGCCGGTGAGCCCAGCAGGGCCGCCGCCTACGATCAGAATATCATACATGATGCTTCCTCCTTGTCAGGAAAAGAGCCGGGCATAATTGGCCCGGCTCTCAGTCGGTATTAGGTTTTCTCTTTACAGGCTGGCCAGATATTTTTTAATTTCGGGCACGCTGTAGTAGTTGGCGTGATGCTCACCGTCTGTGATGACCAGAGTAGGCGCGCCCTTGATGCCATACTGGCGGCAGAAGTCCAGATCTTCCTCCGCAATCCGCTTTTCAAAGCTGACGCCAGCCTTTTTCAGCAGGTTCTCTGCTACCCGGCAGTTGGGGCAGGTAACACGCGAGACCAAAATAGCCTCAGTCCGGCCGGTTTCCACGGGGGCATCCTGTTCAGCCTCGGGGGCGACATCGGCAACAGGGGCATCCTGCGCCGTCACAGCAGCCTCCTCAGTCTTCTTGCGCAGGACAGAAGAGTTAATATCGTAAACTTTACGATCCTTATACTCCTGTGCCTTGCCATCGTTCCAGTTCTGGACCGGACGATAGTAGCCAGTGATCCGGCTGTAGACCTCGGTCTTCTTACCGCAGTGAGGACAGACATACTGCTCACCGGTCAAATAGCCGTGGTCAGCGCAGACAGAATAGGTGGGAGACATCGTGTAATAAGGCAGCCGATGGTTCTCAGCAATCTTCCGGACCAGAGCGGCAGCGGACTTCCAGTCAGGCAGTTTCTCGCCCAGGAAAGCATGGAAAACGGTGCCGGAGGTATAGCGGGTCTGGAGCTCATCCTGAATTTCCAGCGCAGAGAAGATATCCTCGGTATAGCCCACGGGCAGATGGGAGGAATTGGTGTAGTAGGGAGTCCCGTTCTCATTGGCAGTGATAATGTCAGGATAGAGGGCCTTATCGTGCTTGGCAAAGCGGTAGGTGGTAGACTCGGCAGGAGTGGCTTCCAGATTGTACAGGTCACCATACTTTTCCTGATAGTCGCTCAGCCGCTCACGCATATGATCCAGCACCTGCTTGGCAAATTCCTGAGTCTTCTCCTCGGTCAGGTCAGCCTTGAGCCACTTGGCGTTCAGACCCACCTCATTCATGCCGATCAGGCCAATAGTGGAAAAATGGTTTGCGAAGGTGCCCAAATAGCGCTTGGTGTAGGGATAGAGGCCGTTTTCCATGAGCTGAGTGATGACCACCCGCTTGGTCTTCAGGCTGCGGGCAGCAATATCCATCAGCTTGTCCAGCCGGGCATAGAACTGCTGTTCATTGGCAGCCTCGTAAGCGATCCGGGGCAGGTTGATGGTAACAACACCGATGGAACCGGTAGACTCACCGGAGCCAAAGAAGCCACCGGACTTCTTGCGCAGCTCACGCAGATCCAGACGCAGGCGGCAGCACATACTGCGCACATCAGAGGGCTCCATGTCGGAGTTGATATAGTTGGAGAAGTAGGGAGTGCCGTACTTGGCAGTCATCTCAAAGAGGAGCTTATTGTTCTCGGTCTCGCTCCAGTCAAAGTCACGGGTAATGGAATAGGTGGGAATGGGATACTGGAAACCGCGGCCATTGGCGTCGCCTTCAATCATGATCTCGATAAAGGCCTTATTGACCATATCCATCTCACGCTTGCAATCGCCGTAGGTAAAGTCCATCTCCTTGCCGCCCACGATAGCGGGCAGATCCTTCAGGTCGGCGGGCACCGTCCAGTCCAAAGTAATATTGGAGAAAGGAGCCTGCGTGCCCCAGCGGGAGGGCGTATTGACGCCGTAGATGAAGGACTGGATACACTGCTTTACTTCGCTCTGAGACAGGTTGTCCACCTTGACAAAGGGAGCCAGATAAGTATCAAAGGAGGAGAACGCCTGTGCGCCGGCCCATTCGTTCTGCATAATACCCAGGAAGTTGACCATCTGACTGCAGAGGGTGGACAGATGCTTGGCAGGAGCGGAGGTAATCTTGCCGGGGACGCCGCCCAGGCCCTCCTGAATGAGCTGCTTCAGACTCCAGCCGGCACAATAGCCGGTAAGCATAGACAGGTCATGAAGATGGAGCGCCGCACTGCGGTGTGCTTCGGCAATCTCTTCGTCATAGATCTCGCTGAGCCAGTAGTTGGCTGTGATGGCGCCGGAATTGGAGAGAATCAGGCCGCCCACGGAGTAGGTGACGGTGGAGTTTTCCTTGACACGCCAGTCATTGATCTGCAGATAGTTGTCCACCAGATCCTTATAGTTGAGCAGAGCAGAGTTGACATTACGGATCTTCTCACGCTGCTTGCGGTAGAGAATATAGGCCTTAGCCACATCGGCATAGCCGGCAGCAGACAGGACCCGCTCCACGCTGTCCTGAATATCCTCTACAGAGATCTGGTCGTTCTTGATCTTGGGCTCAAAGTCGGCGCTGACCTGAAGAGCCAGCAGGTTGATAACGCTGGGATGGTGCTTCCTGTTCTGGGCCTCAAAGGCCTTGATCATTGCGGCGCTGATCTTGGAGAGCTCGAACTCTACCATTCCGCCGTCACGTTTGACTACCTGATACATAAGATCTCCTCCGAAACAGAAAAATACAGGCAATGACTCCGCCTGCAAAGACGCATTGCCTGTATTATAGCGAAAAATGGAACTCGTGTCAATATATAGTGGTCATTTTGCATTCCATTGCACAAGATATAGTATTATGTCACCCTCTGATGAAAATCTGTTCTGCGAAGGGAGCTAAAATAGCCTGATATCGCTCCATTTCCTCCCGGTCAGGGGGGGTAAGGCCAGCTTGCAGAACGCTGTCCCGGTCGGTAAAAAATTGCAGAAACAGCCGTTTTACCCGGCCATCAGGAGAAAGGGAGGTCAGCCAGCGACCCATATCCAGTATGGAGGTCTCGTCGTGGAGCTCACGGACAACAGTAGTCCGAAGCTCATAGTCGACACCGGCCGTGAACAGAAAGGAGAGGCTTTCCTCCAATGCCGCTTGAGGCGCAGTACAGCCCACCGTTTCAGCATAGCGGAGAGGGCCGTTTTTCACATCCATAGCCACATAATCCAGCAATCCCTCCTCTGCCAAGGCTTTGATTACCTCCGGCCGACTCCCGTTGGTATCCAGTTTGACCAGAAAGCCTCGCTCTTTAATCTGCCGGAGCAGATGAGGGAGATCCCGCTGAAGGGTAGGTTCACCACCGGTGACGCAAACGCCGTCCAGCAGACCTTTTCGGCGGTCCAAAAAATGCAGCAGACTATCCAGCGATATTTCATCTTCAGCAGGGCCCTGAAGCAGCCCACTGTTATGGCAGAAGGGGCAGCGGAAATTACAGCCCTGAAGAAAGACCGTACAGGCCACCTTGCCCGGGTAGTCCAACAGGGTCATCTTTTGCAGTCCGGCAATGGTCATGACTAGGCCTCCTCACTTTTTTCTTCATTATAGCACAAGTCCGGGCCGATCAGAAGGAAAAAATCCGTCCCGGATCTTGCCGGGACGGATTAGAGCAACAGGTTCCTGTGTCAGCTTCTGGCCATGCCGTCTACGCTGAGGACGACGCCGGTGATATAGGAGGCTTCCTCCGAGGCAAGGAAGACAAAAGCGTTGGCGATATCTTCAGGCTGGCCCAGCCGACGCAGCGGGATCTGACGGATCATCGGCTCAATAACCTCTTTGGGTACAGACTTCATCATATCAGTCTCGGTGATCCCCGGGGCGACCGCATTGACCCGGATTCCCTTGGGACCCAGTTCACGGGCCAGAGAGAGGGTCAGTCCATTGACGGCAAACTTGGATGCCGGATAGGCAATTCCGCTGGGCTGGCCATAGATACTGACCATAGAGGAGGTCGAGAGAATGACACCACTTCCCTTTCGCTCCATGCATTCCACTGCCGCCCGGGTGGCGTTAAAGACACCCTTTACATTCAGGTCCATTACCTTATCAAAATCTTCCTCGGTATACTGCGTGAATGGAGTCCGCTCGGATACGCCGGCATTGTTGACCAGAATATCCACGCATCCAAAGTGCTCTCTCACATACTGGAAGGCCTCACGAACCTTGACAAGTGAGGACAGGTCCGGGCTGATTCCACCAACCATTGCATTGGGAAATTCCTCCTTCAGACGGTTGACCGCCTGATCGGCGGAGGATGGGGTGCTGGCGGCAATAACGACAACAGCGCCCTCTCTCAGAAAGGCTCTCGCGGTGGCAAAGCCGATTCCCCGACTGCCGCCGGTAATCACTGCAACTTTATTTTTGAGTCTCATGGGAGTACCTCCTTTTATCTTAATCTATGGGTTAAGTATACTCGAAGGGAGGCGGTCTTTCCGTGATCTCGTCACAATCGCAAAAAAGATCCCCCGACGACTGTCAGGGGATCAGTTCAGGCTGAAATTGCTTACTGGCCGGCCAGCGCCAGAATGGCCTCAGCCATAATAGTGGCATTGTCTGCCAGACGGCTGAGCTCCATATATTCATCGGCCTTATGCTCTCTGACCTCGTCGCCGGGGAATACCGGGCCAAAGGCCACTACGTTGGGCAACATTTTTGCATAGGTGCCGCCGCCGATGCTCTTGGGGAAAGTCGGCAGGCCGGTACAGTCGGCATAGACAGTCAGCAGCTTACGGATCAAGTCACTATCCGGGGAGACATAGAGCCCCTTCTTATGAATGATCATGGTCTGAACAAAGCCTGCCTCTTCAAACGCAGCACGGACCTGAGGGCCGCATTGCTCAAAGGACTTGGTGACAGGATAACGGTAGCTGAGCTTGACCTCCAAGCCGGTCTCGTCTCCCCGGACAACCCCCAGATTGAATGTAAACTCACCGGAGACCTCGTCCCGCATGGCGACACCCAGACTTTCTCCATTCCACTCAAGCCCAATTCGTCCGGCGATCAGGGAGACCGCCTTCTTCAGGTCGCCTTCCAGAGGCAGTCGATCCAGGAAGAGGAAAAGCCGGCCAATGGCGTTGACTCCCTGCTCAGGCGTTCCGCCATGGGCACTGACGCCAAAGGCTTCCACCAGCAGTCCATCCTCAGTGGCCGTACAGCAGATTTTCTCCGCTTCCAGAGCGCAGAGTTGAGCCGCCAGCTCAGGGTCGCAGGCAAATCGGGCCTTGGCATAGTCGGGGACGATATTATGCGCAGCGCCGCCGGTGATCTCAGTCAGCTTCAAAGCGCCAGACTGTTTCAGTTCGCAGCGGAAGCCCTCAGTAATCAGACCCTTTTCACCATTGATGACGGGATACTCGCCGTCAGGGGTAAATCCCATAACAGGCGCCTCACCGCCGTTGGCATTATAGTACTTCATATCGGCGCTGCCCGTCTCTTCGTTCAGGCCGAAGAGGATCCGAACACGGCGCTTTAAGGGGATACCAGCTTCCTTGATGGCCAGAAGGGCATAAAGGGCGGCGACCAGTGGTCCCTTGTCGTCCATAGTACCCCGGCCATAGATCCGGCCGTCCTTGACCACACCACCGTAGGGCGGCACCGTCCATCCGTCTCCTTCCGGAACCACATCCAGATGGCCCAGAACAGCCACCATTTCCTCTCCTTCGCCGTACTCACACCAGCCCAGTTGGTTATCCATATTCCATGTCTGAAAACCCAGATCTCCCGCAGCCTTGAGCATATACTCCAGACTCTGGTGAACAGCCAGTCCATAGGGATAGCCGCTGTCGTCGTCAGCGTAGACGCTTGGGATCTGAATGACACCCTGAAGACAGGCTACCAGTTCGTCCAGATGGGATTCGATTCGTTCTCTCAGTGTCATAGCTCAGTCTCCTTAGTCCTCGATCCGCTCGCAGAGCAGGATCTCTTTCCAGCGCTCATACTCGTCAAAGGCATAGCCCTTGTTTTCGCTCTCCAGTTCTCCCAGCTGGTTGTCATAGGGATCAGCGCGCCAGTGCTGCTTACCCACCTGGAAGTCGGCCTGAAATGCCCGGTTTGCCACCATACGGTAGGCATCAAGGTTACCGAAGTAGAATCTGCGCCGCTCTTCATTGCCTACACGGACAGCTCCGGTGCCATAGGACGGATCGGCATAAAGCCAACCGTAAGGAGCGATATAGAACCGAACCCAGTCATGACCACCAATAAATTCAGGCTCGGCAGTCAGGCCACTCTGCCACTGAGCAGGGATACCGGCGCAGCGGCACATGGTAAGGAAGAGCAGAGCAAATACACCGCAGTCACCGGTAAAGCTCCGGGCACAGGTCTCAGCAATATTCTCCAGAGAGAAATAAGCGGGCATATAGGTATACTTCATGTTAATTGTAATAAAATCGTAGAATCGGCGGGCCTTCTCCAGCGGGTCGTCGGTTCCCTCCGAGAGGGTGGCAACCAGTTCCCGGATGTAGGGCGTAAAGACGATATGGGGCTCCTCCTCCTGGGTATCGAAGGTAGGCTGAGAGAGATCGGCCTGAATGGCGTCGGTATCGTGATAGACGGCCTTATGGCGATAAGAATAGACCACCGAGAACTCATGGTTTTCCTCCATCGTCTCCTCCCAGCAGACAGTTCGCTGGAGTGCGTCAGCCGGAGACAGTTTTCCGGAGGGCGGATAGACAGACTCAATGACGATATCGCTCTGCTGATCGCAGGCCGCGGGGATGGGCAGATGGGCCCGAAGGAACATTCCGGGTGTAAACTGCTCGTCCTTCAACTTCAGTCCGGCCTTGATCCGGATTCGGGTAGTCATGGAGCCTTTGGACTTCATATGAGCCATGGCATCGTTGAGCAGATCTATGCCGTGGCTGTCCTTTCCGGTACTCTCCACACCTGCGGTAACCACTCCTGCCCGCTGAGCAAAGGCGGGCTCAGACTTGCACATGGAGGCAAAGAAGCGGTCAAAGATCCGCATCTGGCCTTTCACATAGATCCAGCGGATCTTGCCTTCATCCACGCGCCGGTCAAATTCCTCCTCAGTAAAGTCAGGAATATGTTCTCTGACCAGAGCGATGGCCTCCTCACGGCTGTAAGGGAAGTCCTTACCCAAACGAGAGATCATCTCCCGCTGGACACGAAGGCAGGCTGCCAGGCCCTTTGGCGTTGTCTCGGCTGCAAGGCGCTGATCAATGAGGCGGATCGCACCGTCAAAGTCGCCCCAAAGCTTCCGACGAAGGATATCCTCCGGAAGTCCTACGTTCAGATAACGAAAGTTGTCGTTGATACTCATGTTATTCCCTCCGTTCAAAACTGCAGACATTGGGAGAGGGCGGAGACCTCCGCCCCTTCCCAACAGCAGCAGGCACAATATGCAAGGTCCCCCGCCCCAGAGCAAGGAGCGGGGGACACATTGTTCAGATGCAGATTTGGTCAGTACAGGCCATTAGCCAAAGAACTGGAGGATAGCGCCCATGCCCAGACCGCAGAAGTTACCGATGGCAGCGCCCAGAACGCCCATCAGAACGCCGATACCGGCATAAGAGGCGTCATAAGCGGTGGCAACGATGGGAGCGGAGGCAGAGCCACCCAGGTTAGCCAGAGAGGCGGTGGAGACCATGCACAGATCCCAGCGGAACAGCTTGGACATGAGGAACATGAGAACGACATGGATGACCAGGATCACGAAGCCATAGACGATCCACATGGGAGCCTCGATCAGGTCGGTCAGGCTGGCAACAGAAGCCAGCAGGGAGACGACGGCGTACAGATAGACGCTGGAAAGCTCCTCGACAGCAGGCATCTTGCCAAGGGGAGTCATGGCGCAGATCAGGCCAAGGACGGTAACAAAAACGGTGGTGCAGGTGGCGCCGCCGAACATATCCAGACCGATGCTGGACAGAGCGTCGTTCATAACGGAGCCCACAACCTGAGAGATAGCGGAGACCATGAGGGAGAGACCAATCATGAAGATCCAGTCGGCAGCGGAGGCCTTCTTCTTCTCGGCGGCAACTTCCTTGTTGGCAGCCTCAGCAACGGCTTCCAGCTTGGAGGTATCAGCGTTAACGGCCTTGTTCCATGCGGGAGCATAGCGGACAGCCAGCAGCAGCAGAGCAATCCAGACGGAGTAGCAGACGGTATCCAGAGCCAGAGCAGCGCCGTAAGCGCCCTCGTTGACGGGCAGAGCAGCGCTCATAGCAGCCATGTTGGCAGAGCCACCAACCCAAGAGGCATACAGAGCGGCGACGGCGCCCCAGGTATCCTCAAAGCCGCCCAGAGAGCTGACAAAGATGGGATAGCCAATGATGGTGCCGATAGCCAGAGTAGCGGAAGCGCCCAGGAAGATGGCGATCATACGACCGGACAGCTTAGCCAGCTTACGGAAGTCGCAGCGCAGCAGCATGACGAAAATCATTGCATAGAGCAGATTGTTCTTCAGGCCAGAATAGGCAGCGGAGCAGGCATCAGAGTTGTAGACGCCCATGGTGCAGAAAACCATGTTCAGAACATAGATCCAGACCAGAGGGGGAACCAGGTTGAAGACCTTCCACTTGGTGTACTTCTCGAGAGCGAGAAGGCCGCCTGCCAGGAACATCAGGAACGCGATGTAGGCAAAGCCGTTAGTGATTGTGAACATATTATTCTCTCCTTTTCTACCGAGCCATAACACACATGCACAAAAAACGAAAAGATATGCAGGAAATTTTTATATTCCCTGCAAAAACACTTGATCAATCCGCTCCAGTGGGAAAATATTACGCTTTCTCGGTTGAATGTTGCTATAATTATACAATCCCACTATGCACTTTGTCAAGCTAAATTGGAAAATAGGAACCATTGAGCCAAAAAAGTCTCATCTTTTGAAAGGACCTGCCCACTTTCCCGAAAGTTTTTCGGTCCGGCTCAACTCCCCTCCCGTATGGCTCGTTTGGTCAACCTCCCTTTTTAGTCAAAGTGTACAGTCTGATCCTTTTATATTGACTTGGTATGTAAATTTGTTATAATCATATTAGCGTAATAAGAAAATATTTTCTCTTCAATTTATTCGCTGTCAGGAGGGAGCTACACATGAAGATCGGCATTTACTATTCCTATTGGGAGCACGAGTGGCGGGGAGACTACCATCGCCATATTGACCGGGTGGCAGATCTGGGATTCGATATTCTGGAGCTGTCCTGCGCCAGTCTGCCCACGGACCGCGCGGAGCTTATCTCTCTCAGAGACCATGCCAGAGACCGGGGCATCAGTCTTACCGGCGGCCATGGTCCCGGCGTAAACGCCTCGCTCTGTTCCGATGATCCGGCTATTGTCAGCAACGCGAAGGCTGAACTGACCGGCCATCTCAAACAGCTTGAGCTGCTGGATGCCCATGTAGTAGGCGGCGGTCTCTACTCTTACTGGCCTGTGGATTACAACCGGCCCTTCGACAAGGCCAGAGACTGGGCCAATGCAGTCAGAAATGTTCGCGAGATGTCCTTCGTAGCTGCCGACCACGGGGTTACACTAGCTCTGGAAGTGCTCAACCGGTTTGAGGGATATCTGATCAATACATCCGCTGAGTGCCGCCGATTTGTGGAAGAGGTGGATCACCCCAATACCGGTATCATGCTGGACACCTTCCATATGAACATCGAGGAAGATTCCTTCGCTGGGGCCATTCGTACAGCTGGCAATCTGCTCAAGCACGTTCATCTGGGCGAAGCCAACCGGCGGGTGCCCGGCAAAGGCCGCCTTCCCTGGCGGGAGATCGGAAACGCGCTCAATGAGATTGGATATGATGGCGCCTGTGTTATGGAGCCCTTTGTCATGCAGGGCGGCACCGTCGGTCAGCAGATTCGTGTCTGGCGGGAGCTGGAGCAGGATGTATCCGAGCAGGCTCTGGACGCAGACGCAAAAGAGTCCCTCCAGTTTATGCGCTATATGCTTAAAGAGGTCTGAGTTCAGCTTCTTATTTCAGCCGCCCGGGCGCCTTGTCCGGGCGGCTTGTTATTTTTTCTTTTTGACCATTTATCCGAAACTTTATATCAAAAGCATTTGACGAACAGCATAATATCCTGTATCATATTTGGAGGAAATATGGGTTTTTATCCCGTCTCCGAGGCGCTGCGGCTCTATGCTCCGCAGCTATTTCTGTGTAACCAGGTATTTTCCTGCTTTCCCGGCTGCAGACGGAGTTTTCTCTCCGGAAAACCTGCTTGCCTCTAAACCATTGGAGGTTGAGATATGGACAAAAAGAGAACGGTCTGGATCCAGAAGCGCCACCGCATCGTGCGCAATATCGCCTGCGCACTGCTTCGCCCTTACTGCCGCTGGAAATATGGCATCTCGCCGGAACCCTTTCTGGAGCAGGGCGATCGGGCCTATCTGATCCTGGCCAACCATCAAACGCCTTTTGATCAGTTTTTTATTGGCATCTCTTTTCAAGGCCCTGTGTATTACATGGCCACCGAGGATATTTTCTCCAAAGGCTGGATCTCCTCGCTGATCCGCTGGCTGGTAGCCCCTATCCCCATCAAGAAGCAGACCAACGATATCAACGCTGTTAAATCCTGTATTAAAGTCGCCCGGGAAGGCGGTACTATCGCTATCTTCCCAGAAGGCAACCGAACCTATAGCGGCAAGACAGAGTACATGAAATCCTCTATCGGAGGTCTGGCTAAGCGGCTCAAGCTGCCCATTGCCCTGTACCGGATTGAAGGCGGCTACGGTGTTCAGCCCCGCTGGAGCGATGGCGTCCGAAAAGGTAAGATGCGTTCCTTTGTCTCCCGCGTTATTGAGCCGGAGGAATACTCCGCTCTGTCCAACGACGAGCTTTTCTCTCTGATTCAGGAAGAACTCATGGTCAACGAAGGCAAACAGGACGGCCTCTACCGCTCGGATAAGCGGGCAGAGTATCTGGAGCGGGCTATCTATGTCTGCCCCTTCTGCGGACTGAGTGAATTTGAAAGTCACGGCAATGAAGCCCAGTGTCTGAAATGCTGCCGGAAGGTAATCTACGGCGAGGACAAGAGGGTCTCCGGCGTCGGTTTTGACTTCCCCTTTTCCTACATGACCGAGTGGTATGACTATCAGCAGGAGTACGTCTCCTCTCTGGATACTCTCTCTGATACCTCCGTTCCCCTCTATCGGGACAAAGCCAATCTGTCTCAGGTTCTGGTCTATGAGCGGAAGGTCCCTCTTCGGGAGCAGGCAGATTTGGCCCTCTATGGCGACCGGCTGGTCATTGACGAGGGAACGGCCAACGCGCTTGTCCTTCCCTTTTCTGAGCTGTCTGCCCTTTCCGTACTTGGCCGGAACAAACTGAACATTTATTCCGGTTCTCAGGTCTATCAGCTCAAGGGCAGCAAGCGGTTCAACGCGCTGAAGTATGTCAATCTCTATTATCATTATCATAACGTAAGTAAAGGTGACAACCATGGAAAATTTTTGGGACTCTAACGCGTGGGGATTTTTTAATCTTCTGGCAGTACTGCTGTGCAGTCTTTTGTTAGCTAATGTCGTCAAGAAGACTTTCCGTCCCCTCCAGGATTCTCTTATGCCCACCTCTGTGCTTGGCGGCGGTCTGCTGCTGGTTTTCGCAGGCCTGTTCAAGCTGGTGACCGGTGTTGGACTCTTTGATACCGCCTTTTTTGGCGGCAACGGCTCTGCCACGCTGGAACTGCTGACTTATCACGCTCTGGCTTTGGGCTTTATCGCTTCGGCATTCAAGCCCAACTCGGGGGCTATGACCCGCGAGCGGACAGTAGAGATTTTCAACACCGGTGTAACCACGGTTTCCACTTATCTGCTCCAGGCCATTTTTGGCATGGTCATCTCTATGATTGCCGCTCTGATCATAGCCGACTTCTTCCCCGCCGCTGGCATCCTTCTGCCCTTTGGCTACGGTCAGGGCACCGGACAAGCTCTCAACTATGGCACCATCTTTGAAAATGACTTTGGTTTTCTCGGAGGAAAGAGCTTCGGTCTGACGATTGCTGCCATGGGCTTCGTCAGCGCCAGCATTGGCGGCGTAGTCCATCTGAACATCCTTCGCCGCCGGGGCAAGCTGAAAAACGTTCACCATGAGGAGCATCTGCTCCGCTCGGAAGATATCGAGTCGGCTGATGAGATCCCTATGCAGGAGAGTATTGACAAGATGACCATTCAGATCGCTCTGATCGCTCTGTCCTATCTGCTTGCCTATTTCCTGATGTATCTGCTGGGCTGTCTGCTGCCGGGTATGCGCTCGGTCATCTACGGATTCAATTTCCTTCTGGGCGTTTTGACCGCCACGCTTGTCAAGGTTACTCTCAACGTGTTGAAAAAGAAGGGAATTGTCAAGAAGGAGTACACCAACAGCTTCCTGATGACCCGTGCCTGCAACTTCTTCTTTGATATTATGGTGGTGGCCGGTATTGCCGCCATTCGTCTGAGCGTACTGCAGAACTACTGGATTGTAATTCTGATCATGGGTCTGGTCGGTCTGGTAGTTACCTTTAAGTACAATCACTTTGTCGCCCACACTCTCTTCCCCAAATATGCCGAGGAACAGTTCCTGACCATGTTTGGTATGCTGACCGGCACCGCCAGTACCGGTGTCATCCTGCTTCGAGAAATCGACGGCGACTTCTGTACGCCTGCCTCAGACAATATGGTCTACCAGAACTTCCCCGCCATTGTCTTTGGCTTCCCGCTGATGCTCCTTGCCACACTGGCTCCCAAGGCTCCGGTTCTGACACTGGGCATTCTGGTGATCTTCTTCCTGGTAATGAATCTGATTCTCTTCCGGAGCAAGATCTTCAAGCAAAAAGTAAAAGGCTGACATCTGTCCCCGCTGACTGGGTTTAGCCAGAATAAGAACCACGGCCCGCTCTGTACCGGAGCGAAGGCCGTGGTTCTTTTTTAGGGAAGGATTTCACTGAGTTCCGCCTGCTCCTGCTGACTGAGTGAGCAGCTGCAGTCCCGATAGATGTCGATCAGAGTGCCGCAATCGGAGTGGTAGAAGAGGGAGTCATCGCCCAGTGCAATCTGGTAGTCCGGATCGCAGGCCGGCGCCCCCTCAGCCCACCAGTCGGTGAGAAACAGATCCAGAATGATTCGGCGCTCCCGGTCAGTGGTGACCAACCGCTCCTCTCCATTTTTCAGGTTGATAACCGAAATGGGGGCAGACTGGTCTGCTTCAATGGGTGCGACAGCTGCCTGTTCACCATTGGAGGTATTATCCTCAGCAGGCAATTCAGGCAAGCGCTGGGTGGACAGCTGGATCTGTTCCGCCTGCGCTGAGCCATTGAGCGCGCTCTGTTTCTGGCTGTGGGTCAGTGCAAGGATGACGGCGTCACCCGTCCGAAGGTCAGATAATTCGATCTCAGTTATCTGGTTAGAGTCGTCATAGGGGACATATATGATCTGACGCTCTTCAATGGCCCGGCTGCAATCAATCACGCAGCGGTCTCCAAATACCCGTTCCTGTCCAAAATCTCTGACGTAAAGAAGCTTCTCTTCTTCGTCCATTCCGATCACTTCGGCATTCAGACCAAGATACAACACCTCTTCTCTCTCGCCGGCAGCGATTCGGATTTCCACGTCTTCTACCGTCAGATAGACCTCGATCTCTTCCTCCGTTGCGTTCTGCACGTTTACGCCCAGCCGATACCAGCTGCCTTGCTCTGCCTCCAGTTCTACCGGCAGACCCGGAGTCAAATACTCAGGGACATAGGCTCTCTCTGTCTCTGTCTGAACAGGCAGAAGAACCACCTCGGTATCTCCCAGGCCTCGTTCGGAAGAAACTGTTATCCGTCCTTTCAGAGGAGAGATCTCCTCCTCTGTATAGACAAACCGGGCCTCGCTTCCCGCCGGAATACATACCCGAAGGGTGAAAGCTGCCTCCTTCGGATCCGTCAGAAAGCAGATTCCAGCACACACGCAGATCAGGCCGGCAAGAACAGTCAGCCAAAAGGCCGGCCGCCGATAATTCAGGACCGCGCGTACCCGCTGCTTTACCCCCACTTCGCCGAAGGCAAGCGGGCAGGCAGACAACGCCGACTGATGAACACTGCAGACCAGCAGCGCTTGAGTATAGTCAGCCCGCTCCTCTGACCCCAGATCCCGGATCACCCGCTCATCACAGGCCAGTTCCACATCCCGGCAAAAGAGCCAGTAGGCCAGCCACATCAGAGGATTGAACCAGTGGATAGTCAGGACAAGAAAGCCCAAAGGCTTCCACCAGTGATCTTTCCGGACGATATGAGCACGCTCATGGGCCACTACATACTCTAACTCCTGGTCAGGTAAATCAAAGGGCAGGTAGATCCTCGGCCGCAGAATACCGAGGACAAAGGGCGAATCCGCCCTGTCACTCCGATAAATCTGCCCCTCAATACGCACTGCAGTCTCCATCCGGCGATACAGCCGTAGATAACTGAACGCACTATAGAGCAGGAGAAGTCCCATGCCAACGATCCAGATCCGGGCACCGAACTTAACCAGAAGCAGAAACAAGTTTCCGCTCTTTTCCGTTCCCACAGCAACGGTTGCGCTGCTGATCATTGGATTGACAGTCTGATCCACCACATCAATGCCGGTTCGAATCCCCTCAAAAGGCTCGATCAGGATCTGCGGACTGATAGTCTGGCTGCTGGGGATTAAACTAAGCCCACTCTGAATGGAGAAGGGCCAGATCAGGCGCAAGGCCACCAGGCCCCAAAGAAGGACGCGAAATCTCTTTGGCCCCCGTCTCAGTACCAGTCTCAACAGCAAAACGGCAAGGACCAGCCAGCTTGCCGAAATACTCATATTCAGCACATGGACAAAGAGACCGGTCATGGCTGCTCCCCCCTTCGGATTCGGTCGATCATACGCTGGACCTCGTCCAGATCACGATCAGAAAGCTTCTGGCGCCGGGTAAAAGCGGCGACAAAAGCGGGCAGGGATCCCTCAAACTTTTTTTCCAGCAGCTCGTCAATTTCCAGTTCCTGCGCCGCATCCTTGGAGATCAGAGACGTGATTGTCCCTGAATCATTTTTCAGCACGCCCCTCTGACCCAGTCGCTTTATGACCGTATAGGTAGTAGTCCGCTTCCAACCCAGTCTATCCTGACACAACCGGGCTAGTTCGGCTGCCGTCACCGGTTCATACTCCCAGAGAATCAGGCAGAACCGATATTCGCTCTCGTAAATCTTGGGGAAATCCATAGGAACGCCTCCTTGTCTAATACAGTAGACTCTAATATCAGTCTACTGCATTAGACAAGCTTTGTCAAGCTCTTCCCCACCTTTCCTCACCAGCTCATTACCGGCCGGAAACATATGAAAAACCGCCCCGAACACGTCTGCGTTCGGGGCGGAAGAGAATGATAGGCAAATCAGCCGGGAGGCCAGGTCATGTCCCGTCCGGACAGCACATGAAAGTGCAGATGGGGAACGGTCTGTCCGGCCTGCTGGCCACAGTTGGAGACCACGCGGAAATCGGAGATTCCCAGTTCACGGGTCACTTTGCTGATGACCTGGAAGCAATGGGCTACGATATCGGCGTTGGATTCGTCAATGGCGCCGCAGGACTGAATATGCGTCTTGGGGATGACCAGAAAATGGACAGGGGCCTGAGGGGCGATATCATAGAAGGCGAGAACCTTCTCGTCCTCATAGACCTTATTGGAGGGAATGTCGCCGGCGGCGATGCTGCAGAAGAGACAGCCCATTGTCATTTCTCCTTTCGACTATACAGATCTTTCTTGGGATCAGAGGCCCAGCTTGCCGGCGACAAAATCGTCCACGGAAGCCAGAGCATCGTCCAGCTTCAGAACGTTCTTACCGCCGCCCATAGCGGAGTCAGGCTTACCGCCACCGGATCCGCCACAGATCTGGGTAACATTCTTGATGATCTCACCGGCCTTGATACCAGCCTTGACAGCGCCCTTGCCGCAGACAGCCAGGAAGGTGATCTTCTCGCCGTTGGAAGCGGCCAGAACGGCGACCACATTCTGCTCCTTATCCCGGAGGAAGTCGCCCATCTTGCGCAGGTCATTGGCACCCTTGTCGCCCACGGCAGCGGTAATAACCTTCAGCTCACCCACGTTCTTTGCAGCCATGAGGAACTGCTGGATTGCGCCCAGTTCTTCCTTGCTCTTGTAGCCTTCCACGGTCTTCTTGAGCTCCTTGATCTGCTCTACATGGGCTTTGGCCTTGACGGCCAGCTCGGCAGGCTTGACCTTCAGCTCAGCAGCCAGAGTCAGGAAGTCATGCTCAAACTTGAGCAGGTTTTCCAGAGAGAGTTTGCCAGTGGTGGCCTCGATCCGGCGGATACCGGAGGCAACGGAGCCTTCGCTGACGATGTGGAAGGCACCGGCCTTGGCGGTATTGTTCAGATGGGTACCGCCGCAGAGCTCTACGGAGTAGCCTTCCATATCCACCACACGGACTGTATCGCCGTACTTTTCGGTGAAGAGTGCCATAGCGCCCTTCTCCTTTGCCTCGGCCATAGACATTTCCTGAGTGGTAATGGTATAGCCTTCCAGAATGGCCTCGTTGACCAGCTTCTGGATCTCGGTCATCTCATCATTGGTGATAGCGGCAAAGTGAGTGAAGTCAAAGCGGAGACGGTCGGGCTCCACCAGAGAGCCGGCCTGCTGCACATGCTCGCCCAGCACCTTCTGCAGCGCGGTCTGAAGCAGATGGGTTGCCGAGTGGGCACGGGCAATGGCACTGCGGCGCTCCATGTCCAGCGTAGCGACCACTTCGCTGCCCACCATGAGGGAGCCGGAGGCCATATGGCCGTGGTGGAGATACTTACCAGCCTTGGTCTTCTGGGTATCAGTGACCACAAAGGTGGCCTCGCCCAGGCTGATCAGACCGTGGTCGCCCACCTGACCGCCCATTTCGGCATAGAAGGGAGTCTGATTGAGGACGATAATGCCCTGCTTGCCTTCATGGATGATGCCAGCCAGCTCACCGTCTTCGATAATAGCCTCAACAACAGCAGAAGAGGCAGTCTCGGTATAGCCGAGGAACTTGGTGGGAGTCTTATCAATGTCACCCAGATCGATACGCTCCCAGCCCAGATCACCAAGAGCCTTACGGGCCTCACGGGCACGCTCCTTCTGAGCCTGCATCTCAGCTTTGAAGCCTTCTTCGTCCACGCTCATACCCTCGTCCTCACACATCTCGATGGTCAGGTCGATGGGGAAGCCGTAGGTATCATAGAGCTTGAAGGCATCGGAGCCGGAGAACACGGTCTCGCCCTTGGCCTTGTGGTCAGCCAGCAGCTCGGCAAAGATGCGCAGGCCGCCATCGATGGTCCGGGAGAAGTTTTCCTCTTCCACCTTAATGACCTTCGTGATATAGTCCTGACGCTCCAGCAGCTCGGGATAAGCGGTCTTGTTTTCCTGAATCACGGTATCGCAGACCTGATAGAGGAAGGGGTCGGTAACACCCAGCAGACGGCCATGACGGGCAGCGCGGCGAAGCAGACGGCGCAGAACATAGCCGCGGCCCTCATTGGAGGGACGGACGCCGTCAGCGATCATCATAGTGGCAGAGCGGATATGGTCGGTAATAATACGCAGAGAGACGTCGGTCTTAACGCTGTCGCCGTAGTGGGCGCCGGTAATCTGGCTGACCTTATTGGTGATGTTCATGACGGTATCCACGTCAAACAGAGAGTCCACTTCCTGACAGACGCAGGCCAGACGCTCCAGACCCATACCGGTATCAATATTCTTCTGCTTGAGCTCGGTATAGTTGTTGTTGCCGTCGTTGTTGAACTGGGAGAAGACGTTGTTCCAGACCTCAATATAACGGTCACAGTCGCAGCCCACAGTACAGTCGGGCTTGCCGCAGCCCTTCTCGGGACCACGGTCATAATAGATCTCAGAGCAGGGGCCGCAGGGACCGGATCCATGCTCCCAGAAGTTATCGCCCTTGCCGAAGCGGAAAATACGCTCGGCGGGGATACCCATTTCCTTATTCCAGATTTCAAAGGCCTCGTCGTCCTCCACATAGATGGAGGGATACAGCCGCTCGGGATCCAGACCCACCCACTCAGGGCTGGTCAGGAACTCCCAGCTCCATGCGATCGCTTCCCGCTTGAAATAGTCACCGAAGGAGAAGTTGCCCAGCATCTCGAAATAGGTGCCGTGGCGGGCGGTCTTACCAATATTTTCAATGTCACCGGTACGGATGCACTTCTGGCAAGTGGTCACCCGGCGACGGGGAGGGATCTGATCTCCGGTGAACCAGGGCTTCATAGGAGCCATGCCGGAATTGATCAGCAGCAGGGATGCGTCATTCTGAGGAATGAGGGAGAAGCTGGGCAGACGCAGATGCTCTTTGGTCTCAAAAAAGCGCAGGAACATCTCGCGCAGCTCGTTTACGCCATAGGGAGTGGGCTTTTTCATAACATTGTACCTCCATAGGAGCCTGATCGCTCCTCTAAATTAACAGACAGTAACTGATGGCCGAAAAAGAAAAAACGCCCCGCCCATTCAGGGGCGAAGCGAACACTTCACGGTACCACCCTGATTTGTCCTCACAGGGAGAACGTCTCAGTTCATCGGATAACGCTGATGAGGCGTACTGCTCGTCACAGTCAGCTTGGAAGTGGCGCTCGGGCGGCTACACTTGCAGGGCTCTCACCGTTATTCCCCGCTCGCTGAAAGGTTCCGTTCCCGATTGGCTTCCGCACAGCCAGTTTCACACAACTGTCATTTTATCACGTTTTCGTTCCTTGTCAACAGGGAAAACCGTCTTTCTTTTCCCTGTCCGGCCAGATTGACGGAAATAGGATAATCTGGTAGAGTAGGATGGAAACAAAACAGAGCGAGCGTATTTCTTTTTCAGATCCGCTTTGCATCGACCCGATCTCTCCTGTCCGGCAGTGGGCCAGGCAGGATTGTAATGTCAGCGCATCTCTTCTGATCCTGCGCATTTACAGAGTAAGCAGAACGGCTCCCTTCTCTTTGGAAGAAGAGGCCAGCTTCTCATTCAAATCCCACCTGCCGGAGGCATTTTTCATGAAACGACTGTTTTCCTACCGTTTTCAGTTTATTTTTTCTATGGCCATCTTTGGCACCATGGGCCTTTTCAGCCGCTATGTCCCTCTTCCTTCCAGTGTGATCTCCATGGTGAGGGGTATTCTGGGCTCCGTCTTTCTTCTGCTTCTGCTCAAACTTCAAGGGAAAGGACTTAACTGGGCAGCGATTCGGAAGAATCTGCTTCCGCTCTGCTTCTCCGGTGTCTGTCTGGCCTGTGACTGGATCCTGTTTTTGGAAGCCTATCGCTATACTACCGTAGCGGTAGCCACGCTGTGTTACTATCTGGCGCCAGCTTTCGTCGTCCTGCTCTCCCCTTTCCTACTCAAAGAGCGTCTTACCGCCCTGAAAGTAGCCTGCGTGGGGGTAGCCGTTTTTGGTATGGTGCTGGTCTCCGGGGTAATTCAGTCCGGAGGCGCGGCCAATGTAGATCTTCGGGGCGTTATCTGCGCGCTGATCGCCGCCTGCTTCTACGCTACCATTGTGATTCTGAACAAGAAGCTCACCGATCTCGGTCCCATGGACCGGACGGTGATGCAGCTGACCGTCTGCGCTCTTGTTCTGATCCCCTACAACTTCGTCAACCATGACATGACCGCTCTGCATCTGGACGGAGTGGGACTGGCCGCTCTGCTGACGCTGGCCATTGTTCATACCGGTGTCTCTTACGCCCTCTATTTCGGCTCCTTCCAGCACCTGTCCGCTCAGGCGGTGGCTTTGTTTAGCTATGTAGACCCGGTGGTCGCCGTCTTTGTCTCCGCTCTTCTGCTTCATGAGCCTATGGACGCGCTGTGCGCACTGGGCGCGGTGCTGGTACTGGGCTCCACTATGTTCGGCGAGCTTTGGGAGGAGCGCCACGCCCCCTCCTAAACACCCCGGAACCAGATTCCCGTCAGATGGTAAAAGGCAGTGCCTTACGGCACTGCCTTTTTGCTTTGTTTCAGAGCGCTTATCTCTGTCCCTTGTCGTAGGGGATGCCCTCTGCCTTGGGTGCTCTGGACTTCTTGGAAGTGAAGGCCAGCACCAGCAGGGAGATAATATAGGGCAGCATATTATACACACTGCTGGGGAGGTTCAGGGCCATGAGCACATCAAAGCCGGTATAGACATTGGACAGGGCCCGGAACAGGCCGAAGAGCAGCGCCGTCAGGGCAATCCGCTGAGGTTTCCACTGACCGAAAATCATAACAGCCAGAGCAAGGAAACCGAAGCCCGCCACGCCATGCTCAAACTTCCATTCGCTGACGCCTGCGGTAATATATACAATACCACCCAGACCGCCCAGCAGACCGGAGATGAGGACGCCGGCATAGCGCATTTTGTAGACATTGATACCCACAGAGTCAGCTGCCTGAGGATGCTCGCCGCAGGCCATCAGCCGGAGACCAAAGCGGGTACGGTAGAGGATAATGACCGAGGCGATCAGGGCGATCAGGGCAACGGCCATAAACCAGTTGAACTCAAAGCTGCCAATATTGGTGATAAACGCCTTCTTAGTCTCGATATACTGGATCGAAGAGGAGACGTTGTCGGGGTTCTCGGCGGTGTTAACAGCCTTGACAATAACAGTAGCGGCAGCAGTGCCCAGCAGATTCATAGCGGTACCTACCAGCGTCTGGTCAGCCTTAAAGTTAATGGCTGCCACAGCCAGAAGCAGGGAGTAGAGTACGCCGCAGACAATACTGGCCAGAGCAGTAGCCAGGAAGATAAGGACGGGAGCTGCAGAAGGATCAATGAACTTCATCATCAGAGCACCGCCCAGAGCGCCCATGACCATGATGCCCTCCAGACCGATATTGATGACGCCGCTGTGCTCAGAGAAGCAGCCGCCCAGTGCCACCAGCATCAGGACGGAGGCAAAAATGAGGGTATACTGTACCAGAAGCACCATTATGCCTTGCCTCCTTTCTTGGCCTTGGCCTTTTCATCACGCTTGTCCAGGCCCCGGTTCATGCTGACCTTGACAAAGAGGACGAAGCCGCAGAGATAGATGATGATGGAAGAGATCAGATCGGAAATCTGTGCACAGTACATACTGGTGTCGATATAGGAACCACCGCTGGTAATGTGCTGGATAAAGTAGGAGGAGAAAATTGTTCCGATGGGGTTCAGGCCACCCAGGAAGGCAGCGGCAATGCCATTGAAGCCCATAGCGGGAACGCTGGCCTGCATACAGTTCCACTGCTCCACGCCGGTCAGGTAGAAGCAGGCGGCGCCCATGCCAGCGAGTGCACCGGAAATAACCATGGTCAGAATGATATTGCGCTTTTCACGCATACCGCAGTACTTGGCGGCGTCCTTGTTCAGGCCGGTAGCCTTGAGCTCATAGCCCAGCTTGGTCTTTTCCAGAATAACCCAGACCAGAATAGCGGCCAGCACGGCCAGAGGCAGGGCCAGAGTAACGTACTTATTATTGTTAAACAGCTGATCCAGACCCATATTGGGCAGCTGGGCATTGGGATTGCCGGCTTTCAGGGTGATCGTATAGGGACTGGTCTCCTCTTTGACGCCGGAGAGCAGGATATTGACGGCATAGAGGCCAATCCAGTTGAGCATGATGCAGGAGATAACCTCATTGACGTTTTGGTAAGCCTTGAGCGCGCCGGAGATGGCCCCCATCAGGCCGCCGGCTACCATAGCCGCGAACAGGCAGACATACCAGGGCATATTCAGGGCCAGCGCACAGTAAAGAGACGCACCCACGCCTGCCACATACTGACCGGCAGCACCAATATTGAACAGGCCTACCTTATAAGCAAAGAGGACAGACAGAGAGCACAGCAGCAGAGGAGCTGCCTTGACCAAAGTGGAGCCGAAATATTTCAGAGCGGCCGCCTCACTGGGATAGTAGAGGAAGTTCTTCATCACGGTGACGATGGCTTCCCATGCGCCTACAGGATTGATGATCAGCAGGACAATATATCCTACAAACAGACCCAGCAGGATACACAGCAGGGAGGCGATCAGCGACTGGAGACCGTTGCTGCGCAGCAGACTCTTCTTAGGTTCGTTGTTCATCCTCAGTCCTCCTTTCCATCGTCCCGCTTGGCACCGGCCATATACAGACCCAGCTCTTCCACGGTGACCTTCTTGGGATCAAATTCGCCGACAATCTCGCCCTCGTACATAACAAGGATCCGGTCGGAGACATTCATGACCTCGTCCAGCTCCAGACTGACCAGCAGGACGCCCTTGCCGGCGTCACGCTGGGCTACCAGCTGCTTGTGGATATATTCGATAGCGCCTACGTCCAGACCACGGGTGGGCTGAACTGCCACCAGAAGCTCGGGAGCCTTGTCGATTTCGCGGGCAATGATCGCCTTCTGCTGGTTACCGCCGGACATGGATC
Organism: Oscillospiraceae bacterium; assembly: GCA_017395935.1. Lineage (GTDB taxonomy): Bacteria > Bacillota > Clostridia > Oscillospirales > Oscillospiraceae > Onthomonas. The sequence goes on from JAFQNL010000022.1 coordinate 25,654, forward strand.
GGGCCGTAGTGACAGGACCCTGACCGGAGCGGACGTCGTACTGTTCGATCAGGCTGGAGGCATAGGAGCGGATATTCTTCCGCTTCAGGAAGCCACCTTTGCCGGTAAACTGGGGCTCAAAGTAGCGCTGAAGAATCATATTGTCCTCCAGCGTGTAGTCCAGCACCAGACCATGCTTATGGCGATCCTCAGGAATATGGCTCATACCGAGCAGGGAACGGCGGCGGATAGGAGCTTTGGTAATATCCTCACCGCAGAGGGTGACAGTACCGCTCTTGGCAGGCTCCAGGCCGGTAATGCCGTGAACAAACTCCGTCTGTCCATTGCCATCAATACCGGCGATACAGACGATCTCGCCCCGGCGGACCTGCAGAGAGACATTGGAGACAGCGTCGTTCTTATGCCGCTTGGAGGCGATCGTCAGTCCCTTGACGTCCAGCACCACATCACTGGGCTGGGCCGGCTTCTTCTCTACAGCAAAGGTAACGTCACGGCCCACCATCATGGCAGACAGGGCCTCGGCAGTGGTATCTTTGATATCCACAGTACCGATATATTTACCCTTGCGCAGGACGGAGCAGCGATCGGCTACGGCCATAATTTCGGCCAGTTTATGGGAGATAAAGAGGATGCTCTTGCCCTCGGCAGCCAGATTCTTCATGATCTGGATCAGCTCCTGAATCTCCTGGGGGGTGAGCACTGCAGTGGGTTCATCGAAGATAAGGATTTCGTTGTCCCGGTAGAGCATCTTGAGGATCTCGGTGCGCTGCTGCATACCGACGGTAATGTCCTCGATGAGAGCATCGGGTTCAACGTGCAGGCCATAGCGCTGGCTCAGCTCGATTACTTTCTTCCGGGCCTCGTCCTTCTGCAGGAAGCCACCTTTGACCGGTTCTACGCCCAGAATGATATTATCCAGAACAGAGAAACACTCAACCAGCTTAAAATGCTGATGGACCATGCCGATCCCCAGATCATTGGCATCGTTGGGGTCTTTGATCTCTACTCTTTTTCCGTCCTTACGGATCTCACCTTCCTCAGGCTGATACAGGCCGAAGAGCACGCTCATCAGCGTACTTTTTCCGGCGCCATTTTCACCCAGCAGCGCGTGGATCTCGCCCTTTCGCAGCTGCAGGGTAATGTTGTCGTTGGCGATGATGCCGGGGAAACGCTTGGTAATATTGAGCATCTCAATGGCATAATTCTCCAACTGTTCCGCCCCCTCTCTTATATTTTACAGGTAATTTGCGCCCGCTTTTCCACTATGGAACAGGGTCAAACCAATACATGATGAGTATACCATACAGGCAGACAAAAGGAAAGAAGTTTTGTTGATGTAGTCCGATTTTAGAGACAAAAAGGGGGCAGGCCGTTTGGCCTGCCCCCATGGGCGCAAATTCAGATGAAATTACTTGATGCTGCCGTACTCGTTGAAGGTGATGTCCAGAGCGGGCAGTTCGGTGGTGCTGTTGGAAACGGTGATCTCGCCGCTGTACAGCTTGGCAACCAGCTCCTTGTAGTCTTCCTGAGTGAAGGAGTCAGACCACTGGGTGTTCTCCATGGGCAGCTGGACATAGTTGACAGTGGGATCCTCGCCGGAAGCCAGACCCAGGTTGTCGATCTTGCCAACATAGCTGTCCCAGTTGCCGGTAGCAATCTGATTCAGGATATTGGTAACAGTGGGGCCCAGAGCCTTCATGGCGGAGGTGATGGTCATGCCCTCGCCGTAGGCATTGATGATGTGAGACTGGTCGGAGTCGACGCCGATGACCTTGCCGCCCACCTTGGCAGCGGCCTCAGCAGCGGAGGTGTAGATGCCGCCGCCGCAGGCAAAGACAGCCTCAACGCCCATGGTCTGATACCAGTTGTCCATGTAAGCAGTGAAGTCGGGATCGCCATAGAACAGGCCGCCGTAGACGTACTCGATGGCCACTTCGTCAGCAATGCCCAGTTCCTTGGCAGCGTCGTTAGCGCCCTGAACGAAGCCGTAGCCGAAGCGCATAACAGCAGGGACAGCCATGCCGCCCAGGAAGCCCAGGTGCTTGTAGCCCAGCTTGACAGCAGCCTGACCGGCCATGTAGCCGGAGAGCTCTTCCTGATAGATGGCAATGTAGGTATTCTCGGTGTTGTAGTATTCAGAGACATCCCAGTTGTCAGGGTTGTAGTCATACTCAGCACCCAGAGCAGCTTCCAGAATGTCGCCGGCAGCGATGTCCAGACCGATGAACTTGACGTCGGGATACAGGCCGGTCACTTCCACCAGAGTAGCCTTGAACAGGAAGCCGGGCATAACGATGACGTTGTGGCCGTCAGCGATGGCTGCGTCCACCTTGGCGATACGAGCTTCGTCGCTATCGCTGTCGGGCTTATAGTAGTTGAAGTCAACGCCGTTGGCATCGCACCAAGCCTTGGCAGCCTCATAAGTGGTCTGGTTGAAGGACTGGTCGGTGATGTCGCCGGAGTCGGTGATCATGGCGACCTTCATGTCGAGAGCGGAAGGTTCCTCATCCTCGGCAGGGGTCTCCTCGGCAGGCTCTTCGGCAGCGGGCTCCTCAGCGGGCTCCTCAGCGGGTTCCTCAGAACCGCCGCAGGCGACCAGAGAGAGCATCATAGCCAGAGCCAGGAGCAGAGACAGCAGCTTCTTCATAGTTGTTTACCTCATTTCCCTTTGTTTTATTTTTTGCCGCTTTCTGCGGCAAAATTAACATCTTTTAGTATAACGACTTTTACCAATGATTGCAAGACCATGCAGCTATTTTGTCTGAATATCAATAGCCCTGGGCTTCCTGTCCCTTGACCAGCTTAACGATCCGGGAGGTGCCCAGACGATCGGCACCCAGCGCCAGGAAGTCTTCGGCGTCCTGCAGACTGGCAATGCCGCCGGCAGCCTTAATCTTCAGGTGAGATTCCACGTGGGCAGCAAAGAGGGCCACATCCTCGCGGGTAGCGCCGGCAGTAGAGAAGCCGGTGGAGGTCTTGATATAGTCGGCACCGGACTTGGAGACGATCTGGCAGAGCTTGATCTTTTCCTCGTCGGTGAGCAGGCAGGTCTCAATAATGACCTTCAGGATCTTGTCGCCGCAGGCGGCCTTGATCCGGCGGATCTCATCCAGCATCTCATCCCAGCGGCCATCCTTGGCCCAGCCGATATTGATGACCATGTCCACTTCATCAGCCCCGTTCTTGACTGCATCAGCAGCCTCAAAGACCTTGGTCTCAGTGGTAGAATAGCCATTCGGGAAACCGATCACGGTACAGACAGCGCACTTGCCCTGAAGATACTCGGCAGCCTGTCTGACATAGCTTGCAGGGATACAGACGCTGGCACAGCCGTACTTGGCGCCGTCGTCACAGATCTGACGGATCTCAGCCCACGTGGCAGTCTGAGTCAGCAGCGTGTGGTCCACGTGAGAGAGCAGTTTGTTGAGTTCCATAGTGATCCTCCTTTTATTCTCTTTCGGCAGTCCGGCTGCCGTAGTTGACCATTCTTATCGTTTCAGCGCGTCCCGGTCGTGCCAGTAGCGCTTCATGCGGATACCCGCTTCATGGGTGGTCTCCCGTCCAAGAGCGGGATGAGGGGTCCAGGCATCCGCCTGCTGTTCGGTAGCAAACTCCACCTCGGCATAGGAAAAGACACCTCCGTCCACCACAGAGCACTCCAGTTCCAGTCCGCCGCCCAGATCATAGACCCGCTGATCTTTATGGATAAGGGGTTTCCCTTCCTCCAGCAGCAGGCAGAGCTCTTCAAACTGCTCTTTGCTCAGCGGAGTCTCTACTTCATGGCGCTTGAGCGTGCCGTCACTTTTGACGCAGAGACGGAAATACTCTTCACCGGTGATCACATTCAGGCTCCGGCGGATCCTCACCTCGTTGGGGTCGGTATACAGGTAGCCCTGCCAGGTCTCCAGATGCTTCTTTTCCGGCAGGTCCTCAGGAAACCGGTCCAGCCAGAATTTACGTTCGATCTCCATTGTCCTCTTCTCCCCTCAGCAGTGTCTCAGTATCTCCTCCAGCACCTCTTCCACCCGCTGGCAGCGGGCAAAGTGGTCAGGGATGTCTTTCATGGTGGAGCGGTTGACCACATACGGCATACCGACCAGCTCCAGCATGGGCATATCGTTATAATTATCGCCAAAGGCCATAATCTCGTCCAGTCGGATATCAAGTGCCCGGGCCAGTGCGCGGATTCCTACCCCCTTGTCGGCCAGAGCGGTGTCCAGCCAGCAGGGGCCCCCAATGGCCACTTGGAAGATATCACCCCACTTGTCCCGGATCCGATCAAAATAGTTTACAGCTCCCCGGGGACAGTAGGCTGACAGCTTCAGAATCTCCTCCGGCATCTCCTCTGGAGACTGAATCACAGCTACATGATTGCCGGTAAAGTTCCGAAGCTGCTCATCCAGACCGGGTCCCTTCAGCACAGCATAAGTGGTATTTTCTCCGGAGAAGATGATTTCACAGTCGTCCATGGCCAGCATATTCCGGGCAAGGGCCATTGCCAGTTTCCGATCCATGACCGTCTTATCCAGCACCCTCCCCTTTTCATCGTAAAGGATCCCTCCGTTTTCACACAGACAGACCAGCTGCTCCTTTACCGGATCAAACAGGCGCAGCAGACTGGAATATTGCCGGCCGCTGGCCGGGCAAAATCGAATCCCCCGCTCTATCAGTCTGTCGATCAGGGGAAAGAGCTCCGGAGAGAGAGAGGACTGGTTATAGTCCATCAGCGTGCCGTCAATATCGCAGGCAATCAGCTTTGGAATGGTCATAGGCAGTCCCTCCTTTCATGTTGATTTATTATAGCACGACTTCCGGACGATTGCCAGACAGAAAGTAGCCGCAGGCATCTTGCAGGTTCTAATTGGCAGACAGAATTCACCCGGCAAAGTTTACAATATTTGTTATTATGTTAATTCAAAATGATCAGAAACACCCCTTCCTTCCGGAAGGGGTGTTTCTGATCATTTTGATTAACTTTCTTCCCGCTTAACAATGGTAGCCTTGCCCCGGCGGGTACGGCGGCGCTTTCTGGGCATCTGGCGAACCTCGATGACCTGACCGCCCAGCTTGGTGAGCTGGAAAAGGGGCTGAGGGAAGCTCACTTCCGGGAACACAGAGAGAATACCCTGAAGTTTTTCTTCTCCCTCCGGTTCTACGGTCATGACGCTGTAAAACCGGCCATGATCCAGACAGCGGCTTCGAGCCACATAGAACCGGCCCACATGGTACCAGTTTCCGTTACAGAGCCAACTTTCACACTCGGGACAGTGGAAAACCCGGGCACTCCGGCTCTTGAGGCAGTCGTGGACACTATCAAAGTGACTGCACTTCCGGCGGAGAATCGGCTCTTGCTGGTTCAGAAATTCTTCCAGGCCCTGCGCGGCCTCTACGGCAGCTTCCTGCCGGCGCTGGATACGAAGCTCTTCCTCCATCCGGTCCATCTCCTCAGGAGTGGGGAGCGCCCCATACCGGCGGACCAGCTCAGCGCCGATGAGGGCGGTATAGACCGCGTCGTTTCCGGCATCGTGATAGGTCAGCTGAGAGTCCAGACCCAGCTCAGTGACGGCAGTCTCCAGAGAGGTCTGGTGGATCGTTCGGAGGACCAGCAGGTCAAAGGCCCGCTGAAGGTCATAGATCTCAATATCCAGATACTCCTCCATACCGTACCAGCACAGGTTCAGGTCCAGTACCCGGGCATCACAGGTGCCCCAAGTAAAGAAGCTGGCCCCAGCTCCGCACCAATGGAAAAAGTCGGCTGCCACTTTTTTGAAGGGATCGGCTTTCTTCAGCCTGTTCTGATCCAGAGGAAGCATCTTTTTCACCTGATGGTGGAGCTTTTTATGAATAGATGGGCGCACGTAAGCGGAGAAGGGCTTGCCCTCCTCCTGCCAGCTGTCCAGACGGCAGGCACCGATCTGGATGATCTCATCTATTTTTTCTGCCTCATTGCGAGGATAGCCCTGGTTCCATTCCAGGTCAAAGAAAACGTAACTCATGGACAAAATTTTATAACAATTCCCTGCCGCTGTCAATGAAGAGGCAAGGAAAATGTAAAACTTTCCCCCAGAATCCCTCTATCCGGCAGTCATTTCATCCATTTCTTTCCCGGGGACAGGATTTGCTCTTGCATTGAAGGTGGTTGCATGATAGACTAAGCTGATGTTTTGTGGGGTTTTGGCCTTATATTTGCCGCCGCCTCCTCCATCCTGACTTTATCTTCTCATTTCAATAGATATCCCAATCGGAAAGGAACGACACATGGAAATCAACGGTGTTGAGCACAGCGAGGACATTCGCTACAGCCAACTGAATCTGTCCGAGCCCATTCTCCGGGCACTGGAGAAAAAGGGCTACGAAACGGCCACCCCCATTCAGGGCGGCTCTATCCCCTATCTGCTGGACTGGAAAGACGTGGTAGCAAAAGCTCCCACCGGTACCGGCAAAACGTTCGCCTTCGGCATCCCCATCCTTGAGCATATTGATCAGCAAGCTCAGCACGTGCAGGCTCTGATTCTGGCTCCTACCCGCGAGTTAGCCATTCAGATCCGGGACGAACTGAGAGAGCTCTGTGCGTTTCAGGAGGGTATCCGCTCCGTCTGCCTTTATGGCGGTCAGCCCATTGAAAAACAGATCAAGCAGCTCAAAAGCAAGCCTCAGATCGTAGTCGCCACTCCTGGCCGTCTCATGGACCACCAGAAGCGCCGCACCGTCCGGCTGGACAAAGTAGAGACGGTAGTACTGGACGAAGCAGACCGGATGCTGGACATGGGCTTCATTGATGATGTCGTCAAGATTCTGGACTCTATGCCCGCCAGACGAAATCTGGCCCTGTTTTCCGCCACCATCAGCCGGGAGGTCATGGACATCTCCTGGGTCTATCAGCGTGACCCTGTGGAGATCACGGTCCGCCCCGTAGCCGAAAGCCGTCCCGATATCCAGCAGTACCAGCTGCTCCTGTCCGACCGGAGCCAGAAGTTTGATACCCTGCTGGGGCTGCTCGAGGGCGGAAACTATGAACGAGCCATTGCCTTCTGCAACACTAAGAATATGACCGATCGTCTGGCCGGCATGCTCCAGCATCATCATATTTCCGCCCAGCCCATTCATGGTGATATCCCCCAGAAGAGCCGTGAGCAGACCCTCACCGCATTCCGCCAGGGCAAGCTTCGGGTACTGGTAGCCACTGACGTAGCCGCCAGAGGCCTGGATATCGACGATGTTGACGTGGTATTCAACTATGACGTTCCTGACGAGAACGAGTATTACATCCACCGGATTGGCCGTACCGGCCGGGCCAAGCGCCACGGCGTGGCGTACACTTTTATAGCCACTGTCACCGAGGAAATCAAACTGGGCGAAATCATCCGCAGCCAGAAATTTGACGTCCAGACCCTCAAATACGACGAGGACGGATGTCTGATGCTGGTAGAAAAGCAGTAACTACCATCTCCCTTTCTATTTATCAGCCTGCTTCGGCAGGCTGATTTCTTTTTACCTAAATTACATAACACTTTATTATGTATACCTCATCTCAAACAATCTACATAACAATTGCATTATGTAAATATAAACCGTCTGCCTCAGTTTTCATAATACATAATTATGTAACTTCATTCCGTTCTAGATTACATAATCTTTATTATCGTCATCTTAAACTAGATTACATAATCATGTTTTATGTCTCCTTCTGCCCGTAAAATAGCCCTGACGGCCACTAGGGGTCGTCAGGGCTTTGCTTTGTCAGGCAGGCTGATCCTCCCTCTCCCCTTCCGGGGACGCAGGTGAGTGAGTGGCCGTGCGCAGGTCTTCCAGATGGGCCAGGATCCGGTTCAGTTCCCGATCCCGGTCATCCCACCAATCCATGGTCCAGAGTCGGTGCGTCTCCCAGCCCAGACCGCGCAGAATACCAATCTGGGCATACTCCCGGTCCCGGGTAGTCCGTGCCTTCCAATAGCCCTCACCATCCAGCAGGATGGCCAGCAGATATCGGTCGGGTGCTTCCGGGTCGGCTACTGCCAGATCGATCCGGTAGGCCGAATGGCCCACACCCAGACTGCACTGATATCCCTTTTCTTCCAGCGCAGCCGCTACCTCGCCGGCAATCCCGCCCTGAGGCAGCTGCCGGGCGGAAACCGCGTTAAGGGCAAGTTCCCTACCCTGAGCATATTCAAGGAAACGGCGCAGTTCGGCAACGCCCCGGGCACTGGTCCGGGAAAGGTCGATCTGCTCGGGATCCATAGAGGAGTAAACTACCATTTCCTGCCGGGCTCGGGTAACGGCCACGTTCAGTCGCCGCCAGCCGCCGTCCCGATTCAGCGGGCCGAAGTTCATCATAATCCGTCCATCCTGATCCGGTCCATAGCTTACCGAGAAGAGGATTACGTCTCGCTCATCACCCTGCACATTTTCCAGATTCTTGATAAAGAGCGGCTCCGGTCCTCCAAAGCACCACGCTTCCAGTTCTCTGTCTGCTGCGCAGGCTTCTGCCAGAAGGTCTTCGATCAGATGCTGCTGAGAGATATTAAATGTGACCACACCAAGACTCTGTTCCCGACAGCCGGAATCCTTGGCCCGGCGGCGAATCTCTTCCAGAACCGCCTTGGCTTCCTCCCTGTTATACCGCCTGCCCGACCGCTCAAAGACGCCGTCCACCCGGACAAAGCTCACCTTAGAGATCCGGTCGTCAGCCGAGGGGAAGGTGTAGAGCCGGTTGTCGTAGAACTGGCTATTGCTGAAGGCAATCAGGCTCTCATGGCAGCTCCGGTAATGCCAGAGCAGATGAGCCTGCGGCATATTCAGAGCAAGGCAATCGTCCAGAATGCTCTCCAGATCTTCCAGATCCAGATTGTCCTCGTCCACCGTGCTGGTGGCAAAGAAGGCAGTGGGCGGCATCTGGTTGGGATCGCCTACGATGACCGCGTCCCGGCCCCGGGCCAGCGCGCCCACGGCCTTACAGGTAGGCAGCTGGGAAGCCTCGTCAAAGACAACCAAATCAAAGGGTTCCCGCTTTGGATCCAGATACTGGGCCGCAGAGATCGGGCTCATAAGCATACAGGGGGCCAGGCGAGGCAGCAGATCGGGAATCTGCTCAAAGAGAGATCGGATACTCTGTCCACGTCCACCGGAGCGGATGGCCTTTTGAAGAATATTGAGTTCAGAGCTCTGTGCTGCCTCCTTGGAGAAGTTGGGCAAGCGGGCGGCCAGCCGGCAGAAGATCTCCTTTTGGGTCAGTCGAGTATGTTCCTCGTCCATTCGGCGGAACTGCTCTATCTTTTCATTGAACAGGGGGCCGGAGAAGGCGGAGAGCACTTCGCTCTTATCAATGGCTCGCACCGCCAGCGTCCGGCAGAGCGTCTTTTGCCACGCAGGAATCACCGTCTCATGAGCCATACCGTTCTCATAAGCGTCAACTACCACTTCCAAACCATGGCTCCGGGCCTCTTGCGCCACCGCCTGATAGGCCATCCAAGCCTTCAGCTGCCCAAGATGGGCCGTGATCTGGCCGAGGCGGAGGTTTTCTCCCACAATATAGTTGGCATCCTCCGGAAGCTGTTCCAGACCCAGCAGACTGTAGACCTCCTCCTTCAGACTCTGAAGCTTTTCCCAGCTCTCAGTGAGCAGGCCGGAGGCGCGTCTGGCCTCGGCAGAGCCGGCGAAACGGATCCGGATATTCTCACCGTTCGGCAGCAGGGCAAAGCGAAGAGCGCTTTCCTTAGCTTTTCGGATCTTCTCTTCCAGCGCCTTCCATCCCTGACCGCCATCTTCCAGCAGAGGGAGAATACTCTTTCCGTAGACCTTAAAGCCTTCCGTGGCCTTCTTCATCATCAGCTGCCAGGCTGCCAGATTATTCAGGTGGCTGCCCAGCTCATGGCGCTCCAGATGTCCCTTGGCATGACCGGAAAGCTCTCTGGTCATTTCATTGAGTCCCATCATCTTGCCCAGTGCCCAGCGACTTTTCGTCTGCTGATATTGAGCCAGCAGAGCCTCACCCTCCAGTTGGAGGAAGGAGGGATGGAAGTTCTTGAGGAGATTTGCCTTCATCTGGTTGGCAGTCTGCAGATTCCGAAGCGTCTCCTGAAGCTTACGGAAATACTGCTCCAGATCTCTGGCCTGCGCCCAGTCACGGGGCAGTTCCTCCCAACACTTCAGCTCTTCAGCCAGAGCCGCCGACTGCTCAAAGTCTTTCAGCCGGTCTCCGGTTACGTGTTCAATCAGACGATCAAATTCCGCCTGAGCCCGCTGATGGTCCTCCATGGCATCGTAGTATTCTTTCAACAGCTCGGGCAGCTCCATGCGAAGCCGCTGGCTGTATTTCGAGCAGCCAACCATAAGCAGTGGGTGATCCTTGGGATGACCCACGCCCTGTCCGGCAGCTACCAGCCGTTCCAAAATCAGATTCTGTCGGCGCAGCGCCTCCCCATCCAGCTCCTCTGCCCCTTTAAGTCGGCCGGGCAGATCAAGGGCATGCTTAGCGCTTTCATAGCCGTCCAACAGCTGGAAAAGTGTCTTTCCGCAGGGGAGCTTCTGGTGCAGCGCCAGAACGTATTCATCCAGCTCTCCCCTCAAGTCCGCCAGTTGCTGGGCACGTTTCTGATATTCCTCCGGCGGCAAATCCCGGGTAACTTCGGTAGCCCGCTTAAGCTGCTCCAGCACATCCCGCTTCCGGGATTTATTGGAGTGGAGTTCCAGGCAGAAGGGGGCAAGTCCGATCGCGGACAGGCGGCGCTGGACCACTTCCAGCGCGGCCCTTTTCTCGGCCACAAAGAGAACTGTCCTTCCCTGAGCCAGCGCGTTGGCAATCAGGGCGGTAATGGTCTGGCTCTTGCCGGTGCCGGGAGGGCCATGGAGGACAAAGCTCTCTCCCCGGGCGGCCGCCTGAATCGCAAACAGCTGAGAGGCATCGGCCGGGATAGGAATCAGGGCCTGATCCTCGCTGACCTGTGCCGGCGGCGTCAGTTCCTCCGCCTCCCAAGTCAGGCGACCGGCCACCAGACTGGCCACAATTTTATTGCGCAGCAGCTCCTCTCCCCGGTTTCTCATATCATTCCACATGACAAACTGGGTAAAGGAGAAAATGCCCAGATAGGCAGACTCCAGAATATCCCATCGGTTCTGGCTCATGACCGCCTTACGCAGAAGGGTAAAGACCTTTCGGGTGTCAATACCCCGCTTGTCCCGGGGCAAGGGATCCAGCCCGGTAACCGTGATATCGAAATCCTGCTTGAGCTTTTCCAGCATGGTGATATTGATCTGTGCTTCCTCGTCCCGGATCCGGATCTGATAGCTCTGATTGGCCCCTCTCCGGCTCACATCCACCGGGATAAGAATAATCGGGGCGTAACGGGCCTTTCCGTCTTTCTCTTTCTCGTACCATCGCAGCAGGCCCATAGCCAGGTAGAGCGTATTGGCGCCATTCTCTTCCAGAGAGGCACGGGCGGCTCGGAAGAGTTCCTTCATCGCCTTACCCAGTTCCTTCTCACTCAGCGCCGATCTCAGACGACTGTTTTCAAACTCAGATCGGAGAAGATCGGCAATCTCGTCCAGAGAATGGAGGTTTTCAAAGCTGACCTCTTTGGCCGGCAGCATCCATTCACTGGGCCGATAGGTAATCAGCAGCTCTTTCCCGCTGGAGAGCACGTCTTCCAGTTCGTCCAGAGAATGGGCCAGCAGAGGGACCATATTCTTGCTCATACGCAGATTGATCAGCGCATTGCGCAGGCCCAGATCCAGAAGCTTTCTCTCCCATTGAGCCATTTTGGAAGCCGCCTCCGCTTTCAGCGTCTCATCCACCTCAAGACGCTGAGCAAGTTTCTCCGGCGCTCCGGTAAGCTCTTCCTCCGGGCGCTCCTGCTGGAAGATCTTCCAGCCCTCTTCGGTTGCTATCCGCTGAGGCAGAGGAGTGATCCGACTGAGCCGGGCACGGCGGATATCGACGATATATTCAATCGGCTCCTCTCCTACCAACTGGCGCTCTCCGGCCTTTCTGGCCTCGTCGAAGCTGATATTGCGGCCGGAAACCAGCGACGTGCACTCGCATACCGCCACCTCACCCACACCGCCGGCAAGGCGCTTGGTGAGCAGCGTACTGTCATACTGGACAGCCTCAAGGAAGGTCCGTGATTCCAACCAAAGACCTGCAAAGGCATGGCCGGACTTGATCACCACAAGCGGGTTCAAACCGCTGGCCTCCAGACAGGCGGCATACAGCAGAGTCAGTTCCAGACAGTTGCCCAGTTTTTTCTCCAGCACGTCATTACAGAGTCTCACCCGCTGACCGCTGGTCTCAAAGCTGGCCGGGCTGACCGAGTAGACGATATTCTGCTCCTGCAGGGCAGCATAGATAGCTCCGGCCTGTCGGAGAACCACATCCGGGTCGCCGAAGAGATAGCCGGTCAGAGAGGGCTCTCCTCCCCACTGCTCCTGAAGCTGGGCAGCTCGAAGGAGGATTGGCGCGATCGAGGGATGGTTGGGCGTAACAAAGCTGGCCAGCAGCTCTGGATAACAATTACTGCCCATCCACTCGTCAAACGCCAGCACTTCCACCTGCGCGCAGGCAGAGGACAGCTCCTGCTCTCCATCCATAAGACGAAAAGTCAGCTCTCCCCGGGTCTTCTCCGTCAGCCCAGCCAGCCAGCTTCCATCCAGCCGCAGATCCAGATCCCGGACATCAAACCGGCTGTCGGCCGGGATACGGTCTATGGTCTGCTTTGCCTCCCGGCAGAAGGGAGGCTGAGCGGAAACCGTAAGGGTAAGACCATTCCGCTCTTCTCCCCCGCTGTTATCCAACACCAGAGAGCGAAGCAAAGGCAGACGGTTCTGCTCCAGAGCGTAGTTTACCACAGGCAGCAGATCGGCCAGAATAGCCGGAGCACAATTAAGCTTGTCAGTTTTGTCGGGAGTCATAGGGCATCCTCCTGATTTGCAGTCTAATTTATCTTAGGATACAATATTAACCGATCGTTTTCAATCTTTTAGAACTATCTCTGTCAAAAAAGCAGCCCTGACGCTGACGCGTCAGGGCTATTGCTGTCCGTTTAAGGTTCCAAAGCTTCAAATCGAAGGCCAAGACGGGACGCGCATTTCTCAGCAAGTCCATTGTCCTGTCCACGCAGGATCATAGGCCGGCTGTCGCCCTCATGCCAGGGCAGCGCGTCGGCGGCCAAGTAGGCCAGATCACCAGCCAGCGTGACCTCAGTCAGATCCACATAGGGGGCAATGGGGCCATAGATCCGGGTAACTGTAGAAGGTATAGAGATGGTGGTCATCTCGTGGCAGTTTGCAAAGGCCTCCCGTCCAAGATAGATCAGTCCTTCCGGCAGGTTCAGCGGCATCAGACTGACACACTGAGCAAACGCTCGGTCTCCCAGGTAGGTAAGCTGGCTGCTGTCAGACAGACGGACAGAAGAGATACCCGCGAAGAGAAAGGCCTCCGGCTCAATGGTGACCACACTGTCAGGCAGCGCCACTCGCTGGGTACGGACATTGTAGTAGAAGGCATAGCTGCCTATGGTAGTAACCCCCCTGGGAACTGTAAGGTCCCGTTCCCGTCCCGCCGGGCAGCAAATGAGAGTGGATCCATCGGCAGAATAAAGCACGCCGTCCTCACTTTTTAGTGTGGGGTGATTCTCATCCACAGTTATGGAGCGGAGTCCAAAAGTATCCAGGAAGGTCCGGGCATCGGCATTGGTCACCGAGGCGGGGATATGGATGGTGGTAATGCCCACTGTCTCGCCAAAGACACTCTTGCCAATGGTAGTCAGCTTATCCGGCAGAGTGAGATCGGTAAGTTTATCGCAGAGCTGAAAGGCGTAGTCTTCAATCACAGTGACGCTCTGAGGAATGCTCAGCTCAGACAGCCGCCGACAGCCCCAGAGAACGCCCTCCCGCAGACGGGTAATCCCCTCAGGAAAAAGAACTTCCCGCAGATTATCACACTCATAAAAGGCATAGGCTCCTACGGAGCGGGTCCGGGAGGAAAACTGAATATTACGCAGATAGTCACAGCCGGCAAAAGCGTATTCACCGATCACAGTACAGTTCTCCGGGAGATAGAGCTTCCACAACTCACCGTTGCCGGCGAAGGCATAGGGCCCGATTTGACGAACGCTGGCAGGAAGGGTCAACTCCTCCTGCTGACCCTGATAGGCCACCAGAATACCGTTGACCATGGGAAACTCCCCCTGCTCGGCCAGCCATGCCGTTCCGGCAAAGGCTTCGCCGCCCACATAGGTGATTCCGGCGGGGAAGAGAATATCGCTGACCTGAGGACTGTCGGCAAAACATCTGCGGCCAATGGCGGTAATGCCGCTGGGAATGGTCACTGCCGTATCAGAGCCCAGATAGCGCAGCAGCGTATGGTCGCTGGCAATGAAATCAGTCTGATTATCCAGATAAGCTGTTCCGTCCAGCGCGTTCCCGGCCAGATAGGTCAGACTATCCGGCAGCCAGAGCTGACGCAGTGCGGAGCAGGAGGCAAAGGCTCCCTCCTCCACCGTCCGGACCCCTTCCGGTATTAGCAGCTGCGCCAACGATACGCAGCCGGCAAAGGCTTCACGGCCAATATGGTCCAGCGAGGAAGGCAGCATCACTTCAGACAAGTCAGCACAGCCGGCAAAGGCACGGAAGCCGATCGAGGTAATCCCCTCCCCAACTATGATCCGGCGAACGGGAAGCTCTCGCCCCCTTTCCTCCCAGCGCCACTGCTCCAGATCACCTGAGCCGTAGACGTTGAGCGTTCCGTCCTGCTCCAGAGAAAATCGGATGGTATCCGTACATTTTCCCGACAGAAGCAGGTTTTCTCCCCGGGCAGAGACGGGACTGACAAAGAGCAGCAGTACCAGCACGAGGGCGAAGATCCGTTTCATTGTCATACATCTCCCTCCTTACCCATATTTTTTCTCATTTTACTACATTTTGACCTGTTTTGTCCAGTATTTTTAGCGTTTTGTTATCCGTTTCAGAGCAAAAAGTCCTCTTCTCACCTGAAATAACCGTCAGGAGGGGCGATTTGACTACTTTACTCATTCCAACTGGCGGCAGGACAATCTCCCTTTCGGCCATGGAGGATGATCTTCCTCTGCTTAACCGATTCCTACTGGAAAATCCCTGCCGAATCAGCTATAATCAGACCATATCACCGGCAAGGAGCAAGCGGATATGTACGATGAACTGACAAAGAATGATCTGGAACAGATGCAGAAGGAGTTAGACTGGCGGCGGATCCAGCTGCGGCCCCAGCTTTTGGAAGAGGTCAAGACAGCCCGTGCCTTTGGCGATCTGAGCGAAAACTTTGAATACAAGGCGGCAAAGCAGGATAAGAACAAGAACGAGAGCCGGATTCGGTATCTGGAGAATATGATCCGGACAGCCCGGGTCATTGACGAGCGTTCAGAAGAGGGCGTTGTCGGTATGTTTGACAAGGTCACAGTCTGGTTCGAAGAGGACGAGGAGGAAGATACCTTTCAAATCGTCACAACGGTTAAAGAGGACGCGCTGAAGAATCGGATCAGCAACCGTTCCCCCGCCGGAAAGGCCATGCTGGGACATCGGGTGGGCGACCGGGTGATGGTGACAGTGAATGAGCACTACAGCTATCCTCTGATCATCCGGGCCATTGAAAAGTGCCGGGACGACGGTTCCATTGAAATCAGTTCTTACTAAGCAGAAACAGGAGGAGGGTATTCCGATACCCTCCTCCTGTTTTTTATTCCTTCACCTGCTTCATGGACAAGGAGATACGCTTTTTATTCACATCCACGTCCAGTACAACCACCCGGACCACATCGCCCACCCGGACCGCCTCACTGGGATGGCGGATGAACTTGTCCGAAATCTGGCTCACATGGACCAGGCCGTCCTGATGGACGCCGATATCTACAAAGGCTCCAAAGTCGATCACATTGCGCACGGTTCCTGAGAGGATCATGCCCGGCTTCAAATCCTTCATCTCCAGTACGTCAGTCCGGAGAATGGGCTTAGGCAGTTCATCTCGGGGATCACGGCCCGGCTTGAGCAGTTCCTTGACGATATCCACCAACGTGGCAGCCCCTGCTCCGCAATAGGCTTCAGCCTCTTTGACCTTCAGCCGGCTGAACCGGGGAATCAGCTGGGACAGTTCACCCCGCTCCACGTCCTCTATCCGGTAATCACAGAGCTCCAGCAGTTTCTTAGCTGCCGGGTAACTCTCCGGATGAACGCCGGTATGGTCCAGAATATCATCGCTCTCCGGGACACGAAGGAAACCGGCGCACTGCTGAAATGCCTTGGGGCCCAAACGGGGGACTTTCTTCAGTTCATTCCGGCTGGTAAAAGCACCGTTGGCTTCCCGGTAGGCCACAATATTTTTGGCCGTCACCGCATTGAGTCCGGCCACCCGCTGAAGCAGCGAGGCCGAGGCGGTATTCACATCCACGCCCACAGCGTTGACACAGTCCTCCACCACGCCGGAGAGGGCCTCATCCAGACGGGCCTGAGGCATATCGTGCTGATACTGGCCGACGCCGATGGCTTTGGGGTCAATTTTAACCAGCTCAGCCAGAGGATCCTGAAGGCGGCGGGCAATAGAGACGGCGCTTCTGAGGTTGACGTCATACTGAGGAAACTCCTCGGCAGCCAGCTTGGATGCGGAGTAGACGCTGGCTCCGGCCTCATTGACCATCATATAGCTCACCTTGCCTGCCATGGAAGTTCCGGCCAGCGACTGGATCAGCTCCACTGCCATAGCCTCCGTTTCCCGGGAGGCAGTGCCGTTACCAATGGCCAGATGACGAACACGATATTTCAGGATCAGTTTTTTCAGCTCGGCAATGGCCTCCTGCTTCCGGCGCTGGCCGAATGTGGGATAGACCACGGTGGTATCAAGTACCTTTCCGGTCCCATCCACCACGGCGATCTTGCAGCCATGGGAATAGCCGGGATCAAGACCCATAGTGACAGCACCCTTTACCGGCGGCTGCATAAGCAGAGGGCGGAGATTGAGAGCAAACATTCGAATAGCTCCCTCGCTGGCCGTTTCCGTCAAGCCAGCTCTCACCTCCCGCTCCAGAGAGGGGAAAATAAGCCGCCCGTAGCTATCTTCAGCGGCAGCGCGGACAAAGTCGGTGCATTTACCCCGGCCGGAGAGAACCTCGCGGCCAATGTCGTTCATGGCCAGATCCCGATCCAGATCCAGCCCCACTTTCAGATAGCCCTCCTTCTCTCCCCGATTGATGGCCAGCACCTGATGGCCCTGCATCCGGTTTACCGGCTGGCGGAAGGAGTAATACAGGCTATAGACGCTGTCCTCGTCAGACTTGGCAGCCTCAGTACCCACTCTGCCCTGTTTGCCCGCTGTATCACGAAGTCTGGCCCGGACAGCGGCATTGTCGCTGATGGCCTCGGCGATTACATCGCTGGCCCCTTGAAGCGCGGTGTCAACATCAGGCACCTCCTTCTCCGGGTCCACAAAGTCCTTTGCCAGCTGGGCAGGGTCCAGGTCACGATTCTGCTCCAGAATCCGAAGGGCCAGCGGCTCCAGTCCCCGCTCCTTTGCCACGGTGGCGCGGGTACGGCGCTTGAGCTTATAGGGGCGGTAGATATCCTCCACAGCCGTCTGGGTCAGCGCGCTGTCAATGGCTGTTTCCAGTTCCGGGGTAAGCTTGCCCTGATTTTCAATCGAGCGTTTAACCTCCATCTTTCTGGTCTCAAGAGCCCGGAGGCTATTCAGCCGGTCGGCCAGTTCACGGAGCTTTGTATCGTCCATACCGCCATGGGCTTCCTTCCGGTAGCGGGCAATAAATGGAATGGTATTTCCCTCATCCAGCAGCACAATAACATTTCGAACGTGCTCTTCCGGGAGAGACAGCTCGGCAGCAAGGCGCTTAATCATCGTATCCATAGGCACTCCTTTTCAGTCGTTGGAACATTACTGTACCGGAAATCATACCACAAAACGCCAAAATTGCAAGTCAAAGCCCCCGACCGGCAATGCCGTCTGGTCGGAGAAGGATCTAACAGGTCCAATTCCAGCAGTTTCAGAACACACACAGAGCTCCACAACACCTCGTCAACAAGATCCTGTCGCAGGAAAGGAGCGCATTTTCATAGCACCGGTCTTTCCCCCACTCTTCACTGCCAGCAGAGAGAATTATTCCTTCTGCTGAATTTCCAATCCGGGTCTGTCCACGGCAGCCAGGGTCTTAAACCGCTAAACGAGGTCTATCGCTTTCGTTGTCCGCCCTTACATTGCCTTCTATTCCATTTTTATTTTGCAAGCTCATTCTGCAAAAGAAAGGAACTCGGATGATTTCTGGCTGTCCGGTCATTTCTGAGGGCTGACCACTCAACAGGCAAACAGGCGACACCTGTCTTAAAAGAGCAGATGTTGCCTGGTTTTCCGTCCGGCAGGCTTTATTCCAGTTCAAAGGCACCAGTATAAAGCTGGCAATAGACGCCGCCGGCAGCAATCAACTGGTCGTGGCTGCCCCGCTCGATGATTCGTCCATGATCCAGAACCATGATCACGTCTGAGTTCATAACCGTAGACAGGCGGTGAGCGATCACAAAGGTGCTGCGGCCTTCCATAAGCTTATCCATACCCTTCTGGACGATTGCCTCAGTCCGGGTGTCAATGGAGGAGGTAGCTTCGTCCATGATCATGACAGGAGGATCTGCCACAGCAGCCCGGGCAATGGCAATCAGCTGGCGCTGGCCCTGAGAGAGGTTGGCGCCGTTGTTGGTCAGCATAGTGTCATAGCCCTTGGGCAGACGGGTGATGAAGTCATGGGCGCCGGCCAGTCTGGCGGCCTTGATACAAGCCTCGTCTGTAGCCTCCAGCTTTCCGTAGCGGATATTGTCCATTACGGTTCCGGTAAAGAGGTTGGTCTCCTGAAGGACCAGACCCAGAGAACGGCGAAGATCGGATTTTTTGATCTTATTGATATTGATACCGTCAAATCGGATCTTACCGTCCTCAATGTCATAGAATCGGTTGATCAGGTTGGTAATCGTAGTCTTGCCTGCGCCGGTAGCGCCTACGAAAGCTACCTTATCTCCAGGCTCGGCATAAACGGAGACATCGTGGAGAACGTTCTTTCCGGGCACATAGCCGAAGTCCACCTCATGCAGACGGATATCCCCCTCCAGCAAGGTATAGGTCAGCGTACCGTCATGGTGCGGGTGGCGCCAGGCCCACCAGCCGGTAAACTCCTCGCACTCTACGATCTCATCGTTCTCCCCCGCCTTACAGTTGACCAGCGTTACATAGCCCTCGTCGGTTTCCGGCTGTTCATCCATGAGCCGGAAGATACGGCCGGCGCCAGCCAGACCCATAACGATGGAGTTCATCTGCTGGGAGAGCTGATTGACGTTGCCAGTGAACTGCTTGGTCATGTTCAGGAAGGGAATGACGATATCAATGGTGAGCACGGTCAGCGATCCGGCAGCCAGAGCCCCCAGGCTCAGGTTGGGCACCTGTGCAATCAGCAGGATACCTCCCACAGTGGCAATAATAACGTAGAGGATATTGCCGATATTCTGGATCAGAGGGCCAAGGCAGTTGGCAAAGGCATTGGCCCGGAAGCTGTCCTGAAAGAGTTCTTCGTTAATCTGGTCAAAGTCCTTCTGGCATTCCTCTTCATGGCAGAAAACCTTGATGACCTTCTGTCCGTTCATCATTTCCTGAATGAATCCCTCGGTCTTGCCGATAGCCGCCTGCTGGCGCATAAAGTATTTGGCAGAGCCGCCGCCGATCTTTCTGGTCACAAAGATCATAAAGCAGACTCCCAGCAGCACGACCAGCGTCATCCAGATACTGTAATAGAGCATAATGCAGGTAACGCTGACAACGATAATGGACGCCCGGATCAAAGTGGGAAACGCCTGAGAGATGAGCTGGCGGAGAGTGTCGATATCATTGGTATAGTGGCTCATAATGTCGCCATGTTTATGGGTGTCAAAGTAGCTGATCGGCAGATCCTGCATCTTCTTAAACATGGCGCAGCGCATCTTATTCAAAAAGCCCTGCGTGATAGTCGCCATAAGTTGGGTCTCAGCAGTAATGGTAAGCAGAGAAATCACATAGAGGCCGGCCAAAACGGCAATCTTAGGCAGAATGACCTGAGAGGCAGCGGTCCAGTCTCCACTCTGATACCAGATCTCGATCTGGGCGATAACCTGTTGCTGGAAGATGGCAGGCATGGTAGCGGTCACGGCGGAGAATACGATACAGCACACCGTCACCGGAAGCAGCACAGGATAGGCGGCAAAGAGCATTTTCAGCAGTCTGAGCAGGATCTTTCCCTGACCGGTGGGGCCTTTTCTCTGTTTCACTGGTCCTTACCTCCCTTCGTCTGCTGGCGGTAGATATCCTGATAGATCTCACAGCGCTCCATAAGCTGATCATGGGTACCGGCATCGGAGATAGCGCCGCCTTCCATGACCACGATCAGGTCAGCCTCTTCCACCGAGGCAATACGCTGGGCAATGATAATCTTGGTGGTCTCGGGTATAAACTCCCGGAAGCCCTTTCGAATCAGAGCGTCCGTTTTGGTGTCCACGGCAGACGTCGAGTCGTCCAGAATGAGAATTCTGGGTTTTTTCAGCAGCGCGCGGGCAATACACAGCCGCTGCTTCTGACCTCCGGAGACGTTGGAGCCGCCCTGCTCAATATAGGTATCGTAACCCTCGGGGAAGGTCGAGACAAACTCATGGGCCTGAGCCAGACGGCAGGCCTCCTCCAGTTGGGCATCGGTAGCCTGCTCGTTGCCCCAGCGGAGATTGTCCTTGATGGTACCGGAGAAAAGCTGGTTTTTCTGCAGCACCATAGCTACACTGTTTCGAAGGCTCTTGATATCGTAGTTCCGGACATCCACGCCGCCCACTTTGACGCAGCCGGTGGTGGCGTCATAGAGCCGTGGGATCAGCTGGACCAGTGTGGTCTTACTGGAGCCGGTACCGCCAATAATGCCTACGGTCATGCCGGAGTCAATATGCAGCTCTACATTGGACAGAGCATACTGCTCTGCCGTTTGAGCGTATTTGAAATTGACTCCTTCAAAGTCAATGGAGCCATCAGCTACTTCCATAACTGGCTCTTCCGGATTCCGGAGGGCCGGCTCTTCTACCAGCACCTCATGAATACGCTTCATAGACTCGGCCGACATGGTGAGCATGACATAGATCATGGACAGCATCATCAGCGACATGAGGATCTGCATACCATAGGTCAGCATGGCAGAGATCTGGCCTACGTCCAGATCCAGACCCATGGAGGAAATAACCGTCTGGGAACCGACAGTAAGGACGAAAATCATGGTGAAGTAAAGGCAAATCTGCATGAGTGGGGTATTAAAGGCCACAATCCGCTCAGCCTTGGTAAAGTCGGTGCAGATATCACCGGCCGCCCGCTCAAACTTCTCCTTCTCGTAGTCCTCCCGGGCAAAGCCCTTGACTACCCGCATGCCACGGACATTCTCTTCAATGGACTCGTTTAGCCGGTCATACTTGCGGAAGACCCGTCGGAAGGCAGGCATCGCTTTCCGGCTTACCATCAACAGGCCAAAGGTCAGGAAGGGAATGGTGAAGACAAAGGCACCGGCCAGCTTTCCGCCCATCAGGTAGGCCATAATAACAGAGAAAACCAGCATCAGCGGACTGCGCACGGCAGTTCGGATAACCATCATGTAGGACATCTGTATATTGGTGATATCCGTGGTCAGCCGGGTAACCAGAGAAGAGGAAGAGAACTTATCAATATTCTCAAAGGTATAGGTCTGAATTCTGGAAAAGACCTCTCTGCGCAGGTTTTTGGCAAAGCCTGCCGAGGCCTTGGCACTGGTATAGCCGGCCAGGCCACCGAAACAGAGAGAGGTGATGGCCATAAGGGCCAGGCAGAGACCTGTAAAGAGGATAAAACGGATCTCCGCGCCAGCCTTAATCCGGTTGACCAGTTCGGCAGTGATAAACGGGATCAAGCACTCGATCACCGCCTCACCGACCATAAAGAAAAAGGTAAGGATAGTGGGCTTTTTATACTCGCCCACCGAAGATAACAGTCGTTTAATCATTGTTTACCTCCAGATTGGCTTTGATCTTGTCAAGGATCCGGAAAAAGATCATCTGCTCCTCCGGGCTGATGCCCTGAGCCAACTCCCGCTCCAGCCGTCCGATGTCTTTGGTAATAATCTCGTGGATTCGGACCGCCTTTTCCGTCAGGCAAATCCGCTTCAGTCGGGCATCCCGTGGAACGCTTTGCCGGGTAATGAGCCCCTTTTTCTCCATGAGCTTGAGGATATTGGTCGCCGTGGACCTTCGGATGGAGAAGTAGGCTTCGAAGTCCCGCTGAAATATTTCCTCCTCCCGATGGTCATAAAAGTAGCCAATGGCCCAGCCGTGGATGGAATTCTGATCTTCCAGCTCAGGCGGACGGGTCTTTGCCACATATCGTTTGATCAGATTGTTGACCGCCCTGAGTTCAAATCCAATATGCCGTTCTGTCGTCATAGCAGGCTCCTTTCATAAGCAGCAAGTCTGTTAGCCTACTAACATTATAGCCTTTGCGTATTTTTCCCGCAATGGCTGATGCAACAAAATTCCACCCGAAGGACTAGGAATTTTTCTCCCTCTTTGGTACACTGTATGAAACTGGTATGCTCCGGACTGTTGTCCGGGAAGGAGGGCCCCATGGCCAATCTGATCGAGATCACCGATTTTCTTGCCCCCGAACTGGATATCTATGCCCGGCTCACCGAGGTACAGCTGCTCAACCGGTTCCAGCCGGAAAAAGGGCTCTTTATTGCCGAAAGTCCCAAAGTGATTGAGCGGGCACTGGACGCCGGATGTCAGCCGGTCTCTATGCTGGTAGAACGAGCTCATCTGGAGACACAGGCCGCTCAGCTTATCCGCCGCTGCGGGGATGTCCCGGTATACACGGCGGACTTTGATGTGCTTACTCAGCTCACCGGCTTTAAGCTGACCCGGGGTATGCTCTGTGCCATGCGCCGAGCCCCTCTCCCCTCTCTGGAAACCGTCTGCGCCGGTGCCCGGCGGGTGGCAGTGCTGGAAAACGTAATGAATCCCACCAATATCGGCGCCATTTTCCGTTCAGCGGCCGCGCTGAATATGGATGCTATTTTGCTCACTCCCGGCTGCAGCGATCCCCTCTACCGGCGGGCCATCCGGGTCAGCATGGGTACCGTCTTTCAGATTCCCTGGACCTATCTGGCCCGGGAAGAGGATGACTCCGTTCAGTTTGGCGTAGACCATCTGAAAGCCCTTGGATTTAAGACAGCGGCCATGGCCCTTACTGAGCAGTCTCTCCCTATTGACCACCCTGAGCTCACAAAAGCTGAAAAGCTGGCCATCGTTCTGGGCACCGAAGGTGACGGACTGGCAGACGGAACCATTGCTCAGTGCGACTACACAGTCCGTATTCCCATGTCCCACGGTGTAGACTCTCTGAACGTGGCCGCCGCCAGCGCAGTTGCCTTCTGGCAGTTGGGACGATAATCCGCTCCCCATTCCACAGAGACTTCATTTTGATCCTCCGGCCCGCCTTGACAGGCCGGAGGGCATCTTTTATAATTTATATGAACACGTTCATAAAGGAGGATAGACCATGCCTAAGATCATTGAGCACCTCCCCCAGCGACTGGCGGACGAGGCCCGGCGGCAGACGGAGGAAGGCGGCTTCAGCGCCCTTACCATCCGTTCTGTAGCCTCTGCCTGCGGCGTCGGTGTGGGCACAGTATACAACTATTATCCCTCCAAGGAGGCGCTGGTGGCTACCTATTTGCTGGAGGACTGGCAGACTGCCATGGCTGATCTGAAGGCTGAGGCCAGTGCTGCCCAAAAGGCGGAGCAGGCTCTTCTGGCCATTTGTCGGATGCTCCGGCAATATCTGGACAGTCATCAGTCGGTCTTTGGTGATCAGGGTGCCGCTGCCGGTTTCACTGGCGCTGTCGGCCGCTACCACAGTCTGCTCCGCAGCCAGTTGGCAGAGCCCATCCGCCCCTTCTGTCCTGACGAATTCACTGCTCTGTTCATTGCCGAGTCTCTACTGACCTGGACTGTGGCCGGAACTGAGGCCAATCAGCTGCTTCGGGTCTTGAGTCCTATGTTGAGAAAGGAGAATTGAACCATGTCCAGCTTTGAAAATCTTCGCGTGGTAGATAATTTCTACCAGACTTCCCTCTTCTTCCCCATGCCCACCGTAGTTATCAGCACCCTTTCGGAAGACGGCACCACCACTCTGGGTCCCTACTCTCTTGTCCAGCCCTATTACATCGCCGGCAAGGACTACTATGCCATGCTCCTCTGCTGTCGCAACAGCTCCAACACGGCCCAGAACATTCTCAGAAACGGCAAGTGCGCGCTGAACTTTGTGGATGACAAGCCCAAGACCTTCAAAGAGTGTGTCAAGCTCTCCTGGCCCGGCGATAAGCCGGAGGACAAAATGCCCAAGTGCCAGTTCAATCTGGAAAAGAGCCTGCTGGAAGAGGAAACCGGAGAGGCTCGCCCTCAGGTTCTGTCTGAGGCCATTCAGGTTATTGAGTGCACCTGGGTCCGGGAATTGGACCACGCGCAGGACGATCTGCCCGGCCAGCTGACCGGCTACGAGCCTCCCTATCACGACTTCAACGGCATCACTTCCAAGTTCGGCGCTCACTTCATTCTCAGAGTGGATAAAATCCTCATGAAGAAGAAGTATCGGGACGCCATTATCAATGGAGTCAAGGCCAAGGACTTCCCTCCCCTTCCTGTAGACTACGGTTATCGTGACAGCAAGAATTTCTGGTTCCATCGCAAAAGCAAGATGAGAGCCGAACTGCTTCCCGTCCGCAAGGCCAGCCTGGAGTCGGTTCGCTACGCCGCTCAGCGGGCTGACGACAAGGTGAAGTTCACAGACGAAGCGCTGGAAACTATTCTGAATGTCCCCCGCGTCTTCCTGCCTGCCGTGCTCAAGGGCTGCGTAGAATGGGCGAAGGAAAACGGCGTAGAGCTTGTTACCGCCGAGCACATGAAGATCATCAACGACAAGCGTTCCAAGGAAAAGAATAAGAAATAATACTCATCATCGGAAAGGAGTTCTCCCCATGGTATTCCCTCTGAATTTCTGGCTGCTGTTTGCAGCAGCTATGATCATTAGCTCCATCGGCTTTAAGAACTATGTCTGGTTTATCTCGCTGGGTTATGGTTTCTCCATCGCCGGCGAAGGTCTGCTCATGCTGCTGCTCTACGGCAAGACACTGACACTGGGTACCGCTCTCTGTGCCCTGCTGTTTATCGTCTATGGATGCCGACTGGGCGGCTATCTGGCCTACCGTGAGCTCAAGAGCGCTTCTTACAAGAAAAATATGAAGGGCGAGATCAAGGAAGGCAGCACCGTTCCCTTCGGCGTCAAGATCGCCATCTGGGTCACTTGTGCCGCTCTCTATGTCACTCAGGTCCTGCCCGTCTTCTATCGTCTTCACAACAACAGCGGCAGCAATATCTGGACCTATGTGGGCGCCGCTGTCATGGCCTTTGGCGTCATTTTTGAATCGGCCGCCGACCTGCAGAAAAACGCGGCAAAGAAGATCAATCCTCGCCGTTTTGTGGATACCGGCCTCTACCGGATTGTCCGCTGCCCCAACTACCTGGGCGAAATGATTTTCTGGACCGGCGTTCTGCTCTCCGGTATCGGCGCCCTTACCGGCGCGGGCCAGTGGATTATGGCTCTGATCGGCTATGTGGGCATTATCTTCGTCATGTTCAGCGGCGCCCGCCGTCTGGAAATCCGCCAGAACAAGAACTATGGCTCTGACCCCGAGTATCAGTCCTATGTGAAGTCGGTGCCCATTCTGCTCCCCTTCATCCCCCTGTATAGCGTTGAAAAGCATAAATGGCTGGTCGCCTGATATTCTGGAACCGAACCGCCCCGGAGATATAGCTCCGGGGCGGTTTTCATAATTTTGCGTTATGTCAATTTTAATGTGCAACATTTACATAATCAATCATTATGTAAATGTTGCATTGTTATATCAGAAGCTCTTATCATCGTCTGGCAAAACAGGAACAGGGACAGCCGGTATCCGCTGTCCCTGTCAATCTGATTTATGATTTCGGTTGGTAAAGCTTACACCGGAGCTGCCTCCCGGGCCTTTTCTTCCTTGGCCAGTGCTTTGGCGTTGGCCAGCATGAGTTTGATGCGGTTCTCCTGTCGGAGACTCCGGCTCCGAGTCCAATCTTTCCGACCTGCCGGGGGCAGGTCGCTCCTTGCAGGAGAACTTACACCGGAGCTGCCTCCCGGGCCTTTTCTTCCTTGGCCAGTGCTTTGGCGTTGGCCAGCATGAGTTTGATGCGGTTCTCCTGATTGATCTTCGTCGCACTGGGATCATAGTCGATCGCTACCACATTGGAGTTGGGGTAGTTATCCTTCAGGGCCCGGATCATACCTTTGCCCACAATGTGGTTGGGCAAGCAGCCGAAGGGCTGAGCACAGACGATATTATTGGTTCCGGAATGGATAAGTTCCAGCATCTCGGCCGTCAGCAGCCAACCCTCACCCATCTTACAGCCTTCACCCAGATAGTCCTTTGCCAGCTCACGCAACTGGTTGAAGTCGCCGGGAGCGCGGAAGCGTCCGGACTTTTCTAAGGCACGGATCATGTCATTCTGACACTTAATGATGTACTCCACAGCCATCGAGCAGAGCGCCTTCTTAATGGGATTTCCGCCGTAAATATTCACGTCGGTAACCCGATTGAAAACCTTGAAGATCACAAAGTCCGTAAGGCCGGGAACCACCGGCTCAGCGCCTTCGCCGAGCAGGAACTGCTCCAAATAGTTATTGCCAAGCTCAGAGAACTTGACGTAGATCTCGCCTACCACACCGACGCGGACCTTATCGGTGATCCGGACAGGAATGGTTTTGAATTCTTCGACAATCTCATCGAAGCCCCGCTGCATTTCCTTCCGGCTCATACCCTTGCCCTGAGTAAAGCGGTCTACCAGACGATCAATCCAATCGGCCACCATCTGATCGGTCTGGCCGGGCTCGATCTCATAGGGGCGGACCTGATTGGCCACATTCATAATAATGTCGCCATACATCATGCCGTAGATCAGCTTCCGGATCAGAGACAGACCGATAGAGAATCCGGGATTGGACTCCAGACCGAAGCTGACAGAGATGACAGGGATATACTCCATGCCGGCCTTCTTCAGGGCCTTACGCAGAAGGTGGATATAGTTGGAGGCTCGGCAGCCGCCGCCGGTCTGGGTGATCAGCAGAGCTACCTTATGGGGATCATAGCCGCCGTTTTTCAGCGCGTCCATGAACTGTCCGATGACCAGCAGCGCGGGATAGCAGGTATCGTTATGGACATATTTCAGTCCTTCGTCCACCACGTTCCGCCCGCTGTTGTTGAGCTGATCCACCTTGTAGCCCTCCAGCTCCAGGAATTTCCGGAACATAGAGAAATGGATGGGCAGCATCTGGGGCATAAGAAGGGTGTACTCCTTCTTCATCTCCTTGGTAAAGAGGAGACGTCCCTGTTCGTTATATACCAGTTCAGCCATATCGTTTCCTTTCTCACTTGCCCTTGTTCTGTTTACGGGCCTCGATGGCAGCGATCAGGCTGCGGACACGGATCTTAACAGCGCCCAGATTACTGATATCGTCGATCTTCAGCTGGGTATAGAGCTTGCCGCCTTCTTCCAGAATAGTCCGCATCTCGTCGCCGGTAATGGCGTCTACGCCGCAGCCGAAGGAGACCAGCTGAATCAGCTCCATGTCCTCCTGCGTGCAGACATACCGGGCAGCATTGTACATTCGGGCATGGTAGGTCCACTGGTTCAAAACAGTACGGCTCTGCTTGTCCATCTCATCGGAGATGGCGTCCTCGGTGATGAGGACGAAGCCAAATCCGGTAACCAGATCATTGATACCATGGTTGATCTCCGGATCCATATGATAGGGACGGCCGGCGATAACCATAATCGGCATATCCTTTTCCCGGGCAATACGGACATACTCTCTGGCAGTCTCTTTCAGATCCTTCCGGTAGTCCTCATAGGCCTGATAGGCAAAGCGGACGGCGGCCACCGTCTCTTTTTTGGCAATTCCAAACTCCTTCAGGAAGTATTCACCGGCAAACTTCTCAAAGTCCTTGGGACGATGGAGACCAAAATAGGGATGGAGGAAGCGCTTGTCCCGGAGCGCGGGAATATTGGTGGCAATCAAGTCGGGATAGTAGGCCACCACAGGGCAGTTGTAGTTCTTGTCACTGATACCCTCATCAAAGTTGTAGCTCATGCAGGGATAGAAGATAGCAGTCAGGTTTTCTTCCATAAGTGCCTCCACATGGCCGTGGAGCAGCTTCGCCGGATAGCAGACAGTATCGGAAGGGATTGTCCGCTGACCCTTAATGTAGAGCTTGCGGCTGGATTCAGGAGAGATAACCACTTCAAAGTTGAGCTTGGTAAAGAACGCATACCAGAAAGGCAGGTTCTCGTACATATTCAGTCCGAAAGGCAGTCCGATCTTTCCGCGTGCTCCGGTACCTTCTCCTTTTCCGGTCATGGAGCGGAGCTTATTGTACTTGTACTTCATCAGATCAGGATTCTCCACCTTTTCCTTGCCCAGAGGCTTGGAGCAGCGGTTGCCGGAGATGAAGCGGCGGCCACCCTGGAAGGTATTCACCGTCAGTGCGCAGTGGTTGGTACAGCCATTGCAGGTGACCGGCCGGACGGCGTGGGTGAAGCCTTTCAGCTCCTCAGGGGTAAGAATGGCAGAGCGTTCCAGGCCCAGCTCCCGGGCGGCCAGAGCGGCACCGAACGCACCCATAATACCGGCAATGGTCGGCCGGGTAACCTCCTTACCCAGTTCCAGCTCGAAGGAGCGCAGAACAGCGTCGTTATGGAAGGTGCCGCCCTGAACCACCACCTGCTTACCCAGATCATCGGCAGAGGCTGCACGAATAACCTTGTAGATAGCGTTCTTGACGATGGAAATGGAGAGGCCGGCGGAGATTGCCTCCACAGAGGCGCCCTCCTTCTGGGCTTGCTTGACCGAGGAGTTCATAAAGACGGTGCAGCGGCTGCCCAGATTGACAGGATGCTCGGCGAAGAGACCCATCTTGGCAAAGTCGGCAATCTCATAGCCCAGAGCTCGAGCAAAGGTCTCAATGAAAGATCCGCAGCCGGAGGAACAGGCTTCGTTGAGCATAATAGAATCCACGGCGCCGTTACGGATCTTAAAGCACTTCATATCCTGACCGCCGATGTCAATAATAAAGTCGACCGCAGGGTTAAAGTGAGCTGCCGCCTTGTAGTGGGCCATAGTTTCAACCAGACCCAGATCGCAGCCGAAGGCGTTCTTGATCAGGTCCTCACCGTAGCCAGTGACAGCGCTGCCCCGGATCTTGATATGATCTCCGCAAAGGCGATAGATCACATCCAGTTGCTCCCGGACAACAGCGACAGGGTTGCCCTTATTAGACTGATAATAGGTATAAAGCAGTCCGCCATCAGGGGCAATAAGAGCCAGCTTGGTAGTGGTGGAGCCGGCATCAATACCCAGATAGGCATCGCCGGTATAGCCGGCAGGGTCAATCACAGGAGGATGATTGGCGTTGTGCCGGTCACAAAAGGCCTGATAGTCCGCCTCGGACTCAAAAAGAGGAGGCATGGTATCTACCATGGTGGTATTGTCCACGCTCTCTTCCAGCTTTTTCAGCGCCTCGTCAAAGCCAATCGTCTCGTAGTCGGTAGCGCAAAGCGCGGCGCCCATAGCGGCAAAGCAGTCGCCGTCCTCCGGGAAGATGGCATGCTCCTCGTCCAGCTTCAGGGTTTCTACAAAGCGCTCCCGGAGCCCCATGAGGAAGTGGAGGGGGCCGCCAAGGAAGACGATCTTACCCTTGAGCTCACGGCCCTGAGTCAGGCCGGCAATGGTCTGATCCACAACCGCCTGAAAGATGGAGGCTGCCACGTCTTCCTTTCTGCCACCCTGATTCAGGATGGGCTGAATATCGCTCTTGGCAAAGACACCGCAGCGAGAAGCGATGGGGTAAAGCTTCTCATGTCTGAGTGCCAGTTTGTCCAGCTCATCGGCAGTAACATTCATCAGCGTGGCCATCTGGTCGATGAACGCGCCGGTACCGCCGGCGCAGGAGCCGTTCATTCGCTCCTCCAAAGCGCCGCCGAAGAAGATGATCTTAGCATCTTCACCGCCCAGCTCAATGACGGCGTCAGTGCCCGGGACATATGTATTGACAGCCGCGGCAGTGGCGTAGACTTCCTGAACGAAGTCAATGCCGCTGGCTTTGGAAACGCCCAGACCGGCAGAGCCGGTGATAACCATCTTTACCTGATGGCCGCCAAATTGGGGCGCAATGGAGCGAAGCGTCTCGCAGGTCCGCTCGCGAACCTTGGAAAAATGGCGCTCGTATGAACGGAAAAGAAGCTGATCCCTCTCGTCCAGAACCACTACCTTGACAGTAGTGGAGCCAATATCGATACCTACACGATAGTTCATAGAATTACCTCGTTTTCTGCAAAAGGAGAAAGTGCGCATAAACGTTCACTGTCTATTTTAGCACAAAGATTTCAATTGGCAAGAAAAAACGTCCCCGTCAAATGTGAATTTTTCAAAAACTTCAAAAATTCAAAAGTTTAATCAAATTTTCTGCAAAACTTTATATACAAAATTGTAAAACTGTCCAACACAAGATTTTAATGTTTATTTTCTAAAAGTTATTGCATTTTCTATAAGCCCGCGGTATAATATTTCTATTAAAGCAGAGGAGGTACATCTTATGTCTCTGGAAAACAAAGTTCAGCTCTTCTATACCAAAACCAAGAATACCAATCTGGCACTCAAGGCCATCCCCGGCCATTTCGTCACCAACCACTCTCATATCAATTATTATATGGATCTGACCTCCATGAAAACCATCTATCGGGAGGCCAAGAAAGTGGCGGATGTTCTGAGCCAGCGCTATAAGAATCAGATCCCTGTGGACACTATCCTCTGTATGGACGGCACCGAGGTTATCGGTACACTGCTGGCAGAGAAACTGGCAGACTCCCATCTGGCCCGTGGTCTGAACGCCAAGAAAGAAGTTGCTATTGTAACGCCCGAACAGCACGCCAATACCAGCCAGCTCATCTTCCGGGACAACTATAAAAATCTGATCAAGAATCGGGACTGCATCGTACTTATGGCTTCCATCACCACCGGTTATACCGTGCATAAGGCAATCGAGACCATTCAGTTCTACGGCGGCGTTCCCCGCGGCGTGTCCGCCATTTTCAGCAACATCAGTCAGCAGGACGGTGTGAAGATTGATGCCATTTATGATGTCGGTGTACTGCCTGAGTATCGGAGCTATGACTACACCAACTGCCCCTACTGCAAGAAGGGCGTTAAGATCGACGCTCTAGTCAATAGCATGGGTTATTCCACCTACTGATCCTTTTTCAGTTTACGCCCGTACCGGAGTGTCTTCGGTACGGGCTTTTCTTTTCCCTTCAAGCAGCCGTTTTACATGTATTTTACATATTTTTTATATTCACATGGTAGCGTCACATCTATGGTATGCGTTATCATGATGATGTCAATCTTTTTCATTTTTTCGGAGCGGACACCGGTTTTTTCAGATTCGCTCCGTATTCTATCTTTGTCAGGAGAAGGGGTGATAGACATGAAGGAAGAACACCGGATCGTATCCCTCGTTCAGGCTGCCCGACAGGATATGCGCAAAGCTGACGAGCTGATCCGCGCCTATCTACCTTTCATCCGGTCTGAAGCTGCAAAATTTCTTGCCCGTATCTGCACCGATCAGGACGACGAATATAGCATCGCCATGATCGCTTTCTATGAGGCAATCAACAACTATAATAAGGAACGGGGAAGCTTTCTCAATTATGCTGCCATGCTTATCCGCAGCCGTCTTATTGATTACCAGCGCAAAGAGGCCCGCCATCAAGGACACCTGTCTCTTGACGAGCCATCCGGCGAAGAGGATGACCGCTCTCTAATGGACAGCATCGCCGACCACAGGGATCTCATAGGAGAGGCCTCTAATCTGGAGGCAACTGAGCAGGAGATCCGCGAGTTGGGTGAGGTAATGAAAGGCTTTGGCGTTAGCTTTACCGACGTGTCTGCCAACGCTCCCCGTCAGGATCGGACTATGGAAGCCTGCGGAAAGGCAATCCGCTACGCCGCGGCCCATAAAGAGATCCTTGACGAGCTGCTGCGGACGAAAAAACTACCTTTGGCCCGGTTGGCTCTGGGCTCCGGTGTCGAACGCAAAACACTGGAGCGGCACAGAAAGTACATCCTCGTCATGCTCCTGATCCTGACCAACGGTTACGAGATCATTCGAGGACACCTTTATCATGTCCTCAGAAAGAAAGGAGGTGGGTCGGCATGAAGTATATGGTCATGGAATGCGGTACAAGCTATGCTGTCGTACTGGACGAAGAAGGTCAATTCCGAAACGTAGTCAACCGGGGATACCAGGTTGGCCAAACCGTGACTCAAGTCTTCCCGCTGCCCGAGCTGCAGAAACCGGAAAAGAGCGGCAGTCGTACCCTCATCCGGACTCTGACCTCTCTGGCTGCCTGTCTGGCCCTTGTGATCACCGCCTTCTTCCACTTCCAATCCGTGCCCTTCGCCTCGGTCTATCTGTCCATCAACCCCGAGGTTCGGATCGATATTGACCGACATGATACGGTTGTCGGTCTGGCCGGCGTCAACGAAGACGGAGCAAACCTCATCGCGGAGTATGACTTCCAGAGAAAGCATTTGGATCTGGTCATGGATGAGCTGGTAGATCTGGCCATCGAGATGGGATATCTCCACGAGGGCGGCACCATCACCCTGATGCTGGACGGCAATAACGAGTGGATCGTCACCCATGGCGACCAGCTCAGCCATCACCTTCAGGACTATATGACGCAGAAACTAAGTGTCACAATTGAGGTGGGCGCCAAAGGCTCGGAGTCTGATTACGGTGCTGTCTATCACGATATTGCTATCCCCGTTTACGGTGAGAGCGACTACGGTGAGAGCAACTATGACGATGACGACCAAGACGACGGCGCTTCCGGTTATGACGATGACGACCGGGACGATGGCGCTTCCGGTTATGACGATGACGACCGGGACGATGGCATTACCGACTACGATTCTGACAGCGATGTCGACAGTTCTGGTTATGATTCCGACCAGGACGATGACGACCGGGATGACAGCGCTTCCGCCTATGACGATGACGACCGGAATGACGGCATCACCGACTACGATTCAGACAACGATGACGACAGTTCTGGCTATGATTCCGACCAGGACGATGATGGCGATGACGATGATGACGATGACTGAGCGCATCGAAAAAAAATTTTGAAAGATTTCCCTTTCGACCCCGATTTCATCCTCCACGCTGCGTAATCTGATACATAAGCTTCCAGAGAGGCAGACAGCAAAAGCCTCCTGAGGCGGGACGTCCGATCCAATTCACCACTAACTATCATTCATTTAAATAAAAAGGAGAAATAAAATGAAGCACATGAAATCTATTTTTGGAGTTATTCTCTCACTGGTCCTCTCTCTCTCTCTCGTGGCCTGTGGCCAGGGTGTGACTGCTCCTTCCGGCGAGACGGCTCTGGCAGAAGGCGGTGTCCTCTACCTCAAGGTCAACCCCGAGATCGCCGTGGCTTATGACGCCGACGGCAACGTTACCTCCGTTAACAGCCGCAACGCTGACGCCTCCGCTCTGCTGGAAGGATACACCGGTTTTGAAGGCAAGTCCACCCGCGAAGTTGTCTCCGAGCTGGTCACTCTGATCGGAGATGCCGGTTATTTCGTGGAAGAGATTGAAGGCGAAAAGCGGCAGATCACCATCGAGATTGAGTCCGGCTCTGTTCTTCCCAGCGAGACCTTCCTGGATGAGGTAGTAGCCGACGTCAAGCTCTGCATCAGCACCAACGATTGGTCCAACCCCATCGCTCTGGAAGGCACCACCATCTACGGTATGTCCGACTACGTTGATACCGACTACGGTCCCAACAATGACGGCGTCACCGACTTCGGTCCCACCGACTACAATGATACCGACTACGGTCCCAACAATGACGGCGTCACCGACTTCGGTCCCACCGACTACAATGATACCGACTATGGCCCCAACAATGACGGCGTCACCGACTTTGGTCCCACCGATTACGACGATACCGACTACGGCCCCAACAATGACGGCGTCACCGACTTCGGTCCCACCGACTACAATGATACCGACTACGGCCCCAACAATGACGGCGTCACCGACTATGACGACACCGACTACGGCCCCAACAACGACGGTGTCACCGACTATGACGACACCGACTACGGCCCCAACAACGACGGTGTCACCGACTACGACGATACCGACTACGGCCCCAACAACGACGGCGTCACCGACTACGACAAGGCTTCCGACTACGACAAGGCTTCCGACTACGGAAACTCTGGCTATGACAAGTCTTCTGACTACGGAGACTCTGACTATGACGATTAAAGAGAAAGCTCCCCTTCGGTTTCGCCATGAATGGAAGCATCTCATCTCTCCTCAGGACGATCTCTTAATCAGCCAGCGGCTGAGAAAACTCTTCCCCCATGATCCCCATGCTGGCTCACACGGTTTCTACCGTGTGAGCAGCCTTTATTTTGACACTCCTTATGATAAGGCTCTACGGGAAAAGGTGGACGGCGTAAACCGGCGAGAGAAGTTCCGCCTGCGCCACTACAACGATGATCTGTCCTTTATTCGTCTGGAGCGAAAGATGAAGTCCTCTGGACTCTGCGCAAAACAGAGTGCCAGACTCTCATTGGAAGAAACCCGGCGTCTTCTGGAAGGAGATTATGACTTTCTCCTTCAGCGGGAAGAGCCTCTGCTGATCGATTTCTATAGCAAACTCAAGGGACAGATGCTCCGGCCTCGGACGCTGGTTGTCTATGACCGCGAGCCCTTCCTCTATGCGCCCGGAAATGTCCGGATCACCTTGGACAGAAATCTTCGCACCGGTCTCGCTTCGACCGACTTTCTCTCTCCTCCACCCTTCCCCGCTCCGGTTTCTGACGGATTGACGGTTCTGGAGGTTAAATACGACAATTTTCTGCCTGAGATCGTTCAAATGACAGTACAGACGCCTGACAGACGTGCAGGCGCTTATTCCAAATACGCCGTCTGCCGGCGTTACGACTGACAAGTCGAAAAGGAGGTTCCCTTATGACGGCATTTACCTTTCAGGATATTTTTAAGTCCAGTTTTCTGGAACAGGCAAACGCTATCTCTCTGTTGGATATGGTGCTGACGCTGCTGCTGTCCTTTGCGCTGGGCCTGTTCATCTTCTTTATTTACCGCAAATGCTATTCAGGTGTCATGTATTCCGCCAGCTTTGGAGTGACTCTGATTGCCCTGACTATGATCACCGCACTGCTTATTCTGGCTGTGACCAGCAATATCGTTCTCTCTCTGGGTATGGTGGGCGCTCTCTCCATCGTCAGATTCCGGACCGCCATCAAAGACCCATCAGATATTGCCTTTCTCTTCTGGGCGATTGCTGCAGGCATCGTGCTGGCCGCAGGTTTTCTCCCGCTGGCCGTCGTCGGAAGTCTTCTGATCGGCCTGATGATGCTCTTTTTCTCTTCCCGGGACAGCAGCGACCGGCCTTATATCCTTATTCTTCACTGCGACAGTCCTGCTTCGGAGCAGGCTGCCCGGAAATATGTCAGTCAGCAGGTGAAGAAGCTTTCTCTCAAGAGCAAGAGCGTATCTCCCAATCTCATCGAGCTCAACTATGAGATTCGACTGAACGAGGGAGTTACCGACTTTATCAATGAGTTGGCTGCCATGGATGGCGTGAGCCATACTGTCATGGTCTCCTATAACGGAGACTATATGAGCTAACGCTATGATCCTCCACAAATGGATTGACCGGCTCTGTGCCGGCGTTATGGCATTAGCTGTGATCGCCGCGCTGCTGTTTATGAACGGTGAGCGGTTGGGTATTACTCCCTCCAGCAGTGCGCCGGGCTACGAGAGGAGGCTCTTTGACCCCTCCTATGTCCATCAGATCGACATCATAATAGACGATTGGCCGGGATTTCTGGCTGAGGCCTCAGAGGAGAATTACCATTCCTGCACGCTGGTCATTGACGGAGAGCAGTTTTCCAACGTAGGCCTCCGGGTCAAGGGTAACAACTCCAGGCGGCTGACAGAAAAATATGGCCACGAGCGATACAGCCTGAAG
This sequence comes from Oscillospiraceae bacterium, assembly GCA_017395935.1. GTDB lineage: Bacteria > Bacillota > Clostridia > Oscillospirales > Oscillospiraceae > Onthomonas. Next base: position 61,909 of record JAFQNL010000022.1, read on the forward strand.
GTAGAGTTCGATCAATACCAGTACTCCAGTTACTATGGGCTGGATAAATTCTCGCTGGATTCCTCCTTTCAGGACAACAGCTATCTGAAAAGCTGGATCGTCTATGACATGATGGAGTATATGGATGTGCCCACACCTCTGCGCAGCTACACCTGGGTCCGGGTAAATGGTCAGGACTGGGGGCTTTTCCTGGCCATCGAAGAGCCGGAAGAGGCCTTCGCCCGGAGAAATTTCGGTCGCAATCACGGCCAGCTCTATAAGCCAGACTATAGAAGACTGGATGATGAGAACGCAGACGTAGCTCTGAAGTACATTGATGACAATCCGGAAAGCTATGACAACATTTTCCGAAACGCCAAATTCAAGCCCACAGAAGAGGATATGGCCCGGCTGATCCGGGCCCTCGAGATTCTTTCCACCGGCGAAGAATTGGAGCAGGCAGTCAATGTGGAAGAAGTTTTACGCTACTTTACCGTTCAGGTCTTTGTCGTCAATCTTGACAGCTATCTGGGCAAGACAGGACACAATTACTTTCTTTACGAAGAGGACGGCAAGCTTTCCATTCTCCCCTGGGACTACAATCTGGCTTTTGCCACCTATTCGCTTGGGATGCCAGATCCTATCAACGACGCCGAGCTCTACGTCAACTACCCAATAAACACCCCCGCCAGCGGCGAAGTTATGAGAAACCGGCCGCTATATCACAATCTGATGAAGAATAACACCATCTTCCATCGGTATCACCAGCTCTTTGATCTGCTCATCTCCAGTTACTTTGAAAGCGGGCATTTTGAAGAAATGGTGACCGAGACCAGAGCGCTCATTGATCCCTACGTCCAGAAGGATCCTACTGCCTTCTGCAGCTTTGAAGATTATCAGCTGGCCGCTGACACCATCACCCGGTTCTGCCTCCTCCGGGCCGAGAGTGTCCGGGGCCAGTTGGAGGGAACTATTCCAGCCACCATTGCCGCTCAGGCAAATGACAAGAGTTCCTTTATTGATGCCTCCTCAATTTGGCTGCCGGATATAGGTGAGATCGCGGATTTGGAAGACTAAACAGCCTAACAGACAGAACAAAAGCCCCCAGCCGTTTCCGTGATGTTCTTAACGGAGAATTAGTGGGTGGTATGTAACCGGAAGGTGTAAAAACCTTCCGGTTATTACTTTTTATGCTGTTTTCGCTGTGGACCGTGCGAGAACTTCCATTGCGGGGACACCTTCCTGTTCGGGAAGTCGGAAGGCGTAGTGTATGCGGATCGGGTTTCCTGCTGTTCGTGAGTATTTCTCGAACTTTTCGTACACCTCTATCCTGCGGATGAATACTCGCAGCAGTTCGGGTGTCAGCTCCGTCATCTTAATATACTGCTTGGCATTGCGGATAAATTCTTGTATGCATTGATCTCGCATATCCATTCTTTCGATGCTCTCCGCAAGCTCCTGCAACTCCCGTTTCTTCTCCGCCTGCTCCTGTTCATATCCGTTTGCCATCGAGTCGTAGCGTTCGGGAGTGATTCTTCCCGATACTCTGTCCTC
>JAFQNL010000023.1 GCA_017395935.1 Oscillospiraceae bacterium
AAATCGGTATTACCGGCATCCTGTTCACCGGCGTTGATGTAGTTGGTCAGATTTTCGGAGATATATCTGTAAAACATCGTGCCGAGGACGTAATTCTTGAAATCCCATCCGTCCACAGCGCCACGAAGCTCGTCTGCAATCGCCCATATCGCACGGTGCAGCTCATCACGTTCTTGTTCTTTCTTTGTATCAATCATGGCGTTTCTGCTCCTTTTCGTCGGGTATAAATTCCAGAATATCGTCCACACCGCAATCGAGGGCATAACAGATTTTTTCAATGCTGTCTAATGCCACATAATTGTCTCGCTTCAATCTGGTGATAATATTTGCGCTAAAGCCGCCTTTTTCAATCAGCTCGGCGTTGGTCATGCCTTTATCAATTAAAAGATGGAACAGTTTTTTATAGCTTACAGCCATTCTTTCGCCCTCCTTTTCACTTTACTTATTATTGTATCACGCAAGTGTGATAAAATCAATGAACGGCCGAAATATTCAAACTACATTTAATTTCCGTCCTTTCCTGTCCTACAACGGATAAGAAAGGATTAGTATCACTATATTAGTCTTATTATTATAAGTATTATTACATTGTGCTTTTGACAACTCTTGAATTGTCAAAAGCACAATTCAAGAACTTTCCAAAAGACAATTCAGTAATTGTCTTCCCACAACAAAATGCCACCCGAAGGATTTCTCCCATGGGTGGCATCAAATAGTTTATCGTTTTTATTCATCCATGACTTCTAACATCATCCTGGCTCCCAGTTTGAAGCTATTTTGGAATATCAGGCACTCCGTAATTGTTTAATGTTCTCGGACACAATCCGTGTATTTCTCGAACAATGCTTTCTGCTCGTCCGTCATAGCCGCTCGGAGCTTTTCTTCATTCTGGCAAATCAGTTCCTGTAATTTCTTATACTCCTTACAGGAAGAAGTATCGTAGTCGGTAGGCTCGATATTGCCGTACCAAAACTCTTCGAGAATTTTCATACGATATCCTCCTCATAGACCAGTTCTCGGAGGACGATTTCTTCCGCCTGTGCTTTCAGACTATTCATATGTGCTACCCATGCAAGCTGCTGTGTTGCCTTGTCTGGAGCTGGATTTTTCACCAACAATTCCTTCATCAGTAACCCCATTCGTTTCTCACAGGTCTGCTGTACTTCCCATAGGTGCGGAAACAGCGTTTCACTCAAGATCATATCGTTGAAAAGCATCGGATTATTCTGTTCCAGAAACACTCTGCGCATCCTACCATATTTGCCAAGCGTCTGTGTTCCCGTATGTTCCAATCTGATATCAGGGATATAGTAATCACCGCATTGGGTGTAAGTTAAGTTCTGAGCCATAATAGTACCTCCAATAAATCTTTGATTTTAATATTGGAAGTAATGTAAGCGTGAGTTTTGGGTAGTTTCTTTAACTTTGGGAAACTCCCTTCTCCCACTTGGATACCGTCTGCCGGACTACGTTCAGCCGGACAGCCAGCTCCTCCTGAGTCAGTCCCCGCTGCTTGCGCAGCGTCTTAATTGTCTCCATCAGCATGGCTTATCGCCTCCTTTTCCCGCCCAGTATAGTAGAAGGGGGGCTTCTTTGCAAGCAACGGGAATTAACATGGGCCTACCTGACCAGTTTCCAGCCGTTTTTTCGGACAATGGCCAGCATATTTTCCCGTCCCACCGGGTTCATGGTGTGCATGGCGATGGGGTATGCCCTCCCGGTCTCCTCCAGCCAGTCCAGCAGCCGGATATAGTCTCCGCCCTGACAGGCGAAGTCACCGGCGTCATGGTCCAGATCCAGCAGCGTAAAGGGCTGCCCCACCCCCTCGGCGGCCAGAATCATCTCCCGGGCCTGCGCTACACTTCTGGCCCAGAGACAGCCGGCAGGGGCCGGACGGAGATCATCAATCCAAAGCTTCATGGCTGCCCTCCCGCTCCATGACCGACAGATACTCCGGAGGTACCGCCTCGGCCTGCCAGACGCCGTTGGCCGAGCGCATGAGCGGATGTCCGGCCCGGACGAAGTCTCCGGCCCGGAAGAGAAGGACCACCGGCGTTCCGTGGCGGGCGCCGACGATACGGGCAGTAGCCGGATCGGAAGAGATATGGACATACTGCCGGCTCATGGGCCGGAGCCCTTCCTGGAAGATTGAATCCAGAAAGCGGCTGGCTGTGCCATGGTAGAGCAGCTCCGGCGGTTCCGGCCGCTCCATTTCAATGACCACGCCGGGTACCGAATGGCCCTGATTGGCCCGAATCCGGCTGCCGGAGGAGTCAAAGCTGTAGCGGCCCTTCTGGTCCTGAGCTACGATGGCTTCCAGATCGGCCCGCTCAAGCTGGGGATAGGTCTTCCGGAGGGCGGTCAGAATGTGTTCCACCGGAGCCCAGCCTCCGTCAAGGGAAATATAGTCATGGCTATGGCGCAGCAAATAGGACAGGCGCTTGCTGCAGCGCTGATAGTGGTGCTGTAATAGCATCCGTTCCACCTCCTGCTAAATTGAGTGTTTCATTTTATCGAGATTTTACTTGTGATAACTGGGCGTCAAGGCTATAATAAGGATAATTATTCCTTTGGTTTCAACCCCTGAGAGGAGAAACGATGCCATGATTAAGAAATGGCTTACGGATATTACCCCGGCCCGGGTTATTCTGGGGGGCTTCGCGGCGCTGATCCTGACGGGCGCGCTGCTGCTGATGCTCCCCTTTGCCACTCGGGACGGACAGGGCGCCGGATTTTTGGACGCCCTCTTTACCGCCACCTCGGCCACCTGCGTTACCGGCCTGGTGGTTCAGGATACAGCCCAGTACTGGAGCACCTTCGGCCATGTGGTGCTGCTTACCCTAATCCAGATCGGCGGCATGGGCGTGGTCACCATGGCGGTTGCCATCTCCATGCTGGCCGGCCGAAAGATCGGCCTGAAACAGCGCTGGATCATGCAGGAGTCTATCTCCGCTCCTCAGGTGGGCGGTATCCTGAAAATGACCGGCTTTATCCTCAAGGCCTCCTTCCTCATGGAGGGTGTGGGTGCCCTGCTGCTGTCAATCCGGTTTATACCGAAATACGGCCTGCTCAAGGGCCTCTGGTACGGCCTGTTCCACTCCATCTCCGCCTTCTGTAACGCCGGCTTCGACCTGCAGGGCCATGAGGCCGCCTTCTCCTCCCTTACCGGCTATACCGGCGACCCGGTGATCAACCTGACCGTCATGGCTCTGATCGTTCTGGGCGGTATCGGCTTTCTCACTTGGGAGGATCTGCTCCACCATAAGCACCATTTCTCCCACTACCGGCTCCAGACCAAGCTGGTACTCACCTTTACTGCCGTGCTGCTGGTGGTGCCTGCTCTGTTTTTTTTCTTCTATGAGTTTTCCAGAGGCCACTGGGAGGGGATGAGTCTGGGTCAGCGGCTGCTGGCTGCCGCCTTCCAGTCGGTAACCACCCGTACTGCCGGCTTCAATACGGTAGATCTCACCCTCTTCAGCCAGAGCAGCCTGCTGATTATGATCATGCTCATGCTGGTAGGCGGCTCCTCCGGCTCTACTGCCGGCGGCTTTAAGGTGACCACGCTGTCCGTACTGGTGGCGACCGCCTTCTCTACCTTCCGGCAAAAGGAACATACGCAGGCCTTCGGCCGCCGGCTTCCCAACGAGACCCTGCGCAGCGCGGCTACCATCTTTCTGATGTACCTGCTGCTGTTTCTGGGCGGCGGTATCGCCATCGCCTGCGTGGAAGAGGTCAGCCTGTTAAGCGCCCTCTTCGAGTCGGGCTCGGCCATCGCCACTGTAGGCCTCAGCCTTGGCCTGACCCCCACTTTGAGCGCGTTCAGCCGTCTGCTGCTGATCTTTTTGATGTACTTTGGCCGTGTAGGCGGCCTGACCCTGATCTTCGCCGTGGTCAGACAGGACCGGAATCCCGGCCAGCTGCCTCAGGAGCGGATCACCGTTGGCTGAGAAAGGAGAACTATCCGTTATGAAATCTATTCTGCTCATTGGCCTTGGCCGCTTCGGACGCCATCTGGCCGCCAAACTGAAAGAACTCCACCATCAGGTGCTGGCTGTAGACGTCAGTGAGGAACGGGTCAACGAGGCGCTGAAATACGTCACCCATGCCCAGATCGGCGACAGTACCAACGAGGACTTTGTGGCCTCGCTGGGTGTCCGGGACTTTGACGTATGTATCGTGGCCATCGGCGACGATTTCCAGAGCTCGCTGGAGACTACCGACCTGCTCAAGGTCTATGGCGCCCGAACCGTCGTGGCCCGGGCCTCTCAGGACGTACAGGCCAAGTTCCTCCTCCGCTGCGGCGCCGACGAGGTAATCTATCCGGAGAAGCAGGTGGCCAACTGGACGGCCGTCCGCTACAGCTCGGAGAATATCTTCGACTATGTGGCCCTGACCTCGGAGTATTCGATCTACGAGATCGCCGTCCCCAGAGCCTGGGCCGGCAGGACCATTGCCAACCTCTCCATCCGGCAGCGGTACGATGTGAGTGTTCTTGCCACCAAGAAGGGCGGCACCCTCTACCCCATGCCCGCTCCCAGCCACGAGTTCCATACCGACGAGACCGTTCTCATCATGGGAAGCAACGAGTCGGTGGCCAAGCTGGTAGACTGACCAAACGCTCTCTAAGCCCCCGGCAGCGCGCCGGGGGCTTATAATGATTCCGCCGGAGAAAAAAGAAAAAGACCTCCGCACGAAAGGCAGAGGCCACTTTTCTCAGTTCACAGCGTGATCAGATCAGGTTCAGAACCAGAACGGCAACGACGAACACCAGAGCGATCCACTTGGTGTAGCGAGCCAGCTTGGCATCCATGCCGGAAGCCCGGTTCTTGCCCAGATAGGTGTCAGAGTTGCCACCGAAGGCGCCGGTCAGGCCGGAGCTCTTGCCGCTCTGGAAGAGGACGATGGCAGTCAGCAGGACGGCTGCGATGACGACGATGACAGAGAAAATGATCTGAGGAGTGGTCATGATTTTTCATCCTTTCGAAAAATATCCCGTACAGCAGACGGAGACATCATATCAGCGATAGTAGTAAGTTTAGCACAGAGCCCCCTGAAATGCAAGGCTTTTTTTCTCATCCGATGAATTTTCTTCCCAATTTTCCCGAAAGAGGGAGAAAAGCCGCCCTTTCCCGCCGGCTGTCAAGTTGCGTCGGGGAAAAGAATCTGCTATAATAACAGCACAGACCATCAACTCTCAAAGGAGCGTTTTTTATGTATGATTATCTGATCGTAGGCGCCGGACTCTACGGCGCCGTCTTTGCCCGGGAAGCGGTCAAGCGGGGCAAGAAGTGTCTGGTCATTGACAAGCGGGACCATATCGCCGGTAATATCTATACCAAGGACGTGGAGGATATTCAGGTCCATCAGTACGGCGCCCATATCTTCCACACCAACAATAAGCAGGTCTGGGACTACGTCAACACCTACGCCACCTTTAACCGCTATACCAACAGCCCGGTGGCCAACTATCACGGCCAGCTGTATAACCTGCCCTTCAATATGAACACCTTTAACAAGATGTGGGGCGTGGTCACTCCCGCCGAGGCTAAGGCCAAGATCGAGGCCCAGCGCCGGGAAGCCAATATCACCGAACCCCGGAATCTGGAAGAGCAGGCCATCAGCCTGGCCGGCAAGGACATCTACGAGAAGCTGGTCAAGGGCTATACCGAGAAGCAGTGGGGCCGGCCCTGCACGGAGCTCCCCGCCTTCATTATCAAGCGCCTCCCTCTCCGCTTTACCTTTGACAATAACTACTTTAACGCCCTCTATCAGGGCATTCCCAACGAGGGCTATACCCAGATGGTAGCCAATATGCTGGAAGGGATTGAGGTCCGGCTGGGCGTTGACTATCTGGAACAGAAGGCCGAGCTGGACGCTCTGGCAGAGAAGGTCATCTATACCGGCCCCATTGACGCCTACTTCGGCTTCCGGCTGGGTTATTTGGAATATCGGAGCGTCCGCTTTGAGACCGAAGTGCTGGACGAGGAGAACTTCCAGGGCAACGCCGTAGTCAACTACACCGACCGGGAAACCCCCTACACCCGGATCATCGAGCACAAGCACTTTGTCTTCGGCACCCAGCCCAAGACGGTCATCAGCAAGGAATACTCCTCCGAGTGGAAGCCGGGCGACGAGCCCTACTATCCCGTCAACGACGACAAAAACGGACAGCTCTATCAGCAGTATAAGCAGCTGGCCGACGCTGAGGAGAAGGTCATCTTTGGCGGCCGTCTGGGCGAGTACAAGTACTACGATATGGACAAGGTAATCGAGAGCGCTCTGGCCAAGGTGGCCGAGGAGCTATAAGCAGACCACTCAAAACAGTCAGAAGAGCACGGCCTCAGCCGTGCTCTTTTTTCGTTCGGAAGGTCAAAAGATCTCTGCCAGTCGGGCCGGAGAAAGCGCCTCTGCCGGCAACGCCTCCCAGCTCTTTGTCTTCAGACAGAGGGCGGCATAATACCCCTCCTCCGGCCCCTCCAGCAGAGCGGAGGAAAAGCCTGCTCCCGGACAGACCGCCTCAAAACTCCCAAAGGGACAGAGCAGCCCCTGACCGGTACACTTGGCATAGGCTTCCTTGAGCGTCCAGAGCTGGAAGAGACGGCGGTTGTAGTCCTCAGGGGAGAGGTCGGCCAGCTCGCGCCGCTCAGCAGCGGTGAAACGCCGGGCCAGCCCCGGCCGGACCGGCCGGACCTGCTGGAGATCCGCCCCTACCGGCACCGGCGCAAAGGCGCAGAGGGCCCAGTGACCGGAATGGGAGAGACTGAAGTGAAACTCCGGATGACCGGGGAGAAAGGGCTTGCCCAGCGGGTCCTCCTCCCGAAGGGCGGGAAGGGGAAGATCGGGGCGGTGCCGGCTTACGGCGTACTGGAAGAGCAGCTCGGCGCCCAGAGAGGGGAGATGGTCCTGGGGGGCCCGGGCAAGGATCCGTGCCTGCCGCCCCTCCGGAACCTGGAGCAGCCAGTCCGCCTCCCGGCCTGCCAGCTGCCGGCAGTCCAGCGTGTAGATCGCCGCCTTCATCGGGGCAGCCGGCCGTAAAGACCGGTCAGATGGCGGAGCAGTCCGGCCACCTCGCTGTTGAGCGCTTCCCCACGGACCCGCCAGCTCCAGTTGGCCGGCCCTACCGTGCCCGGAAAGTTCATTCGGCTGTCCCCGCCCAGACACAGAGCGTCCTGCAGGGGCGCCATGGCCAGCTGACAGGGAGAGTGCCATGCTCCGGCAATGGCTGCCCAGCCCACCGCGTCCTGAGGGGAGATCCGGAGGTAGTCAGCGGCGTAGTGGCGCTGCCGACTGTCGGCCATGTCGTAATACCACTGGCAGAAAGTGGGAGTGTCATGGGTGCTGGTGTAAATGACCTTCGAGGGATCTGCCCGGTGGGGGAGAAAGTCGGATCCGCCCTCCGTGTCCCAGAAGGCGTCGGCCAGAACAGCCATACCGGGCAGCCCTGCCTGCTGAATGAACCGGAGGGCGGCCGGGCTGAGATCGCCCAGATCCTCGACAAGATAGCGGCCCTGAGGGACGTTCTTTTGCAGCGCCTGAATCAGCTTCATCCCCGGCCCCTTCTTCCACTTGCCCATCAGAGGGCTTTCGGCCTGAGCGGGAATCTCCCAATAGTCGGCAAGGGCCCGGAAATGATCCAGCCGGACCACGTCATAGAGCTCCATGGCTCCCTGAACCCGGCGGCACCACCAGGCAAATCCTGTCTTTTCGTGCTCCGGCCAGTTGTAGAGGGGATTGGCCCAGCGCTGGCCCTGATCGGAATACTGATCTCCGGGCAGGCCGCCCACATAGCGGGGCTTTCGGCCGGCCGAGAGTCGGAACAGCTGAGGATAGACCCAGACGTCTACCGAGTCGGGAGAGACGTAGATGGGGATATCCCCGATGAGAGATACACCCCGCTCCCGGGCATAGTCCCGAAGCTGAGACCACTGGGAGAAGAAGAGGTACTGAACAAACTTGTGATAGGCGATCTCATCGCTGAGCAGCTGGCTGTAGCGCTCCAGAGCGGCCTTCTCCCGGCGAATCAGCTTTTGATCCGGCCACTCCTGAAGGGGGAGGCCAAAGTGGTCCCGGAGGGCGGCAAAGAGGGCGTAGTCCTCCAGCCAGTCATGAGCGGAGGCAAAGTTCTGGACCTGAGCCAGCAGAGAGCGGTCGGCCCGCTGCCATGCCTTGTGCAGCAGCTCAGAGCGGACTACATGGAGAAAGGGAAAGTCTACCCGGTCGGGAGAGCCGGAAAATCGGGCGTACTCCAGATCCTCCCAGCTCAGCAGCTTCATGGCGGCCAGAGCGTCCAGATCCAGAAAGAGAGGGTTGCCTGCCTGACTGGAGATGGGCAGATAGGGACAGTCGCTGCCGCCGACTGCCGTCATAGGCAGTACCTGCCACCAGCTTTGACCGGCGCGCTGGAGAAAGCGAATAAAATGGCGGGCTTCCTGACCCATGGAGCCGATACCGTAGGGACCGGGGAGGGAGGACAGATGGAGCAGGATACCGCTGGAACGGGGAAACATGAGGGCTCCTCCTTTCAGAGAGGAAGGTGGGAAGGATACTTTCAACCATTATAGAGGATAAAAAGCGACCCTGTCAAACCGGGGCTGTCGAGATATGGAAAAATAGTTTCCGAAGGCGGGGGAAAACCCTTGCAATTGTCGGACAGCTTGCTATAATGAAAGGCAGAACTGACAACGCCGAGGTGCCCTATGAATAAAGCCGCCCTCAAAACCGCATCCTTTGCCTATTTTGGCTGTGGCCGATTTACCGGTTACGGCTTTTTTGGCATGGAGAATATGAGCGGGGCGCAATGAGCGAAGTCTCCCGGTTCTGTTTCCGGGGGAAGGGTGCAGGCAGAACATACTTGTACAGTGAAAGGACTCATTGAGCGATCAATGGGTCCTCTTTTTTTGAAAGGAGCGAGAATTATGGTCGTCATTATGAAACCCAGAGCCAGTCAGAACGACGTGCGCAAACTGGCGGCATATTTTGAGGCAAGAAACCTGAAGGTGGGCATTACTGTCGGTATGGGCTGCACCATTCTCGGTCTGGTGGGCGACACCACCGCTCTGGATATCGGCAAAATCCAGCAGTTTGATACCGTAGAGCGGGTCACCCGGATCAGCGAGCCCTATAAGAAGGCCAACCGGAAGTTCCATCCTGAGGACACCGTGGTGGACGTCTCCGGCGTCAAGGTGGGCCACGGCAACTTCACCGTCATGGCCGGTCCCTGCTCGGTGGAGAGTGAGGAGCAGATTGTCTCGGTGGCCCGGTCGGTCCAGGCCGCCGGCGCCGGAATCCTCCGGGGCGGCGCGTTCAAGCCCCGTACCTCCCCCTACTCCTTTCAGGGCATGGGGATCCCCGGCCTGAACCTGATGCTGGAGGCCAAGGCGGAGACCGGTCTGCCCATCGTGACCGAGCTGGTCAGCCCCCATTACTGCGAGATCTTCAACGAAAAGGTGGATCTGGTCCAGATCGGCGCCCGGAATATGCAGAACTTCGAGCTGCTGAAAGAGGTGGGCAAGATGTCCAAGCCGGTCCTGCTCAAGCGGGGCCTCTGCGCCACCTATGAGGAGTGGATCATGTCGGCCGAGTACATTATGAGTCAGGGCAACGAGAACGTAATTCTCTGCGAGCGGGGCATCCGCACCACCGAGACCTATACCCGAAATACGCTGGACGTCTCGGCCATTCCCTGTATCAAGCGCATGAGCCATCTGCCCATCGTGGTAGATCCCAGCCACTCCGGCGGCTACCGCTATCTGGTAGAGCCGCTGGCGCTGGCCGCCATTGCCGCCGGCGCGGACGGCCTGATTATCGAGGTCCATAACGACCCCGACCACGCCAAATGCGACGGTCAGCAGTCTCTGACGCCCGGGCAGTTTGACACCCTCATGGGCAAGATGGGCAAGTTCGTGGAGCTCATGGGCAAGACCATCGTCCGCTGAGCGCGCCGGACAGAAGAGACCTTAGCCTTGAGAAAAGAAGGTGGAGCTATGAAAACGATCACCGTCCCCCTGCCGGGCCGGGAATATGAGATTCTGATCCGCTGGGGTCTGCTGAAGGAGGCGGGGAGCTGCTGCCGCCGGGTGCTGCCCAAGTGCCGCAGAGCCCTGCTGGTCTCTGACAGCAATGTGGCCCCTCTCTATGGACCGGAAGCCGAGAAGAGTCTGCAGGAGGCCGGCTTTGAGACCCGGCTCCATGTGATCCCTGCCGGAGAGCGGAGCAAGAACGCGGAGGAACTGCTCTGCATTTGGAACGAGGCCATGGACTTTGGCCTCACCCGTACCGATGCCGTAATCGCTCTGGGCGGCGGCGTGGTGGGAGACCTGGCCGGCTTTGCCGCCGCCACCATCCTTCGGGGTATCCCCTTCGTCCAGATTCCCACCACTCTGCTGGCGCAGGTGGACTCCTCTGTAGGAGGAAAGGTGGCCATCGACCTGAGCGCAGGAAAGAATCTGGTAGGCGCCTTCTGGCAGCCCCGGCTGGTGCTCATGGATCCGGCCGTTCTGACCACCCTCCCCGACGAGACCTTCTCCGACGGAATGGCTGAGGTAATCAAATACGGCTGTATCCGGGACCGGAACTTCTTCCGCCGTCTGGAAGGGGCGGGAGACCGGAACGGGATTATGGAAGAGATCGAAGAAGTGCTGGCCCACTGCTGTCGAATCAAGGCAGAGGTGGTGCTGGAAGACGAGCTGGATACCGGCCTTCGTATGATCCTCAATTTCGGCCATACGCTGGGACACGCCTATGAAAAGGCCTATCACTACGAGACCTATACCCACGGTCAGGCGGTAGCTGCCGGAATGGTGCTGGCCGCCCGCCTGGGTCAGCGGCTGGGACTGACAGAGCAGGGAACGGAGGAGGCTATTTCCGCCCTCTGTGCCCGGTTTGGCCTGCCTACCGCCATTGAATGCAGTATCGAAGACTATACCGCCGCCATCGGTCTGGATAAAAAAGGCAGTGGCAGCGAGATTACCGTTATCTTCCTGAAAACGCTGGGAGAGACCCTGCCTACAAAAATGCCCAAGAGGGAGCTGCTGGAGCTGTTATGAACGTTATCATTACCCCAAGCAAATTGACAGGGGCGGTCACCCCGCCTGCCTCCAAGAGCCAGAGTCACCGGCTGGTCATTGCTGCCGCTCTGGCACAGGGAACCAGCCGGATTGGCAACCTCTCCCGCAGCGAGGACATTGACGCCACTCTGGACTGTATGGCGGCGCTGGGCGCCCGCTGGGAGGCCGGGGCGATTACCGGCGTATCGGCCGGAAGAGCTGGCGAAGGGCCGCTGCCCCGGCTGGATTGCCGGGAGTCGGGCTCTACCCTCCGCTTTCTGATCCCGGTGGCTCTGGCCCTTCGGGGCGGCGGCGTCTTTACCGGAAAGGGCCGCCTGCTTCGCCGTCCCATGGAGCCCTATGAGAAGCTGTTCCGGGACCGAGGTATCTTCTATCAGGCCGGAGAGGAGCAGATTGTCGTAAAGGGCGAGCTGAAGGCAGGAAACTACACTCTGCCTGGAGACGTCTCCAGCCAGTTTATTACCGGCCTTCTCTTTGCCCTTCCGCTGCTGGATGGGGAGTCTGAGCTGACGCTGACGACTCCGCTCCAGTCGGCAGGCTATGTGGATATGACGCTGGAGGCCCTTGACCAGTTCGGCGTCCGGGTGGAGAAGCTGGCCAACGGCTGGCGGATTCAGGGTCCCCAGCGGCCGCAGGCCGGAGAGCGCCGGGCAGAGGGGGACTGGTCTCAGGCCGCCTTCTACTACGCCGCCCGGGGCCTTGGAAACCCGGTAGAGATCTGGGGCATGAACCCGGACTCGGCTCAGGGTGACCGAATCATCCGGGCCTATGCCGGCCAGCTCAATGGAACGGGGACGGTGACGCTGGACGTAAGCCAGTGTCCCGATCTGGCCCCCGCCCTTGCCGTCCACGCCGCCCTCCGGGCCGGAGAGACCACCCATATCGTCGGTGGGGCCCGGCTGAGAATGAAGGAGAGCGACCGGATCGAGGCGATTACTTCCGAGCTGAACAAGCTGGGAGCCCAAGTGACCCAGACCGCCGACTCCATGACCATTCGGGGCGTATCCGCCCTCAACGGCGGCGAGACCGACAGCCATAATGACCATCGGATCGCCATGATGCTGGCCATTGCCGCCACCCGGTCCCGGGGACCGGTACTGATCCGGGACGCGGGCAGCGTGGCCAAGAGCTATCCCCATTTCTGGGAGGACTATCAGATGCTGGGCGGCCGGATCGCCGTCAGTGACAGCCAGAGGAGGTAAGAGAGATGAAACACGCGATTTTCGGCGAGTCCCACGGCCCTGCCATTGGCGTCGTACTGGAAGGAGTTCCCGCCGGCGTAGAGCTGGATCTGGAGGAGATCGCTTTTGAAATGGCCCGCCGGGCGCCGGGAAAGGACCCCTTCTCCACTCCCCGGAAGGAGGCCGATCAGCCTGAGATTCTCTCCGGCTTCTTTCAGGGCCACACCACCGGCACTCCCCTCTGTGCCCTGATCCGAAATACAGATACACGGAGCCGGGACTATGAAAAGACCAAGGATCTGGCCCGGCCCGGCCACGGCGATTGGCCCGGCTTTATGCGCTATCAGGGCTACAACGACTACCGGGGCGGCGGCCACTTCTCCGGCCGACTGACGGCTCCGCTGGTCTTTGCCGGCGCTGTTGCCAAGCAGGTGCTGGCCGGAGAGGGCATTGTTATTCTGGCCCATATCAAGTCCATCGCCGATGTGGAGGATATTCCCTTCTCCCAGTGCCTGCTCAGCAGCGAGCTGGGCTGGGAGCTGCGGGAGAAGTCCTTCCCCGTGCTGGAGGACCAGCGTGGGGAGCAGATGCGTCAGGCCATTGTCCGGGCAAAGGAGGAGGGCGACAGCGTGGGCGGCGTAATCGAGTGCGCCGTGCTGGGCCTCCCGGCAGGCATGGGCGCCCCCGACTACGGAGAGAACGTAGAGGGTATCGTCTCTCAGCAGATGTTCGCCATCCCCGGCGTCAAGGCCATTGGCTTTGGCGACAGCTTTGGCATTGCCCGGCTCCGGGGCAGCGAGGCCAACGATCCGCTCTACGTCCGGGGCGGCATGGTGGTCTCTCCCACCAACCACTCCGGCGGCGTCAACGGCGGTATTACCAACGGCCTGCCTCTGGTCTTTGAGGTGGCCCTTCGCCCCACCGCCAGTATTTCCAAACAGCAGGATACCATTGACATGGATCTCTGGCAGGACAGTAAGCTGACCATTCAGGGTCGGCATGACCCCTGTATTGTCCATCGGGCCGTCCCGGTTGTCGAGGCCGCCGCCGCGCTGGCCGTCTGTCAGCTCATGGGTATCTGAGAAGGAGGGCATCATGAAGGATCTGAAAGAACTCCGACAGGAGATCGACCATATCGACCGCCAGCTGGTAGATCTCTTCCTCCGACGCATGGAGGTCTCCCGGAATGTGGCCGCCTATAAGATTGCCAACCAGATTCCCGTTCTGGATCCGGAACGGGAGCGTCAGGTGCTGGAGGCCAAGGCGGCTATGGTAGACACCCCCGAGATGAAGGCCGACGTGAACAAGCTCTTTGAGACTATTATGTCCATGTCCCGAGCCCACCAGCGCTCGATTATGCAGGAGCGGGAGCCCGATCCCCCCGGTTTCTTCCGCCAGTACCGGACTATCTATCCTCCCATTGAGAATCCCCGCGTGGTCTATCAGGGAATGCCCGGAGCCTACAGCGAGGAGGCCGCCGTCAACTTCTTTGGCCCTCAGGTCAACAGTCAGGGCCAGAACTGGTTTGAGGACTCCTTCCGGGCGCTGGCTGAAGGGGCGGCAGACTACGCTGTTCTTCCCATTGAAAACTCTACCACCGGCTCCATCCGGCAGGTCTGCGACCTGCTCACCGAGTACCAGTTCTATATGGTGGGCGAGACCACTGTTAAGGTGGAGCACTGCCTGATGGCCCTCCCCGGTACCCGGCTGGAGGAGATCACCCACGTCTATTCCCATGAGCAGGGCCTGTTCCAGTCCGACCGCTTTCTGGACAGCCATCCCGACTGGGTTCGGATTCCCCTTCTGGATACAGCCGGCAGCGCCAAGTTTGTAGCCGAGTCCGGAGACCGGACCAAGGCGGCCATCTGCAGCCGCCGGGCGGCCAAGGTCTACGGTCTGGAAATCCTTGTAGAGGGCACCAACCACAATGGGGAGAACTATACCCGCTTTGCCGTCATCTCCCGTCGGCCTGAACTGCGGCCGGGCAGCGATAAAATCACCGCCATTTTCAACCTGCCCCACCAGAGCGGCTCTCTCCATGAGATCCTGACCATTTTCGCGGTCAATGGCCTGAACCTGGTCAAGCTGGAGTCCCGGCCCATGCCCGGTCGGAAGTGGGAGTATATGTTCTTTGTGGAGTTTACCGGCAATCTCCATGCCCCGGGCATGGACGCCATCCTCCGGGAGTTGGACCAGTCTACCGACCAGTTCCGGGTACTGGGTAACTACAAAGCCAATCTGGCTCAGCATGACGCGGTATAAGGGAGAGGGATATGAATAATATTATCCTGATTGGCATGATGGGCTGTGGAAAGTCCACCTGCGGCCGGCTCCTCCGGGATAAACTGGGACTGGAACTGGTGGATACGGACGAACTCATTGTGGCCTGCGCCGGCATGACCATCAGCCAGATCTTCGACCAGCGGGGTGAACTCTGGTTCCGGGACCTGGAAAGCGAGATCGCCCGGGAGCTGAGCCAGACCTCCGGTCTGGTCATCGCTACCGGCGGCGGCCTCCCCCTCCGGGAGGAGAACCGGAGGGCCCTCCGGGAGACCGGCACCGTCTTCTTCCTCAACCGGGATCCGGAGGCCATCTTTGAAAAGGCCAACTTGCAGGACCGGCCGCTGGCCCAAATGGGCAGGGAAAACTTTCTCCAGCGCTTCCGGGACCGGGAGCCCATCTACCGGGCCATGGCGCACCATGTAATGCCCTGTCTGGTCTCTGCCGACCAGACCACCGACGATATAATTGCCATTCTGGGCCGGCAGTCCTGATGAGCAAGAGAAAAAACGCCCCTCATCCTTGGATGAGGGGCGCTGCACTTTTTGCGGATGGGGGCTCAGCGGTTGATTTCCTTAATGGCGTCAGCCATCTCGCTGCCAAAGACACTCATGGCATAGGTCTCGATAATGCCGGCGGCAGTATCAAAGTCCAGCCCGTCAGAGTTGAGAATCAGATGGTAGTTCTCCCTCCGACCCCAGGGGTGGTCGGAGTAGAAATTATGATAGGCGGCCCGGGACTTGTCGATCTGCTTGACATAGGCTCTGGCCCGGTTTTCCGTCAGGGTGAGCCGCTCCATGGTCCGTCGGACCCGGGACTCCACGCTGGCCTGAATGAAGATATTGACCGTATTCGTATAGCCCAGCAGTACATCGTCGGCGCAGCGGCCCACAATGACCGCCGGAGTCTGGTCGGCGATGGTCCGGATAATCCCCGACTGGACGGCGTAGAGCTGGTCACTGATGGGCATCGAGTAGGCCCCGCCCGCACCCAGCCGATTGATGGCGTAGAGAAAACTATTGGTGGCCGTAGTCTCCTCTACCTTGCGAAAGAGTTTGGGATCAAAGTGGCTTTCCCGGGAGGCAAGCTCAATGATCTCGTTGTCATAGAAGGGGATGCCCATATGCCGGGCCAGCCGGCGGCCGATCTCGGTGCCTCCGGCGCCAAACTGGCGGCTGATGGTGATAATGGGATAGGTCTTCATAGGTGCCACGACCTTTCTGGGCCTGCGCCGGCCTCCAAAATTAAGTGAGACCATTATAACAAGGTTGCACAAAAAAGGCAACGGGAAAAGAGGGAAAATTGGGGATAATTACATATCTTTCCCGGAGAAAAATCGGACGCCGGAAGCCTTGGGAGAGGCTGGAAGTGGGGGAAAGGAAAAAAGGACCTGCCGACCTTGGGTCGACAGGTCCTGTATGGGATTGGATTACAGCGGAATATTGCCGTGCCGGTTCTTTTTCTGGCCGCTCTGGAAGGTGAGCTGGGCTTCCAGCACCTTTTCCAGCATCCGGCGGGTATCCTGAGGCTGGATGACGTCATCTACATAACCCATCCGGGCGCCCTCATAGGGATTGAGATAGCGGTCCTTATAGGCCTGAACCTTCTCGTCCAGCAGCTCCTGATACTTGCTGCCGGCGGCCTTGAGCTCCCGCTTATTGATGATCTTGACCGCGCCTTCAGCGCCCATAACGGCGATCTCGGCGATGGGCCAGGCCCAGACCACATCAGCGCCCAGCTCCTTGGTGCACATGGCGATATAGGAGCCGCCATAGGCCTTGCGGAGGATAATGGTGATCTTGGGCACCCGGCTCTCGGCGTAGGCGTAGAGCATCTTGGCGCCATGGCGGATAATACCCGAGCTCTCCTGCTCCCGGCCGGGGAAGAAGCCGGGCACGTCTACCAGATTGATCAGCGGGATATTATAGCAGTCGCAGGTCCGGATGAACCGGGCGGCCTTGCAGGAGGCGTTGACATCCATGCAGCCGCTGAGGACGGCGGGCTGGTTGGCGACAAAACCTACCGTAGCGCCGTTGACCCGGCCGAAGCCCACGACGATATTGGCGGCAAATTCGGGCTCGATCTCAAAGAAACTCTCCGAGTCGGCCAGATAGTCGATGACCCGCTTCACGTCATAGATCCGCCGCTTGTTCTCGGGCACCACGTCCTGAATGCCCCGCTGCCAGCGGGCCTTGGCCTTGGGCTGGATATCGGGGAGCTGGTCGCAGTTCTGAGGCAGATAGGTCAGCAGCTTTCTGATCTTGAGCAGGCAGTCCCGGTCGTCAGAGGCCCGGACATGGGCCACGCCGTTCTTTCTCATATGAACGTCGGCGCCGCCCAGCTCCTGCATGGTGATGTCCTCGCCGATAACAGCCTTGACCACGTCAGGGCCGGTGACGAACATCTCGCCGGTATTCTCCACGAAAAAGATAAAGTCCTGCAGAGCGGGGGAGTAGCTGGCGCCGCCGGCGCAGGGGCCCATAATGGCGGTGATCTGGGGAATCACGCCGGAGGCGGCCACGTTCTGGTAGAAGATATTGCCGTACTGGGCCAGCGCTTCCACGCCTTCCTGAATCCGGGCGCCGCCCGAGTCCATGAGGGCGATAATGGGGGCTTTGGCCTTGAGGGCGGCCTTCTGGACCTCGGTAATCTTTCTGGCGTTGGAGGTAGAGAGGGAGCCGCCGGCAATGGTAAAGTCCTGGGCGTAAGCGAAGGCGAAGCGGCCGTTGATCTTGCCGCAGCCGGCGATGACACCGTCCCGGGAGGCGGGCTTGTCCGCGCTGCTGGTCCGGTTCTGGAAGACGTTGTACTCCACGAAGGTATCAGTATCGAAGAGAATATTCAGGCGCTCATCGGCCGTCAGCTTTCCCTTGGAGTGCTGGCGATCGGGCTTTCCGCTGCCCAACAGATCCCGGCGGCGCTGCTCTAAAAGCTGAAAGGAATTCATTGCAATACTCCTTTATCATGCAATCAACAATAACAGAAGGGGGAACACTCCCCGGCTATCATACCATGTATTATAACAAGATCGCCGGAAAGATGCAAGTTTGATTGTAAAAACGGTCAAAAGTTCATTTTCTGTTCAAAATAATACAAGTGGAAGAAAATGGAGACAAAATAAGCACCGAAAAGCCTCCTTCTTTCCTTTCCAAAGGGAATATGGTACAATCGGCAAAAGAGCGAAAAAGGAGATGGGAACTTTGGAACTGACTGCTCCCTGCTATTATCAGAAATTTCAATGCCTGGCCGGCGCCTGCCGCCACAGCTGCTGCCGCGAGGGCTGGCAGATTGTGGTGGACGAGAAGACGATGGACTTCTATCGGAGCCTGCCCGCCCCGCGTCGGGAGGCCATCCTCGGCTGTATCGCGCAGGACGGGGAGGGCGATTGGGTGATTCAGAGCAGAGAGGGCGTCTGCCCCTTCCTGACCGCGGAAGGCCTCTGCCAGCTCGTTATCTCCTACGGCGATCAGGGGCTGGGAGAAATCTGCGCGCTCCATCCTCGCTATCGGGAGTGGTTCCCCGGCCGGATGGAGATTGGCGTGGGCCTCTGCTGTGAGGAGGCGGCCCGGCTGATTCTCTCCGACCCGGCGCCCTGCGAGTTTGAGACCTGGATCACGGACAGTGAAGAGGAGGACGAGGAACCGGCTCCCCTCTATCCGCTGCTGGTGGAGGTGAGAGAGGTTCTCTTCGCCCTGCTGCAGGAGAGAGAGCAACCCCTTCGCCTGCGCCTGGCCCGGTGTCTCCGGCTGGCGCTCTCCCTGCAGGAGGCAGTCAACCGGGGCGAAGATCCGGAGGAGCTGGCCTTCTCCCGCCTTCCGGGTGAGCAGCGGAGCTGGCAGCAGGTGCTGGCCGCCATCCTCCGGGTCCATCAGGAGATGGAGCATCTGAATCCGGAGTGGACAGCTGTGCTGGAGGACCTGGACAGCCATCTGGAGGAGCTGGACTGGACCGGCTTTGAGCGGGCGCTGGGTCAACGGAGCTATGAGTACGAGCATTTGGCCGTCTACCTCATCTTCCGCTACTTTCTCAAGGCGGTCTACGACAAAAAACCGCTGGAGAAGGTCTGGCAGACGGTGGTTATGGTGCTCATGATGGCGACACTGGCCGCCCGCCGCTGGGGAGAAAAAAACGATCTGACCCTGTTGGATCAGATCGAAGTGGTGCGGCTCTATTCCAGCGAGACGGAATATTCCGACGAGAATATGCAGCTGCTGGCCGAGGCGCTGCTCTTTGAGCCCGAACTCAGCGCCGCCGGCCTGCTGGGCCTGCTGGAGGGTTCTGATTGAGTTTTATACCGTAGGAGAGGATCTCCCCGCCCACTGTAGGCAGATAGTTCAGATCAGCCCTGTCCCGCCGGGCGTCTTCGTCAATGGCCTGGGCGATCTGGTCTCTGGCCCGCTGACGAAGCTGGTCAAAAGTGAGGTGGGAGATCTCCCAGGAGGCGGGGAGAGGCAGCTCGGAAGCGTACATTCCCGCCTGCAGAGAGAGGGCCATTTCCCCGGAGATGGGATAAACCTTCCGGTTGGATGTACCCTGATAGGAGCTCCAGGACCAGATGGTGGTGGTTTTGTTCTTGCGCTGGCCGATCAGTACATAGGAGACGACAGGATGACCACTGGCCAGATTGGTCCGGGTCCGGGGGACGATCTTCCGATCCAACTCGTCCAGCACAGCATCCACCGTTTCCTCCTGCGCGAGCAGCCGCCGGAGCTCGTTGCCTACATGAAGGCCGTCGATGAACAGAATGCCGCAGAAGGCGCAGACAATGCCCCGCTCCGGCACCTTGATACACTTGTCCACCAGCTCATCTCCTGCCACCGAGGGGTGCAGGGAGTGGGGGTCATAGAGATAGGTGAGAAACCGGTCCCCGGCGACTACAATGCCGGTTTTGTTGGCCATCAGACAAACGTGTGACATGGCATGCCGTCTCCTTTCAGGTTGGCAGAAAACGCAGTGACGCCAGATGGATCTGGCCGCCAATGGTCTGGTTATGGCGGGGATTGGCCGCTCGCCGGGCTTCGTCCCTCTCAATGGCCAGAGCCGCCCGGGTCCGGGCAGCCTCACGGAGGGCGTCATAGTCCAGCTCCCGCAGCTCCTCCGGATCAAACTCGGGCATGGCCGAGCACCACGCTCCGGCATGGAGGAAAACAGGCTGACCGATGGCCGGCCGGAGATGCCGGCTCTTGAGCTGACCTTGATATACGACAGCGTCCCAGATATGGAGCTGTCCGGAGCAGACCTGAGCGATCAGCAGGTGGAAGGGCCCTGCCTTACCGGCAAAGGAGGAGAGCCGGGTGAGGGTGGAGACCATCTGCCCGACCTTCTCCAGCTTCTCTTCTGTCTCGCCCGGGGCCTGAAGAATGTGCTTTGTCCACCGGATCAGATCCGTGCCCAACCGGAGGGTGGGGCCACAGACCCCCCAGACCATCTGCCGCTCCGGCAGAGCAAAGACCTTCAGCCGCCAGTCCAGATGGACCTTGGCGGGAAACGTCTCCCGGCTGTCGCCGGCAATTACCGCGCCGGCCCGGTTGGCCATCAGACAGATATAGGACATGGGGCGCCAGCCTCCTTCTTTCCGGTTTCGTTTATTATACAATGAGAAGAAAGCCCCTGTCCAGCAAAGAGAACACGCCCCGCCTGATTTCCTTCAGGCGGGGCGTTGAAGTTTTATTCTGAGTCAGACCAGCGTGCCAATAGACGTCTCGTGGAACCGGGCTCCCATCATACCGTATTCCACACCCCGGCGCCCGCAGTCCAGAGCTGCCTCGTTTTCCGGGTCATAGCCCAGAAGACGAGCCGTCTCCTGTGCCAGACGGAGGGGGGTGAGCGTGGAGAAGCGACGAAGCGCCCAGGCGGCGGCGTTGGCAGCCTCCTGACGGGAGACCTCTTCGGGAGCACGGAAGTGCTCGTCCTGGCCGGAGACCCGGAAGCCGGTGTAGAACTCCGGGGCCGTCTCCCGGCTCCAGAGGAAGGTACGCTCCTCTTCAACGGTGGCCGTAATTTCCAGAGCGGACCAGAGCTGGCCGCACTGGCGGCAGAGGACCTCGTCCCCGGCGTCCAGACCGAAGGCGGTCAGTACCCGCTCAGTCAGCCGGAAATCGGGCATCGGCCCCTCCGATTTCAGTACCAGCTGAGACACCTGACCCACCCGGTTGCGGAAGGCGGGAGCAGTCAGCTCTTCGTCCCGAATACCCATAATGGTCAGCTCCGCCGGAGTGTAGAGAGGGGGTTGGGCCGGAGCGGGGGCCTTTTCCCGGGGCAGAGGGGGCAGGGACTCCTGCTCCCGAATGGCCTCCAGCAGGCGGAGCATCTGAGCCATGACCCGATCGCTGTCCTGAAGCCAGTCCAGAGACCAGAGACGGCAGAGGTTCCAGCCCTGAGCCTGCAGAAGGGCGGTCCGATCCAGTTCCCGTTCCCGGGTGTCCCGAATCGCTCCATAGCCGGCGCCATCCATAAGGATACCCAGCAGGCAGCGCCCCGGCTCCTCGGGAGAGTAGACCCGAATGGCCAGAGGCTCCTGGCCGGGAAGGGCCTTATATCCGGCCTGCTCGAACCGGCGGCAGACCTCCTGCCGGATCCGGTCGGGACAGGGGAGGAGCGGCTCCGATGCCGGCGTCTGATTCTGGGCGTAGGCCAGGAACCGGCTGAGGCCGGGAGAGCCCAGCTTGGGCCAGTCCTGCCGGTCCAGAGAGGAGAAGATCCAGACCTGCTTCCGGGCGGCGGCCAGCAGTTGGGCAATGGGGGCCAGATCCTTCCAGAGCCCGGCCAGCTTTCTTGCCTCGGTGCAGCCGCCCCGCTTGCCGGGAGCCAGAGTCAGCGACACCAACAGCCGGTCAAAGCGCCGACTGCCAAAGTCCCGAGGCAGCAGAACGGGGAGTCGGGCCAGCTGCTCCTGCCGCTGGGGAGATTCCTGAGCGGTCTGAACGAGCATGGCGGAGATCAGATCCCGCTGGGGATGGGTAAGGGCGGCGATGGCCAGCTCCTGCTCCCCCTCATCCAGCAGCCGCAGAGCCTGCGTGACGACTGCGGAAGCCTCGGCGGGATTGGTCTGATCCTTCATCTGGCCGACCACTGTCTTGTATTCCAGATCGAAGCGCTGAGGCTCGGGCGTGGGAAGACAGGTCAGTCCGTAGAGCTCCCGGTCAGCCCACTGGAGGCTCTCGCCCCGGAGCAGATAGCTCTGCTCCAGCCGAATCTCAGGCAGATGATACCCGGCGCAGCGGCTCCAGATGCTCTGCTCCTGTTCCAACATGGGATAGTCGGTCTCTCCCGGCCGGGAGAGCAGGAGACTGGTCCGGCCCAGAGCGGTGAGTGCCTGGCCCAGCGTGGCGGGCAGTCCTCCGGCCTCCTCCAGCACTGCGTAGCGGAAGGGGGGCTCCTCCCCGTCCAGCTGACCGAAGCAGGCCAGCGCGTCGGTGGGGGAGGCGATAACAGCGGCAAACAGGGCGTGAGTCAGCTTGGGGAGACTGGAGACCAGCTCCTCAGCGGACAGATCCCGGCCCTGAGGCTGGTTGGCCCAAAGGAGCAAACCCAGCTCCTCCTGATACGCCTCGTCCAGCGGCAGGGTGGGGATGGCCTTGGCAAAGTCATAAAACAGATGTTCCCGAACCCGGGTTTGCAGCAGCGCCTCCACCCGGCCAAAGCGGCGAAGCGTCTCGCCCATCTTTCGGGCCGAGAAGGTCCGCAGATCAGGGACCCACTCCATCTCCAGTACCAGCAGGCCCCGGTACAGGCTCTTACGGAAGAGGGCAAAGGTATCCTCTCCCTCGGGAATGGGCTGGTCAAAGTGGGCGGCAAAGACATGCAGATCCAGCTCCTCGCAGCGCTGACGCTGGGCCAGATAGTTCATCCAGCTCTCCAGCATGGGCAGATGCTCCAGGATCATAGCGATATCTCCCCGAAGCAGAGCCAGCCAGTTTCCTCCCAGCCCACGGCCCATCCGGGCCCGGGTCAGGCGGGTGAATTGCTCCAGTTTAGCCCGGAAGGCGGCATGGGAGGAACAGAGGGCCATGGCGGCAGCCTGAGCCTCCTCGTCTCCGGCCAGCCGGAGCCGAAGCTCCAGATCGCCGGTAATATTGGACAGGGCCTCGTCCGACTGGGCCGCCTGTACGCTGCGCTCATAGAGAGCCTCCCAGTCGGTGTCAGCGCCGGTATACACTTCTTCCAGCTCGGCCGACCACTTGTCGGCCAGCGCGGCAATGGCAGAGCGCTCCTTCTGGTGCCGGGCCAGCTCGCCCAGCGCCTGCGGGATATCACCCAGCGCCAGCGGTCCCTTGGACAGCTCCTCCAGCTGGCGGCGGACCCGGATTAGATTCCGGAGCCGGCGGCAGTCCAGCTGCCGGTCGGTCAGCCAGCGGTTGGTGTCCGGCTGGGAATGACGGCCGGTAACCACATCCATACGGCCCAGTACCTCCCGGGTCTTTTCCCAGGCCGACTGGAGCTCCTGAGCGGCGGATACCGCCTCGGAGGAGGAGCCGAACTGACGGAGGAAATCCTGACTGCCGGTGAGCTCGGCCAGCCAGTCGTGGCTCTCGGCGGCCACCACCCGGGCATTTTCCAGCCAGATCCAGCTGGTCTCTTCCTTACGGTAGACCGACTGGAGCTCCCGATGCCAGCGCTGCTCAATCTCCTGACACTGCTCCAGTTCATCCTGGAAGTCTACCAACCAGCGCAGACCCCGCTCCATCTCATCAGAGGAGAGCTTCTCGCCCTTGAAATGGGGCTCCATCTGGCTGCGCACCGCATTCTGACGGCTGAGCCAGCTCAGACCCCAGCTGCCGCCCTCCCGCTCCCAGCGGTTGAGCAGGCTGCGGCCCTCCAGAGAGAGCAGGCTGGGAGCCCAGTTTCTGAGCAGAACCTCCTTGCTCTCCTTGGCCTGCTTGCCGTGGCGGATCAGTTCGCTCACGTCCCAGAGCAGTGCTCTCAGGTTGGAACAGCTGCCCCATTCTCTGGGAATCTCTTTCCAGCGGGCCAGCTCCAAGGCCACCTCATAGCTCCGCTCCCAGCTGTCTCTGGTGGTGGGCATAGCCGAGCGGGTGGCGGCAGCCCAGCGGCGGCCTGCCCGCTCCAGCTGGGCCAGAAGGCCTTCTCCCTGAGCCAGCAGCTGGACCAGCGTCTCCTCCCGGTCGGGATCGGTGGGCAGCTGCCAGCCTTCCTGCAGCTGCCGCCACTGGCGGTCCAGCAGACGGCAATCCAGCTGGAAAATCTCTTCCTCCCACTTGCTCCGGATGGAGGCTTCCAGCCGGTCGGCCCGATCCAGCCGACTCCGAAGCTCCTTTACCGCCTCGGGCAGCAGGGGCACCCGGGGAGAGGTCCGCCAGCCGGCAGGATAGTCTGCCCAGTTGAGCAGGCAGCGGCCGGCGGCAGCCACATGGGTCCAGTCAGCCTCAGAGACGGGATAGCTCTGGCCGGTAAGGCCGCACCAATCGGCGGCAGCTGTCTCCATAGCCTTCATAGCCGAATGGAGCTCGTTGGCCAGCTGGGGAATGGCCTCGGCCTGAGCCGGATCATACTCGCCTCCCTCCAGGAAGGAGAGGGGGTGATCTGCCGTATTGCCCACCGCCTGAGCAGCCAGCGTCAGATCCTCGGCAGCAGACAGAACGGCCTCCAGATCCTCCCGCTCCAGATGGCCCACCATCAGCGGGGGCAGGTCAATGATCCCCTCCGTCTCCCGGACCTCCAGATAGCGGCAGATCAGCTCCCAGGGAGTGAGCCCGCAGCGGCCGGGGGTGTGAAGGGCGGTCAGATGCCGGTCCAGACGACCCCGGAGCTTATCGCTCTCCTCGGTGAGAGAATAGAGATCCTCCTGCGGCTGTTGAGTCTGGATCTGGGCGGCAACATTGTACTGATGAAGAACGGCCTGCTTCCGGTCTCCGGAGGCAGGGATATGAAGGGTGAGCTTATCCAGACCCAGCTGCTTCATTTGCTCCAGAGCAGCCTCACGGTCGGTCTCCCGGGCGGCGATAAAGAGGGTCCGATCACCCTTTGCCATAGCGTTGACGGCCAGAGCGGCGGCAGTATGGGTCTTACCCGTGCCTTTTTGGCCGGAGAGGAGCAGGTGCTCTCCCTGCAGGGCCAGCTCCAGCGCCTGGCGCTGCTTGCTGTCCAAAGGAAGGGGGGCAATGAGGGAGGTGTGGCTGCCGGCGGCCAGCAACTCGCCATCCTCCGTTTCGGCCGCTGCCCGGACAGTGCCGGACTCCAGTCCGGCAGCCAGACTGTGCCGGGGAGCCGGTTGGCTCAGAGCCCGGTCCAGTGTCAGCACCCACAGGGGGAAGAGACCCAGATAGAAGCCCTCCTCCCGGACACAGCCGGGGGCGGCGGCGATGGCGGCGTCCAGCTGCCCGGCCAGCACCGAGCCCTGATAGCTCCAGCCGTCCTCAGGGACGGGGCAGCTGTCCGACAGCAGGCCCATGGCTACCGGGTTGAGCAGGGTGTCCCCGCCCTTTTCAAGGCGCCATTGTCCAGCCCTCTTCTCCAGCGTCACCGGATGCAGCAGCAGAGGGGACGACACCTTTCCGCCCAGCAGCCGGCCTTCGGCCAGACAGAGGCTCCGGCAGCCGTAATCCCGCTCCAGAGCACCGCTCACCTGTTCCAGCCGGTCCAGCAGAGCCATATTCTCGGCCGACAGGGAGAGGGCGAGGATATCTTCCCCGATCTCTTCCTGAGCCGGCAGCAGCAGGACCCGTCCTCCCTGAGCGAGGGTGTGAAGCAGACGCTCCTTTTCTCCGGCCGGCAGAGGAATCAGCAGCTCAGACCGCCCCATCTGACGCAGTCCGGCCGACCATTGGCTCCCTTCCAGCAAATCGTTGAGTTTGCTCGTTCTCTTCTCTGTATCCATACGACGCTCCTGACGGGGCAATGCCCCTAAAAAAGTCAATATATACTGTATTATACCAAAGAGAGGAGAAATAGAAAAGCTTTTTTCTCAAATCATCTCCCTGTCTTGACAGGAGACAGGGTCCGACAGTACAATGGGGAAAATACCCCTTAGGAGGCCTGTGATGAGCTTTGCCATCTATACCAATATGAGATTTCTCTTTCGCAGCCTGCTTTTGCTCTGGGGCAGCGTTCTCTGCCTGACTGACGGACCGAGGATCAGCGCTATCCTCACCGGCCAGAGCCAGAGCTTCAGCCTCTTTCTGGCAGTGGCCTGGGTCTCTATGATGGTCAGTATCCTGCTGCGCTTCTTTCCCAGCCGGACAGAGAGCATGGGCGCCCAGCGGGAGCATGGGGAAAACTACCGGCCCAGAGCCTCGGTGGACCGGGAGAAGCTGGCCGCGGCCATCCGCCGGAGCAACCGGGACGCCCTGAAGGCGCTGGCCTTCTGGCTGGCTTTGAACGCTCTGGTGGGCTGGCTCTATGTGGCGCGAAAGATCTCGGCGGCCATCCTGCTGCTGATCAGTCTCTTCTATAATCTGGCCGACCTGATCTGTATCAAGTTCTTCTGCCCCTTCCAGCGCTGGATTATGTCCAACCGCTGCTGTACCACCTGCCGGATCTATAACTGGGACCATATGATGATCCACACGCCTGCGCTGCTCATCCCCCATCCGGCGGCCATCCCGCTCTGGCTGGGCTCAGCCCTTCTGGCCCTGCGCTGGGAATGGCGCTGGTATCGGTATCCGGAGCGCTTTCTGGAGCTGACCAATGAAAGCCTGGCCTGTGCCGCCTGCCGCCATCCGGGAAGCTGCCAGAGCTGCGTGAGAAAGAAAAAGAAGGCGACCTGAGAAAAAGAAAGACACCCTGCAAGGCGTCGGGCCCTGCAGGGTGTTTTTTTCGGTCAGCGGATTAGTCCAGCTCGTAGATCTCGCTGTATTTTTTGGTCAGATAGCGGACCACGCAGTTGGGATCGAAGTCGCCGCCGCAGGCCTGCCGGATGAGCACGTCAGGGGTGCGCATCATGCCGTACTGCCAGAGATGCTCCCGCTGGAAGTCCAGAATGGGCTGAAGATCAGCTCTCTCGCAGCAGCCGTCAAAGTCAAAGTGCTCCTTCATATACTCCACCATCTGGGCGGCATAGGCGGTGCCCATGGCATAGCCCTGGAACTGGCCGAAGGAGCCCATGCTCCAGTGAATATCCTGCATGACGCCCTGAGTATCGTCGGGCACGTCTACGCCCAGATACTCCTTGTAGAGCCGGTTCCATGCCTGAGGCAGATCCTTCACCTTCAGCTGGCCGGAGAAGAGCATCTTTTCCAGCTCGTAGCGGACCATAACGTGGAGAGAATAGGTCAGCTCGTCGGCTTCAGTGCGGATCAGACTGGGCTGAACCCGGTTGAGTGCCCGGTAGAACTCCTCGCAGGTGACGCCGGCCAGCTTGTCCGGGAAGAGCTCCAGCAGCTTGGGCCAGAGATAGCGGACGAAGCCCCGGCTCCGGCCTACAAAGTTTTCAAACAGACGGCTCTGGCTCTCGTGGAGACCGGCGCAGCTGCCGCCGGCCAAAACGGTATAGCGGAGCTTGGGGGAGATGTTGAGCTCATACAGGGCGTGGCCGCCCTCGTGGATGACGCTGAACATACTGCTGGTCAGATCCTTGGTGTAGTAGTGGGTGGTAATACGCACATCGTCGTCATAGAGCTGCAGGGTGAAGGGATGCTCCGACTCTGCCAGACAGCAGTGGTCGGGATCCAGCTTGAGCAGGCTCATCAGATACTTCGACAGCTCCTCCTGCTTGTCAATGGGCCAGGGGCCGTCCAGAAAGTCGGACCGGGGGGCCTTGCCTTCGGTGAGAATCCGGCGAAGTAGAGGGACAATGGCCTCCCGCAGGGCGGCGAAGAAGCTGTCCACCTCTTCCACCGTCAGACCCTCCTGACCCAGATCCAGCCAGGTGGCCATGGGATCCTTGCCGGGGGCGAAGTAGTTGGCCCAGCGGATCCGGTTGTCCACGCACTGCTCCAGCAGAGGGGCATAGATGCTGAAATCTCTGGTGGCCTTGCCCTTGAGCCACGCCTCCCGGCACTCGTTGAGCATCCGCATACCCTTGGCATATTCCTCGGCCGGGATTTTGGTGAACTGATCGTTCTGACGGCGAAGCTCCCGGACCTCGGCGGCAGCCTGCTCATCCAGCTCCTCCTGCTCAGCCTCGTCCAGCAGCCGGGGGAGCTGCTGGTCGGCGATGAGCTGGTAGCGAACGCCTTCCAGCACATCCAGCGCTTCCCGCCGGCCCTCGCCGCCTGCGCTGGGCGCTACGGTGGACTCGTCCAGTTCGATAACGGCGGCGGCATAGTTATAAGCGTACATGGTCTTCTGCAGTCGGCGCAGCTGATCCATTGCCTGTCCCATGATATATCCTCCTATCCTTGCGGCTTTTGCCGCGGTGATCTTATCTATATTGTAACGGATTGGGAGGAAAAAGAAAAGAGCTGCTGAACAGTGAGAGTGATGAGAAGGAAGGAATTGTCCTTCACTTTACACCAAGAATACCGAAACAGTAAGCTGGCCAAGGTTTGCTGCTTCTTGTACTGCTGTGATAGAATGAAAACGACAAATTCCAATTTGTCGAGCAGATGAAGCTTCCTGTTCCCGCCATAAGGGCGGGCGCAATTATACGCACCGTTCCGGTGCATTGCATTTGGGGACCACATAAGCAAACGAGCATCCGAATGTCGGATGCTCGTTTGTTTGTCATTGGATAAATTGCTCCGTTAGAATCCTCCCGCCAGGCAGCGGGTCTTTTGCCAGATAATGGGATGGGATCAGCCCTGATTGCGTACGTCCACGTGCCAGATATTGTTGGCGTAGTCGGCGATGGACCGGTCGGAGGCGAAGAGGCCGGAACGAGCCACGTTGGAAATGGACATCTGGTTCCACAGCTTCTGGTTGGCATAGGTCTCGGCAACCTTGCCCTGGGTGTAGCGATAGCTCTCAAAGTCAGCCAGCAGCAGATAGGGGTCTGCCTGACCGCCGTTGCCGTAGAGCAGACCGTTGACCAGGTCGGTATAGCTCTTGCCGTCGGAGAAGCCCTTGTTCATCATGGCCAGAACGTCCCGGATGACGGCGTTAGAGTTATAGTACTCGTAGGAGTTGTAGCCGTGCAGCAGCTTGCTGGCCACCTCGTCGGCGGTGAGGCCGAAGATGAAGATATTGTCGTCACCCAGCAGCTGGTGCATCTCCACGTTGGCGCCGTCCTCGGTGCCGATGGTGAGAGCGCCGTTCATCATGAACTTCATGTTGCCGGTACCGGAAGCTTCCTTGCCGGCGGTGGAGATCTGCTCGGAGACCTCGGCGGCGGGCATCAGACGCTCGGCCACGGAGACACGGTAGTTCTCCAGGAAGAAGACCTGCAGCTGATCCTTGCAGCGGGGATCGCTGTTGATCTCACGGCTCAGGGAGATGATCAGCTCGATAATCCGCTTGGCGGTCTTGTAGCCGGAAGCGGCCTTGGCGCCGAAGAGGAAGGTGCGGGGATGAATGGTCTTGCCCTGCTTGATCTGGTCATACAGATAGATGATATGCATGACGTTGAGCAGCTGGCGCTTGTACTCGTGCAGACGCTTAACCTGAACGTCGAAGATGGCGTTGGTGTTGAGCTTGAAGCCGTACTGACGCATGGCATACTCGGCAAAGGCCTCCTTGTTGGCCTTCTTGATCATAGCCATCTGGTTGAGAACGGAGGCGTCGTCACGGGCGGACTCGAAGCGCTTAAGGGTCTCCACGGGATGGAGCAGGTAGTCATCGGTGCCGGTAACGTCCATGATCAGCTGATCCAGCTTGGGGTTGATCTCGCTGAGCCAGCGACGATGGTCGACGCCGTTGGTGACGTTGGTGAACTTATCGGGCGTACGCAGATAAGCGGAGTGGAAGACGTCCTTCTTCAGGATGTCAGAGTGGAGAGCGGAGACGCCGTTGACAGCGTAGCAGGCGGCCACGCAGAGGTTGGCCATACGCACATCGCCGTCCCAGACAATGGCCAGCTCACGGGCCTTGTTCTCGTCGCCGTTGTAGAAGGCGCGGACCTCGGCCAGATAGCGGTCGTTGATCTCGCACATGATCATGAACAGGCGGGGCAGCAGACCCTGAACCAGGATCTGGGGCCAATGCTCCAGAGCCTCAGCCAGAACAGTGTGGTTGGTGTAGGCCACGGAATGAGTGGTGATATACCAGGCCTGATCCCAGCTCATGCCTTCCTGGTCCAGGAAGATACGCATCAGCTCGGGGATGACCAGAGTGGGATGGGTGTCGTTGATCTGGAGGACGTGCTTCTCATGGAAGTTCTCCAGCGTGCCGTAGAGGGCCTTGTGCTTCCGGCAGATAGACTGAACGGTAGCGGAGACGAAGAAATACTGCTGCTTCAGGCGCAGGTTCTTGCCCTCGTAGTGGTCGTCGGCGGGATAGATGACCTTGGCGATGGTCTCAGCGGTGACCTGCTGCTCCACGGCCTTCAGGTACTCGCCGGAGGAGTAGTAGTTCATGTTGACGGGAGCGGGGCTCTTGGCGTCCCAGAGGCGGAGCTTATTGACGTGGCTGGTCTTGTAGCCGGCGATCAGCATATCGTTGGGCACGGCCAGAACGTCGGTGCAGCCCACCTGCTCGGTAACAAAGCGGCCTTCCTCGTTGAAATAGGAGTTGACAGTGCCGCCGAAGCGAACGGTCTCGGTCTCATCCCGGCGGGGCATCAGCCATGCGTCGCCCATATCCAGCCAGTCGTCGGCCAGCTCAATCTGCTTGCCGTCGGAGATCTTCTGCTTGAACAGACCCAGCTGATAGCAGATGGAGTAGCCGGTGGCGGGAATTTCCTGAGTGGTCATGGAGTCCAGATAGCAGGCAGCCAGACGGCCCAGACCGCCGTTGCCCAGGCTGGCGTCGGGCTCCAGCTCGAACAGGTCACCGGCGTTGAAGCCCATGGACTCGATGGCTTCCTTCAGAGGCTCCATCACGCCCAGGTTATAGGCGTTCTTCATCAGGGAACGGCCCATGAGGAACTCCATGGACAGATAGTGGACCTGACGGACCTGGTTGGTGTCGATGGCCTTGGAAGTGGCCATACGGTTGGTAGCCATGATGTCACGGATGACCTCGGCGCAGGCTTTGAACATCTGAGGTGCGGTGGCGTCGGAAGGCAGACGGCCATAGTGACGGCGGAGCTTGCCTTCGATGAGAGTGCGCAGCATCTCCTTGCTGAACTCTTGCATTATATAATCCTCCAGTCTTTTATCGGTGCATTCAAACGGAAAATAACGTTATTCCGCGGATTTTTAGACTAACATTCAAACTTTACCATGGTAAGGCATAAATGTCAATTGTGCGAGATGTACAAAACCTGTGTTTTTACAGGGAAAGCTGTGTTTTCATGGAAAAAGGCCCGCTGCCTGAGGCAGCGGGCCGAAGAAAAGGTGATGCAGTGATAGACAGGGGGATTACTCCAGGATGGAGCGATAGATGTCCATATATTCCTCAGCGGACTTGTTCCAGCTGAAGTCGGCTTCCATGCCGCGCTTCATCAGGCCGGCCCAGACATCCTTGTCTGCGTAAGCGGCCAGAGCGCGGTCAACGGCGTCGAGCATATCCTCGGCGTTGATGTTGCCGAAGGTGAAGCCCAGACCGGTGTCCTCTTCGGGCTCGTAGGCGGGGACGGAGTCCTTCAGACCGCCGGTGAGACGGACGATGGGCACAGTGCCGTAACGCATGGCGATCATCTGGCTCAGGCCGCAGGGCTCAGCGATGGAGGGCATGAGGAAGAGGTCGGCGCCGGCGTAAATGGCGGAGGACAGGGGAGCGGAATAGGTGATATTGGCGGAGACGCGGCCAGGATAGCGGGCCTGAGCGTTGCGGAAGAACTCCTCAAAGCCGTACTCGCCGGTGCCCAGAATAACAAACTGGACATTGTGCTCCATGATCCGGTCGAAGGCATTGACCACCAGATCGAAGCCCTTATGGCTGACCAGACGGGAGATGCCGCCGATGATGGCCACGTCGGGATCCACATTCAGACCCAGCTGCTTCTGCAGCTCTTCCTTGCACTTGGCCTTGCCGGCGAAGTCGGTGGAAGAGAAGTTGGCGGGGATCTTGGTGTCCTTTTCGGCGTTGAAGCCGTCGACGTCGATACCGTTCAGGATGCCGCGGATCTTGTGCTGATTCTCAGCGATCACGCCCTCCAGACCGTGGGCGTAGAAGGCATAGGACAGCTCCTTGGCATAGTTGGGGGAGACGGTGGTGACGAAGTCGGAGGCGTAGATAGCGCCCTTCATCAGGTTGACATCGTTGTAGAAGGAGAGCATGCTCTCGTTGAAGTAGGTGTTGTAGTCCAGACCGAAGACATCAGACAGGATGGAGTTGCCGTAACGGCCCTGATACTCGATGTTATGGATGGTGTAGACGGTCTTGGTGCCGGACAGCTCGGGAACGCCCTTCTTGGCCTCGCGGAGGTAGAGGGGGATCAGAGCGGTCTGCCAGTCGTTGCAGTGGATGATGTCGGGAGACCAGCCGATCTGGGCGGGGATCTCAACAACAGCCTTGGAGAAGTAGGCATAGCGCTCGCCGTCGTCAAAGTGACCGTAGAGACCGTTGCGCTTGAAGTAGGTCTCGTTGTCCACGAAGTAGTAGGTCACGTTGTTGCGCTCCAGCTGGAACAGGCCACAGTAGCAGCTGCGCCAGCCCAGATGGAAGTAGAAATACTTGACGAAGGTCATCTGGCTGCGCCAGGTATCGGAGATACCGGAGTACAGGGGCAGGATGACACGCACGTCGTTGCCGGGCTTGGCAGCCAGTGCGGGGGGCAGGGAGCCGGCAACGTCAGCCAGGCCGCCGGTCTTGATGAAAGGGGCGACCTCAGAGGAAGCAAAGAAGATTTTCATTTTCGTTTCCTTTCCGTGAGACAGAAGGCCCGGCGGGGTCCGCCGGGCCTCGGGAATGGTTGATCAGATACGAGCGCCCTTGGCGTAGACGATGGGATAAGCCTCGCAGCCGGACAGAGTGCGGCCGGCGCCGATGGTGACAGCCTTGTCACAGATGACGCAGTTGAGGTTGGTGCCCTCGCCGATGTCGGTGTCCTTCATCAGGATGCAGTTCTTGACCACAGCACCCTTGGCAACCTTGACGTTGCGGAAGATGATGGAGTTCTCAACAGTACCCTCGATCACGCAGCCGTCAGAGATCATGGAGCCGACGACCTTGGAGTCGGGACCATAATAGGTAGCGGGATCGGAGCGGTCCTTGGAGCGGATGGGATGGGCGGGGTTGAACAGATCGTCGCGGACATCCTTCTTCAGCAGATCCATGCTCTTGGCAAAGTAATCGGCCACGGTGGGGAAGCGGGCCACATAGCCCTCGAAGATGTAGGGGACGACCTTCAGGCCCAGCTGATCCTTGTTGGCCAGAACCTGATGAGAGAAGGAGTACAGGCCGCGGGCGGCAGCGTATTCGACCAGCTCGATGAGCTTGGCCTTGGCCACAACGTAGACGTTGAGAGACTCATAACCCACGGGCTTGTTGACAATCTCGGCGGCGGAGCCATCTTCTGCCAGAGTGTAGTAGGTGGCGTAGCCGGGACGGTCGGTATAGCTGGCGGAGCAGACGACGGTGACGTCGGCGCCGGAGGCGATGTGCTGGTCATAGACCTTCTCCAGCTCGATATTGGCAACCACGTCGGCATCGGCAATGACGATGTAGTCCTGCTTGATCTCGTCCAGATAGTCACGCAGGCCCACCAGAGCGTCCATCATGCCTCTGTAGTTGTGCTGCTGGGTGTTGGTCATGGAGAAGGGGGGCAGCAGGCGCAGACCGCCGCGGCGGCGAGCCAGGTCCCAATCCTTACCGGAGCCCAGATGGTCCAGCAGAGACTGATAGCCCTGCTGCAGGACGACGCCGATGTCAACGATACCGGCATTGACCATGTTGGACAGGACGAAGTCTACCAGACGATAGCGGCCACCGTAAGGCACGGAGGAGATAGAACGGATAGAAGACAGCTCTTTCAGGTTATAACCGGGCTGATTGGTCATCAGGATACCATGGACGTTGTTCAACATTATGCCTCACCGCCTTTCGATTCTTCAGTGTACATAGCGCCGGCGGGGACAACGGAACCAGCGTCTACGACCACGCCGCCAGCGACGACGGCGATAGCGCCCTTGTCTTCACCGACAGTGGCGTTGCTCTCCACCACGGCGTTCTCGGCGATGATGGAGTATTCGACCTTGGCGCCGGCCTTGATGACGGTGCCAGGCATGATCACGGAATAGCGAACGGTAGCGCCCTCTTCGATCACGACGTTCTCGAAGATGACGGAGTTATCGACGATACCGCCGATCTCGCCGCCGCCGGCGACCAGAGAGTGAGAGATAACGGCGTTGGGGCCGTCGACGTGAGGAGGACAGATGTTGGTGCGGGCATACAGAGGCCAGCTCTTGTCATAGATCTTGATGCCGGAGTCGGTCTTGAGCAGATCCATGTTGGCGTCCCACAGGGAAGCGATGGTGCCCACGTCCTTCCAGTAGCCGTCAAAACGCCATGCAACGCACTTGTCGCCCTGACCGATCAGGTTGGGGATGATGTTGCCGCCGAAGTCGTTCTTGGAGGTGGGGTCGTTCTCGTCGGAGATCAGAGCCTCGCGGAGCTTGGACCAGGTGAAGATGTAGATGCCCATGGAAGCCAGGGTGCTCTTGGGGTGCTTGGGCTTCTCTTCGAACTCATAGATGACGTCGTTCTCGTCGACGTTCATGATGCCGAAGCGGGTAGCCTCTTCCAGAGTGACTTCCAGAACAGCGATGGTAGCGGCAGCGTTCTGAGCCTTGTGATAGGCCAGCATCTTGTCGTAGTCCATCTTATAGATGTGGTCGCCGGAGAGGATCAGGACGTACTCAGGATTGTACATATCGATGAAGTCGATATTCTGATAGATGGCGTTAGCGGTGCCCTTATACCAGGAACCTTTTTCGCCGGCACCCAGATAGGGAGGCAGCACGTGGACGCCGCCATCGGACTTGTCCAGATCCCAGGGCTGGCCGTTGCCCAGATAAGCGTTGAGCTCCATGGGACGGTACTGGGTCAGCACGCCGACAGTATCAATACCGGAGTTCACGCAGTTGGACAGCGGGAAGTCGATGATCCTGTACTTTGCGCCGAAGGGGACAGCGGGCTTTGCCACGGAGCGGGTCAGAGCGTACAGGCGAGAGCCCTGTCCGCCGGCCAGCAACATGGCGACACATTCCTTCTTCATTTGCATTCACCTCAACAATTATAGTAGTTGACGCAGCCTGGAGGGCTCAGCGCCAGGGGCTGGGAACAGCGTGCATCCGGAAGATGGCATATCTTAGGTGATACAGCGTCTCGTTCCGCTATATAGGATGGAGACCCCATCGTATATACATGAGTTTCAGTTGATCCCGTCCGCCGGACCTGTCCACCGGAGGACCAT
The DNA here is from genome assembly GCA_017395935.1 of Oscillospiraceae bacterium. GTDB lineage: Bacteria > Bacillota > Clostridia > Oscillospirales > Oscillospiraceae > Onthomonas. The sequence continues at coordinate 34,881 of JAFQNL010000023.1, forward strand.
GCCGGTGAGAGGCGGGAGGTCGATCACGATGGACCGCTCCCGGTGGTGGCTGGGGATATGGACGCTCTGGATGGGCCGGTTGACCACCCGGCCCTCGCCGCCGAAGGCGGTGGCGTCACTGTGGAAGAGAACCTGCCAGCCTCCCTCCTCCGGCACGCCCAGACGATAGGCGGCCTTTCCCACAGGGGAGAAGTTGACGGCGATGAGCAGCGTCTGCCCGGCCTTGTTCCGACGGAGATAGGCCAGGATATTGCTGCTGGAGTCGCTGGTGATCCATTCAAACCCTTCCAGACTGTGATCCAGCTCCCAGAGAGGGGACTGCTCCAGATAGAACTGGTTTGCCGCCCGGAAGTAGGTCTGGTGCTGCCGGAAGGGCAGGTAGTCCAGCAGATGCCAGTCCAGAGACTGCTCGCAGCGCCAGGGCCCGGTCTGGCCGAACTCGGTGCCCATCATGAGCAGCTTTTTCCCCGGATGGGTAAGCATGTAAAGGTAGAAAGCCCGGGCCATATCAAACTTCTGGCTGTCGCTGCCCACCATCCGGCCGATCAGTGACCGGTGGGCGGTCACGTCGTGGGACAGAGGAAGCAGAAAGTTCTCCGACAGAGCGTAGGACAGGGAAGCCGACAGACTCTTTTGATTGAACTGGCGATAGATAGGGTCCATCTGCAGATAGTGCAGTGTATCGCCCATCCAGCCCAGATCCCACTTGAAGGAGAAGCCCAGAGAGGAAGGATTCTCGCTGGCGGGCTGGGTGACGCAAGGCCAGGAGGAGGAACCTTCGGAGATCATAATGGCGTAAGGGTACTGGCTGCGAAGAGTATCGTTGAGCCGGCGCAGGAAGGCGGCGGCAGACAGGTTCTCCCGGCCGCCCTTTTCGTTGGGGGTGTAGGGCCGGCCCTCGTAGTCCAGATAGACCATGGAGGAAATTCCGCCCAGCCGGAGACCGTCAATATGATATTCCCGGAGCCAGAAGAGAGCGGAGGAGGCGAGGAAGTCCTGAACTTCCTGCCGATCAAAGTCAAAGACGTGGGTTCCCTGCAGAGGAAGCAACGCGACGTCGGGATCCTCGGGCTCGAAGCAGGCCTTGCCGTCAAAGAGGGCCAGACCGTGCTCATCGAGGGGGAAGCAGGCGGGCGTCCAGTCCATAATGACAATAATTCCGGCCTGATGGAGCTGGTCGACCAGATACATAAAGTCGTGAGGGGTGCCGAAGCGGCTGGTGGGAGCAAAGAAACCGGTGGTCTGGTAGCCCCAACTCCTGTCCAGCGGATGCTCGGTCAGCGGGAGAAACTCCACGGCAGAAAAGCCCATCTCCTTCAGATAGGGGATCAGCCATCCGGCCACATCCCGGTAGGAGAGGAAATTGCCCCAGCGGTCCCGGCGCCAGGAGCCCAGATGGACCTCGTAGATATTCAGCGGCCGCTGATGAATGGGCCGGCGCTCCCGGTAGCGCAGCCACTGGCTGTCGCCCCAATGGTAGCCGGAGAGATCAAAGAGCTTGGAGGCGTTGGCCGGACGGGTCTCGGCATGAAAGGCGAAGGGGTCTGCCTTGTACAGCAGACGGCCGTCTTCGGTCTCCAGTACGTATTTATAGCTGTCATAGACGCTGGGACCGGGGATAAAACACTCCCAGATACCATTGTCCGTTTGGGTCATAGGGTTGGCCGTCTCCGACCAGTCGTTAAAAGAGCCGGCAACAGAAACCGACTTTGCGTGAGGAGCCCAGACACGAAAAAACCAGCCGGACAGGTCTTCCCGCTGCAGGGGATGGGCACCCATGACCGACCAGGCAGAGCCGGGGGTATGGCAGAAGAAACCGGCAATATGGTTGTTGCCCTGACGGGCGGGAGAATAATTCATGGCTATCTCCTGAAAAAAGAATGCCGGTTTGTGGGGGAAAACAGAGGAAAAGGGGGGTTGTTGTCACCATTTCCTGTATTGTGACACACCAACAGGCTTAGTTTGTGTAAATTATACAATAGTTTCTATATGCCGTCAAGGGATAAGTGACATTTTCAAATGTACAAGATTTTAGTTGAAAAATAGTGAAAAAGGGCCAAAAAAGCAGGCAGCCCCGCTGCCGGGAGGGGCAGCGGGGCTGTAAAAGACAGATTCAGAGGGCGTACTTATCGAAGAAGTAGTTGTAGTCGGCCACGTAGTCCGAGTCGCCGGAGTGATGGACGCTGTGGACATACTTGTGTGTGTCGTAGGTGTTGTGAGCCAGCTCAATCAGGCAGGCGGCCACGTTGGAGCAGTGGTCGGAGACGCGGCTGATATTGGAGATCAGGTCGGTAAAGACGAAGCCGCTCTCCACGCTGCACTTGCCGGCCCGGAGCCGGTCGATATGGTGGGCCTTGAGCATATCCGACATCCGGTCCACCACCTCTTCCAGCGGCTCGATCCGGCGGGCGGCCTCCAGATTCTTGGTGGAGAAGGAGGCGATGCACAGGCTGAGAGCCTCGGAGACGGCCTCGCTCATCCGGACCAGCTCCCGGCGGGCGTTGTCGGAGAGAACGTTGCTCTTCTGGTTGGCGTTCTCGGTGGAGATAATAATGCCCACGGCGTGGTCACTGATACGCTCGAAGTCGCTGATGGAGTGGAGCATAATGGTCAGCTCCCGATTCTCGGCCTCGGTCAGATTCAGATTGGACAACTTGACCAGATAGGTGCCAAGCGCGTCCTCGTGCTTGTCGATGGTCTTTTCCAAAGCCCGGACCTGAGCGGCCACCTTGTCGTCCCACTTTTCCAACAGACCAACGGCCATATTGAAGCTCTCCTGAGCCATGAGGGCGGTCTCGACTGTCAGCCGCTGAGCCTGAGCCAGAGCGACGGCGGGGGTGGTAAGCAGACGGTCGTCCAGCAGGGGCTTGACCTCCTTCTCGCCCTTCTTGTCCGGGACGGTGAGGCAGGCCAGCTTGACCAGGAACTGGGTAAAGGGCAGCAGAATCAGCGCGCAGCCCAGCTTGTAAATGGTGTTAAAGACGGCGATGGTAAAGGGGTTGACCGCTATATCCAGGAAGGAGACGCTGAAGACGTAACGGATGACGGAATAGGGGACGATAAAGATAATGGTGCTCAGGACGTTAATATAGAAGTGGATCATGGCGGCCCGGCGGGCGTCCCGGTTGGTGTTCATGGCCGAGAGGATAGCGGTAATGGTAGTACCGATATTCATACCCAGAATGATGGGGATGGCCGTGGCGTAAGTAACGACGCCGGTGGTGGACAGAGCCTGAAGGATACCCACCGAGGCGGAGGAGGACTGGATAATGGCGGTGAGAATCGTACCGACCAGAATGCCGAGGATGGGATTGGAGAAGGCGATAAAGGCCTGGGTAAACTCAGGCATATCCTTCAGCCCCTCCACAGCTCCGGACATGATGTCCATACCTACCATAAGGATGGAAAAGCCCAGCAGGATGGAGGCTACACCCTTGCGCTTGCCGGTCTTTTCAAAGCACATGAAGTAGACGCCGATGATGGCCAGAATGGGCATCCAGGAGTCGGGCTTGAGCAGCTTGATAAAGAAGCTGGCTCCGTCAATGCTGGTCAGCGAGATGAGCCAGGCGGTGACGGTGGTACCTACGTTGGCGCCCATGATCAGACCCACGGCCTGCTGAAGGGTCATGAGGCCGGAGTTGACGAAGCCGACCACCATGACGGTGGTTGCCGACGAAGACTGGATAATGGCCGTGACCAGGAAACCGAGGAAGAAGCCCTTGATGGGGCTGGAGGTCAGTTTCATCAGGATCTCCTGCAGCCGGCTGCCGGCGCAGGTCTCCAGACCTTCTCCCATATAGGACATACCGAAGAGGAAAAGGGCCAGGCCGCAGACCATGTTCAGAATATTAAAAATGTCCATAGCAGATTAGCCTCCAAAGGAAGTGAGCCGCCGGAGCGGCGGAGTAGACGGATAAACCGCCATAATAAACGCTATACAAACCAATTATACCTGAGCAGACGGGAAAAAGTAAAGAGAGAATCAAATCTTTGTTAAATTCGTGGAAGATACGTCCTGTTTGTCAAGAACGGGGAGAGGAAAAGAGAACAAACTGATAAAAAAACTCCCGGCTGACAGCCGGGAGAGAGAAAGGAGAGGGATTCAGATATGGGAAAAGAACCGGGAGACCAGACCGGTAACCCAGGAGATAACCGAGCCCAGAGAGAAGGCCATGATCAGTGTCACGATACCGAAATCGGCGCCCAGAACCACACCGATGACCAGCGCAGTCACATCCCAGACGGTGCGCACGAGGCTGAAGGGGAGATGACCGATTCGGTTGGTAATGATATAGGGCATGGCGTCGTAGGGAGCGACGCCTACGTCCATGGACAGATAGACGGCCACGATCAGGATAAAGAGGGCCAGCACCGGCAGACAGATTGCCAGCCGGAAGATCAGCGAGTCAACAAGCGGGCCCTGAGGGAGAAACCGGTCTATAAGCCAGCAACCAAAGTCGGCGGAATAACCGACGACGATCATATTGGAGACGGTGCCGATGCCCAGCTTGGTCCGGTCAAAGAAAAAGACGATCAGCAGCATAGCGGCATTGAAGAGCATACTCCAGGTGCCGAAGGAGATGGGAAGATGATTGGAGATGCCTACGTTCATGGTGGTGCAGGGATCGGAGCCCAGTTTGGCCCAAAGGATGACAGCAATGCAGAGACCAATCAAAAAGTGGCAGAGAACGACAATGCCGCCCCGGCGGAGCAGGATAAGGAGCCGGTTGTCTTTGGACAGAGACATAGCAGAAGACGCCTTCTTTCGTAAGTATGGAATACGGGTTGCGATCAGACCAGTTCTGATGTATCATACTCTCTGAGGAAAGCGGCTGTCAATGTACTGAAAACGAGAGAATGGGAGGGGAAAATCCGGTGTATTATGTCTATATTCTCCAATGTGCCGACGATACGCTCTATACGGGCAGCACCAGCGACCTTTGCCGTCGGCTGGCCGCGCATAACCGGGGCAAGGGAGCTAAATATACCCGGAGCCGGCTGCCGGTCCGGATGGTCTACGCCGAGGAGCAGCCCGACCGAAGCGCCGCCCTGCGCCGGGAGGCGGCCGTTAAGAAGCTGACCCGGGCGCAAAAAAAGACTCTGATCGCTCAGAGCCCATACCGGGATCCCGATACCGGGAAAACAGAAGCCGAAACGTGCTGAACCCCTGTCCGTCTTATCTTCTTTCGGACAGGGGTTCAGCGATGATTCTTGATATCCAACATCATTTTCATTTACCTCTCTTTCTTTTTATTTGCGAGTGCCTTCCGCATGTTTGTTTCGCTGCCGCGCAGCTGTTAATACGCCCTTCTTTTTGAGTTATTTCGTGGTCCTTCTGATCTTTTTCACTCTTTTGAGTTTGTGTGTTTGCTTTGCCTGTCCGCTTCTTCTCTCTAACGTCTGTTTGGATAATTCCTGATTCCGAAATTGATCAGCCTATTTCAGGATTTCTTATGTCCGGTCGTTCAGGATATCGTTCTTGACCTCGTGAAGCTTTTGTTTGACTTGCTTTTCACACCGATTTTGGAAGGCGCTTCTCAATTGGGCTTTCACTGCTGCGACGCTACTTTTTTCTTTCGCGGCTCGCATTTTTTTCTGATGATCCTATACTCTAAACTGGAGAGGGATCATCGAAAGGCTGCTTTCCTGTTCATTGGAATCACCCTTTCTTGTTGTGAACCTATCATAGCATGGCCGGCTGGATTTGTCAAGCACTTTTGGAAATAAAAATAGAAAAAGTTTTTGCAATTATTCTGCAAGGACGTGCAGTTATCCTTGCAAATTCAGTGCTTTAGCAGAGCAAATTACTAAAATGATGACGGTAAACTTGCAAAATTGTAAAGTGGACCAGAAAAATCCGGAAAAATTGGGGAAAAATCAAAAAAGAATGAAATTTCTCTTGCCAAGACTTGCATCTTTGCTGTATAATGCTACCCAAAGCGAAGAGGGGAGAGACGGCTTTCCCTCGCGCTCTGTTTGTCAAAAGAGGCGGCTGTCCGCCTGAGATATCTTTGAATCCGGAAGGAATGATCACTATGGCAATCAATAACGCATATCTGAACGGTATCTACGAGGGTCTGGCCGCCAAGAGCGCCCATGAGCCCGAGTTCCTGCAGGCTGTATACGAGGTTCTGGAGTCTCTGGTCCCTGTGATCGAGCGCCGCCCCGACCTGGTCAAGGCCGGCGTTATGGAGCGGATCGTGGAGCCCGAGCGCACCATCATGTTCCGTGTCAGCTGGGTAGACGACAGCGGCAAGGTTCAGGTTAACCGTGGCTACCGTGTCCAGTACAACTCTGCCATCGGCCCCTATAAGGGCGGTATCCGCTTCCATCCCAGCGTCAATCTGTCGGTTATCAAGTTCCTGGGCTTTGAGCAGATCTTCAAGAACAGCCTGACCGGCCTGCCCATGGGCGGCGGCAAGGGCGGCTCCGACTTTGACCCCAAGGGCAAGTCTGACAACGAGATCATGCGCTTCTGCCAGGCCTTTATGACTGAGCTGTCCAAGCATATCGGTGCCGACACCGACGTGCCTGCCGGCGATATCGGCGTGGGTGCCCGAGAGATCGGCTTTATGTTCGGTCAGTACAAGCGTCTGCGCAACGAGTTCACCGGCGTGCTCACCGGCAAGGGCCTGACCTATGGCGGCTCTCTGGCCCGTACCGAGGCTACCGGCTACGGCACCTGCTACTTCACCAACGAGATGCTGGCTGCCAAGGGCGAGAGCTTTGAGGGCAAGCGGGTGGTTATCTCCGGCTCCGGCAACGTGGCTACCTACGCCAACCAGAAGGCTACCCAGCTGGGCGGCAAGGTAATCGCTATGAGCGACTCCAATGGCTATATCGTCGATGAGAACGGAATCGACTATAAGGTGATCAAGCAGATCAAGGAAGTCGACCGTGCCCGGATCAAGACCTATCTGAACTATGTGCCTACTGCCAAGTATGTGGAAGGCTGCCGTGGTATCTGGTCTGTTCCCTGCGATATCGCTCTGCCCTGCGCTACCCAGAACGAGCTCAATGGCGAAGAGGCCAAGCAGCTGATCGCCAACGGCGTGATCGCCGTGGCTGAGGGCGCCAATATGCCCTCCACCCCCGAGGCCGTTGCCGCCTTCCAGCAGGCCGGCGTCCTCTTTGGCCCTGCCAAGGCTGTCAACGCCGGCGGCGTGGCCACCTCTGGTCTGGAGATGAGCCAGAACAGCCAGCGTCTGAGCTGGACCTTCGAAGAGGTGGATCAGAAGCTCCACGGCATTATGAAGAACATCTACGCCAACGCCGCCGCTGCCGCCAAGGAATACGGCATGGAAGGCAATCTGGTGGCCGGTGCCAATATCGCCGGCTTCCTGAAGGTGGCCGAGGCTATGAAGTGGCAGGGCGTGGCTTACTAAGCCCTCCCCAACCTTACAGCTCAATCCTGATTCTGAAAAGCGGCCCACTCGGGTAGCTTCCAATAAGACCGTATGAAAACTACTGACATAGGGTAGCTGCCAAACAGGGTGCAACAAGAATAAAGCGTGATACTTCGGCTCTTTGGGCCGGGTATCACGCTTTTTCTTTTTTGGGGAGGTTATCTGTGAATATACATCCTTGTCATATCGGGTTCGCCGTCACCCTGTACCATGCACAAGAACTCCCAGCCGTACCGTTCATAGAAGCCGGTGTGGTCGGTCACAAGATAGGCAGGAGAGATACCCTTGGCACGCAGATCTTCCACGGCCATGTTCAGCAGCTTTCCCGCGATGCCCTGGCAGCGGTGGCTTTCCTCCGTATACACGGCGCAGACATTAGGAGTCAGATCGGGCCGGTCATGGAAATCATTTTCAATGACACCAAGACCGCCAACGATCTGGTCGCCATCCAGACAGAGAAACCAGCCCAATTCGGTATCCTTGCTCAGATAAGCTTCCATGCACTCCAGATAGGCTTCCCTGGGAACACCCCACTTGTTGTTAAACCAAGCAGCGGCCGTGTCCATCAGCCCCGGTTTTTCCCGTAAGTCAATGTACTGATATTGTTTCATCGGTATAACCTTCCTTTTTCGATTTTCTTTATGCTACCACAGATCCACGGATTATGCCATCCCCATACATTTTTTCTTAGAATCCATTTCCGGGACGCAGATTTTTCCGAAAAATCTTTGCGATTGAAAATACTGCCATTTTGACGTATATTATGGGGTGGAATCCCGAAAAAGGAGGATTGCGCCTTGATTCGTTATGTAATGGCTGCATAAGTATTGGCTATAAGTTTATCTGTCAGGCGAAGAAGTATCTGCATCTGGAGAAGTTGACTCCCGCAGTGCTGAACGATCTGGTCAAAGCGGTCTATGTCCATGCCCCGGACAATTCCAGCGGACACCGGGTGCAGGATGTGGAAATCAGCTA
>JAFQNL010000024.1 GCA_017395935.1 Oscillospiraceae bacterium
ATGGAGCAACAGAATAGATTTGGTCTGCGTGGTTATGTGGCTGGGTGGATCCTGCCCGATGGGTTTGAGCCCCGGTGCCCCGGTGTGGAAATCTATAAACAGAGCGAAGCGCAATATGCAAGAATTACAATCCACGATCCCTTCGAGGCGGCCTTTGACCGAATCCCCAAGGGCTACCAACGGATTCTGGAATATCTTGGTGCCAACGGATTCAAGGAGAATCATGGCACAGAATTTCTGGGGTGCTTCGAAGAGGTTTATGAAAAAGACGGCACAATCTATATGGATGTTTACATCCATGCGGACTGTGTTGGCAAGGGAAATTTACATACGGATTTCAGCAGGGATATGTAAAAATAATATATATTTAGAGCCTTGCCGATCGGCAAGGCTCTTTGTTTATTGGAGCATCTGGGATATCCAGTAAATAAACCCATAAATCACACTTGCGCTCACACCATACACAATTACCGGGCCCGCAATCGTAAACATCTTCGCACCCACACCAAGAATGAAGCCCTCGGCCTTAAACTCCATGGCAGGGGAGACAACCGCGTTGGCAAATCCGGTTACCGGAACCAGGGTTCCCGCCCCTGCGTGGACAGCCAGCTTGTCATAGACGTGCAGAGCGGTGAATAGAGCGGACAGGGCGATCAGCAGCACAGTCGTCCAGCTTCTCGCCTCCTCCGGCGGCAGTTCCAGCGCCGTCAGCCCCTCTGTTATCAGCTGTCCCAGCAGGCAGATACCGCCGCCCACCAGAAAAGCGCAGAGCCCGTTTTTCCCCTTGCGGCTTCTGGGGGCCATGGCGGCGCACAGGGCCTGATATTCCTTGTCGGTCATATTCATACGATCCCTCCTCTTATAAAAGAGAGGATGGCTTGGGAAAGAAAAAATATGCGTCCGGAGACCGGACGCATAAAGATCAGAAGGAATCGGCCTTAGCAGCCACAGCTGGGTTTGTTATTCTTTCCGCACATCTCGCCCGGTTCCATACCGGCGGGAGGGAAGAACTCACCCACAGGGAAGTCCACCCGCTGGAAGAGCCGGCAGGGGTCTTCCTCAGACGGCGCGTCGCAGCGGCATTCCTTCTCTGGCATACAGTAGTCGTATACAGGGATGAGTAGCTGGGAGTCCCGCTCCATCCGCAGGATAGAGAACTGGCCGAGAGTAAGAAAGAGCCGTTTTTGCCCGGCGCTTTCAAAGGCCAGCGGCTCACCGAACTGTTCCAGAATGGCAGCGGGCAGTTCGCCCAGAGGAGTCTGGCAATGGCAGCGGTGATGGTGGTGAGGAGGCAGACAGCTCAGATCGACCAGTTTCATTCCCAGCACGATAGGATCTACCGCCTCTACTACCGCGGTAGGCAGATTGGTATCCAGACTCAGATTGTCTCCCGAGCAGAGAGAGGCTGAGTACTGGGAGGAGAAGATCTTGGCAGTCCCTTGACTGCCAAAGAGCATACACCGCTTATCAAACCAGGCCAGACCGCAGACCGGACTGGGCCGGCAGCAGCCGGCAGGGTAGACGTCGGCGCAGATCCGATAGAAATAGCGCAGATCCACTGCGTAAAAGCCCCGGTTAAAGCCCACCGGCTCCACCTGCACCGACACATAGAGCAGCTCCGCTCTGGCACCCTTCACCGACTGGGCCGTTTCCAATACCTGCTGGCCGCTGACGGTGAGATAGACGTTCAGATCCTCCAGACAGTCCTTGGCTTGGCAGGAGTCGTAGATTTTATTGGTATGGATGCACGCAGCCTCCCGAACGGCACACTGCTCGCCGACAGGCCCGGGCAGAATGGTATGATCGCACATAATATGACCTCCTGTGAACACTTGGGACGCCTCTTGCGTCCGTAAGCCATACTATGTCTGAGAGGAAAAATGGTGACGAAGAGTGATGAGGGCGCAAATGACCCGGGCCCCATTTGGGATCCCGGGTCATCTCATGTTTTAGTCCACAAAGTTGACCAGCCGGTCAATCAGCCCCTGAGAACGGGTAGTGGAGATCGTATTGAGGAAGAGCACGTCGTCGATATTCAGATCCTGACACATCTCTTTCAGATTTCGGCTGTCCACCTTGCTGATATATCGGTAATCTACGATATAGACATACTCGTAGTTCTCGATCAGGAAGGGGGCGAAGCAGTTGCCATAGGACTCCTTGATCAGCATAACCGCAGACCCGTCCTCCAGCGTGGGATTCTTTACATAGCTGAACGGGTTGTCGCCGCCGATAAAGGTGCCGTATTTGTTGCCGCTGGAGGAGTTGGTCACGTTGCCGATGACCACATACTTCCAGTCGTCGTTCGTTTCGTTGGTGATATGGATGGTATTGGTGTCCGGAGACTCAAAGGCATAGACCGTGTCAGGAGTGGCCTTCAGTGCCTCGGACTTGGTGGAGTTATAGAAGCTGCCCAGAAAGCCTGTGTACTCATGACAAATATACTCTTCCAGCGGCGTGGGGGTAAATCCGGCCGCCTGAGCAAACTCTTCGTAGGCCCGGTAAGCGCCCAGAGCCGTCCAGTGATGGTCAGTCCGGAAGAAGAGGTATTCGCCTTCCATGGAGTGGCGCAGCAGGGTATTGTAGACAGGTACAGAGACGACCTTGTCACTGAGCGAGGCGTACATATAGTCAATGGCCGCCTTCTGATCCGAAGTGTTGGCCCGCTCCTGAACCTCTTCGGGAACACAAATGCCCATGCTGTTGGGTGTGATCAGGTTGTAGACCTGACTAATGCCCTCCAGCTGCTCGGCAGCCCGGTTGATGGCCGAGGTATAGCTGTCTGCGGCCGAAAGGACAAAGTTATAATATTCATAGGCAGAGTTGTCAATGGTCAGCACAGCGCTCAACTGCTCTACCACTGCTGTCTCATCCAGCTCGGGCAGATGAAGCTCTTCATCCGGGATTTCCTCCACAGGCGCTTGCTCTTCCTCGGCCGGCGTCTCCGGCTCAGCTGCCGGAAGCAGTGCGGGATCCATCTCCGGCGGCAGATAGACCGGTTCTTCTGTCACCATCAGTGACTGGGTATGCGCCCCCGGGAAGGGGAAGGGAACCCAGGGACCGTCCTGATCGAAGGGCTCTGCCGGTTCGGGGGGATCTTCCCGCTCGGGAAGGGTGGGGATCTCATCGCCCTGTGTTACGCTGCCGGTAATGGTCTGATCCTGAATGCCGTAAAGCAGCTCCACCCGATTCTGAAGGGCAAGAAATCCATCCCGGAGGGGGAAGGTGTCGGCAAACCAGGTGCTGATATCAGAAAAATAGCTGCCATCCATCAGCGCCTGAGGAGAGAAGGAGGGGAACTCAGCCAGTTCCCGCAGCTCGTGCTCGGAATAACTGGGACGCAGAGGGATCAAAAAGGCCAGGACGGTCATGATCGCCAATGCTGCCAAAAAGACCACCGCCCTTGGCGTATCGCCCCGGGGCTCATCGTCGGGGATATGGTTGTCGTAGAGAAAGTAAGGCGTCTTTCTCGATTTATGGAAAAAGACATAGCTCTTAAGCTGGAGGCGGCGCAGAACCCGCTTGGGGCCGGACATGGTGCCGGTCTGCTGTTTTCTTTCGCTGTTTGCCATATTCCGTGCGCGCCTCCTTTCGACAGGATATCGTTATTTCTCAGAAACGGAAGTAGAGGAAGGGATTATACTGGTCACCGACCAGAGCGGCTGTTGAGAGGATCAGAAGAAGTACAGGGACTGCCGACTGAACGACCACCCACAGCTTCTGAAGTGTGGGGAGACCGGACATGGAGGCGGAGATCCGCCGATAGAGGTTCCGGGCAATGGGCGTACAGGCAAGCAGCGCTGCCAGCAGGAAGATAAAGTTGCTCTTTAAGAGAACCAGTGTCTCCAGATCGGTCAGCGGGTTGCCGTTCTGGCCGAAGAGACCCAGAAAGGCCTGATACAGACAGTTCAAATCCGTCATCCGGAAAATAAGCCAGCCGATGGCGACGACGAAGAGAAGATATGCCCTCCGGATCAGTCCGGGGATTCGATCCATAGCCCGTCCCAGTAAAAACTTCTCAAAGGCCAGAAAGATCAGATAATATGCGCCCCACAGCACAAAGTTCCAGCTGGCTCCATGCCAGAGGCCGGTAAGCAGCCAGACCACAGCCAGATTCCGGAAGCTGCACAGCTTACTGCACCAGCTTCCGCCCAGCGGGATATATACATAGTCCCGGAAGAAGGAGCTAAGTGACATATGCCAGCGTCGCCAGAATTCAGTCACCGATCTGGAGATATACGGATAGTTAAAGTTCTCCCGGTAATGGAAGCCGATCATCCGGCCCATTCCAATGGCCATATCCGAGTAGGCGGAGAAATCCAGATAGATCTGCAGCGTAAAGGTGAGAACGCCCAGCCAGAGAGCCAGAACAGACTGTCCGCCCAGAAAGACGGCGCCATCCGGTCCGGAGAGGGAAGAGGTGCCCAGAAAGAGATCGGTCAGCGTGCCGCAGGGATTTGCCAGCATGGCCTTTTTCGCAAGGCCTACGGCAAACCGCCCGGCGCCGTCGGCCATGTCTGCCATCCGGCTCTGACGCCAGTCGATCTCGTCGGCCACGTGCTGATAACGGACGATAGGCCCGGCGATACACTGATGGAACAGACTCACATACAGCAGCAGCTTCCAGAAGCTGCTCTGAGCACGGACTTCCCGGCGATAGACATCGACGACATAACTGATGAGCTGGAAGGTGTAAAAGCTGATACCAATCGGCAGTACGATCTCCGGTACCACCTCCGGCCATCCAAAGGCCAGATTGGTATTGCTCAGCAGGAAGCTCAGATATTTAAAAACGCCCAGCAGACCGAGGTCGATGAGCAGCGCTGTAATCAGCAGTGCCTTGCGCTGTCCATAGCCCATACCGCTCCGGTCCATGAGCAGACATAGAAGCCAGTCGGCAAAGGTCATACTTACCAGCAGCAGCACATAAGGAGGGCCTGCCCAGGCGTAGAAGACCAGTGAGAACAGCAGCATAACAGCGTTCTTGGCGCCAATGGAGGGCATCAGGTGATAGCACAGCAAATTCAGCGGCAGAAAAGCAAACAGAAACAGAAGACTGGAAAAAACCAAGGGGATTCACCACACTTTTGAGGCAGCATCTATAAACGGTAAAACAGCCGTCCGCACCCGAAAGGCAGAAGGCAGTCGAAAGCAGTCGAGACTATTGAAAGTTTACCATAACGGAAAAGGCGACGCAAGAGAGAGTTACGGCAACTTTAGAAAAATTCAGACAGCAATCAGACCGGATCCCTGTCAAATCCCACCAGTATTCAGACAAAAAGAAGAAGAGGTTCCAGCCGAAGCTGAAACCTCTTATCGATGCACGAGGCGGGAGTCGAACCCGCACGCCCTTGCGAGCACCGGCACCTGAAGCCGGCGAGTCTACCAATTCCACCACTCGTGCATACCTGCATCGCACTGGTATCGGACGCAAGACATAATATACCAGTTCTATCGGGAATTGTCAACCGTTTTTTTTGAGAAATTATTTCTCCGCCAGATCCTCCGGACAATCCACGTCCCGCAGCAGAGGTCCCTCCCAGAACAGGCAGTCCTCCGGATGGGCCATCAGGACCTGTCTGCCGCCCCGGTCGCCGGTGAGCGCCAGCAGTTCCTGCCGGTATCTGGCGGAAAACAGGACAGGATTCCCCCTGCTTCCCTTGTGAGACAGGCAGGCGATGCCCTTCCCGGAGGCAAGGGCTGCCTCCAGAAACGCCTCCACGACCTCTGTCGTCAGCTCCGGCTGATCGGCCACCGAGCAAAGGTACCAGTCCGCCGTGGGTGCTGCCTGTATGCCAAGATGGAGAGAGGTGGTGATGCCCAAATGGCTGTGCTCGTTTCGAATGACCTGAATATCCAGCTCCCGGCAGCGGGTTTCGATCTCATCGTACCGGGTTACCACTGTGAGATGACAATCCGGGCGGGTTCGGGCAGCCTGTTCCAGCGCCTTTAGACTGTGCAGATAGAGCGGAAGCCCCTTGTACTCTGTCAGCAGCTTATTTCCGCCAAAGCGCCGGGATAGTCCGGCCGCCATCAGAATGATCTGGATCATATTCATCACCTCCTGCCTATTCTAAAAGCTTTCCCACCGCCTGTCAATAAAAGCGGCAGGGGAGCGAAGGCGAGCAAAGAAGGGACTCGATTTTTTCTCCTTTCTGTGGTAAAATGAGAAACACTCTGATCAACAGGAGGTGAGCGCCATGAAAGAGCGCTGTCAGGTTCTCGCGATTATACAGGCGCTGAAGGAGCGTTATCCGGACGCAATCTGCTCTCTGCAGTACGAAAAGGATTATGAACTGCTCTTTGCCGTCCGTCTGTCTGCCCAGTGCACCGATGAGCGGGTGAATAAGGTGACGCCTGCCCTCTTCCGGCGCTTTCCCACGCTGGAATCCTTCGCTCAGGCTGATCCGGCGGAGGTAGGGGAGTATATCCACTCCTGCGGCTTCTATAACGGCAAGAGCAAAGATCTGGTCAACTGTGCCCGAATGCTGATCGGGGAATATGATGGTAAAGTACCCTCGGCTATGGAGGATCTGCTGCGGCTTCCCGGCGTAGGCCGTAAGACGGCAAACCTGATTCAGGGGGATGTGTTCCAAACGCCCGGCGTCGTGGTGGCCGATACCCACTGTATCCGGATTTCCGGTCGGCTGGGCCTTACCGATGGCACCAAAGACCCCAAACGGGTAGAAGAGCAGCTGCGGGCTATTCTGCCTCCGGAGGAGTCCAATGACTTCTGCCATCGGCTGGTTCTCTTTGGCCGAGAGGTCTGTACGGCCAGAAAGGCTTTCTGCGAGCTCTGTCCGCTGAGTGACTGGTGCAGCCACTATCAGTCCTCCGGAGGTGCCCGGGAGCAGTAAATTCCGGTATTTATCCCAGGAAAACTTAATCATACATTAAAAGAGCTTTAAAAACAGGCCCTCCGGCTTGCTTTTTTCCGCGCCGAACGGTACAATATGCTCATCCCAATGATTGAACAGAAGCCCTGTGGGCGTTCCAAAAAGGAGGAAATAACTATGGCATTCAATTTTGACGATCTGCTGAAGAAGGCGTCTGCTCTGGGCCAGTCCGGCCTGAACATGGCTCAGTCCGGTGTGGACAAGAGCATCCAGCTGGCCAATGTTGCCAAGCTGAAGGCTGCCAATGTGAAGGAAGAGAGTGACCTGCGCGCTGCTTACGCAGAGCTGGGCAAGATGTATTTCGCTGACCACGGCTCCGAGCCTGAAGAGGCTTATGCCGCTGTCTGCAGCCAGATTGGTGATATTCAGGCCGCTATCGCCGCCAATAACGCCAAGATCGCTGCCATTAAGGTGGCAAACGATGCTGAGATCGAGGTGGAAGTGGAAGCCGAGCCCGAAGAAGCTGAGATCCCCGTGGCCGCTGAAGAAGCTCCTGCCAATGCTGAGCCCGAAAAGGAAGCTCCCGCTGAGGAAGAGACCGACTACGGCTTTACCGACTGATCCGATCCAACCTGAGCCGCACGCCTTTGGGCTGTGCGGCTCTTCTTATTACCTTCAGGGAGGAAACCAGTATGACCAATCAAGTGCTCCGTGAGCTGGAAGAGAGAATGAGTGTCCGGCTCTTTGACTGCC
This sequence comes from Oscillospiraceae bacterium, assembly GCA_017395935.1. Lineage (GTDB taxonomy): Bacteria > Bacillota > Clostridia > Oscillospirales > Oscillospiraceae > Onthomonas. Next base: position 7,590 of record JAFQNL010000024.1, read on the forward strand.
GGCCGGTATCGGAGGAGATAAAGCGGACGCTGTTCCATGCCGCTTTTCAGGCGCCCACTGCCGGCTGCCAGCAGCTGTATACCATTCTGGATATCACCGACCCTGCCCTGAAGCGGGAACTGGCTGATATCTGTGATCATCAGTCTTTTATCGCCTCCGCACCCGTGGTCCTGATCTTTCTGGCTGACTGCCGCCGATGGTTAGACAGTTACCGGGAAGCTGGCTGCCAGGCCAGGCGGCCGGGGCCGGGTGATCTGCTGCTGGCGATGGCGGATGCCTGTATTGCCGCGCAGAATACCGTTACCGCTGCTCACAGTCTGGGACTGGGGAGCTGCTATATCGGCGATATTTTAGAGCAGTGTGAACGGACGAGAGACCTGCTCTGTCTGCCGGAGGAGACGGTGCCTGCCGCTATGTTGGTTATCGGCTGGCCGAAGGAGACAAAAAATGCCCGGACCAAGCCGGGTCGGGCAGATCAGAGCTATATCGTCCATGAAAATCGGTACCGGCTGCTGTCCGGACAGGAGCATCGTGAAATGATCCAAAGTACCGGCCGCTGCCAGCCGGACTACGACAGCTGGATGAGCGCGTTCTGCCGCCGGAAATATGAAAGCGATTTCTCCCGGGAGATGAGCCGGTCAGCTTCCGTCTATCTGCGACCATTCCTGCAGGAAGAATAAATAAACGGTGCAGCTTCGTTTCGCTGCACCGTTTAATTCATTCTATCAATCATCACTCAGCGGCATCCTGAGCAGTCAGGCGCACCAGTTCTTCAATCATCTGCTGTGCGGACTCATATTCCTTCTTGGACATGGCGTCCTTAATGGACTGAAGCTGGGGGATCAGTTTCTTCTGATAGCTCTTGAGCACGGCGTTGGCGTCGATCATATTCATAGCCCCTTTCAGGTAATTCGAAACACTGAGGATCTCACAAAGATTATTATAATCCCTGTTTCTCCAAATAAGCAAGAATTTTTTCGGCAGATCGGTCAGAAATGACATGTTCAATAGCGCAAGCGTCCTCATTTGCGGTTTTTTCGTCAATTCCGATCACATCCTGGAGCAGAGTCCGCAGAATCCGATGCTTCTGACTGGTCAGCTTGGCCAGACGCTGCCCCTCTTCGGTGAGATAGATCTCCCGATACTTTTCGTTTTCTACCAGACCCCGCTGATGAAGCACATTCATCGCATTGTTGACGCTGGCTTTGGAAACGCCCATCCGCACAGCGATATCGCTCACTCTGGCGCCGCCGCCGTTTTGTGTGAGCTCATAGACGGCTTCCAGATAGTTTTCCATGGAGAAAGTCAGGTTTGCCATATCAGTTCCTCATTTTCATAGAATGATTTCTAACATTATACACGAAATGGACGAGTTAGCAAAGCGAAACCGCTTTCGATGGTACAATATGAAACATGACAGACCCCAGTCCAGAACCTGCCCGCCCTCGGAAGCAGGCTGACTCCGCCTGAAACAGAAGATCCCGCTGCCAAAGGCAGCGGGATCGTTTGTCATCAAAGCAGGCGGCGGATGGTGATAATAGGGGCGTAGTTCACGTTGGTGTAGCAGATACCGACCCGGCTGTTAAGGGCGTTGATAATCTGACCGTCACCGGCGTAGATGCCCACATGGCCGTCATAACAGACCACATCGCCTACAACCATATCCTCATAATCTACCTTCTCACCGTACTGGCGCATACTGTAAGAACTGTGAGGCAGCTCGACGCCAAACTCGCGGTAGACCAGCATGACATAGCCGGAGCAGTCGCAGCCATTTTCCAGACTCTCTCCGCCCCAGACATACCGGTTGCCCAGATACTGGCTGGCAAAGTCCACAACGTCCTGGCCGTTGCCCAGACCGGGATTTGCGATGGGGGAGTAGTCGGCGGCCTTCAGATAATCGGTAGACACGTAGCCGGTCTCGCCTTCATAGCTTACCTTTACCCACTCGCCGTCCGAGTACAGCGGCGTGAGAATGGTACCCTTGTCCAGCTTGCTGAGCACCAGACTGTCTGTACCGGCGCCTTCCCGGAAGTTGACCCGACCGGTCACCTCCATGGTGCAATTGACCTCTTCCAGAGGCAGATAGCCATAGAATCCGTTGGCCTCCACATAAAACCAGCCTCTGTTATAGCCCAGCACATTGAAGTGCTCACCGCAGGTAAGCATGGTCACAGGTGTGGCCTCTTCGTGGGCGCTCTGGCGAATAATGGCCAGACTGGAGAGAACGGTGCTCTCGCCCATTGCCTGAAGATTCAGATCACGGGCATAGATGTAACCGGTGTAGCCCTCACCGTCGTCGCTCAGATAAGAGGCGGCCACCCAGTCGTTTTCCGTGTAGGAGGACAGGAGAACCAGTGTCTTACCGGAGGGGATCATCCGGACAGTGTCAGCAGAGTTGCTCTCAGCGGACATCAGTGCGATGTTGCTGGAAGTCTCAGCCTCATAGGCGATCTGAGGGCCCTCGTGAGCGGCGGCAGAGACCGTCATCAGGCAGAGAACACCAACAGTTAAAATCAGTTTGCTTACTAGCTTACGTATGGAACACATAAAACCTCCAGGGGAGTATGATGCTTCGTTCAGCGGGCAGACAGTGCGCGGGTCAGCCAGACGTGGGCCAGATCCATAGCGGCGTAGAGGCTGTTCTTTTCGCTGGAACGGACGACTCGATCACGGGTTTTCAGGTCGACATCAGTCAGCTGAAGCTGGACGGAGACCTTGGTTGCCAGAGAGAAGTCATCCATGGGGATGCTGCTCAGCACCTGCATCATGATGATATACTTGTCGGTCATATTGCCGTAGTAGATCACATTGTCCTTCCGCGCGAGGGGATAACCTTTGTATTCCAGGGGAATCTTCTTATCAGCAGACATTTTGTTACCTCCATAATTCTAATCGTTACTAGATTGTAACACATTGTCAATGCTGTGTCAACTTATCTTTTGACGGGAGGGAAGGTTTGTAACTCTTTGAGTTTCACTAATTTGCACAAAAAAGCCCGCATCCTGCTGGATGCGGGCTTTGGTGAATGGGTTGGCCCTCAGGGCTTGATGTCCAGGTAGTACCGGAGCAGCTCCTGAAGAAGCTCGTCGCGGTCGAGCTTGCGGATCAGAGTACGGGCGCCGTTGTAGTTGGTGATATAGGTAGGATCCTCGGAAAGAATGTATCCAACGATCTGATTAATGGGATTATACCCCTTGAGCTGCAGAGAACGATAGACCTCTGTCAGTGCGCTGCGGGTATCCCACTCCTTGTCCTTGACAACGTCAAACCGCTGCGTAAATTCAGCCATTGAAAAACACCTCCGTCGGGCATAAAAGTAAAATAAGAACTTTTGTTCTATTGTACTCCAATAAATTCGATCTGTAAAGTGCTTTTCAAATTATTTCCCTTGAAATAGTTGTTATGTGAACTGAAAAGACGAAAAAACACCTCCGGCAGAGAGGGTTCTGCCGGAGGCTGGAGGGTAATAGCGGAAAGAACTTAGCGGAGAACGGCCTGATACTCCTTCTCCAGATGAGCCAGAACGGCCTTGATATCCTTCTCGGACTCCTCGTCGGTCAGCGTATGATCCTCGGCGCGGAGCTTGAGGGCGAAGGCGACAGACTTCTTACCCTCGGGGATGGGCTTGCCGGTGTAGATGTCAAAGAGCTTGACCTCCTTCACCAGACCCTTGCTGCCCCGGGCGATGCAGTCGGCCAGATCGGCAACGGGGATGGCGCTGTCACAGACCACGGCAATATCCCGCTCTACGGCAGGGAACTTGGGCAGCGGCTGATAGAGCATCTCGGTGTTCCGGGCGTCCAGAAGGGCGGCAAAGTCCAGATGGGCAGCGTAGACGGGGCAGTCCATACCGTAGTTTTTAGCCACCAGAGGATGGATCTGGCCGAAGAGGCCGATGACCTTGCCGTCAATGGAGAGCCTGGCGCAGCGGCCGGGGTGGAAGGTGGGATCCTTCTGCTCAGCAGAGAAGCGGGCCTTTACGATGCCCAGAGAGTCCAGAACGGTCTCGATGGCGCCCTTGAAGGTGAAAAAGTCCAGACCTTCGCCGTAGCCGCCCATGGAGAGCATCTGGCGCTCGTCTGCCAGCTGCTGGCCTTCCACAGGCAGATAGACCTTGGCAATCTCGTAGAGCTTGGCAGAGGCGTTGCGGTGATTGTAGTTCCGGGCCAGCGTCTCCAGCATGGAGGGGATGGCGGTGGTACGCATGATAGAGGTATCCTCGCCCAGAGGATTGAGGATGGTCATGGACTTGCGCAGAGGGGAGTCCTCAGCCATGCGGATCTTATTGTAGTAGTTGGGGGAGATAAAGGAGTAGGTCAGAATCTCGCTATAGCCCAGACCACGGCAGACAGCGCCCAGCTCCTTCTCAGCCCGTTGCTTGGCAGTCAGACCACCGCGAGTGGTCTCGCCCCGCATGAGGGTGGTAGGCAGATTGTTGTAGCCGAAGAAACGGGCTACTTCCTCAGCGATATCCGAGTAGTGCTCCACGTCAGAGCGCCAGGAAGGCACATAGATGGTCTCGCCGTCGAGGATGAAGCCGAGTTCAGTGAGAATCCGGCGCATCTCCTCCTCGCAAATGTCGGTACCCAGCAGAGCGTTCACCTTTTCAGGCTCCAGCTTCAGGCTGGTGGGGACGAAGTCCTGAGCCACCACGTCGATGATGCCATCCACCACGTCGCCGCAACCCAGCAGCTCAACCAGCTCACAGGCCCTCTGAACAGCCGGAAGCGTATTCATGGGATCCAGACCCTTCTCATACCGGCCGGAAGCTTCGGTACGCATACCCAGAGCGGTAGCCGTCTTACGGACGGAGACACCGTTGAAGTTGGCCGACTCGAAGAAGACGTCGGTGGTGGTATCCATGATCTCGCTGTTAGCGCCGCCCATAACGCCGCCCACAGCGATAGGCTTGGTCTCGTCGGCGATAATGAGCATATTGGGAGTCAGCTTCCGGGCAGTGCCGTCCAGTGTCTGAATGGTCTCGCCTTCATAAGCCCGGCGAACCAGAATGTGATGGCCTTCCACGCAGGAGAAGTCGAAGGAGTGCATGGGCTGACCGTATTCCAGCATGACATAGTTGGTAATGTCAACGATATTGTTGATGGGCCGGACGCCGGAGGCACGCAGACGCTCCCGCATCCACTTGGGGGAGGGGCCGATCTTTACATTCCGAACCAGACGGCCGGTATAGCGGGGGCAGAGATCGCCGTCGATAATATCCACGTCGGCGTAGTTGAGAATGGAGTCGCCGGAACCCTTGACCTCAGGGGTATGGGTAGTCATGCTCTTGTGGAACGTGACGGCGGCCTCACGGGCCAGACCGATCACGGACAGGCAGTCGGCCCGGTTGGGGGTGATTTCAAACTCCACCACATGGTCGTCCAGGCCCAGAACAGCAGTGATGTCCTCGCCGGGCTTGCAGTCCTCGTTGAGGATAAAGATGCCGTCCTCGATGCAGTTGGGGAACTCCTTCTGCTGGGCATGGAGATCGGCCAGAGTCAGAACAGCGCCGCTGGCGGTGTTGTAGCAGACCAGATCGCCCAAATGAATGTTCTGGCATTCGGTGACGCACTCTGCCTCGCCGGAGCCTGTGTTGAGCTTGAGGGCAAAGGTGGAGTAGGCGGCGGTGGCGCACGCGAGGACTTCTGCGGCGATAACCTTGCCGTAGATCTTGTGGCCGGCAGCCACATCCTCAGGGATAGAGGGCTTCTCCCCGGGGAGCACATGGTAGTCGCCCAGAATGGCAGCTGCCTTGATGGCGCCGTAGGGATAGTCCCGGGTGTCCAGACCCAGCTCGGCCAGACCGCAGAGCATACCGTTGGAGACTACGCCGCGGAGCTTGCCCTTGTTGATCTTAACGCCGCCGGGCAGGGTGCTCTTGTGCTTTGCCACAGGAACCAGATCGCCCACGTGGACGTTCCATGCGCCGGTCACGATCTGAATGGGCTCTTCCTCGCCCACGTCGATCATGGTGACCCACATATGGTCGGAGTTGGGGTGCTTTTCCAGAGAGAGGATCTTACCCACGACAACGTTCTTGAACGCAGCGCCCAGATCCTCGATGGTCTCCACCTTGGAGCCGGAGAGGGTCATAGCCTCGGCAAATTCCTTATCGCTGATAGAGCTGCATTCTACAAACTCGTTCAGCCATTTACGGGAAAGTTTCATATATCATTGCTCCTATCTGTGAGATATGGTGAAAATCAGAACTGCTTCAGGAAGCGCACATCGTTTTCAAAGATGAGACGCAGGTCCTTGATGGCAAAGCGACGCATAGCCAGACGCTCCAGACCCATGCCGAAGGCCCAGCCGGAGTAGACCTCGGTGTCGATACCGCAGCCTTCCAGCACCTTGGGGTGGATCATGCCGGCGCCCAGAATCTCGATCCAGCCTTCGCCCTTGCACATAGCACAGCCCTTGCCCTTGCACTCAAAGCACTGCATATCCACCTCGCAGGAAGGCTCGGTAAAGGGGAAGTGATGGGGACGGAAGCGGGTAACAGCGTCCTCACCGTAGAGGGCCTTGACCACCTCGTTGAGGGTGCCCTTCAGGTCGGCCATGGTAATACCCTTATCGACTACCATGCCCTCAATCTGATGGAACATGGGGGAGTGGGTGGCGTCCACTTCGTCCTTACGGAAGACACGGCCGGGAGCGACCATGCGGATAGGAGGCTTCTTGTTCTCCATGACCCGGATCTGGATGGGAGAGGTCTGAGACCGGAGCAGCACAGAGGAGTCCTCAGTCAGATAGAAGGTGTCCGTCCACTCGCGGCCGGGATGACCCTCTTCGATATTCAGCTTGGTAAAGATGTAGTCGGCCAGCTCCACCTCGGGTCCCTCGGCCACTTCAAAGCCCATACCGGTAAAGACGTCGGTAAGCTCGTCGATCACGATAGACAGAGGATGCTTATGGCCCAGCTCGGTCTTCTTGCCGGGGATGGTGACATCCACCGTCTCTTCAATCAGCTTCTGATTCATAGCAGCCTCAGCCAGCACCTTGTTCTGGGCAGCAATGGCCTCGGTCAGAGCGCTGCGGACCTCGTTGGCCAGCTGACCGACGACGGGGCGCTCTTCGGGAGGCAGCTTGCCGGTCTGCTTAAGCACGGCAGTCAGCTCGCCCTTCTTACCCAGGTACTTGACCCGGACGGCGTCCAGGCTGGCGGCAGTATCGGTGCTCTGGATGGCTGCCAGAGCCTCCACGCGGATCTTTGCCAGTTGTTCTTTCATGTGTGACAGCTCCTTATCATTGGATAGAAATTACGATCTCAGGTCGGAAAGGCAATAAAAAAGTCTTTCCTCCCACAAACGGGACGAAAGACGACTTCCGTGGTACCACCCGAATTCGCCCGGAAACCATGCCGGACGCACTCTTGCCGGGTAACGACGGCAACTCGGCCCAGCCTTTCCTCTGGGCAGCTCCGGAGCGAACCAAACGGGGGACATCTCGCCTCTGCTTTCAGCCGGTGACAAAGGCTCTCTGAGAGCGTCGGATCCGCTATTTTCTCCTTCAACGCTGTTCAATCGTATTATTTATAGCACAGCGCTGGGATAATTGCAAGGGACAGGCAGACTTTTTTCCGGCAGGAAAATTGTAATGCGTGACCGGGTGTGCTAGAATAAGAAAAATACGTGGAGGGAAAAACCTGTCTGGAGGGATACTATGCAGCTGCTGACAAAAGAACTGGTTGCCTCCTGGCTTCCGGTGCGGCCTGTGGATGGACACAAAGGTACCTTTGGCCGGGTGCTCATTGTTGGCGGCTGTGTAGGCTATTCCGGAGCGCCGGTGCTGTCCAGCCGTGCCGCTGTCCGGGGCGGGACAGGATTGGTCTTTCTGGGTGTTCCGAAAAGTGTCTGGCCGGTGGCGGCGGTAAAGTCGGAGGAAGCCATGCCGTTTCCCCTTCCTGAGGATGAAGCGGGGAGACTGACTGAAGCGGCAGCAGAGCTGATTCTGCAGAAGCTCAGAGGCTGCGATGCCGGTCTTATTGGACCCGGGCTGGGTCAGTCGGAGAAGTTGGATGAGCTGGTCCTTGCTGTGCTGGAGGGGGCTAACTGCCCCATGGTGGCCGACGCGGATGGTCTAAACGCGCTCTCCCGGCATATGGATAGACTGTCCCATATCACCTGTCCTCTTATCCTCACGCCCCATGACGGAGAGTTTCAGCGCCTTTCTGGCCGCTGGCCGGATCGGAACCGGGAGGAGACAGCCCTGCGCTTTGCCGAAGAGCACCACTGTATCCTCGTTTTGAAGGGCCACAGAACACTGATCGCAGCCCCGGACGGAAGACTCTTCCAAAACACGACCGGAAACCATGGCATGGCCAAGGGGGGCAGCGGCGATGTACTGGCCGGACTGACCGTCTCCCTTCTGGCTCAAGGGATGGAGCCGGCAGAGGCTGCTGCCGCTGCCGTCTGGTGTCATGGCCGGGCAGGAGACTACGCTGCCCAGAGCAAGGGCTTCCGGGGCATGACTCCGGGAGATCTGGTAGAGATGCTCCCGAGGGTATGGAAAGAGGACCTGCACTGCTAAAAAGGAGCGTCTATGATCCTGAAACGGTGTCTACCTCTGATAACGGCGATGATCCTGCTTTCCGGCTGTTCTCTGGGCGGCAGTTCTGTGGACGAACTGACCGATACCTTCCGGGACAAGTGGGACCGGCTGGAGCAGCAGCAATCCAAAGTGGCCATTCTGGCCGACTACGGCGACCGGGCTTACCGGTATGAAGCCCTGACAGAGGGAAACGAAGACACCGGGCGGCTTACCGTTACCGCTCCGGAGAATATTGCCGGCACAGGTACTGCCTGGCAGGACGGACAGACCCTGCTGGAATATGACGGGATCTGGCTGGAAACGGGAACACTCTCTCCCGATGGCCTCTCTCCGGCGGACAGCCTGAGCGTTATCTTTGACGCCTGCCGCCGGGGCGTTGTCGTTGAACAGGGACTAACCGATTGGGCAGAAGAAGAGCAGGCCCTCTATCTGCTGACAGAAAACCCCCGAACCAATGCCGAAGAGAGCCGGATTGCCCTTTGGAGCGACCCGGAGACCGGCTGTCTCCATCAGGCGGAGATCTACTGGGGCGGCGAGCGGGTCATTCATATTACATTTTCCGAGATGTCTCTTACCCTTGCGGAGGAGGAGACGGACTGACAGAAAGAAGCGGATCTACATGACAGAACAGACCAAGCGCACCTGGGCCGAGATTCATCTGGACCGGCTGGCGGACAATTACCATACGCTCCGTTCCCTTGCCCCCAACAGCCTGTTTGCCGGGCTGGTCAAGGCCAACGCCTATGGACACGGAGCGGTGGCGGTGGCCAGAAAACTGGAGGAGCTGGGCGCCGACTGGCTGCTGGTGGCCGCGCTGGATGAGGCAACTGAGCTGCGTGAGGCCGGTATCCGGGCCCCAATCCTCATTCTGGGCTACACCCCGGCGGAATACGCCGGCCGACTGCTGGAACTTGATCTGACCCAGACTATCTACGATATGGAGCAGGCAAAAGCCTTTTCCGCGGCCGCCTGTGAGCTGGGCCGTCCTCTGAACTGCCATCTGAAAGCGGATACCGGTATGTCCCGACTGGGCATCCTCTGCGACGAGGTGCATTTGGAAGACAGTGCCCGGCTGCTGGCGGACATGGCAAGACTGCCCGGCCTGAAGGCTGAGGGCATCTTCATGCACTTTGCCGATGCCGATACCTCTCCGGAATACTCCAACCTCCAGATTACCCGGTTCCAGACCCTACTTGCCCGGCTGGAAGAACTGGGCGTCACTTTTGCCATCCGCCACTGCTGTGCCGGCGCGGCTACCATCAATTATCCCCGGATGCATCTGGATATGATCCGCCCGGGAATTCTCCTCTACGGCCATATGCCTGACCATGCCTGCGACGGCACCCTTCCTCTGGTCCCTGTCATGGAACTTAAAACCCGTGTAGCCTCAGTCAAGCACCTGCCCAAAGGCACCTGCGTCAGCTACGGCCGAACCCATGTGCTGGAGCGGGACAGTCTGGTGGCCGCGGTTCCGATTGGATACGGAGATGGCCTGTTCCGGCTGCTGTCCGGCAGACAGGAGATGCTGATCCGGGGCAGACGAGTGGCCCAGATCGGCCGGGTCTGTATGGATATGTGCATGCTGGATGTGACCGATCTGAAGCAAGTCAAAGTGGGTGACGAGGTGACCGTTTTTGGCAGGGATCTGCCGCTGGAAGAGAAGGCTGACGCCGTTGGAACGATTACCTATGAACTGCTCTGCGCCGTATCTCCCCGTGTCCCCCGGGTCTATCTGGACAAAGCGTGACCATGTTCAACTGAAGAACAATTAAAGCAAAACAACACCGCCTCCTCCGGAACAGACCGGAAGACGCGGTGTTGATTCTGTTTATTCGGTAATGCTGTGGATCTTCCAGATCTGCATGCCGTCATCAAAGGCTTCTACGACCTCTGCCTCAATGACAGCCTCGCCGCTGACGCCCAGCACCTTGCTGAGAGCGTGTTTCTGGTGAACAATCAGATAACAGTTATCCAGATACAGAGTCTCCCGATTCAGTCCGTCCAGCCCCAGCGTTTCCAGCTTCTCGTAGAAGATAGGACTGTAGGCGGTCCAGCTGCCGGTAGCTACCATATTCACCGGCGTCCGGGGGAACTCGCTCAGCAGAGCCGAGCTGGAACTGACGCTCCGGGTATCCCGGAGGTAGATATTTTCCGGATGCTCCGTTACATAGCTTACATATTCGGCCGGCTGAACCTCCTGAGAGAGGGGAGCGCCCAGTTCATTGCGGGCGTTATAGAGGCCGAGCAGAGCGCACAGAGCGAACAGCCCGCAGAGCAGACCGATGGCCAGAGAATTAGCCTGCTTTTTGCTCTGCCGGCCCTCCTCAAGGCGGGCTACCCAGATATGGGCAATGCCGGAGAGGGAAGCTGCGATGGTGATAATGCGCATGGTGGAAGCCACGCGGAGAGGGTACCGGCCCTCCAGAGCGATATACAGCCAGATGGCACCGAGACCGAAGAGCAGCAGCCCGGTGGGGAGGATGTACCATTTCTTGTCCCGCAGCGAACAGATGACTGCCATCATCAGCAGCGCCGGCGGCAGCAGATAGGAGGCCAGCTGCAGCGGCTTGAGATCCTCCAGACTGTCCACAAAGAAGTAGTCGATGGCCCGCTTAACGGTGGTCTTGACCGTTTTCTTCAGTCCCACCTCAGGCATCAGCTCGTCAGCGTAGTCGCTCAACGGAAAGAGATCCTCGGGAGAGAAGTCTTCCAGCAGACAGTAGTCATAGTGGGAGATGGCATAGTATTCCTGCCGATCGTAGCCCAGCTCATTGATAAACTGCTTATGATCGTCGTAGTCCGGAAAGCCCAGAAAATCCTGAAGATTGGACCGGGCGTTGTTGTAGTCAATGAACCAGTCCCAGTTATCCCTGTGGTAGGCAGCCGAGTTAATGCCCATGGCAATGGCCATGCAGAGCAGCGCGGCTACCGGGATGCGCCAGCACTTCCTGTTGGCAAACATCTCTCTTCCGTATTTGGCCAGCCAGATAACGCCCAGGAAGCAGGTGGCCACATAGCAGAAGTAGTCCCGGATCAGGTAGGACAGTACATACAGCAGAATGATATTGACCAGATAGGCCGGCCGGAGATCCTCTTCCTTTTTCTGAAGCGAGAAACAGATCAGAGCGGAAGCGGCCACAAATGCACCGCAGGTGCTGAAGGTGAAACGCATGATATTGGTCATCCAAAGCACAGACACGGAGCCCGTCACCATCAGCGAGGCGAGAACCGGATGCTCCGGCAGACGCTGCAGCAACCGGTAGAGGACAGAGCCCATGGCCAGCCACATAATGGCAAACATGATCACCTGATACCAGCTGATGGCAAGCCCCGTCCGGTAGAACAGGGAGATCAGCCAGGACAGGGGGTACTTGACAAAGATAGCATAGGGGGAAGGGGTACCGGTAAAGGACCCGTTCATAATGGAGATCATGGCCGTGTCGTCATTGACCTCGTAAGAGAACCTGACTGTCAGCAGTCCCAGCAGCAGCAGCGCGCCCGGGACCAGTACCGACAGGAGGATATCCCGTCTCCATCGTTTTTGATTCATAGGGAAACTCCTTTCCTGACACGCTTACAGTAAGCTGATGTTCTCCAGAATCTGCTGAGCCAACTGAGCGCGGAGATTCCAGTCGGCTTCCGCGCCGTACTGCTTCCGACGCAGCGCGGTGTAACCGCTGTTCTCCATCAGGGCCTGCAGGCACTGGTCGGAAAACTCCTTGGGGGACCGGGCGCCGTAGATCACATCGGGATAGGCCGGAGTATACCGGGCGGGATACATGGAGACAATGGGCTTGCCGATCATGAGATACTCGTAAATCCGGGAGGAAACCACATCCTCTTCCGGGTCATCGGTGTCCAGCAGCTCGATCAGCACGTCAAAGTGGGCGCCGTAGACCGGCAGTTCACTCTGAGGTACCTTGCCCAGAAAATGAACATTGTTCAGATTGAGCAGGGTCTGGTAGAGGGGATTTTCCCGGCTGCATCGTCCGGCAAAGACAAAGTGCCATCTGGGGTTGGCCTTGGCAGCCCGGTAGACCGGCCGAAGATCCACATCACGGGTCACGTCACCCAGATAGCCCAGCAGAGGGCTGGGAATACGCAGCAGAGGATCCGGAGCCTGAAGCGTTAAGTCCTCGCTCTTGCGATAGAGGGAAAGATTGCCGCCGTTGGGAATGAGAGCGATATTGGTATTGCAGGGAGCCAGATGATCGGCAAGACCGGGGGAAGCCGCAAAGAGAATGTCCGCCCGGTTGGCTACGATACTCTCCCAGCGAATATCAAAGAGGGACCAGTCCTGATAGCAGTCGTAGACCATACCTTTATATTGCAGCGTATCCAGCAGAGCGTAGTAGAAGGGGGAGCAGAGCCAGAGCAGGGGATCGACAATCTGTTCCTGTTTGGCCTTCTCCTGAATGTACTTGGTCATCTTCTTGACGTTATAGCCCAGTAGCCGGGGATGGTCGTAGTTATTCAGATGGAAGACCGGTGGCAGGGTGTAAAGGGAGATGTTCTTCTGAGGGTGGATGGCCTGTTTTTTATGATCGCCCTTCCGGATATCCTGAGAGATTAGAGAGGGAGGGGGCTGAAAATAGAGGATCTTATGATGGCGGCTGAGTCGGGACAGCAGATTCTGAGTACGGCCACCCAGTTTAACCCAGCGGACGCTGCCGAGGCAGATGATATGAGCCACGAAACCTCTTCCTTTCCTGTTGAAGTGAATGGCATACTGCCATGTATCTCATATTTTACCCGCTTTTGCTCTCGAAGGCAAGGAGGAAAGGGGGAAAGAGATCATGAAGTTCGTCTGAAGCAACAGGAAAATTTCTCCGAACTGATGAAAAACTCTGAAACATACGCTATAATAGGATCACTCTCAGGAAAGGAGCTTTCTTATGCTGGAAGCGATTCTTACTCTCGACAGCAGTATTCTTCTTTGGATCCAGGATTTCCTGCGCAACGACCTGCTGTCTGCTTTTTTTACTACCTATACCCATCTGGCCGACAATGGAGAGCTTTGGATCGCTGTCTGTGTCCTTTTCCTCCTTTTCCGGAAGACCCGGCCTGCCGGCATTGTCGGGCTGTTGTCCCTGCTGACAGCCCATCTGGTCAATACCGAGCTGCTGAAAAATATTATCGCCCGACCCCGGCCCTTTACCCGGCTGGAGGAACTGGAGTGCCTGATCAAACAGCCCAGCTCCTATTCCTTCCCCTCCGGTCACTCGTCGGCCTCCTTTGCTGCCGCGGGTGCCTGGCTCCAGACCCTCAGTGGAGAAAAATGGATGGCTCCCTTTAAGGTTCTGGCCGTTATTATGGCTTTGCTTATGGCCTTCTCCCGGCTCTATGTAGGCGTTCATTATCCCACCGACGTTATCGCCGGAAGCCTGATGGGCTTTTTGGCCAGCGTGGTCGTCACCCGGATCTACCGCAAGGTCTCTTACCGGCTTTCCTACCGCCCTCATCGCTGAATCTGATCTGACAGCCATAGCTCCCGAAAAAGGAGCTATGGCTTTTTTCTGCCCGGCGAGCACCACTCCAGTATTCCCATCACAAGCAGAAAGACACCGAAAGCCTTGTCCTGCCACTGGCCCAGCAGATCGGAGAGGGTGAGTGTGCTCACCATGACGCCTGCCAGTCCGCCGAAAATGGCCAGAAACAGTCCCTTGCCCTTCAGATATCCCCGCTTGATGTGGGAAGGGAGCGCAGCTGCCGAGACCGGAAGAAAGTAGAGCAGATTGATCCCTCTGGCCTGAGCCGGATCCATTCCGCTGACCGAAGTGAGCCAGACCAGCAGCAGTGTTCCGCCGCCCAGTCCAAAGGAGGACAGGATACCTGCCCCAAAGCCGACTGCCAGAGGGGGAAGATAGCTCATAAAATCCATCGTAGTCCTCCATAGATCAAAAACACTGCAAAGCATCGCCGGAGAAACAGAGGAGAGGCAGAGGAAAACAGCCGACCTCCCAGCCATCCGCCTGCCAGTCCGCCAGCCAGATAGGGCAGCGCGGCTGCCAGGTCCAGACTCCCGCGGAACCAACTGGCTGCTACACTAAGCAGACAGATGGGAAAGATCACCGCCACCGACGAGGCAAAAGCCCGCTTTTCCTCCAGACCCAGCCAACGAAGAAACAGCGTCACCAGAATCAGCCCTCCTCCGCCGCCAAAGAGACCGGTGACCATTCCTGCCGCCAACCCTGCCAGCGGCCATTTCCAGATTCTGTCACGCAAAAAAATCCCTCCCCCGTCAGTATGGCAGGGGAGGGATAAATTATGTGTGTCGGAAAAGGATCACTGACCAACATAGCTCATGAAGGAGGTGGAGACGCCTTCATGGCCTTCCTGAGCGGAAGCCAGCCACTCGGTGTAGCGATCGTTCTGGATAGCGCTCTTGGCGATGGTCTGCCAGTAATACAGATCGCTGTAACCCTTGACATAGACCAGCCGGTAGCCGTGGAGGGTGTTGTCCTGAATGATGGCATAGTCGCCAGCCTCATGCTCGGCGGAAAACAGCCATTCATCCACTTCTGCGTTCTGCAGACCCTTATAGGTGTTGGTGTAGGAGGTGGTAGAGCCGTCAGAGTGCTCCTCAGCCATAGCCAGGAAGCTCTCGGCGTCAGCAGCGCCGGCCAGCCATTCGTCCTGCAGAGCCTCGATCTCAGCCTTGGCAGCGTCCCAGTCATAGCTGGTGCTCTCGCCGTCTTCGCTGGTGATGATGTCGGCCTGAATCAGCAGGTTGTAGAAGTCAATGCCATGATACTCGTCCAGCTCACGGCTGTTGAACTTGACCACATAGTAGCCATAGAGATACTCGGTGTCGGTGCTGTCGGTGCGGTTGAGGGCTACCTTGGTCACATCGCCAGCCTGACGGCCTTCTTCGGCCAGCCACTGACCAAAGTCATAGTAGCTCAGAGAGCCGGAGGACAGCGAGCTCAGATCGCTGGCGCTCAGCTCGGTAACCAGAGAGGAGACGGTCTCGCTGTCGCCGGCCTTCATGGCCTCTTCCAGCTTGCCTGCGTTGATTTCCAGCTGAGCCTGAGCGGCCTCCAGCTGAGCGGGGACGAAGTCGATGGGATTGCCTTCCTCGTCATACTCGGTGGGCAGATCAATGGAGACCAGATAGGCCTCGTAGTCGAAGTTATCCAGAGAAGCCTTGTTCTCGGCATAGTAGGCAGCCATATCGCTCTCGGTAATCTCGAAGTTGTTCACCTTGTGCTGAGCGTAATCCTGGGCGAAGCACTGATCGGTAACAGCGTTCTTAAAGGCGGAGGAGTTCATATAGCGGCCGTAGCAGTAGGTCAGATAGGTAGCCTCGTCAACGCCATAGGTGACAGCGGCAGAGGCGACGCTCTCCAGCATGGAGTCGATATTGGCCTGACCTTCGGCAGAGATGGTGTAGCCTTCAGCCTTGGCCTCGCTGGTCAGAGCGGCCATCTCGTCCAGAGTGGACAGTGCGCTGGACAGGAAGTAATCATGCCAGGTCATGTCCTCGGCGTACTCCTGCTCGTCCAGAGGGAGAGAGGTGTCCAGGCCGTAGTAGCTTGCGTAGCTGGCGATAGAGCTGTACTCGTTATAATAATGATAGCTCACGTCGGTAGCGGAATAGCTCTGGCCATTGACCTCATAGGCGCCGGCAGAGCGCTGGACAATGCCCGAGTCCCAGATCAGCAGAGCGGCAACGATAACGACGGTCACAAGAGCCACGACGGCATAGATGCGGGCCTTCTTCTTTTGCTCCTGCTGCTTGATGGCGTCCTCGCGGCGGCGCAGGGGCAGATGGCTCAGATCGTCCTGAGTTTTCTTGGTCTGATTTTCATTCATTGTTTTCTAGCCTCCTATGTATTACACCGATCGGACCTTTCTGAGCCCCTTCGGCAAAACATACTAACAAACTTTTTACATTATATACGAAGGAAATCCAAGATGCAAGAATAAAATATCTTGGGAGCCTTCTTGCCGGCAGTTTTTCGCTGGAATTGATTGATTTTCAGCCATCTTTCAGAAAAATAATACCAGTTGAACGAAAAAATCCCTTCGGCATTCTGCCGAAGGGGAGAAAGGCGCAAAATAGCCCCACTCTGGCCGTGTGACCCAATTCAAACCTGCACCAAAGGGCAGGTGGGAGACTTCCGACTGACTTCACTGCTTCCAACTTCCGGCACAAAAGCGCCGGGAGGCCTGCAAACCGTCAGAACGAGTGGGAATCCCGTTTCAGAATTGTGGGTTTAAAAATGAGCCATCACGTACCGAGCAGGGCCCTTTGAACAAGATGCGCGGGAGGAGGACTTATTCCTCTTCCTCGTCCTCTTCCTCGAACATGGCCTCCATGAAGAGATTGTAGACAGCCTGCAGCTCCTCTTCGTCTTCGATGGTGATCAGTTCTTCTTCCTCGTCGTTGCTGGAGACGACCTTCAGGATAATCAGACCATAGTCATCATTATCCTCGGCGTTTTCAGCCTCTTCTTCGGGGATGGTGGGGAAGAAAGACATGTACACTGCGCCGTTATACTCTACTGTATCCAGGTATTCCAGCTCAATGTCGTTGCCGTCTTCATCCGTTAAGGTAATAAAGGTGCTCTCGAACTCTTCGCTCATTGAACTCACCCGCCTTTCTGTTTCTTGGCTCTATTTTACCGTGAGGGCGCTTAAATTGCAAGAGGGAGAAGAGAGCATTTTTTAGAGACGAAATACATACCCTCTTTTTTCTCCTTGTTTATGACGTGAGATCCTCCAGCAGAGCGGCCAGCGCCTCCCGGCTCTCTGCCCGGATTCCATCCCGAAGGGCTGCTCGATCCTCCTGCGGCAGCAGCTGGTCAGACAGGCCAGTGCTGATTCGCTCTGAGCCCTGAATAATAAAAATCTCTCCTGCCTCAGAGCGAAGGATCCAGCCTTCCTCCGCGCCGATGTCCGCGGCGGCAATGACAGTTTCTGTCCCGGACAGAACCGGCGCGGTGAGACAGAGATATCCAAATGTAAGCAGGCTCAGTGCCAGCGCGCAGGATACGGCCAGCCAGAGATAGCGATTTTTCACCTCTTTTCACCTCCCATAGTCTCTATCCTGCCCGAAAAAGATGAAGAATATGCAAACAAAATATGAAATCTTCCCCCTCGGCTTGCAAATGCAGCCATTGTTTGGCATAATGTTGAATGAATCATTCTGTATCATTGACAATGGTGTTATAATGGGTGATAGCAGAGGGAGAATGACCTTCTCCCCAGTCTATGCGGAAACCCCTTTGGAGGTAATACTGATATGACAAATCCAAAGACCGGGTCAGCCCTGGGCGCAGTCACAGGCTTTTTCAAGTGGGTTGGTATCCTGCTGGGTACCATTGTCCTCATTGGAGCGGCTACCTGTGCCATTCTGGCCTGCTATGCGGCAAACTATGTGACTACCGTCATTATGGACGAGGTGGAAGAGACCCGACCTGCCCTTTCCCTGGTCCAGTCCAACTCTGACCAGACCACGGCCATCCTCTATTACGATGAGTCCAGTGGGACCTACCAGCCCGAGCAGATCCTTTATGACGATGAAAACCGGGTCTGGGTAACCTACGAGGATATCCCTCAGAATCTGATCAACGCTACTGTAGCGATCGAGGACAAACGCTTCTGGGATCACGGTGGCGTGGACTGGGTCCGAACCGGCAGCGCCGTGCTGAAGATGTTCACCGGCGGCCGTCAGGAAGGCGGCTCTACCATTACCCAGCAGCTGATCAAAAATGTGACCAAGAATAATGACGTCACCGTCAAGAGAAAGGTGCTGGAGATCTTCCAGGCGCTGGAGTTTGACTCCACCCATACGAAAGAGGAGACGCTGGAGTGGTATCTCAATAAGATCTTCCTTGGAAACCGCTGTTACGGCGTCTATACAGCCGCCCAGTTCTATTACGGCAAGGATCTGGAAGACTTGTCGCTGGCAGAGTGTGCCGCGCTGATCTCTATTACCAATAACCCCTCTGCCTACAATCCTCTTAAGTACCCCGAAAACAACTATAAGCGCCGCTGTCTGGTTCTCGACCAGATGTGTGAGCAGGGCTATATCTCCGAGGAGGCCCGGGATGCTGCCAAGGCCGAAGAACTGGTCTTTACCGGCGATAAGGCCGATACCCAGCAGACTGAAAAGACTACCGGCGACTACTACTCCTGGTATACCGAGACGG
The DNA here is from genome assembly GCA_017395935.1 of Oscillospiraceae bacterium. Taxonomy (GTDB): domain Bacteria; phylum Bacillota; class Clostridia; order Oscillospirales; family Oscillospiraceae; genus Onthomonas. The sequence goes on from JAFQNL010000024.1 coordinate 26,300, forward strand.
TTATCAAGGAAGTGGCGGCCGACCTGGAAGCAAAGCTGAATATTGACAATAAGACGGCCATTGATATGATCTACTCCGGCGGCCTGCAAATTTTCAGTTGTCTGGACCGCTTTGTACAGGATCAGGTAGATGCTGTCTATATCCCCGGTGATCTGCTGGCTGGTCATAAGTCGGCCAAGGGTCAGGAACTGATCTCCGCCATCAGCGTCATTGACAATGATACCGGCGCCGTGATTGCCATTGCCGGCGGTACCGGAGAAAAGACGGGCAACCGTATCTGGAATACAGCTTACGATACGCTCCGTCCCCCCGGATCCACAATCAAGCCCCTCTCCGTCTATGCTCCCGCCATTGAGATGGGAGCCGTTACTCCCACCTCGCTGATCGAGGACAGCTCTCTCCGACTGAGCGATGGCACCCTCTATCCCACCTCAAATGCCGGCAAGAAGCCTACCGGCGATCTGGTGACGGTAGACTATGCACTGTCCAAGAGTCTTAATACTGTCGCTGCCCAGCTGCTCCAGCGGGTCAGCCCCCAGTATTCTTTTAATTTCCTCCAGGACCGCTTTGGTATTACCAGTCTGGTAGAGGGCTACACCGGCAAGTCCGGCAAGTTCTACTCCGATCTGGACCTGGCTCCTTTGGCGCTGGGCGGTCTGACTTATGGTATTTCGGTCTATGAGCTGGCCGGTGCCTACTCCGTCTTTCCCCGTGATGGCCTGTATGTGGAGCCCTACGTCTATACCGTGGTCACCGACAGCAACGGCGAGATCATTCTGGCACAGGATGGCTACTCGATCTCCTATGACAGTATGGGAAATCCCATTATTTCCGGCTACACCGTAGGCGAGGCCGTGCTCAAGGACAGTACCGTCCGTTACATGGACGATATGCTGGAGAACGTCGTCTCTGAGGGCACCGGTACCGGCGCCCGAATCTCCGGTGTCAAAGTTGCCGGTAAGACCGGTACCACAGACGAGGACTACGACCGCTGGTTTGCCGGCTATACCGACGATGTTACCGCCGTGGTCTGGACCGGATATGAAAACTCCGAGACCATCAATTACGACGGGAATCCCGCCGTTGTGCTCTGGAAGGCAGTCATGGCCCGACTTTACAGCGAAGGCTGATCCAAACCTTTTTGCCCCGAAGACATCAGCTGTCTTCGGGGCTTTTCTCTTTCTCTTCCTGCAGACCCATAATACCCGACAGAAGAATGGGCGCGCCTATAAGTCCCCAGAGGCCAAACAACCGCAGGCCCGCGTACATGGAAAACAAGGTCAGAAGGGGAGAGACCCCGGCCTGCCTGCCCAGCAGTCGGGGCTCCAGTACGGAGCGGAGGATAAGGGCGGCCAGCCAGATAAGGACAAGTCCCAGCGCTCTGGCTGTCTCTTGCTCCAGCAGAGAGAAAAGAGCCCAGGGCAGCAGGATCAGTCCCGTTCCCAGAAAGGGAAGGGCGTCTGCCAGCGCGATGGAGGCGCTGAGGATCAGCTTGTTCTCCAGCCCCAGAATCCAGAATCCTGCCAGCAGAACCAGAAAAGACAGCACCATCAGCTTTCCCTGAGCCCGCAGCCAGCCGGTCATCCCGCGCTTTAACTGTCCTGCAATCTGAGGGAGCCGCTCTTTAGTCTCCCGCGGAAGCAGGGCGGCAAGACCGCTGCTGACCCTTGGCCAGTCAGAGGCGGCGTAAAAGGTGGCCAGCAGGGTAATGCCAAATGTGAAAAGCTTGCCCGGCAGTGCCTGAATGAGTCCGCCGGCCCATTGGGCAATCTCCCCGGTCCAGCTTTCCATCAGAGCGATGCTCTGGCTTTGAAGAATCTCCAGCAGGCGCAGATAGGAAGGACGAAGCGCTACCGGCAGAATAGTTCCGATAGAGGCCAGACTTTCCCAGATCCGCAGTGTGTCCGGCAGCTTGTCCAGCCACCGGGGAACCAGCTGCCAGAGCCGGACAGCGGCAATGGCCATAAAGGACAGACCCAACAGACCGGCCAGAGTCAGGATGAGCAGGCTGGCCAGCGCGCGGGGCATATGCTGCTCCAGACGGGCGATGGGGCGCCGGACGGCGAGAGCCAGGACCAGCGCCAGAAGGAAGGGAACGATACTTCTGCGTACCGGATCGTTGAGCGTAAACAGCAGAAGCCCAGCCATAAGCAGCCAGCCTTTGGCAAAATCCCGGATCGAAGACATATAAGACAGCCTCCTTTCGTGAATTAGCTAAAAAAGAAAAAAGATGTTGAAATCAAAAAATGGTTGTGCTATCATAGCAGTGCGCTAAATGACCGCCGTAGGCGGACAAATGTTTTTGGAATGCGAGGTGGAGAAGTTGTCCAATACTCCAAAGTACTTCATTGTTGAGGCTCACGCCCTGCCCGAGATCTATCTTAAGGTGGCCCGGGCCAAGCAGGCGCTGGAATTGCGGGAAGCTTCTACCGTCAATGAGGCAGCCAAGCTGGCCGGAATCAGCCGGAGTGCGTTCTATAAATATAAGGATGCTGTCCGGCCCTTCAACGATATGATCAATGGTCATATTGTCACCTTCCAGTCCATGCTTCGGGACGAGCCCGGTGTGCTGTCGGCTATTCTGAATATCTTTGCCTCCTCGGGTGCCAACATACTTACCATCAACCAGTCCATCCCCACCGATGGAGTGGCCGTGGTGACCATTGGCGCCGAGACTTCGGGCATGGTCGTCTCGCTGGAAGAGCTGATGCGCAGCGTTATCTCGGCCAGTGGCGTAATCAAACTGGAAATTCTGGCAGGCTGATGCCAGTGAAAAGAATAAGGAAGTGAAGACATGGTCAATGTTGCGATTCTTGGTTTTGGTACCGTAGGTTCCGGTGTCGCTGAGGTTATCTATACGAATAACCGTCAGATCGCCCAGAGAGTCTCCGATCCGGTCGAAGTGAAATATATCCTCGATGTCCGTGATTTCCCTGACAGCCCCTTTGCTGATAAGGTGATCCACGATTTCTCTATCATCGAGAACGACCCCGAGGTGGACGTGGTGGTAGAGACCATTGGCGGCGCAACCATCGCTCTGGAGTTCACCCGTCGGGCTCTGGCTGCCGGCAAGAGCGTGGTCTCCTCCAATAAGGAACTGGTGGCAAAGCATGGCTGCCAGCTGATGAAGCTGGCAAAGGAGAATAATGTCTCTTATCTCTTTGAGGCCAGCGTAGGCGGCGGCATCCCCATTCTCCATCCCATCCGTTCCTGCCTCGCTGCCAACGAGCTGGATCAGATTTCCGGTATCCTTAACGGCACTACCAACTATATTCTGACCCGGATGATTCAGGCTGGGCTCTCCTTTGAGCAGGCGCTGAAGGAGGCACAGGCCAAGGGCTATGCCGAGCAGAACCCTGCCGCCGATATCGAAGGCCATGATGCCTGCCGCAAGATCTGCATTCTGGCCTCTCTGGCCTGGGGTCGCCATATTGCCCCCGAGCAGGTGCCCACCGAAGGCATTACCGCCATCACTCTGGCTGACGTAGCCTACGCCAAGGCTGCCGGAATGAAGATCAAGTTGCTGGGCCGTGCCCTGCGCCGGGATGATGGCAAGGTTGCTGCCTATGTGGCTCCCCATCTGGTAAAAGAGGAGACCCCTCTGGCCAACGTGGTAGGTGTCTTCAACGCGATTTCCGTTGTGGGCAACGCGATCGGCGATGTCATGTTCTACGGTCAGGGCGCCGGCAAGCTGCCTACCGCCTCTGCTGTAGTAGCTGACGTAATGGAAGCAGCCAAAGCCAAGGGCTATATCAAGAGCAACTACTGGGAAGAAGGCGGGGAAGACGTGGTTTTCTCCTCTGATGAAGTGGAGAGCCAGTGGTATGCCCGCGTTTCCGGCCAGGAGGAGGGTCCCGGCTGGAAGAAGCTGGGTGCCGCAGATGGTCAGAGCGCATGGCTGAGTGAAGGCAAGCTCACTCCCGCCCAGGCCAAAGCTGAGCTGAAGGGGCTGGAGGTAAAAACTCTGTTCCGTGTTCTGGACTGAGACATAGTATAGGGGGAGACGGCGCTGCCGTCTCTCTCCACGAGACAGGAGAAGTCTCCCGGCGGGAGCGCTCCGAACAGAATCCAATATCGGGAGGGACCCATACCTATGGGACTGATTGTACAGAAATTTGGTGGCAGCTCTGTTGCCAATACCGAGCGGATCCGCAATGTGGCCCGCATTATTACCGATACTTATAAGGCGGGTAACGATGTGATCGTCGTCCTCTCTGCTCAGGGCGATACGACTGACGACCTGCTGGAAAAGGCTGCCGAGATCAACCCCCGCGCCTCCAAGCGTGAAATGGATATGCTTCTTGCCACCGGCGAGCAGATGTCGATTTCCCTCTGTGCCATGGCCATTGAAGCACTGGGCTATCCTGTTGTCTCCCTGACCGGCTGGCAGGCCGGCGTACGAACCAGCCGTACCTATGGCGATGCCCGGGTCTCCCGGATCGAAAAGGAACGGCTGGAGTCCGAACTGGGCCAGCGCAAGATCGTTCTGGTGGCTGGCTTCCAGGGCGTCAACCGCTTTGACGATATTACCACCCTTGGCCGTGGCGGTTCGGATACCTCTGCTGTCGCTCTTGCTGCTGCTCTCCATGCAGATCTCTGCCAGATCTATACTGACGTAGACGGTGTATTTACCGCAGACCCCCGAAAGGTGGAAGGAGCCAGAAAGCTGGACGAAATCACCTACGGGGAAATGCTGGAGCTTGCCTCTCTGGGCGCTCAGGTACTCCATAACCGCTCTGTTGAAATGGCTAAGAAATATCGCGTTAATCTGGAGGTTCTCTCCAGCTTCTCCGGCAAGCCCGGTACGAAAGTCAAGGAGGTCGTCAAAACCATGGAAAAATCTCACATCAGTGGTGTTGCCAAAGATAAAAACATTGCCCGTCTCGCTCTGGTCGGCCTGAACCATGAGCCCGGTACCGCCTTTAAGATCTTCTCTCTGCTGGCCAAGGAAAAGATCAACGTGGATATCATCCTGCAGTCCATCGGCCGCGGCGATACCAAGGATATCAGCTTTACCGTCACCCGTTCCGACCTGCCCCGGGCTAAAGAGCTGCTGGAGCTCCATCACAAGAATCTGGGCTTTGAGCGTATCGAGGTCAGTGACCGCTGCGCCAAGGTCTCTATCGTCGGCGCCGGCATGATCGGCAGCCCCGGTGTGGCCGCTATGATGTTCGAAGCGCTCTTTGATGCCGGTATCAATATCAATATGATCTCTACCAGTGAGATCAAGGTCTCTGTTCTGGTTGATGAGACCGATGCTGACCGGGCCGTTCAGGTTATCCATCAGCGCTTTTTCCGGGAATTTGATCAGAAGTAACTCACCTCTGTCTGTCGGGCATCTCAAGCGGGATGCCCGACGGTCTTTTCTGCGGTATGACTCGATTTTTCCCGATTAGACCCGATTCGACCCGGGGAAAATACTGCCGACAGAGCAGAAAATTTTTGAAGAAATTTGTATTACCCTCTTGACGAACAGGATTTTCATGCTATAATAATCAATGTTGCTGACGAGCCAAGGCCTTCTGGCTGGCAACGCATTGCGTAGAGCACTGTCACTGGATATGCAGAAGTGGCTGAGTGGTCGAAGGCGCACGATTGGAAATCGTGTTTAGGCTAATACCCTAACGAGGGTTCGAATCCCTCCTTCTGCGCCAGAAACACCCTTTGTCGAAAGACAAAGGGTGTTTTCCTTTGTCCCTTGTCCGCTGGACAAGGGCTTTTTATGGCGAAAGGGGAATGAGCTATTTTATCTGAAACAGTTGCCCTCTTCGACCCTTTGTGCTATGATATATCTGTTACTTTATGGGCTTCTTTCCCCGATGACAGCAAAGAGCCCTGCCTGTTTTAAGCCTATTCGGCGCTTGCTGAGGAGGTCAGACCGATGAAAACACTGATGATTTTGGGTGCCAGTTATTCGCAGATCCCCCTGATCCGGGCGGCGCAGCGGCTGGGTATCCGTACTGTGGCAGCCAGTATCCCCGGAGACTATCCCGGCTTTCAGGCTGCCGATGATTATGTCTATGCCAATATCGTGGATGCCGACGCTATTACCGAGGCAGCCCGTGCCGCTGGGGCAGATGGTATTGCCACCTGCTGTATGGATACCGGTCTCTTCGCTCAGGGCACTGCCTGCAGCCGGCTTGGATTGATCGGTCCCTCCCATGAGGCAGTCCGCCTGTGTACCAATAAGAGCTTGATGAAGGAGGCTTTTGTAGCCCGGGGTGTTCAGACTGCCCGCTTCCGCAAGATTCATTCGGAAGCTGAGCTGGAGGCGGCCATGAGGGAACTGCCGTTTCCTCTGATTCTCAAGGCTGTCGATCAGATGGGCAGCCGTGGAATCTATCGCTGCAATACGCCGGAAGAGGTCTGGGCCAACTATCCAAAGACCATGTCTTTTACTCAGAAAGACTACTGTCTGCTGGAAGAGTTTATTGAAGGTATCCTCTTCGGTGTGGAAGCTATGGTGAAGGACGGCAAGCCGGTCTTTATCCTGCCTGACGGCACCTCTGTTTTTCAAGGCTTTACCCCCACCCCCGTGGGACATTATGTGCCCGCCCCTGAGCTTGCTGACGTGACCGACCAGATCATTCAGCAGGTGGAGCTGGTCATTGATGCGCTGGGCTTTGATAACTGCCCCGTCAACTGTGACTTTATCCGCCGGGGGGACAAGGTCTATGTGGTGGAAGCCACCGCCCGGGCAGGCGCTACTTGCCTGGCCGAGTTGGTCGGTACTTATTACGGTGTGGATTACTATGAGCAGATTGTCCGCCTTGCTATGGGCCTGCCTCTGGACCCCAAACTGGGCGGGGAAGGGGAGCATACCCCCAATCTTTCTCATATTATGATCTCCCGTCAGAGCGGCCTGCTTACCGCACTGAACAATGACAACCCTCCGGCAGCGGACATTCTGGACCTTTCCTTCAATGTCAGCGTAGGAGACGAGATCCGCAGCTATACCAACGGCCGGGATCGTCTGGGTCAGATTATTATTAAGGGCAGCAGTCTGGAAGCCTGCCGGACCCGTCTGGCTCAAGTCCTGGAACTGATCACCATCGAAATCGCCCCTCAGAACTGACGGGCCTGCCAAAAATGAGGAATTATTATGCTGGTTTCCATTGTTATTCCCTGCTACAACTCCGAAAAGACCATTGAGCGTGTCGTCGATCTCTGTGTAGAGGAGTTCGACAAGCTGGAAGGCTACGAGTGCGAGTTCGTCCTCGTCAACGACTTTTCCAAGGACAAGACCTACGAGGCCATCTGCCGTGCCGCCGCCAAATATCCCTGCGTCAAGGGCATCAATCTGGCCAAAAACTTCGGCCAGCATAACGCTATTATGGCCGGCCTCAATCACGCTGAGGGCGATATGATCATCGGCATGGACGATGATCTCCAAACCCATCCCTCTCAGATCCCCATCCTGCTGGGCAAGATGGAGGAGGGCTTCGACGTGGTTTTCGGCGTTTATAAGAAGCGCAAGTTCGGCTTCTTCAAAAATCTGGTCAGCAAAATCTCCGGCTTTATCACTTGGCATCTGGTTGAGCGGCCCAAGGGCATTGAGGCTGGCAACTACTGGGTTATCCGGAAATATGTCCGTGACGAAGTCATCCAGTACAAGAGCTACAACCTCTACCTCTCCATGCTCTTTTTCCGCACTACCGGCAACGTGGGCAACGTGGAGATTGAGCACTTCAGCCGGGAGGAGGGTACCTCCAACTACACCTTCCGCAAAGCGTTCAAGGTCTTTATGGCCTTCATTAACTTTACCGTTCTGCCCCTCCGCCTTGCCACTATCCTGGGCTGCCTGTTCTCTGTCTGCGGACTGCTGGGCGCTGTGATCACTATTATCCAGAAACTGCTGGATCCTACCACTGTAGTCGGCTGGTCCTCCCTCATGTGCGTTATGCTGGTCCTCTTTGGCTTTGCCTTCCTCATGCTGGGCATTATTGGCGAATATGTGGGCAAGCTGATTCTCAATGTCAATCGCACTCCCCAGTATGTCATCCGAGAGACCGTCAACCTGTCTGAACAGACAGCGGACGGGTCCAAGGCCGACTGAAGGAGGAAGCAGACAGCACCATGAGTCAAACACAGCAAAACAAATACCCTGTCAAGCTGATGATCGTACTCCATCTTGGCCTGATGATTTCCTCTCTCAGCGGCGTCTTCGCCAAGATGGCCGCTCAGGAAGCCCTGCTCTCCCTGCCGTTCTTCTTCTATTACGGCCTGGATCTGGTGGCTATGTTCCTCTACGCTATCATCTGGCAGCAGATTCTGAAGCGTATGCCGCTGACGGTGGCCTATGCCAACCGTCCTGTCTCTCTGGTCTGGGGACTGATCTGGGGCGCCATGCTTTTCCGGGAGACGATCACCTGGAATATGCTCCTTGGCGCCGCTGTGATCTTTGTCGGCATCTACATTATGGTGACGAGCGATGAATAATGCAACGATAGCGGTCTGTATCTATCTGGTCTCCATTTTGATCTCCGTGATCTCCCAGATTCTGCTGAAGGTCTCCGCGAACAAGACCTACTCCTCTCCCATTCGGGAGTATCTCAATCCCCATGTCATCTGCGCCTACGGTATGTTTTTCCTCTCCACCATCCTGACCATGCTGGCGCTCAAGTACGTCCCGCTGTCGGCCGCTCCTGTTCTGGAGTCGCTGAGCTATATTCTGGTGGCCGTGCTGGGCTATCTGGTCCTCAAGGAGCGGTTTAACAAGAAAAAACTGCTGGGCATGGCAGTCATCCTGATCGGCGTCGCCATCTTCAACCTGAAACTGTAACAAAGGAAAACCCGGAAATACGGACAAATGTCGTACTTCCGGGTTAATTTTGTATTCAATTAAAATACGTTGTGATTCTGACTCTCCATGAGCAGATTCTGCTTGATCCGCCAGAGCTGATCGGACAGGTCCACATAGTAGATGTGGGGGTTATCAAAGCGCTTGACCTCGTCCCAGAGCAGCGCTACCTGCTGCTGGCAGTACTCCCTGACTTCCTTCAGAGAGGGGATCTTATAGACCAGCTGGCCGTTCTGGAAGATGGGAACCAGCATCTCCTTGGCGGTGAAGTTGTCAACGACCTTCCGCTTCCAGGTAGCTCTGGGGTCAAAGAGCTGGTAAGGCTTTCCGCTCTCGACTACCTCGTCATAGACGGTGAGTACGTCGGCAATGGATTCGCCGGAAGCGTTGTCAAAGAGACGGAAGACCCGCTTGAAGTGAGGATTGATGATCTTGACCGGATTCTCGCTGACCTTGATCTTGGGAATGATCTCGCCGTCATCAGACTCGACAGCTACCAGCTTGTACACGCCGCCGAAAACCGGAGCGCTCTTGGAGGTAATCAGCCGCTCGCCGACGCCGAAGCTGTCCAGCTCAGCGCCCTGATTGAGCAGATCACGAATGAGATACTCGTCCAAAGAGTTGGAAGCCACAATCTTGCACTCGGTCAGACCGGCATCATCCAGCATCTTTCTGGCCTTCTTGGACAGGTAGGTCAAGTCACCCGAGTCCAGCCGGATAGCGCACTTGGTAATGCCCTGAGGAAGCAGAACTTCCTTAAACGCCCGGATAGCGTTGGGTACGCCCGACTTAAGCACATTGTAGGTATCAACCAGCAGAGTTGCGTTGTGAGGGTAGATCTCACAGTACCGCTTAAACGCCTCGTACTCACTGGGGAACATCATGACCCAGGAGTGAGCCATGGTGCCGGTGGCAGGCACGCCGTAGTCTCTGTCCGTCTGTGCGGTTGCCGAGGCATGGGCGCCGCCGATGTAGGCAGCCCGGGCACCCATAAGGGCGGCGGAAGCGCCGTGGGCCCGGCGGGCACCGAACTCCATGACCGTCCGGCCCTTGGCTGCCCGAACGATCCGGTTGGCCTTGGTGGCGATCAGCGACTGATGGTTAATCATCAGCAGCACATAAGTCTCAATAAACTGAGCCTCAATGGCGGGAGCTCGAATGGTCATGATGGGCTCCCGGGGGAAGATGGGGGTGCCTTCAGGCATGGCCCAGATATCGCCGGTAAAGCGGAATGTCCGCAGATAGTCCAGAAACTCCTCAGAGAACTGGTTCTTGCTCCGAAGGTAGGCGATGTCTTCCTCGGTAAACTTCAGGTCCTGAATATATTCAATGATCTGCTCCAGACCGGCGGCAATGGCATAGCCGCCGTTGTCAGGGGTGCTGCGGAAAAAAACATCAAAATAGGTGATACGGTTCCGGACCTCAGGAGTCAGGAAATAGCCGTTGGCCATGGTCAGCTCATAAAAGTCGCATAGCATCGTATAGTTGGTACGACAATCCATAGCAAAATCTCCATTTCTGTCATTGGTATCAAAGGTGTCTTGACATCTACATATTATATGCTTCGTATCCGATGTTTGCAAGAGAAAGGGGAAAACTTTACAATTTCCGGATAAATGACCGGTATGGATGAAAATAGAGGTATCATTTTGGTGAATAATCTGATATGATATACTTAGCATATTATGTGAAAGAGGAAGAGAGAATGAGTCTGTTTCGCTGCCCGATCTGCGCCGCCCCCCTCCGCCGTGAGGACAGGAGCTATCGCTGTCAGAAGGGCCATAGCTATGACCGGGCCAAAGAGGGCTATGTCCATCTGCTCCCTGCCAATAAAAAGCATTCCAAGAACCCCGGAGATGACAAGGGAATGGCTGCTGCCAGAAATCGCTTTCTTTCCGGGGACTGGTATCTCTGCCTCCGCCGGACGCTGGAAAGCCTGGCAGCAGAGACGCCCGGACAGCGCCTGACTCTGCTGGACTCCGGCTGCGGCGAGGGCTACTATACGCAGGGCATGGCACGGGCGCTGAAAGAGCAGGGGAGAACGGCTGCCGTCTGCGGCGTGGATTTGTCCAAAACCTCAGTTCGCTATGCCGCCAAGCGGCTGCCGGAAGGGGAGTTCGCCGTCGCCTCGGTTTACCATCTCCCCATCGGAACTGACAGCATTGATCTGCTGGTCAACTGCTTCTCCCCGTTGGCACTGGAGGAATTTTCCCGGGTGCTGAAAAAGGGAGGTCACTTTCTCTACGTAGTCCCTGGCCCCCGGCATCTCTGGGAGATGAAAGAGGTGCTCTACGAACAACCCTATCCTAATGAGGAACTGTCTCCCGACTATCCCGGCTTCGAGCGGCTGAAGGTGGTCAAGGTGGAAGAAAAAATCACCCTTCCTGACAGTCAGACTATAATGGACCTGTTCCAGATGACCCCCTATTACTGGAAAACTCCCGCCTCCGGGACGGCCAGACTGGCCAAACTGGAGCAGCTGGATCTGACGATTTCCTTTGCTGTTCATGTCTACCGGCGGCTCTGACAGTGCCGGTATGAGCGATCTGATCTGATCTGATACGAGGTGAACTATCGTGGCTTATCGCCCCTTAGCGGATGAAATACGTCCCCTATCTCTGGATGAGGTAGTGGGTCAGCGTCATATTCTTGGCCCCAATGGCGTTCTGCGCCGGATTATCGAGGGGGGAAATGTCCCCAATATGGTCTTTTACGGCCCCTCCGGCACGGGAAAGACCACCGTTGCCAATATTATTGCCAAACGGACCGACCGAACCCTTCACCGGCTCAATGCCACGACTGCCTCCATCAGTGATATCCGCGAGGTGATTGCCGACGTGGATACACTTATGGCGCCCAACGGCGTGCTGCTCTATCTGGACGAGATTCAGTATTTCAATAAGAAGCAGCAGCAGTCTCTGCTGGAATTCATGGAAAACGGTAAGATTACCGTCATTGCCTCTACCACGGAGAATCCCTATTTCTGCGTTTTCAACGCCGTGCTCTCCCGTTCTACCGTCTTCGAGTTCAAGACGGTGGAGGCTGAGGAGCTCAAGCCCGCCATCCTCCGGGCCATCTCCATTATGGAGCAGCGTATGGGTTGGAAGGCGGTACTGGAGCCGGGCGTACTGGACGCGCTGGCCTCCTCCTGCGGTGGTGATGTGCGCAAGGGAATCAGCAGTGTAGAGCTGCTCTTTTCTGCCGGCCGGCCGGAAAATGGTCAGGTCACATTCACGATGGAAGATGCCGCCATCCTCGGCCAGCGCTCTGCCATGCGCTACGATCGGGATGGTGACAGTCATTATGATATTCTCTCCGCCCTGCAGAAATCTATTCGCGGTTCCGACCCCAATGCCGGCCTTCACTATCTTGCCCGGCTGCTGGAGGCGGGAGATCTGATCTCAGCCTGCCGCCGTCTGATGGTTATCGCCTGTGAGGATGTAGGCCTTGCCTACCCTCAGATTATCCCCATTGTCAAGAGCTGTGTAGACGCGGCCAATATGCTGGGCCTTCCTGAGGCCCGGATCCCTCTGGGGGATGCCGTTGTGCTTATGGCAACGGCGCCCAAATCCAATACCGGCATCTCCGGCATCGACGCTGCGATGCGTGATATCCGCGCCGGTAACTACGGCCCTATTCCGGCACATCTGATGGACAGCCATTATTCCGGGGCAAAAAAACTGGGCAGAGGACTGACCTATCAGTTCCCCCACGACTATCCAAACCACTACGTCCCCCAGCAGTATCTCCCCGACAAGCTGAAGGACGCCGTCTACTACCAGTACGGGGAGAATAAGACCGAGCAGGCCGCAAAAGCCTACTGGGATCGGATCAAGGGGAGATAATTCATGGAACGGATCATAATCGGCAACGGGATCTCCTTCATCGCTGCCATCTTTATGGTCATCAGCTGCTGCATCAATGACCAGAAAAAAGCATATTTCTGCCAGATGATGAACTGTGCCATCGCCTGTGTGGCAGCTGTCTTTTTTGCCTCCTGGGCCGGGCTTTCCACCCTGATCATCTCCACCGTACGTAACTATCTGGTCATGAAGGGGAAGTATACCAAAAAGCTCATGTACATCTTTACCCCTCTGGTTTTGGTGGTTGGCCTTCTGGTCAATAACCGGGGTATAGTAGGCATGCTGCCTCCTCTGGCCACTGTCCAGCTCTCTCTGTGCAACTATTACGCCAGAGACCTGCTGTCGATCAAACTGAGCTTCTTTGTCAATAATCTGGTCTGGGCCCTCTATGGCTTTCTGATCTATGATTTCTCCTCCGGACTTTCTGACAGTATTATCTGTATTACCGGTCTTGTCTCCCTCCTGCGTCTGGTACGGGAACTCAAGCAGCAGGGCGATGCCTGCGGCAGAACGGTCTGGGAAATGGCACGATGGGAGGGAACGGAAGAATGATGGAACTCAATCAGCGGCTGCTCCAGCTTTATGGCCAAGTACAGCGGATCCAGCGGATTGCCGATCAGCTGGAGATCCACAATCTGGAGCGGGACGAACTGGAGGTTCGGATCCGGGAACTGGAATTGTTGGACAGCCGCCGGCAGACCGCCCTTCAGAATCTGCAGATCATGGGCCCCACCTCTTTCCTCTACCGTCTGACAGGAAGACTGGACGATAAAATGGCTGAGGCAAAAAAACAGGCCGATGAAGCCCGCCACCGCTACCAGCAGGTGCAGGGAGAAATGGACGCGCTCTCCTTCCGAATCATGGCACTGGAGGAAGAGCAGAAGATGCTGGCCAATAGTCTGCGCAAGTATGAAGACGCTCTGCAGGAGAAAAAGAATCTGGTCTACAAGCAGGGCGGGACTCGGGCCCGAGAACTGCGGCGCAGGGAAGGAGAGGTCTATCGTACCAAGCAGCAGCAGCGAGAGATCAATGAAGCGCTCCGGGCCGGCCGGAAGGCGGGAAGGATGACAGATGCCATCCTTCGTCGGCTTTCCGGTTCCTCTGAGGACAGCCAGAACCAGCCCATGGCGGTGGAACTGGAGGAACTCAAGCGGGATCTCCGCCGCTTTCAGGCTGAGCTGGTAGACGTGGATGCCGTCCGTGAGCTTCGTCTCCAGATTGACAGCCTCCTGCGCTATGCTAACGACTTCTTCGGGGATGACTTCTCCAAGTGGGCTGCCCAGCACGAGGTGGCAGACGGAAAGGCCCGGATCAATAATGCCCGTACCCAGATCGTCCGGGTACTGGACCATTTGGAGTCCGGTCTTGAATCTGTTCAGGAGCAGGAAGTCACCCTCTCTCAGGAGCTGGAAGAATGGCTGGTATCTCTCTGAAAGAGAGACTTGACAAAAGGGAATTAGCGTGTTAGCGTAATAAAGTAAAGACAGAAGGAGGATCCTCCATGGATATCCAGGTCAAAGATATTCTTCTGATGAAAAAGGCCCATCCCTGCGGCGGCAGGGAGTGGGATGTACTGCGGATCGGAATGGACTTCCGTCTGCGCTGCCGCAACTGTGGCCGGGAGATGATGATCCCCCGCAGCAAGGCAGAGAAAGCGATCAAATCTATTGTCCGACAAACCGAGGAATGAGACGATGAAACGATACTGGTCCAGCCGGATCCGGGCTCTTACTCCCTATACTCCCGGCGAGCAGCCCAAGAACCGGCAGTTTATCAAGCTCAATACCAATGAAAATCCCTACCCGCCCTCTCCTTTGGCTCTGCAGGCCATTTCCCAACGGGCAGACGACAGCCTGCGGCTTTATCCTGACCCGGAGGCGGGGGAGCTGATTTCCGCCCTCAGCGAGAATTATGGACTCGATCCGAAGGAAGTTTTCGTGGGCAACGGTTCGGATGAGGTGCTTGCATTCGCCTTTCAGGCCTTCTTCAGCCCCGGCAGCACCATTGTCTATCCGGATGTTACTTACTCGTTCTATCCCGTCTATGCCGATCTCTTCGCCATCAACAGCCGCAGGATCCCGCTGCAGCCGGACTTTACCGTTCCGGTTCAGGCTTTTCTGGGAGGAAACGACGGTGTAGTGCTGGCCAATCCAAACGCGCCTACCGGTATCGAGCTGCCTCAGGAGTCCATTCGACGTATTCTGGAGGCGAACCGGGATGTGGTGGTCATCGTGGACGAAGCCTATGTGGATTTTGGCGGTCAGTCGGCGCTGCCTCTGATCCGGGAATATCCGAATCTTCTCGTCGTTCAGACTACCTCCAAGTCAAGAGCGCTGGCCGGTCTCCGGGTGGGCTTTGCCTTTGGCCATCCGGACCTGATCGCCGGTCTCAACTGCGTAAAAAACTCCTTTAATTCCTATACTATGGACCGTCTTGCCATTGCAGGCGCCGCCGCTTCGGTCCGGGACCAGGCCTATTTTGACCGGCAGCGGGAAAAAGTGATGGCAACCCGGGACCGGACTGCAGAGGAACTCTCACGGCTGGGCTTTCAGGTCCTGCCCTCCAAGTCAAACTTTCTCTTTGCCTGCCATCCCCGGCTGGATGCCAGAACGATCTTCCAGGGGCTGAGAACCCGGGGCATTCTGGTACGCTACTTCGACCAGCCGCGTATTGACCAATATCTTCGTATCACGATCGGCACAGATCAGGACATGCAAGCTCTGACAGCGGCTATGGATGAGATTCTTCATACAGGAGCGTGAATCCAAATGGGCCAGAACAGCCAATCCATCAATCAGACGATCAGCTATCGTCCTTTGATGTGTGTCTGTATGGCCTTTTCTTTTGCTGTTTTTCTCTCCGTATTTTTCTTTGCCGGCTGGCAGATGCTGCTTCTGTTTGCCCTCTGTCTGTTTTCGGGCCTTGCTCTGCTGCTGAGAAGACATAAACTGCTCTCCGGTGTCCTTCTGGGCTGCGCACTGGGCCTGATGCTCAGTTGGATTACCAGTTATCAGATCACCAATCTGGAACAAAACTGGGCGGGGAAGACGCTTCCCCTCGAACTGCAGGCGCTGGACTACCAGCAGGATACGGACTATGGTTACCGTCTGGACGTTTCCGTTTTGACGCAGGGGGCTCTGAATGGGGAGAAGATGGTCCTCTATACTGACCAGTCAATGAAAGACTTAAAGCCGGGCGACCTGCTTTCCGGCCAGATCAAGCTGAGTTCCGCCCGGGGCAGAGAATCGCTTTGGGCCCTCGCCGCCTACAGCCGTAATATCCGTATGGAAGGAACCTGCCATCAGCTGACGCTCCAAAGAGCCCCTACTCCTCTGCACCTTCAGCCACGGGTTTGGGCTCATGGCCTGGCAGAGAGACTGGGAGTATTGCTCAGTCAGGAGAGCGCCGCCTTTCTCACCTCTGTCACGTTGGGTGAGAAGCAACACCTGAGTGACCGGCTGCGCCGTGATCTGGACCGCACCGGACTGAGCCATATTACCGCCGCTTCCGGCCTGCATGTCCATTTGATTGCCTCTGCCTTTCTGCTTCTTCCCGGCAGCAGACGGCGGAAATGCCTGTTGCTCATACCGATCCTTCCTCTTTATGGTGCGTTGGCCGGCGCGTCGCCGTCTATCATTCGTGCTGTTGTCATGCAGGAACTCTATCTGACCGCCAGTGTTCTGAACCGGGAAGAGGATGGACTGACCTCCCTCTCTCTTGCTCTGGCCCTGCTGCTGCTTTGGGACCCGGTTGCCATAGCTAACGTGGGCCTTCAGCTCTCCTTCGCCGCTATGGCGGGCATCCTGCTGGTGGGTCCCCGCCTGACTGAGTGGTGGAAGAGTTGGAATCTGCCCGGGCGATTCTGGTATAGCCTGCAGGTTACGATATCTGCCAATGTGTTCACTCTGCCGTTGGTTCTCTTCTACTTTGGCAGTACTTCGTCAATTACTCTGCTGTCCAACCTTCTGGTTCTATGGATACTGCCTGTTTTGCTTCCGGGTGCCATTATCTGCTGTTTTGGTCCGTTACGCTTTCTGGCACCCCTGCTTGACGCTGCGACCCATGGACTGCTCACTGTCATTCGGCTTCTTGGCCGGATCCCATGGGCCAGCTTCAGTGCTGACCATAAAATCTTCCTCCTCTGGCTCCTCATTTGCTATCTCCTTGGCTTTGCCGCGTGGAAGTTCTGGCTCCGTCCCGGACAGACCCTTCGCCTGTCTGCTCTGTCCCTGCTGCTTCTGACCGGATGTTTTCTCTCGGTAAGCGGCTACTACAGCGCCGACGCTCTGACTTATACCGCGCTTGATGTGGGGCAGGGGCAATGTATCCTGCTCACCGACGGAGACCATACCACAGTTGTTGACTGTGGCAGCCTTGATAAGGACTGCTGCGAGATTCTCAGACGGGAGCTGGGTATGGCTGGCAGGGGAGAGATTGACGAGCTGGTCATCACCCACTACGACAGCGATCATATCAGCGGATTTATCCCGCTACTGGATACAATTGCTGTCCATCGGATCTACCTTCCCATACCTGCGCCGGAAGAGCAAAATACGTTCCTGCTCCTTACCGCTGCCGCCCGGGCAAAGGGGAGTGAACTGATACTGGTCAGAGAGCAGGCGCATTTTCTCGCCGGAAAGACCGACTATCGTATCTGCGTGACCCGCTCAAAGGAGGAGCGGGGCCTTGCGCTGCATGCTGCTCGGGCAGAAGGGAGCGTTTTGGTCATGGGTGATGTCGATGCTCTGGCTGAGCGCCGGCTGCTGGAACGCTGGGATCTGCCTCGGCCGGATATACTTACCGCCTCCCACCATGGAAGCCGTTACTCCAACAGCTTTACTCTCCTTACTGTTCTTCGGCCTCGCTGTCTTGTGGTCTCGGCAGGAGAGAACAATATGTACGGTCACCCTCATCCGGATGTTCTGGAACGGTGCAGAATGCTGAATATTCCCGTCCTCCGGACCGATCGTCAAGGGCGAATCAGTTGCCAATTATAACTATTTCATGGATTGTTTACACTTACTGCCGGGTGAATGACTGGACTGAGCGTTGAATTTATGCTAAACTAGTTGAAATGACTGTAAAAGGGGGCTTAGGGCTTGATTGCCCATCCCATGAGACCTATCGCGCTGCTCACAACACTGAACGAAGCATACCTTCCTCAACTGCTGGTTTTGCTCACTTCCTTGCATGTGAACAATCCCGGCGAGACGTTCTGTCTCTATCTGATTCATCGTTCCTTCCGTCCTGAGACACTGGAACAGCTTGACCAGGACTGTGCCCAGCTCTCTGTGAAGCTTGTGGCTCTGAAGGTGGATGAAACTCTCTTTACCGGCGCTCCAGTCAGCAGACAGTATCCTCAGGAGATGTATTATCGGCTCCTTGCGCCCTGCCTGCTCCCGCCAGAACTGGATCGGGTGATCTATTTGGATCCGGACATTCTGGTGATCAATCCGATCCGCCCGCTTTGGGAGACAGACCTGCAGGGAAATCTTTTTGCTGCCGCTGCCCATACGGGCAAAACTGAGCTAGCCAATGACTTTAACCGCTTTCGGCTGAAGACAGAGCACCAGTACTATAATTCCGGCGTCCTGCTCATTGATCTGGAGCGTGGAAGAGAAGAAATCCGCCCGGAGGAGCTCTTCACCTATGCCAGAGAACATCCCCGGGAGCTCATTCTTCCCGATCAGGATATCCTCAATATTCTCTATGGCAACCGGATTCTGGCGCTGGATGACTATATCTGGAACTACGATGCCAGAAACTTCTCCAGCTATCTGCTGCGAAGCAGTGGCCAGGCCGATCTGGACTGGGTGGTGTCCCACACGGCCATCCTCCATTTCTGTGGCCGGGCAAAACCGTGGAAGGCTCATTACCG
The DNA here is from genome assembly GCA_017395935.1 of Oscillospiraceae bacterium. Taxonomy (GTDB): domain Bacteria; phylum Bacillota; class Clostridia; order Oscillospirales; family Oscillospiraceae; genus Onthomonas. The sequence goes on from JAFQNL010000024.1 coordinate 44,841, forward strand.
CCATCGGTTTGGACTGCTCTATAAACATTACGCACGGCTGACGGACCGATTTTTTTCCGCCGACCCTGAAAGGAAGCGAAACGAGTGAAACGCTACGAACATCTTCTGTGTCACATTCCCAATCTGCTTTCCAATTTCCGTATCGTTCTGATTCCCTTCTTCATCTATGAGATGCTTAAGGGCAACACTATGAACGGTGCTATCGTCCTGATCGCTTCTGGTATTACTGATATGCTCGACGGTTATCTGGCCCGGCGTTTTAACTGGATCTCTGATATCGGAAAGGCGCTGGATCCCATGGCCGATAAACTGACCACCATAGCCGTCTGCTTCTGCCTTATGGTTCGTTATTCCCGGCTCTGGTTCTTCTTTGCCATTATGCTGATCAAGGACACGGTTATGCTGGTTCTGGGTATCCGACTGCATACCAGCGGTGTCAAGATTAAGGGAGCCCGCTGGTACGGCAAAGTAGCTACCATTGTCTTCTATGTGGTTATGGTGCTGCTGATCCTGTTCCCGGGCCTGCCTCAGAATGTGGTCTCCGGACTGGTCATTGCCGCTGCCGGCTGCGCCGTTATGGCAGCGCTGCTCTACCTGAAAACGGCCCTGACCGATTCTCTGACCGAGAAGAAGCAGGACTGCCCTCAAGAAGCATAAGTAAGTACATCCTCCGGCGTCAGCCGGAGGATTTTTGCGGCCAGACTTATCGGACTAAAGCGTCCGCAATCTGATCCATGACCTGCGAGACTGTCTTCATGGCTCGCCCGGCCGATGCGCGCTTGGACATCCGGGACTTGGGGGACATGGCCAGACTCAGCACAGCCCCCACCGCGATTCCTGCGCCCAGACCGCCTAAGATCTGCTTTTTGCTCATAGGAAAAGGCCTCCTTTCCGGTTCTGAAGACAGTGTTCCCCGGAGAACGAAAAACTGTCCTGAGAAATTCCGGAATTGAATTGATTCCCCCCTTCCTTTGGTGTATAATTAAGCTACATATATGCAAAATCCTGAAAAAGGAGTGTCAAGTGTTGAAGCTTCTCATTAAGAACGGCACCCTGATCGATCCCGCCTGTGGGATCGGCGGAAGAATGGACATTCTGGTGGAAGATGGCGTCATTATTGTTATTGGAAATGGCGTCTCTGACCCGGATGCTCAGGTGCTGGATGCCTCTGGTCTGTGTGTCTGTGCCGGTCTGGTGGATATGCACGTCCACCTGCGCGATCCCGGCCTGACCTACAAAGAGGATATCTTTACCGGTTCCCGGGCCGCTGCCCGAGGCGGATTTACATCAATTGCCTGTATGCCCAATACCAAGCCGGTGACTGATACCCCCGAAGGGATCGCCTATGTGCTGGAAAAGGCAAAGGAAAACTGCGGCGTCCATATCTGGCCCATTGGCGCGCTTTCCGTGGGTGAGCAGGGGAAGGAGATGACCAATGTCCGGGCACTGAAAAAAGCCGGAGCGGTGGCCATTTCTGACGACGGAATTCCTGTCATGGATGCGAACCTTATGCGTGATGCTTTGCTGCGCTGCCACCGGAGCAAGATGACTGTCCTCTCCCACTGTGAGGATGATAATATGGTTAAGGGCCGCGGTGTCAATGAAGGCCGTATTTCCCGTCAGCTTGGTCTGCCCGGCAGACCTGCCATCGCTGAGGATATTATGGTTATGCGGGACGCCATGCTGGCTGAGGAGACCCGGACCGCGGTCCATATCTGCCATATTTCCACTGCAAACAGCGTCAATATTGTTCGCCAGTTCAAGCGCAAGGGAGTTCAGATCACCTGCGAGACCTGCCCTCAGTATTTTACCCTCACCCACGAGGAAGTCCTCCGGCAGGGCACCATGGCCAAGGTCAACCCGCCCCTCCGTGCGACCAAGGATAAGGAGGCCATTTTGGCCGGCCTGAAAGACGGCACCATTGACTGTATCGTTACCGACCACGCCCCCCATTCTGCCGAGGAGAAGGCCAGAAGCCTGACCGAAGCGCCTGCGGGCATGGTGGGTCTGGAGACCTCTTTGGGCTTGGCTTTGACCTATCTCTATCACACCGGCGAGATGAGTCTGACGGACATCGTGGAGAAAATGACCCTGAGTCCCGCCAAGATCCTCGGTCTGCGCAAGGGCTTTTTGGCTCTGGGCGCCAGTGCCGATATTACTATCTTTGATCCGAACGAGCGCTGGGTAGTCGATCCTAACCAGTTTGCCTCCAAGGGCCGTAATACTCCCTTCGGCGGTATGGAGCTCAGAGGCAAGGTCAAGTATACCATTGCTGATGGTCGAATCATTTACAGCGATAAAACCGGTTTTGACAACTGATAAGGAGGATATGCGCTATGTCTTTTGATATTCTGCAGGAAAAGATCCGTAAAATGAAGAACCCTACCGTGGCCGGTCTGGATGCCCGTCTGGAATATGTGCCCGAACATATCACCAAGAAGTACATCGACGCCTACGGTGAGACCCGTAAGGCCGCTGCCGAGGCTATCTTTGAGTTTAACTGCGGTCTGATGGATGCCCTGTGCGATATCGTTCCTGCCGTCAAGCCTCAGGCTGCCTATTATGAGAATCTGGGTTGGGAAGGCGTGGAAATGCTGGAGCGGACCATCAGATATGCCAAGGAAAAGGGATTCTACGTCATTGCCGACATCAAGCGCGGTGACATCGGCGCCACTGCCTCTGCCTACTCTGAAGGTTGGCTGGGTAAGAGCAAGATCGGCTCCTCTATGGTTTCCGCCTTCGATGCCGACTGCGTCACCCTTAACGGTTATATGGGCTCCGACGCCATTAAGCCCTTCCTGAAAGATGCTGAAACCTACGATAAGACCGCCTTTGTCCTTGTCCGCACCTCCAATCCCTCTGCCATCGAGCTGCAGGATATGGTAGCCGGTGACCGGCTGGTCTATAAGGTCATGGCCGAGCTGGTGGATCAGTGGGGCAAGACCACTCAGGTGGGTGAATATGGTTATAACCGTGTTGGTGCTGTGACCGGTGCCACCTACCCCTCCGACCTGCGTCTGCTGCGCAAAATGCTGCCCAATACCTTCTTCCTGGTGCCCGGCTATGGCGCGCAGGGCGGTACTGCCGAGGACGTCCACTACGCCTTTGACCAGTATGGCCGCGGTGCTATCGTCAATTCCTCCCGGGGTATTATGTGTGCCTGGAAGAAGTCGGACAAGAACGGCGCTGACTTCGGCGAGGCTGCCCGGAACGCTGCCATTGAGATGCGCGACGCCATCAAGGCCGTCACCCCCATCCTGTAACTTCACATTTTCTGGCATTAAGGCTCGCTATGAGCCTTTTGCCATGTATGACTCAGAAAGAAAAGGTGATCCCTATGCCTATGACAAGCAATTGCCCCATTACCGATCTCCAGTGGCTGACTTCCGATGTGGTCTCTATTACCATGGAGGCCGGAGAACTGGCTGAGACTGCCAAGGCTGGCCAGTTTGTCAATATCAAGTGCGGTGAAGGACTGCTTCTCCGTCGTCCCATTTCTATTTGTGACGTCAACGGCAGCCTGCTGACCGTTGTCTTCCAGGTCAAGGGTGAAGGCACGACCTGGCTCTCTCAGTGCCAGGTGGGTGAAGAACTGGATGTGCTCGGCCCTCTGGGACATGGCTATGATATTCCTGAGGGAAAGGTTCTCGTGGTCGGCGGCGGTATCGGTGTGCCTCCCATGCTCTACGCCGCCAAATGCTGCCATGAGGCCGATGCCTGTGTGGGCTTCCGGAGTCAGGCAAATGCCATCCTGCTCGATGAACTCAACGCCGTCTGTGGTAAGGTACTGGTCACCAGTGACGACGGCTCCATTGGCGAACACGGTTTCGTCAATGCTCTTGTCAAGAAAGCGCTGGCAGAGGAACGCTATACCGCTGTTTTTGCCTGCGGCCCCAAAGTGATGCTCAAGACTGTCTATGACGTTGCCAAAGAGGCTGACGTTCCCTGCTTTGTTTCGATGGAAGAGCGGATGGGCTGCGGAATCGGTGCCTGTCTGGTCTGCGCCTGCTCTGTGGGCGGCCATCATAAGCATGTCTGCAAGGACGGCCCTGTATTCAATGCACAGGAGGTGGACTGGTAATGAGTAAGGTGAATATGTCTGTTGATCTGGCCGGCATGAGCATGAAGAACCCTGTCGTGGTGGCCTCCGGCACCTTTGGCTTTGGCCGTGAGTACAGCCAGTTTTATGACCTGTCCAATCTGGGCGGTATCTGCGTCAAGGGTTTGACCCTCCATAAGCGGGAGGGCAATCCTCCTCCCCGGATCGCCGAGACACCTATGGGAATTCTCAATTCCGTCGGCCTTCAGAACCCTGGTGTAGACGGTTTTATTGAGACGGAGCTGCCCTGGCTGAAAGAACAGGACGTTCGTATTATTGCCAATATCTCCGGCAACACCCCGGAAGAGTACGGTATTATGTGCCAGAAGCTTTCCAAGGCTGGGGTAGATATGATCGAAGTGAATATTTCTTGCCCCAATGTCAAGGCTGGCGGCCTCCAGTATGGCGTTGTGCCTGAGATGGCAGCCGAAGTGACCCGGGAGGCCAAGGCTCATTCCTCTGTCCCTGTCATGGTCAAGCTCTCTCCCAATGTCACCGATATTACCGCCATCGCCAAGGCGGTTGTAGACGCCGGCGCTGATGCCCTGTCTCTGATCAATACTCTCCGTGGTATGCGTATTGATATCAACAGCCGTCGCCCCGTTCTGAAAATGAACACTGGCGGTCTCTCTGGTCCGGCCGTCCTTCCTGTAGCCGTTCGTATGGTTTGGGAAGTTGCCAATGCCGTCAATGTTCCCATTCTGGGTATGGGCGGTGTCTCCAAGGGCGAGGACGCGGCTCAGCTCATGCTGGCTGGTGCCTCTGCGGTGGCAGTGGGTACCGCCTGCTTCTCCGACCCTTATGCGCCGATCCATGTCCGTGACGGTCTGGAATCCATTGCCCAGCGCCAGAACCTGACCTCCGTCAGCCAGCTCACCGGAGCTGTCCAGCCCTGGTGACCGGTCCATGACAAGAGTATATATCGTTCGTCACGGTGAGGCAGAAGGCAATGTCTACCGCCGGATTCACGGCCATTATGACAGTGACCTGACAGAGAACGGCTTGCGGCAGGTTCAGGCACTGGAAGAGCGGTTTCGCTCGATCCATCTGGACGCCGTCTATTCCAGCGACCTGATTCGATGCAGAAAGACGGCCAGAGCCATGTACGAGCATAAGGGCCTTCCGCTTCAACTGGATCCCGGACTGCGTGAGTTCAACTTCGGACAGTGGGAGGACTGTACCTGGGCCGAGATTGGAATGAAAGACCCTGCCGGGATGAAAAAGTTTGAGCTGCCTACCGCTGATTTCCGGGCGCCCGGAGGCGAAAGCTTTGATGAACTGCGCCGCCGTGTTGCCCATACTGTGCTCAAACTGGCTGCCCGCCATGACGGTCAGACCATTGGTATTGCCACTCACTATCTGGCTCTGCGCTCCATGCTCTCCCTCTTCCACGGATACAAGGTGGAGGATATCAATCGGAAGATTCCCAGATGTGACAATACTGGCGTCACCTGTCTGGATATTGAGGACGGAAAGGTCAGCTTTGTCTTTGAGTGCGACAACTCCCACCTGCCCTATGAACTCTCCACCCTCTCTCATCAGGCATGGAAGGTGACCGGCGGGATTGCCGATCCTGCAGCCAACCTCTGGTATCGCCCATGGGATCCGGTGGAAGAGAAGGACCTTTACCTCCGTTTCCGGGAGGAGACCTGGTACCGGGTCCATCCCAACGACCCCTTTGACGGAGAAAAATTCTACCGTCAGGCCAGCTCGGCCAGCCGTTTTGATCCCAAGTCGGTGGTCTGTGTTATGCAGGCGGACCGGGTGGCCGGACTGCTTGAGATGGATCTGGAGCGAGACAAGGAACAGGGTGTTGGCTTTATTTACTTCTACTACATGGCTCCCGAGATCCGGGACCATCATCTGGGTATCCAGCTGCTGGGACAGGCGATCTCTACCTTCCGGCCTCTGGGCCGAAACAAGATCCGCCTCCGCTGCTCAGAGGATAATGAGCAGGGGATGCACTTCTATCTGAAAAACGGATTCCGGCCTGTAGGTCCCGCTCCTTATAGCAAGGTACCGCTGATACTGATGGAAAAAGCGTTCAACTAGACAAGTAAAAAATTTTTTGAAAAAATCCCGGTCAAAAAGAGGAATTCTCATTTTGACCGGGTACATATTCATAGAACGAAATCCCACCTTGAGCTGTTGGGGGTGCCGATATGAGTGAGCTGTGTGGTAGAGAACGGACCGAACGGGCAGAAGAACTGCTTTTGCTTCCATGGGCCTGCAAGAGCAAGGACTCGAAGGGTCGTAAGCGCCCGGAAGGGGAGTGCAGTGTGCGCACCTGTTTCCAGCGTGATGTGGATCGGATCGTCCACTCCCGTGCCTTTCGCCGGCTTAAGCGCAAGACGCAGGTCTTTCTCCAGCCTGAGGGGGATCACTATCGTACCCGCCTGACCCATACGCTGGAGGTAACCCGGATTGCCCGGACCATTGCCCGGAATCTGGGTCTGAATGAAGATCTGACCGAGGCAGCTGCTCTCGGCCACGATTTGGGTCATACCCCGTTTGGACACGCGGGTGAGCGCGCTCTGAACCGGATTATGCCCGACGGCTTCAGCCATAATGTCCAGTCCCTCCGGGTAGTGGACAAGCTGGAGAAGGAAGGGGACGGTCTGAACCTGACCTACGAGGTACGGCGGGGCATTCTGTGTCATACAGGGGGCGACAAAGCCGAGACGCTGGAGGGACAGATCCTGTGGTTTGCTGACCGGATCGCTTACATCAATCATGACATCGAAGATGCCATGCGTGGCGGGATTATCTATCCCATGGATATCCCTATTCAGCTTCGTGAACAGTTGGGCTACAAGAAGAGCCAGCGCATTGATACCTTGGTCCGGGACGTGATCGAGACCAGCCGGAAAGAAGGCCGCCTCTGCCAAAGCCGGGAGGTAGGCGAGGCCATGCAGGAGCTTCGTAGTTTCCTTTTTGCCATGGTTTACCACAATCCTCAAGCCAAAGGCGAAGAGGGTAAGGCGGAGGCTATGCTCCATCGGCTCTTTGAGTGGTATCTGAAGGATCCGGATCAGCTGCCCGCCGACTTTCAGGATATCCGCTATGAAGAGGGCGCGGAGCGAGCGGTCTGCGACTATATTGCCGGCATGACAGATGCCTACGCCATTGAAAAATATGAAGAACTCTTCATTCCCAGAGCTTGGGCGGTGAAGTAAATTCAGCCCCTTTTTGTCACTTTTCGGATAGAATGACCTAAACAGGGCTACCATCAGAGAATAAGATACCATTTTCAGTGTTCCGGAGAGGAGGGATCGCATGGCCATACCGGACAGTTTTCTGGAAGAACTTAACGCCAGGACCGATATAGTAGATCTGGTCTCCGGCTATGTCTCCCTGACGAAAAAGGGCAACCGTTACTGGGGCCTGTGCCCCTTTCACAGCGAAAAGACCCCATCCTTCTCCGTGGCACCCGACCGACAGATGTGTTACTGCTTCGGCTGTCATAAGGGTGGCGGACCGGTCAACTTCATTATGGAGCTGGAGGGCGTTGGCTTTGTAGACGCCGTCTCTATTCTGGCCCAGCGGGCCGGAATGCCTATGCCGGAAACCAAGAGCGAGGAGAGCAGCAGAAAACGCCGGGAGCGTCTGTACGAGCTTAATAAGGCGGCAGCCCGCTACTTCTATCAGAACCTGATGTCTCCGGCCGGCCGTAAGGGAATGGATTATTTCCGTGAGCGGGGCCTGTCAAGAAAGACCATTCGAAATTTCGGTCTGGGCTACTCCCTGGGCAGCTGGGACGCCCTCATTAAGGCTATGGCCGAGCTGGGCTACTCCAAGCAGGAACTGCTGGATGTTGGCCTTGTGGTCAAGAGCGAAAAGGGCAGTATCTACGACCGCTTCCGAGGCAGAGTCATGTTCCCTATTATTGATCTGCGGGGCAATGTGATCGGCTTTGGCGGACGTGTGCTGGATGACAGTACGCCTAAGTATCTCAATTCTCCTGACACCATTATCTACAATAAGAGCAAGAATCTCTTCGCGCTCAACCTGGCCAAAAAGAGCAAACAGGAGCGGCTCATTCTGACCGAGGGCTATATGGACACCATCGCCCTCCATCAGGCAGGCTTTGACTGCGCCATTGCCTCACTGGGCACCTCGCTGACCTCTGACCACGCTCGTATGATCGCTCAGCGGACGCAGGAGGTTGTCCTGTCCTATGACAGCGATAAGGCTGGCATCAATGCCGCCCAGCGGGCCATCCAGCTGCTGAATAAGACCGGTGTCCGGGTCAAAGTGCTCAAGGTCACCGGTGCAAAGGACCCAGACGAGTTCATTAAGAAATACGGTGCTGCCGCGTTCCAGAAGCTGATTGACGGCTCGGAAAACCAGATGGAATTCCGGATCCTGCAGGTAAAGAACCAATATGACCTGACGCAGGACGATCAGCGGGTGGCCTGTATTCAGGAGCTGGCAGCTCTCATTGCCCACCTTCCCGGCTCTGCCGAGCGGGAAGTGTATGGCAACCGGGCGGCGAAAGATCTGGAAATCTCGCCGGAGACCATGCAGCGTGAGATTCAGCGCAGCCAGCGCCGGCAGATAGCCTACGAAAAGAAGCAGCAAGCCAGAAAGGTCCTCCAGCCGGTGCAGATGAACCAGCCGGAGAGCCGGGCACTGCGCTATGATAATATGCGCTCCGGAAAGGCTGAGGAGGGAGTGATCGCCCTGCTCCTGAACGATCCTGGGCTAATGGTAGGGGCGGCAGGTCTGGCCCCGGAGGACTTTACCGTTCCTCTCTTTGGCAGAGTCTATCAGATCATCCGTGAGCGCTGGGCAGAAGACCGGCCTGTCTCTCTGAATGTTCTGGGACCGGAACTGACTGGAGAGGAAATGAACCATATTGCATCCATTCTGCAAAGCCCCATCTCTCAGTCCAATCGGGATCGAGCGATGGAGGACTATATCAATATCATACATACTCAGCAGCTTAAGGGCGGCGACCGATCCGGATTGGACGACGAGGCCCTGATGGCTTATAGAGACAGGAAAGGCATGGAGGAACAGAAATGAGCGAAAAAAAGAGCGCCGCAGCAGAGAAGAACAAGGAACTCAAGTCCCGTATCCCTGAAGGCATCCCCGGTGCGGAGAAGCTGAATGAGCTGATTGAGCGGGGCAAGAAGAAAGGCAAGCTGACTGCCATGGAGATGATGGAGCTGGACGGCGTTGAGCTGGACAGCGAGACCCTCGATAAGTTCTATGACATTCTGGAAAATCAGGGCATCGAGCTGGTCAGCGACGAAGAACTGCCTGAGACGCTGGAAGTGCCTGAGGAGGAGATCGAGGAGATCGTCGACGAGGAAGTAGTCGATCCCAATACTCTGGTAGACAGCTTTGGCATTGACGACCCCGTCCGTATGTACCTCAAAGAGATCGGCAAGGTAGCTCTGCTCACTCCGGAGGAAGAGACCGAGCTGGCCGTTGGCATGAGTGCTGGTTATGCCGCCAAGGAGCAGCTGGACGAGCTCAATGAGATGGGCGCGGAGATTCCTGCCGAAGTCAAAGAGGAACTGGACAAGGCTATCAAGAAGGGCGAGCAGTGCAAGCAGCGCCTAGCCGAGGCCAACCTCCGTCTGGTCGTCTCCATCGCCAAGCGCTATGTGGGCCGGGGCATGATGTTCCTGGACCTGATTCAAGAGGGCAATTTGGGCCTGATCAAGGCTGTTGAAAAATTCGACTATACCAAGGGCTATAAGTTCTCCACCTATGCCACCTGGTGGATCCGTCAGGCCATTACGCGCGCAATTGCTGACCAGGCCCGTACAATCCGTATCCCTGTCCATATGGTCGAGACCATCAATAAGGTTATCCGCGTCTCCCGCCAGCTGCTGCAGGAACTGGGTCACGATCCCTCTCCCGAGGAAATCGCCGCTGAGATGAATATGCCTGTGGACAAGGTTCGGGAGATCCTGAAGATCGCTCAGGAGCCGGTCTCTCTGGAGACCCCCATCGGTGAGGAGGAAGACTCCCATCTTGGCGACTTCATTCCCGACGAAGATGCCAGCGAGCCCTCGGAGGCTGCCTCCTTTACGCTCCTGAAAGAGCAGCTGAAGGAAGTGCTCTCCACGCTGACCCCCCGAGAGGAGAAGGTGCTCAAGCTCCGTTTTGGCATTGAGGACGGCCGTACCCGTACGCTGGAAGAGGTGGGCAAGCAGTTCCATGTCACCCGTGAGCGTATTCGCCAGATCGAGGCCAAGGCTCTGCGCAAGCTCCGGCACCCAAGCCGCTCTAAGAAGCTGAAGGATTTTCTGAACTGATCGTTCCAAGCGCAAGAGAGAAGGCGAGGGCGTGAACGACAACAGAACTAAGGCGATCCGGATCTTCCTCATCGCCATTGTCTGCTATGCTCTGGCCGAAGGTTTGAGCAGCAGTATCTATACCAACTACTTCAAAGAAGCTTATCAGGCCGACTCCTTCCTCCGGGGTATGATCGAGATCCCTCGGGAATCGCCGGGTATTCTGGCCATGTTCCTGATTTCCGCCTTTGCCTTTCTGGGCAATGTGCGTCTGGCGGTGCTCTCTCATGTGATGATCACAGTGGGACTGGTGGTAATGGGCTTTCTCTCTCCCAGCTTGGGGGTGATGATGGTCTTTCTCTTCATCAATTCCTTTGGCACCCATATGCTCATTACCCTTAACGACGGCATTGCCATCTCGCTTGCGGAAAAAGGAAAGACGGGCCAGATGCTGGGCAAGGTAAAAGGCGTCTCCACCTTCTGCTCTCTGCTGGCGGCGGTGGCAGTCTTCTTCGGCTTCCGGCTGGGATGGTTTTCCTATACAACGCCGGTCATCCTTCCCTTTGCTATAGCAACGGTTATCTCGGTGGGGGCTGTGCTCGCTATGATCTGGATGCGCCGCTATCATCCGGACGGCGGCGCCGGGAGGAAGACCCGTCTGCTGCTGAGGAAGGAGTACATACCTTATTACTTTATTACCTTTGCCTATGGCTGCCAAAAGCGAATTCGTCTGGTATTTGGCCCGTGGGTAATTGCCGAGCTGCTGATGCAGGGGGCAGACACGCTGGCGCTTCTGGCCATTGCCACCCACTTTATTGGAACAGCCTTTGGCCCGTGGCTGGGCAAAAAGCTGGATCAGTGGGGCATTGGAAAAATGCTCATGGTAGAGGGAATCTATATCGCCGGAAGTGCCGTAGTGATGGGCGTGGGAGCGCAGATGCTGGCTGATGGACGGACCGGCGGCCTTCTGACAGCGGCAGTCTTTGTCGGCTATGTGCTCTGTAATCTGGTGGGCCATTTTAATATGGTGCATTCCTATCTGATGCGCTATCTGGCCCGAGATCCGGAAGAGGTTACAGAAAGCCTCTCTGCCGGTCTGGCTGTAGACCATGTTGTGGCCATTGTGATCTCGCCGATTTTTGGCTGGATCTGGCTCAACTGGGGTCCCGGCGCCGTTTTTGCTATCGTTGCCCTCTTCTCTGTCTCTCAGGCGGCAGTCTCTCTCTGGCTCCGGGGAAGACAGGCGGCAACAGAAATGTGATTCGGACGCTTTTTTGCTTGTTAAAAATGCTTGTCACTATACAAGTGCATACAGTCGTGCTATAATTACCTCATATAGGAATAACTGTGTAAAAATAGTACCATCCGCATCTTACATCTTTAAGGAGGAACACAAAATGGCACCTTCCAAGGTATTCTTTACCGACTTCCGTGTTCAGATTGATCAGAGCCGTCTGATGAAGCTGACCAAACTCATGAACAGAGCTGGCGCTGACCAGATCGACTTCGAGGGCAAGTTTGTTGCCATTAAGATCCACTTTGGCGAGCCCGGCAATCTGGCTTTCCTGCGTCCCAACTATGCCCGGACCGTAGTTGACTATGTCAAAGCCCGCGGCGGTAAGCCCTTCCTGACCGACTGTAATACCCTCTATCCCGGACGCCGCAAGAACGCTCTGGAGCATATGGAAGCTGCCTGGGAAAACGGCTTTACTCCTCTGACTGTGGGCTGCCCCATTATTATCGCCGACGGCCTGAAGGGCACCGACGAGGCTCTGGTTCCTGTTCATAACGGTGTTCGGGTCAAGGAGGCCAAGATTGGCCATGCCATTATGGACGCAGATATCGTCATCAGCCTGAATCACTTTAAGGGTCACGAGATGGCCGGCTTCGGCGGCGCCGTCAAGAATCTGGGTATGGGCAGCGGCAGCCGGGCTGGCAAGATGGAACAGCACAACAACGGTAAGCCCGAAGTCCGTGCTGACCTCTGCCGTAACTGCAAGCTCTGCTCCCGTCAGTGCGCTCAGGGTGCCATCAGCTACGATACTGGCAAGGCTGTTATCGACCATGACAAGTGCGTCGGCTGTGGCCGCTGCATCGGTGGCTGCAACTTCGACGCCATCCGTACCAAGGACGACAGCTCTGCTAAGGACCTGAACTGTAAGATGGCCGAGTATGCTCAGGCTGTCTGCTATGGCCGTCCCAACTTCCATATCAATATGGTTATGGATATCTCCCCCAACTGCGACTGCCATGCTGAGAACGATGCCGCCATCCTCCCCGACGTGGGTATGTTCGTCTCTTACGACCCTGTTGCTCTGGATCAGGCCTGCGTGGACGCCTGCCAGAAGCAGACTCCCATCCGGAATTCTCAGCTGGGCGACAATATGTCCAAGTGTGACTTCCATGATCATCATGACCACTTCAAGAACTCTACCCCCGAGTCTGAGTGGAAGAGCTGCCTGGAGCATGCCGAGCTCATCGGTCTGGGTACTCGTGAGTACGAACTGGTCGTCATGAAATGATGACAGGTTTGTAACCAACCTATACTATTAAAACTGCCTCCCTCTGCATAAGCTATGCCGAGGGAGGTGTTATTTTTATGGAGCGACTGGATCGAAAGCTGCTGCTTGCCTCTGCGGTTACCGTCGTGTTGGGAATAGGGCTCCATTTTCTCTTTGATGTCTGGCCCAGTATCCTGACCGAGTTTATCGCACCGGTGAATGAGAGTTTGTGGGAACATATCAAAATTTTCTTCTGGCCGTATCTGATTGTAGGACTCTACCTTACTGGGGAAGGGAAGTGGTCAAGAGCGCCGTGGCTCGCCTCCATGATCCTGCTGTGCGTGCTGTTGCTGGCCGGCGGATGGTTCATCCATTGGAAGCTTGGGGGTGGACTGGCACTGAACCTGGCTTGGTACCTGATCCTTATGGGACTGGGTTTCTGGCTTCCGGTCAAGTGGAAGGTGGCGGACTGGTGGACCGAAGGACTTACCTGTGTGGTCATTATCCTGATCGGACTAATTATTTGCTGGACCATTGATCCGCCAGAAATGGATCTCTTTCGGGACCTCACTCTTCAGGATACCTTCTGCCCTCTGCCTGTCTGACCAGAGGGCAGGCAGAGCCTTTAGCAGCCGATCAGGAGGGCAGGGGAGAGAGAACATAGCGATTGGCGGATGTAAAGTGATTTAACATTACATGGATTGATGTCTGTAAAGTAAATCGACTTTGTTATTAAAGTGATGTAAAGTGAATATACTGTACAGAAATAAATGATTGCAACTCATTCTACTTATAGCTTCAATCTGCTTGATTTAGACGGGATTTGTTCTTTCGGATATAATATTTAATTTTACTGAAATTTCCCTCTCTTGGCAGCAAAAGGCCTCTGTTTATCGTATAATAGATATAGAAACAAACGAAAAGACCTGCTGACCATATGAGAGGAGTGAAACTGATGATGAAATGGAAAACGAAGCTGTTACCTCTGCTGATGGCTCTTCTGCTGATCTTCAATCTGACGGCCTGCGGCGCGTCTGCCGCTCCGGCTGAAGATGCGATTACTACAGAACCTATGGCCGCTCCGGAAATGGAAATGGACTATGGCTACTATAACGGTGCCGTAGATGGTGTTCTGGAGGATGCGGTTGTAGAAGAGGAAGGTTATTCAACTGCGGAGAACGCCGCGGGTGAAGTGCCTGATGGAGGAACAGAGCAGGCTGTGGCTGAGACGAAGCTGGTCTATCGGGCTACTATAGAGGCGGAAGCGCTGGATTTTGACGCTGCTGTGGCTGCTTTGGATGAACTGGTGGAGAAGTTGGGTGGCTATTATGAGTTCACCTCTCTGGATAGCTACTCCAATCGCCGTTATGCCAGCTATACGATCCGAATTCCCAGCGGCAACTATGATACCTTTGTTGAGGCCTGGTCTGAGTCTGACAATTGCCAGCTTAACTACATTACTGAAGCGGTGGAAGATATCGGTGCTGCCTACTTTGATGTTGAGACTCGCCTGACGACACTGCGCACCAAAATGGATCGCCTGCAGGCGCTGCTGGCCGAAGCGACTCTTATGGAGGACATCATTACCATTGAGTCTGCCATCAGTGAGACGGAGTATGAGATTGAGCGCTACACCTCTACGCTCAATCGGTATGACAGTCTGGTAGGCTTTGCTACCATCAATCTCAATCTTGCGGAAGTAATTCAGTTGACTGAGACGAAGGAGGAAGCGTATCTCTCCCGGCTGACTCAGGAGCTCCGCTGGGGCCTTGAGGACTTTGTGGACGAGCTGGAGGATCTCTCTTTCTGGCTGGCTTATAATCTGATTGGCGTGATTATCTTTGCGGTTGTTTTGGTGGTGGTAATTCGCTGTGTCCTTCGAAAGAAGAGGGAAGGGAAGATGAGAATTTCCCTGAAAAAGAAGACGGAAGAAACTGCTGAAAATACCGGAACTGATAAGTAAGGAACGCGGACGGGAAATACAACGCCCGCCGGAGCATGGGCTTCGGCGGGCGTGTTTATCTGTATTTATGATCAGTGGGGGAGCATTTCCCAGAGCTGATCTGAGAGTTGGCAAAACTCTTCCAACCCGAGCTGCTCGCCCCGGACGGTCTCGGGGAATCCGCAGCTGGCGATGGCTTGAGACAGCTGGTCCCGGCTGAGCTGGCTGCTGAACGCGGTGGTCAGCCCGTTGAGCAACTTCTTACGGCGCTGAGCAAAGGAAGCCTGAATGGTCTTGAAGAAGAGTGCTTCGTCTTTGGGTTTGACCGGGTGCTCGGCCAGGGGCTCCATATGCAGAACGGCAGAAGTCACCTTGGGGGCGGGCAGGAAGCAGTCGGACGAAACTTCGAACATGAGCTCGCACTTGGCGTGATACTGGCAGAAGAGGGTGAAGGAGCCGTAATCGGCGGTACCTGGACGGGCGCAGATGCGTCTTGCGACCTCTCGCTGGATGAGAACGGTGATAGAGCGAAAACGACCGCACTCCAGGAATTTGGTCAGGACGGGAGTGGTAATGTTGTAAGGAAGGTTGGCGCAAACCAGAGGAGTAAGACCGTCCAGATGCTGGTCAATGGCCTTGTCCAGATCTAACTTCATAATGTCGCCGGAGATCACTTGGGTATTGGGAAAGGGGGCGAGCGTTTCTTCCAAAATAGGGAGCAGGGACTTGTCCAGTTCTACTGAGACTACCTTGCCGGCGCGCTGGGCCAGCTGCACGGTCAGGGGACCAATACCGGGGCCTACTTCCAATACACCGCAGCTGCTGTCGGCGCCGGAGGCGCTGGCTATGTCCTGAGGAATGCTGGGTACGATGAGGAAGTTTTGTCCCATGGACTTGGAAAAGCGGAACCCGTGACGGGCCAGAAGAGACTTAATCTGTCGTTCGTTGCAGAGATCCATAAAAGGAAAACCAGCCTTTCAAACGTGGTGTATGATCTATCATAACAGAAAAGTTCCTGAAAGGGAAGAGGACAGAAAAAAGACCGGACAGCCTGAGCTGTCCGGTCAGATCGTTTTGTCACACGGATTCGGAGTTGATCACGTAGGCGACCACGTCCTGACGGCCGAAGTTAATGCAGCGGTCGTGGGAGGTCATGTAGAGATCCACGTCCCAGTCGTCGATCTCGCCGCCGCAGTCACCGGCTACGGCCAGACCGTAAACGAAGCTGCCGTCGGCAGACATGATGAACATCTCGGTGCCGTAGGGGATGTAGTCGGGGTCAACGGCGACCACACCTACCCGGGCCAGACGGCCGGTGGAGCAGATGGCGCCGGCCTTGGCGGTGTAGGCCGTGGCGTCCAGAGTCAGGGTCTTGGAGAAGCTGTAAGTCTCGCCTTCAGAAGTGGTGAAGGTGCCCTGGATGTCGTCGATGTTGGTGATGTAGGTGCTGGTGGTGCTGTAGCCTGCGGGCTTCTCAAACTCTACCTTGGTGCCGTAGGTGTAGGTCTCGTTGACGGGATCGACGGTAGTGGTCTGGATGACCTCCTTGCGGGGCTCCTGACCGGGCAGCTCGATCACACGATAGGTGGTGGTGCTGCTGCCGTCAACGCCGGTGGCGGTAAGAGTTTCGGTACCCCGGTCCATGGTAGTGTCAGGCAGATAAACGGTGGAGTAGGGGAGGGTGACGGTCTCGGATGTATAAGAGACGGTGGCCCGCTTGATCTCGATGGTGGTGGCCTTGCCGTTCAGAGGCTGATCCGGATCCAGAGAGATGTAGTCATAGTCGTTGAGCTTGATATTGTTGAGTTCCAGCACGTCTGCTACAGTGTAGTCGGCATCGGCCAGAATGGAAGAGGGAACGCCGTCACAGATAACGGTCACATACTGTCTGTGAGTGATGGACGAACTGACGACCTGTTCCTCTTCGGGAAGGGTGCTCTCCTTAGGGTCGCGAACGGAGAGAGCGGCAGCGGCGGTGTCGCCGTAAGTGGTAGCGGTAGCGGGCAGGTTAAACATGGCGACCATGGCTACCAGAGTAATCACAAGGGCCAGCAGCTGAATGCCGGTCTTTGCGAAGGGTGTACATAATTTGGGTTTGGGGTGGGACATAATTACCTCCTGCGAAAGGGGAGAGGGGGTGACCCGTCTCGCCTGAAACGCCTCTTGTAATTTTTGTAACCTCGCTTGACTACGAATAGTATACAACTTCTTGGATGCAATGTCAAGAAAAAGTTTAATATCCGTCCATTTGAAAGAAAAAACGGTGCAAATCAGGAAAAATTCGTTGAAAGCACAAGAAAGTACGTGAAAAATGATACACCAATGGTAACAATAAGTTACAAAAATGAATACTACATGCGAAGGAGTTCAGCTGGCTGTGAGTTGAAAAGGACTTCTGACAAAATTCGTCAAAATGTCCAATGACTTGAAAGGACGGAAAATGCCTCTCTCAAATCGTTTTCACAGAGTTTTCCATAGCCCATGACGTAGGTTGACGGCCTGTCAGTTTCTGGTTCACATAAATAATATGAGTCCAAAGGATACAATTTGACGTCTCCATTCAGAGCCAGCCTTGTAAGCTCCTTCTGCGGCAGGGGACTGTCAACGGTCATGAGAAGATGAAGCCCTGCTTCGCCGCCGGAAAAGGCGCATACACTGCCCAGTCCAGCCTCCTTTGCGCTGCGAATCATGGCTCCGGAACGCTGCTGATAACGGTTTCTGGTCCGGGCGATATGACGTTCCATGTGTCCGCGCTCCATGAACAGTGCCAGTGTGTGCTGCTCAAATGAGGGGACGGTGGAGGAGTAAAAGAGCAGTTCTTTCCGATACCGCTCCAGCAGCTTTGGAGGCAGAACCATGTAGCTGATGCGCAGTGAGGGCGCCAGACTCTTGGCAAAGGTATTGAGATAGATGACCTTTCCCTTCCGGTCCAGACTCTGAAGCGCGGGAATGGGACGGCCGGAGAAGCGGAATTCGCTGTCATAGTCATCTTCAATGATATACCGCTCTTCGTCCCGGCTGGCCCAGTCCAGCAGCTCCCATCTTCGGGTTACCGGCATGACAATGCCCAGTGGAAAGTGATGGGAGGGAGTCACATGGACCACCCTTGCCTGGCTTTCTTCCAGCAGGTCTACCCGCAGTCCCTTCTGATCCAGTGAGATGGGGTGGATCTGCGCGCCGTTGGCCTTGAAGATTCGGGCAATCTTGCCATAGCCCGGGTCCTCCAGAGCATAGCCTCCCTGTGGGCCCAACAGCTGGACCAGCAGTGTAGAAAGAAACTCGGATCCTGCTCCGACGATGACCTGCTCCGGCGAGACCTGAATTCCCCGGAAGCGGTAGAGATGGCGGACGATGGCCTCTCTCAGCTCAGGAATACCCTGAGGATGAGCTGCCAAGAGCAGGCTCTGGCTTCCGGCTGACAGCACCTCTCGGCTCAGCTTTGCCCAGGTAGCGAAGGGAAAACTGCCGGCGTCGGCACCGGAGGTGGCAAAGTCGTAGCGGTATTCCCGGCCGTGGGCGTGTTCCTCGGGCAGGGGAGGCAGCTGAAAGCCCTCGGCCTCCCGATGCGCCTCTACCTGAACCGGAAGAACAAAGTAACCCCGGCGATCCCGGCTCTGCAGATAACCCTCGGCTACCAACTGACTATAGGCTCCTTCTACCGTCACCACGCTCAGCTTCAAATCTTTGGACAGCTGTCGCTTGGAAGGCAGTTTATCCCCGGCGGCCAGTCGGCCGGACTGAATCTCTTCCCGAAGGAAACGGTAGAGCTGCTGATAGAGGGGCTGCTTGCCGGACGGGACAAATGAGAGCATACTTTCGACCTCCTGACCTGATTTGAAAGTGGTTAAAAAGTGTGTTTGATAAGTTCAGATGGAGCTTCAAACGTCCACAAGTATATCGACAGCATGATGGCCTGTCAAGCGCTTTAGTGTTTTTGTATCCATTTTTGTAAGGAACAGCTGTGTTTTCCCTGTTGTTTTAAAAAGATTTGTCTACTATCGACGTGAAAACGGCCTCCTGTTCCGGTTCTGGACCCGACTTTGAGCTCATAGGCTTGTCTCACGAGAGCACGGAAGGAGGACGAGCATGGAGCGAAAATACGCTGTGGAGCAGGCTGTCCGGGTCCTGCCGAGAGGGATCAGGGACAGGCTCCGGCAGGAGGAAGACTGGGATACGGGGCGTTGGGAAGAGGTCCGTCTCCGGGCCGGAAGGGGGCTGTTTGTCACAGATGACACTGGATTTGAACGGCCTGTGCGGCTTGGTGAGAAGGAAATCTTTCCTGTCACCGGTGAAGACCTCCGCCAGACGCTGGAGCTTGCCACCCGAAGCTCTCTTCAGGGGCTCACGGAAAAGCTCTCCGGTGGATATCTTCCGCTGGCTGGAGGGCATCGCCTTGGGATTGCCGGTACAGTTGTCCTTCGAAATGGGACAATTCAGGCCTATCGCAGCCTGTCCTCTTTGAATCTGCGCATTGCCTGTCCGGCCGAAGGCATGGCCCAACCGCTGCTGAGCCGGCTGATCCGGGAAGGACGTTTTCAGAGCACCCTAATCCTTGCCCCGCCGGGATCGGGCAAGACTACGCTGCTGCGTGACCTGATCCGTCTGCTAAGCCGGGAAGGGATCCGGGTGGGCCTGGCTGATGAGCGGGGAGAGGTGGCCGCTCTCCGCTCGGGTGTGCCCCAGTTGGATGTAGGAGCGCTGACAGATGTAATGGATGGCTGCGGCAAGGGGGAAGGAATTCTCCTTCTGCTGCGCTCCATGACTCCGGATGTATTGGCAGCGGATGAGATTACACGGCCGGAGGATACGCGGGCGCTGATTCAGGGGGCCAACTGCGGCGCGGCCTTGCTGGCAACCGCCCACGGAACCGATCCGGACGGGCTCCAGCTCCGGGAGGCTTATGCCCCTCTGCTTCAACAGCGCCTCTTTCGTTATTTGGTCACCATCTCCCGGACTGGCAGTCAGCGTCAAATTGCCGTCCAGCCCATGCCGGAATGGCGGGGGTGAGACTGACCGGAAAGCTGCTGATCCTGCTGGCCTTTCTCTGGCTGGGTGGAGAGCGGATGCTCTGGTATCAGAAACGATGCAGCCTGCTCAGTGATCTGATCGGCAGTGTTCAGATCATGATCTCTGAGCTCACCTCCCGGGAGACAGATACAGTGACGCTCCTTCGACTGGCAGGGGAGGGAGAACGCGCGTGTGCCGCTTTCTTTCTTCGCTGCGCCGAAGAGGCGGAGCGAATGGAGGAGGGTAGTTTTTCCTGTCTGTGGGACCGGTCACTGGAAAATGCAAAGCTCCCCTTGGGGGACTGGGAGCGTCGTCTGCTGAGCCGGGCCGGACAGATTATCGGCCGCTACGATGGCAGAGAGCAGGCCAGACTTCTGACAGCTCTGAACTGCCAACTGGAGCGCTGCCTTGTCCTCGCCCGGGAGGAGGAGAAGGAACGGGGGAAGCTTGCTCTGACCCTGAGCTGCTGCGCAGGGCTCATGCTGATCCTGCTGCTGTGAAATGACAAAGGAGTGGACAAGATGGAAGTCGATCTTATCTTTCGGATTGCTGCCGTAGGTATACTGGTCTCGGTACTCAATCAGGTGCTTTCCCGATCCGGCCGGGAGGAACAGGCAACTATGGTGACTCTCACCGGTCTGGTAGTTGTGCTCATGATCGTAGTCCGCCAGATCAGCGACCTGTTCGACCTGGTCAAGGAGCTCTTCTCCTTATGACTGGCGGAGAGGTGTTGAGTCTGGGAGCTATCGCTGTCAGTGGGACCATCTGCGCCCTGGTTCTCCGCCGTCAGACGCCGGAGCTGTCTCTGACGCTGTCGCTGGTGACCGTCTGTATCCTGCTCTGGCATTCTCGACGTGCCTTTGGCAGCGTATTGGACCTCTTTGGGCAGCTGGCCCAGCTCTCAGGCCTCTCTCTGGAACTGCTGACACCTCTGGTACGGACGGTAGGTATCGCACTGATCACCCGTCTGGGCAGTCAGATCTCCCGGGATGGCGGTATGGGGAGTGTGGCTGCCTTTCTGGAGTTGGCCGGCTCGGCTGCGGCGCTGGTGACGGTGATCCCGCTGCTTCAGGCGGTGCTGGAGCTGATGGAGGGCCTGCTGCTATGAGCGTAAGAATCTTGTTGCTGACTCTGCTGCTGATTCTGCCCCTTCCCGCCGGGGCGCTGGAGATCGACCCGGCCATCACCGGACAGGTGGATACATCCGAGCTGGAAGAAAAAGGAGAGCGGATCATGGGAGAGCCGCTTGATTCCGTGCCGGATCTGGAGTCTGGCCTTGCCCGGATCGGGCGAATGGCCCTGGACTATCTCTCTGAACTGGCCGGTGAGGCGGCCGGAAGTGGCGGAGTGATTCTTGTGATCTCTCTCTTTACCGGCCTGCTCCAGACGCTGGGCGATGAGATATCGCCTGGTATCGGCAGAGCAGCTCTGCTGGCCGGTACACTGGCGGTGACAACGGCGGCAGTGGGAGATGCCCGTTCGGTCGTTCTGGCTGGGCAGGAGACTATTCTGGAGCTCAATGAGCTGACTAAGGTGCTCATGCCGGCCTTGACCTCGGCGGCGGCTGCCGCAGGCTCGCTCACCGGCGCCGCCGCGCGGCAGATGGCGACGCTGATCTGCTCCAATTTGCTTTTGACGTGGATGAATGAACTGCTGATCCCTATGGTCTACTGTTATATTGCCGTCTGTGCCGGAGCGCTGGCGGCGGACAATCCCGGTCTGCAGGCTGTGGGTGAGCTGATCGGCTGGGCGGTAAAGACGATGCTGAAGTGGATGCTGCTCCTGTTCACCCTATACCTCAGTATCAGCGGTGTCATCTCTGGCTCAGTCGACCGGGCTGCGCTGAAGCTGACCCGATTTGCCGTTTCCGGAATGGTTCCGGTGGTGGGGGGAATCCTGTCTGACGCCACCGAGTCGGTACTGGTAGGTGCCGGCCTGCTGAGAAACAGCATCGGAATCTATGGAACGCTGCTCATCCTGAGCAGCTGCGTCCATCCCTTTCTCCGCCTGGGCGTACGGTATCTGTTCTATAAATGCGCGGCAATACTGTCTTCTCTGTTGTCGAGAAGTCCGGTCTCAAAGCTGATTGCTCAGATCGGTACTGCCTTTGGCATGGTTCTTGCCATGACAGGCGCGGGAGCGACGGTGACACTGATCTCGGTTATGACGACATTGATGGCGGCGGTGAATTGAGGGATGGCAGGATTGAAAGAATGGGTCATGGCGCTGGTGGGTGTTTCCTTTCTGGCAGCGGCAGCCCAAAGCCTGATGCCCGATGGCGCAGTAAAAAAGGTGGGAGAGCTGGCCTGCGGTCTGCTGCTCTTTCTGGTGGTGACCGGGCCAATACTGGGGGCCCGGTACGATCGGCTGCTGGATCGTGTGGAAGACCTGCAGGATCAGGCCCAGATGATTCAGCAGCAGACTCACGAGCAGGGACAAAGCCTGATTCGCTCGTTCATAGAACGGGAGAGCCGGGCATATAGTCAGGACAAGAGAGATGAACTGGATCTGGACTGTCAGATCGAGGTGCTCTGGGATTGGTCCGCTGAACCGCCGGTTCCCGAAGGGGTGGTAGTTACCGGTCAACTCAGTCCTGAGCAGCGACAACAGCTGAGTCAGACACTTCAAAAGGATCTGGATCTGACGCTGGAACAGATCCAGTGGCGGGAAGGAGCCCAAAGAGAATGAAGCTGCCGAAAGGGAAGGAAGAGATCGTCAAACTGCTGGACCGCTACCGGTATGTTCTGCTCCTGTTGGTGGTGGGATTCTGTCTGGTGGCATGGCCTGCTGACGGAGAGCAGGAGGAGAAAGGGCCTCCTCCGGCGGAGTTCAGTGAGCAGCAGTGGCTGGAAGCGGAGCAGGCCCGCCTTGCCCACGCCCTGTCTTCGATTGAAGGGGTGGGAGAGACCCGGGTAATACTGACCATGTCCGGAGGAACCCGGACAGTTTACGCCACTGACAGCGACGGCGAAGAGCAGGAGACGGTCATTGTATCCGCCGGCTCGGGCAGCGAACAGCCGGTCACTGTCCAGCGCTTCGGTCCCAGTCTCCAGGGGGCTCTGGTGATCTGTCAGGGAGGAGGAAACGCCTCTGTCAAGCTGCAGATCCTGCAGGCGGTTGAGGCGCTGACTGGATTGGATGCCAATCAAATATCCATCTGTAAAGGAATGGGAGGAGATCAAACATGAAGAAGATGTTCAAGCGCAATGCGGTGGTGGCGGCCATCGTCCTGTTTGTCTGCGCGGCGGTCTACCTGAACTGGTCCTACGACCAGAAACAGGCAGTATCCTCCGCGCGGCCTGAGGAGATGAGCGAAACGGAAGGGGAGACCAAAACGCTGGGAGAGGCTGTCCTGGTCAGCTCGGACAGTCTGGCAGCAGAGGAAGAGGTCGTTGTGGACAGCTGGGAGAGCGCCTATCAGTCAGAGGAACCGATCCCGGAAGACGACTACTTTGCCACCGCTCGGCTCAGCAGGGAGGAGGCCCGTTCCAGCGCCCTGGATATCCTTCAGGAGACGGTGGAAGATCCTGAGGCCAGCGATCAGGCTGTATCGGCCGCTGCGGAAAGTATTACTGCAATGGCCTCGGCTACCTTGGCCGAGTCTCAAATTGAGAGCTTGATCACGGCCAAGGGCTACCCCCAGTGTGTCGCTTTCATTGGAGATAACAGTGTAAGCGTTGTGGTCTCCACTGAGAGCGGCAGTCTGGAGGGAGCGGATGTGGCCAAGATCACCGATATCGTAATGGGAGAGACGGAGGTATCTGCCAACGCTGTAAAGGTGGTTCTGGCAGAGGGATAGATTGACCATACAGGGCAGGAGAGCGGAGAACGCTCTCCTTTCTTTTTTCTCTTTTATCCGCTGTCAGGTCTGATAAAAAGAAGTAAGGATTTGTCATTTCTTTTTCTCTCCAGAGACTTTCCATTTTGCATATTCGGGTGTATAATAAATGAAATACTGTATATTGGGTTATTGTGCAATGACTCAAACGCTGTATTAGACAAAGATAGTGATGGAGGAACGGGAAATGACCAGAAAGACTGCCCGTGAGATCGCGGTCCGGCTTGCCTATGAGCTGGGCTATACCAATGAAAGCGCCCAGCAGCTCCTGGATCGTATGCTGGACCGGGAACATTTTGCTACGCTGAATCAGGAAGACGATCTGTATGCCGACTACCCCGATGCCAAGCAGGAGGCTTACCTGCGCGCGCTGGTTTCCGGCGTCGGCGCCCATGGCGCTGAGCTGGACGGCTATATTGAGAAATACGCCATTGGCTGGCAGTTTGACCGGATTCCCCGGGTGGCTGCCGCGATTATGCGCGTTGCCATGTATGAGCTGCTCTATATGCCCGAGATTCCCCGGCGCACTGCCATTCATGAGGCGGTGAAGATCGCCGAGCGGTATGAGGATCCCAAGGTTGTCTCCTTTATGAACGGCATTCTGGGCTCCTTCCTCCGGGGCGAGCTCCCCGAGGAGGCAAAGTGATGCTGGCCGCGCTGGGAATTGACACCAGTAACTATACCACCTCCGCGGCTGTCTTTCGGGAGGATGGTACTGGTGCCAACGCAGGCAAGCTGCTTACCGTAGGAGAAGGGGCTCTGGGCCTGCGCCAGAGCGACGCCCTTTTTCAGCATGTCAAAGCACTGCCCGAACGGTTTGCTGAGCTGCGTGAGCAGGGAATGCTCAAGGAGATCGCCGCCGTAGGCGCGTCCACTCAGCCCCGGGCTGTAGAGGGCTCCTATATGCCCTGCTTCCTGGCCGGCGCGTCTCAGGGTCAGGTGCTGGCCGATGCGCTGGGCGTGCCCTTCTATGCTTTTTCCCATCAGCAGGGCCATGTGGCCGCTGCCTGCTGGTCTGCCGGACGCATGGAACTGATGGACCAGCCTATGTTGGCCTGGCATCTCTCCGGCGGCACCACAGAGTTGCTGCTGGTGGTTCCCGAGGGCAGTAATGTCCGCTGCGGCCGGATCGGAGGCACTACAGATATCTCCGCCGGACAGCTCATCGACCGGGCCGGACAGATGTTGCATACACCCTTCCCCTCGGGCAAGATGCTGGATAAGTACAGCCAGTATTCCGACCGAAAGGACTTCTTCCGGGTCCGCCTGGACGGCTTTGAGTTCTCCCTCTCCGGTATGGAGAATAAGGTCCGGGACATGGTAGCCGACCATCGTCTGCCCTCTGATATCGCCCGGTTTACGCTGCTGACCATTGCCTCTGCTGTGGAACGGACTACGCAGGCAGCCCGGAGAAAGTACCCCGGCCTTCCTGTTGTCTGCTCGGGTGGCGTTGCCTCCAACTCTCTGCTGCGGGAAAAACTCAACGGCGCCGTTTTTGCCAAGCCCGCCTATTCCACTGACAATGCCATGGGTACTGCCATCCTTGCCATGCGCCGCCTCCAGCGGGGAAATTGACATGGAGCAGACCGTCTTTACGGTAGGGCAGGTCAATCAGTATCTGAAGGCCAAGCTGGACAGCGACCGACTGCTGCTGTCCATCGCTATCCGGGGTGAGATCTCCAACTATAAAAGATATCCCTCCGGGCACCATTATTTTTCTCTGAAAGACGCGGAGGGAGCCCTGAAGGCTGTCCTCTTCCGATCCTCTGCTCAGCGGCTGCGCTTTCAGCCGGAAAACGGCATGAAGGTGGTGGCCAGGGGCCGGATCACTGTCTTTCCCCGGGACGGGCAGTACCAGCTCTATGCCGAGAGCCTGATCCCCGATGGGGTAGGGGAGCTCTATGTGGCCTTCGAGCAGACGAAAGCACGCCTGCTGGAAGAGGGACTTTTTGATCCTGCCCACAAGAAGCCCATCCCCACTTATCCGGAAACCATTGCCATCATTACCTCTCCGGCCGGCGCCGCTGTTCATGACATGATCCGTATTCTGAAAGCACGCTGGCCGGCAGCTCAGGTTCGGCTGCTCCCGGTCCGTGTGCAGGGCGTTCAGGCCCCTGCCGAGCTGGTGGGAGCGCTGCGCTATGCCAATGCCTATCGGCTGGCCGACGTGATTATTATCGGCCGGGGCGGCGGCTCTATGGAGGACCTCTGGGCCTTTAATGATGAAAAGCTGGCCCGGGCCATTTATGACTCTCAGATCCCGGTTATCTCCGCTGTGGGACATGAACCGGATGTGACGATCTCTGATTTTGTGGCTGACCTTCGGGCGGCTACCCCCTCCAACGCAGCCGAGTTGGCGGTTCCCGACTGGCGGGAACTGGACCATCGACTGAATCAGCTGGCGATTCGGATGGAAACGGCCATGTCCGGACGGCTGAATCAGGAACGAAAGAAATTATCCGAACTGGCCCGGAGCCGGGCCATGACCGACCCTATGAACCCGATCCGGGACAAGCGGGTGCTGCTGGACTGGCAGCAAAGCAGGCTTATCGCAGCCATGCAGTCGGTCACTCATAAAGAGCGGAGCCGTCTTGCTGCCCTGGCAGCTGGACTGGACGCTATGAGCCCGCTGAAGGTGCTGGCTCGGGGATACAGTCTTGCCTATGATGATAAGGGTAGCCTGCTCACCTCAGTCAGGACCGTGGAGGCGGGACAGAAGCTGGATCTTCGTCTTGCCGACGGCAATCTGGACTGCACGGTAATGAAGGTCAGCAAACACTGAACCCTCTGGGGCTCCGGCCCTGTCTGAAACAGAAAGGAAGATGACTATGCCTCCTAAGAAACTCAGCTTTGAAGAATCGATGCAGCGGCTGGAAGTCATCGTCTCTCAGCTGGAACGGGGCGAGGCCCCTCTGGAACAGTCGGTCGCTCTTTTCGAAGAGGGGACCAAGCTCATTGCTGGCTGCAGCAAGCTGCTGGATACCGCTGAGCAGAAAGTGTATAAACTCTCCAAAGGCGCCGACGGCCAGCCGGTCAGTCAGCCGTTTGAAAGTGAGGAGTGATTACTGTGGAATTCAAGCAGGAACTGACCCGGTGCCAGAATAAGATCGAAGCCTACCTTGCCGGCTGCTTTGCCGGCCGCCCCGATCATGCTGCGCTCTATGACTCCATGCGTTATAGCCTGCTGGCCGGCGGCAAGCGGATCCGGCCTGTCCTGGCACTGGAGTTCTGCCGTGCGCTGGGCGGAGATGAGGACAAGGCTCTGCCGTTGGCCGCGGCCATTGAAATGATCCACACCTACTCGCTCATCCATGATGACCTCCCCTGTATGGATGACGATGACCTGCGGCGGGGCAGACCGACCAATCATAAGGTCTTCGGAGAGTGTATGGCCGTTCTGGCTGGCGACGCCCTTCAGTCTGCCGCCTTCGAGTCTGTGCTGACAGCCGATCTGTCTGCCCAGCAGCGAGCGGACGCGGCATTGGTGCTGGCCCGGGCTGCCGGACAGGATGGTATGGTGGCCGGACAGGTGCTGGATATGGAAGGGGAGGAGAGAGGGCTCAGTCTGGAAGAGATCAAACAGATGAACGCCCTCAAGACCGGCTGTCTGCTGGAAGGCGCCTGCCTGATGGGCGTGATTGCAGCCGGCGGCAGTCAGGTACAGCTGGAAGCTGCGCGGACTTATGCCCGGGCGGTAGGCTTTGCCTTCCAGGTTCGGGACGATATGCTGGATGTGACCTCTACGGCTGAGGCTATGGGCAAGAATGTCCAGACCGACGCGGTCCGGGGAAAGTCCACCTATGTCTCTTTGCTGGGTCTGGAGCGCTGCCAGCAGGTGGTGCTGGAGCAGTCCCAGCTTGCCAAAGATGCCCTTGCCGGTATCGGTATGGATACGTCGTTTGTCTGTCAGTTGGCCGATCATTTAGCCGGCCGCAGCAACTGACAGTGAGGATTTACTGACAGAGAGGATAAAAATTATGGATTTTTCCGTCCCCCTTGCCAATCAGGTGCTGGTTCTTTCCGCCCTGAGCTGGGCAGTGGCCCAGTTTGTCAAAGGTCTTGTGATCCGTATTATGACTGGCCGACTGACGCTGGAGCAGTTCTTTGCCAGCGGCGGCATGCCCAGCTCTCATTCTGCCTTAGTGACCTGCTGCGCAACTACCGTTGGCACCCTCTATGGCTTTGACTCCGGACTGTTTGCTCTGGCTGCTCTGTTTGCCATGGTGGTTATGTATGATGCC
This sequence comes from Oscillospiraceae bacterium, assembly GCA_017395935.1. GTDB lineage: Bacteria > Bacillota > Clostridia > Oscillospirales > Oscillospiraceae > Onthomonas. Next base: position 72,720 of record JAFQNL010000024.1, read on the forward strand.
TGCCATGTCCGGCTCTCCTCCGGTGAGCAGGCTAAGGTGGTTAATGAGCTGCTGCGCTCCTATCATAAGGATAGCCCCAACGAGCTCCTTCAGGCTGAGTTGAAGGTGGTCCTGGGCCATACTACCCTTCAAGTGGTCATGGGCGCCGTTCTTGGCCTGATCATTGCCCTTGTGGGTATGTGGCTGATGGACTGATTAGAAACATTGATTACTGGAGGAACCAACCATGTGGGAGTATTTGAACGATTTTCCTTTGCCCCTGTCGGAACTCACCGACGGACAGGGCGGTGAGCTCTGTTTTAAGCTGCGGAGAGATCTGGTTCAGTCAGTTTCCAAAACGGGCGGTCATCTGGCCTCTAATCTGGGTGCTGTGGAGCTGACAGTGGCGATCCACCGTGCCTATGATACCACCCGGGACCGTCTAGTCTTTGACGTGGGCCATCAGTGCTATATTCATAAGATCCTGACCGGCAGAGCTCAGCGCATGGATACCATGCGTCAGTTTGGCGGTCTTGCCGGTTTTCCCAAGCCCAGCGAGAGCGTGCATGATGCCTTTATTGCCGGACACGCCTCCGACTCGGTGTCTGTGGCCGTGGGAATGGCTCGGGCCCGCACAATCCTGAAAGAGGAGTATGACGTCGTTGCCCTGATCGGTGACGGTGCGCTGACCGGCGGCCTTGCCTATGAGGGCCTGTCCGATGCCGGAGCCAGCGGAGAGCGAATGGTAGTCATTGTCAATGACAATGGTATGAGCATCAAAAAGAACGTAGGCGGAATCGCTAAGCTGCTGGGCCGCCATCATCTTAAGCCTACCTATCTCCGATTCAAGCAGCTTTACCGGAGCTTTACCAGAAAGCTCCCCGGCGGCAAGCGGCTCTATGCCGTCACCCACCGGATCAAAAAGGCCATTAAGGGCACGCTGCTCCCCAGCAGTATGTTTGAAGATATGGGCTTTACCTATATCGGCCCTGTAGATGGGCATAATCTCAGCGAGCTGACCCGTCTGCTCCGCTTTGCCAAGGAAATCGACGGCCCTGTTCTGCTCCATGTTCGGACGATTAAGGGCAAGGGGTATCCCCCTGCCGAGCAGACTCCCGCCAGCTTCCATGGCGTTACTCCCTTCCACGTCTCGGACGGAAGCCCTGCCAATCCCGGTAAAGAGAGCTTTTCCTCCGTCTTTGGGAAGACGATGTGCCGACTGGGAGAAGAGGTTCCCCACCTGTGCGCTGTCACCGCGGCCATGGAGAGCGGCACCGGTCTGTCTGCCTTTGCAGAGCGATTCCCGGAGCGATTCTTTGACGTAGGCATTGCTGAAGGTCATGCTGTTTCCATGTGTGCCGGCATGGCAAAGCAGGGCGTTGTGCCCGTCTTTGCAGTCTACTCTACCTTCCTCCAGCGCTCTTATGACATGCTTATCCACGACGTCGCCATACAGAAACTCCATGTGGTTTTCTGCGTGGATCGGGCCGGTATCGTTGGCGAGGATGGCGAGACGCATCAGGGCACTTTCGATGTGTCCATGCTGGCGATGGTCCCGAATATCGTTATCCTGGCTCCCTCCAGCTTTCGGGAGTTGGAAGCCATGCTGAGCTGGGCGGTAAAAGAGGCCACCGGCCCTGTGGCCGTCCGCTATCCCAGGGGAGGAGAGAATGGGTTTGATGGAGATACCAGCGGAAAGAGCGCCGTCTGCCTCCGGGAAGGCAGCGATATGACGCTGGTGACGTATGGCACTCTGGTGGGTGAGGCGATGAGAGCAGCCGACCTACTGGCAGAGAAGAACATCTCCTGCGAGGTCATTAAGCTCAATCGGATCTGCCCCATGGATACCAGCCTGATTCTGGATAGCGTCAAAAAGACCGGCTGCCTGACGGTGGCGGAAGAGGTGGCCTCCCGTGGATCTGTCGGCCGGGATCTGCTGACTCAGCTGGCTGCCCTGAATGTTCGCCTGCGCCGGGTCCGGCTGCTCAATGCCGGTGACGGTCTGATCGTTCATGGCTCGGTGTCTCAGCTGCGCAGCCTCTTGGGCATTGACGCAGCCCATATCGCATCCACCATTGAGGAGGCATTGCGTTGAGTAAAATTCGTTTAGATCAGGCCCTGGTCCAGCAGGGCTATGCACCTACCCGTCAGAAGGCGCAGGCTATTATTATGAGCGGACTGGTCTTCGTAGACGGAAAGCGGGTGGATAAATGCGGTTACGCGCTGCCTGAAAGCGCCGCCATCGAGGTGCGGGGCAAGACGCTTGCCTATGTCAGCCGAGGGGGCCTGAAGCTGGAAAAGGCGATGAAGACCTGGCCCATTTCGCTGGAAGGGGTAACGGCTATGGACTGCGGCGCCTCTACCGGCGGCTTTACCGATTGTATGCTCCAGAATGGCGCCAGTAAGGTCTATGCTGTAGACGTGGGCTACGGCCAACTGGACTGGAAACTGCGTACCGACGAGCGGGTCATCAATATGGAGCGGACCAACGCCCGCTACCTTACCCGGGAGCAGATCCCGGATGAGCTGGACTTCGTCTCCATTGACGTCTCCTTTATCTCTCTCGGTATCATCCTTCCTGCCTTGCGTCCCCTTATGCGGGAGCAGGGACAGATGGTCTGTCTGGTCAAGCCTCAGTTTGAGGCTGGTCGGGAGAAGGTAGGGAAGAAGGGGGTTGTCCGTGACCCGGCCGTTCATCGGGAGGTGCTGGAACAGTTTTTGAACCATGCTTCTTCCAACGGCTTTACCGTTCTCGGCCTGACCTTTTCGCCCATCCGGGGCCCGGAGGGCAACATTGAGTATCTGGGCTGGCTCCAGGCCGGAGGCGGCATAGAACATATTCCGGATCTCACTGAACTGGTCCGCCAGTCCCATGAGACCCTAGAGAAAGTCTGATGATCGTATGAAAGTGATATTAAGTCCCAACCCCTATCGGGACAAGGGCCTTCGGGCTGTTCGGGAGGCCAAGCGTATTCTGGAACAGGATGGCGTGAAAGTCAGTATCTGCCTTCCTTTCCGGCCCGAGGGCAATCATGAAATGCCTGCGGACGTGGCCTTTTCGGATATTCGAACCGAAGCAGCCGAAGCTGATTGCCTGATCTGCTTTGGCGGTGACGGCACCATCCTCCACTCGGCAAAACTGGCCGCGGAGTTCCATATTCCGATCATGGGCGTCAATATGGGAAGCGTGGGCTTTATGGCTGAGCTGGAGCATGGCGAACTCAAGCTCCTCCACCGGCTGGTAGAGGGCAATTACAGCTGTGAGAAGCGGATGCTGATGGAGGTTCGGGTCCTTCGGGATAAACGGGTTATTTTTCAGGACCTGGCCCTGAATGACGCGACGATTACCAAGGGTGCGGTGGCCCGGGTGCTGGATCTGACCGTCTGCGGAGATCAAATGAAGATTATGGAGTTCTCCGGTGACGGAGTTATTGTCTCTACGCCTACCGGATCTACTGCCTACTCCATGTCTGCCGGAGGCCCCATTGTAGAACCCACAGCAGAAAATCTGATTGTCACCCCAATCTGTGCCCACGCCCTTCAGGCCAAGAGTTTTGTGCTGGGTGCTGAACGGGTGGTAGAGGTACATACCAGTCGCCAGAGCCGAAAGGTAGCGTACCTTTCAGCTGATGGCGGAAGAGCTTTCCGGCTCAGCGGCGGCGATATTGTTCAGCTGCGCAAATCTCGGCAGCAGATCGAGCTGATCCGGCTCAGCGGCCGGAATTTCTATGAGATCCTTAGTCAGAAACTGGGAAGAAATTGAGGGAAAAACTATGAAAGAACGGAGACAGCAGACCATTCTGGATATTATTGCCGGCCGTGACATCGAGACGCAGGAGCAGCTGCTCACTGCCCTTAAGGAGTATGGATTTCAGTGTACTCAGGCCACCATTTCCCGGGACATCAAGGAGCTTCAGCTCATTAAGGAGCTGAGTGTCAGCGGCAGCTACCGCTACGTGGTCTCCGACCGGAAGGGAAAGGGCGAGCACAATGAGCGCCTGCAGATGATATTCCGTCAGGGTGTTGTCAGTGCGGCTGTGGCGCAGAATATGATCGTGGTCAAAACCATGCCAGGTCTGGCCAATGCCGCCGCATCTGCTCTGGACCATATGGACCTGGAGCATCTGGTGGGTACGCTGGCTGGCGATGATACTGTTCTGCTCATCATGGATAATAATCAGAGCGCGGAGCAGCTCTGCGACGAGATTAAATATATGCTTCGCTGACCATTTTGCAGACAAAGGAGGGGAGAGAAGGATGCTTTCGCTGCTTCATATTGAGAATATTGCGGTCATTCAGTCGGCTGATATCCAGTTTGACAGCGGATTTAATGTGCTTACCGGCGAGACCGGTGCCGGCAAGTCCATCGTGGTCGATGCTATCGGCGCGATTTTGGGCGGCCGGACCAGCCGTGACCTGATCAGAACGGGAAGTGCGAATGCTACAGTGACCGCCCACTTTACCAATGTGACCCACCTCCCCTGGCTGAAGGAAAATGGCTTTGATGACTGTGAGGGCGAACTGATTCTCCAGCGACGGATCATGCCCAACGGTCGCAATATCTGCCGTCTGAACGGGGTACCCGTCACTGTAGCCCAGATGCAGTCTCTGGGCTGCCAGCTGATCAATATTCACGGCCAGCATGATGGCCAGCAGCTGCTTGATCCCCTGTGCCATCTGTCTTATCTGGACAGCTTCGGCGAGACAGCCACTCTGCTGCTGGAATACCGAAAGAAGTACGCGCTGGTCGAGCATTACCGTCGGGAGATCCAGTCTCTCCAGATGGACGAGGCGGAAAAGGCCCGCCGCATGGATGCGCTGAACTATCAGATTCAGGAGCTGGAACGGGCAGAACTGAAACCGGGCGAGGATAGAGAATTGGCCCAGCGCCGTCAGATCCTGCGCAATGCCGGACGGATGATGGATGGGCTGGAGGAGGCTAACTTCGCCCTCTTCGGCGGGGAAGAGGAAAACGGCGCTTTGGATTTGCTCAGCAAGGCGGAAGGTGCCCTGCGCGGTCTGGCCCGTTACTCAGAAGAGCTGGCCCTTTTGGCCGATAAGCTGGCAGAGGTTCGCTACAGTGCCGATGATATCGCTGAGTCCGTTCTCCAGCAACGGGACCGGATGGAACTCTCTCCTGGGGAGCTGGATCAGCTGGAAGGCCGTCTGGACGTAATCTACCGCCTGCGTAAGAAGTACGGCGAGACGGTGGAGGATATGCTTGCCTATCTCGACCGCTGCAAAGAGGAACGGGAACAGATCCAGTATGCTGACGATCGGATTTCAAAGCTCCAAATCCAGCTGGAAAAGGCGCTGAAAGAGACCAGAGAGCGGGGCGAGGCCCTCTCTGAGGCCAGAAAAGCGGCCGGAGAGAGGATGCGCCTGCGGATCGAACGGGAGCTGGCCGATCTTGATATGCCCAAGGTGCGTTTTCGGGTGGAGTTCCGGCCTAAGACCGGCGCCTATCAAATGGATGATACAGGCATGGACGAGGTTCAGTTTCTTATGTCCGCCAACGTGGGCGAGGATCTCAAGCCCATCCATAAGATCGCTTCGGGCGGCGAGCTGGCCCGGATTATGCTGGCGCTGAAAAATGTGTTGGCAGAGAACGAACAGATTGACACGCTGGTCTTTGACGAGGTAGACACTGGCGTCTCCGGCAGAGCGGCCCAGAAGGTTGCCCGAAAGATGTCTGACGTGGCCCGACGCAAGCAGGTGCTCTGTGTTACCCATCTGCCCCAGATCGCGGCTATGGCCGATGTCCATTTCTCGGTGGAAAAGGGAGAGCGGGAAGGCCGTACTTATACCGCTGTAGAACAGCTGGACCGTCAGCGCCGAAAGGAAGAGCTTGCACGGCTTGCCGGCGGCGAAAAGGTTACAGAGGCCCTGCTCCACAGCGCCGGCGAAATGTTGGATCAGGCTGAGCAGTGGAAGCGTGAGACGAAGTAAGTGAGGTTGGTGCTCATGGGACTGAAGATGATCTTCAACAGAAAGGATAAGGAGAGACGGGTGACCGAACTGAGTGTCACTTATGGGGGCTATCGGGGGAGAAAGATCCTCTTTAACGGCTCTTCTCTCCGTTTCCGGAATGTGGTGTCCCCTCTGATGGCGCAGGAGCGGTATCCTGCCGGATTCTTTGAGGAGCGGGTGCGGCTGCTCAATCCGGGCGAGGCCAGAAAATTGGCCCATAAGCTCTGCCAGCTCGACTTTTCCGGCTGGAAGAGCAGCGACCAACTTCAGTTTCTGCGGGACGGCATGATCAATACTCATTTCTGGTGCCGGTTCAGCGACGGCTGGGAGTATCGCTACGATACCGATGACGAGCCGGACGGTGAATTCAGAAAGATGATCAGCCTGCTGGTTTCTTACTGTGATGACAAGGCGGTATCGGCCACGGAAAAGCGAGTTACGCAGATCCGGGGGCGGATTTGCCCCGGCTGCGGCCAGATCATTGCCGTGGATGCCGCCTACTGTGCCTGCTGTGGACATAAACAGATTCCCGTTCTGGCGGAAGAGATTGTTTCTATGGATATTGATCTGGATGAAACGGTGTTTACCTGTGCCAAGTGCAGAGCTGTTGTCGCCTGTGACGACGCCTTCTGTCCGATGTGCGGCGTGAAGCTGAAATAAGACCGAAAAAAGCGCTTTTGGCAGTCAATGAGCCGGAAGCGCTTTCTTTCTGCCGTTGACAAGGAGAAAAAAGAGTGCTATAATCCCTCACAGAATCGCGTTGACGAGGAAGAGTAGCACAGCCCACTCTGCGCAGAGAGCCCCTGGCCGGTGAAAAGGGGAGAGAGCCCTGTGTGAATACCCCTCTGAGCAGCCTCCTGAACAGTCAGACTCAGTAGGGAAGGACGGGTGCGCCCGTTACAGCGCCGGAGTTTGTTGGAACTCCATGAGGCTCTTCCTGCGAAGGAGGAGCGAACCAGAGGTGGTACCGTGCAGTGAACTGCGCCCTCTGTCCCTGAATGGGGACGGAGGGCTTTTTTATTGGATATATGAGAGGAGGTGTGTAGTATGCTGTTGACTCCCATGGATGTGTTGAGCGCTTTTCCGGTACGAAAGACAAAGAAACAGAAGGCGGCTTTTCGGGAGGCGGCGCAGTCCTATCTGACGGGTCTGGGCTATTCCACCCAAGTGGAGAAGGGCGCGCTGGGCAGCCGGAATCTGGTAATTGGTTGTCCTGACCAGGCCCGCTATCTGGTAACAGCGCACTATGATACGCCTGCAAGAATGTTTGCCCCTAATTTTATCACGCCGACCAACTTTCCGGTCTATCTGCTCTATCAGCTTGTGCTGACGGCGGTAATCTTTGGAACAGGCGGTATTTTAGGCTGGCTGGCAGGCCGGATACTAAACAATAGTCTGGCCGGCGCCTACATTGGGGTCGTCGTCTGTTGGCTATTGCTGATCCTGCTCATGGCCGGACCTGCCAATCCCCGGAATGCAAACGACAATACCTCCGGCGTGGTAACGGTGCTGGAGACGGCCAAAGCCCTTCCTGAGCAGCCGCGTGATCAGGTCTGCTTTGTTCTCTTTGATTTGGAGGAATTGGGCATGATCGGCTCTTCCTCCTACCGAAAGGCCCATAAAGAGCAGACAAAGAACCAGATCGTCCTTAATCTGGACTGTGTAGGAGACGGAGATGAGCTGGTCATCTTCCCCACCAAGAAGCTCAAGAAGCAAGAGGACGTGATGGAGCGGCTGAGAAGCTGTACCGGCAGTAGGGGAGACAAGAACCTTATCCTCCACGAAAAAGGCTTTGCCTTTTATCCGTCCGATCAGTCCCAGTTCCCACTGGGATGCGGCATTGCCGCTTTCCATAAGAACAGATGGCTGGGTCTTTGGCTGGCCCGAATCCATACGGCGAAGGACACTGTACTGGAAGAAGAAAATGTGACTATTCTGCGTGACCTGATCCTTACGCTGATCAGCGCGCGGTGAGAAAGAAAGGAAATTGACTATGACACTGTATGAAGAACTGGTTGCCCGGGGTCTTATCGCCCAGGTAACCAACGAAGAAGAGATCAGCAAGATGATCAATGAAGGCAAAGCCACCTTCTATATTGGCTTTGACCCCACCGCCGACTCCCTCCATGTAGGCCACTTTATGGCTCTCTGCCTGATGAAGCGTCTGCAGATGGCCGGCAATAAGCCCATCGCCCTCATTGGCGGCGGTACCGGCATGATCGGCGATCCCTCCGGTAAGAGCGATATGCGCAAGATGCTGACCAAGGAGACCATCGAGCATAACTGCGCCTGCTTCAAGAAGCAGATGAGCCGCTTTATTGACTTCTCTGAGGGTAAGGCGCTGATGGTCAACAACGCCGATTGGCTGCTGGATCTGAACTATGTGGAGCTGCTGCGCGAAGTGGGAGCCTGCTTCTCTGTGAACAATATGCTCCGTGCTGAGTGCTACAAGCAGCGCATGGCCAACGGTCTGAGTTTCCTTGAGTTCAACTATATGATCATGCAGAGCTACGACTTCTATGTCCTGTACAAGAAGTACGGCTGTAATATGCAGTTTGGCGGTAACGACCAGTGGTCCAATATGCTGGGTGGTACTGAGCTCATTCGCCGTAAGCTGGGTAAGGATGCCCACGCTATGACGATTACTCTGCTGCTCAACTCCGAGGGCAAGAAGATGGGCAAGACCGAGAAGGGTGCCGTCTGGCTGGATCCCGAGAAGACCTCCCCCTACGAGTTCTACCAGTACTGGCGCAACGTGGACGACGCTGACGTACTCAAGTGCATCAAGATGCTCACCTTCCTGCCCATGGAAGAAATCCAGAAGATGGATGGCTGGGAGGGCAGCCAGCTCAACAAGGCCAAGGAGATTTTGGCATTCGAGCTGACCAAGCTGGTCCACGGCGAGGAAGAGGCCATGAAGGCCCAGAATACCGCCAAGAGCCTGTTCTCTGGCGCCGGCGACGCTGCCAATATGCCCGAGACTGCCATCTCCGCCGAAGAGGCTGTGGAAGGCACTGTCTCTCTGGTCAAACTGCTGGTTCTCTCCGGTCTTGCCAGTTCCAACGGCGATGCCCGCCGCAGCATCACCAAGGACAAATGCATCAGCGTTGGCGGCGAGAAGATTCTCGATGCCAACTATGCGCTGCCTCTGTCCGCCCTGGAAGGGGAGGGCGTCGTCCTGCGCAAGGGAAAAAAGGTCTATCATCGCGTTCACCTGTGATTCAATCAAAAACCCCCGCAGAGCTTCTGCTCTGCGGGGGTTTTGGCTGTCAGCCGGAAATGAACTTGTTAATGGTCTTTTCTTCTGCCTGCGGATTCAAGAGCAGAATCTGCTGGCGGATTTTGAGTCGGCTTTCCTCCGGATCGAGCGGAGGAAGCTCAAAACCGCGTTCTTGCCAGAAGTCCTCAACGGTGGAAAAGACGGTGCTGTTCCAGCCATACTCGATTCCATAGCGGTTTTTCTTTTGCCGTCTGCCGGTCATAGTAATATACATACCGGTTTGCAGAGTGACCATTGCCCGGTCAAACTGAGCCTTTTCTTCCTTTGTGAAGCCTCCAAGGGCTTTGATCTCGTGCAGAGCGACGCGGCCTTCCGATACGATCTCATAGATTCTCTTTGCCGTACGACTGACTGTGCCGGCTTGGTAGCCCTCCTCCAGAGTCATCCCCCTCCGCCTCGCGGCGTAAAAGAGAGGGTACCAGTCCCGGGTAATATAGCCGCTGGACTTGAAGAAAAGCTTTGCGTAGGCAATGTGCTCCCGCTCCTCCAGTACGCGCATCCGCCATTCCCAAGGATCGGTCTCCGGATCACCGGTATGCCATTTGACAGGGGTATCCAACTGATCCTGATTGCTCCAGTCGTAGTCGATCAGAGCATAAATGCCCTTTGCATTGCCGCCGCCCATGGAAAAACCGCAGCGCTCCAGAGCAAGACAGAACTCATCGAAATTTCGGATCATGGCGCTGACCTCCGCTGTTGAATTGATACGCTTACTGGGCAGCTACCAGCTGCTTCATGTCATACAGACCGGGGCCCTCTACAGTGGAGAGGAATTTGGCAGCCTTGACAGCGCCGCTGGCAAAGATCTCGCGACTCTGGGCTTCGTGGCGGATTTCGATGACCTCATCCCGACCCGCAAAGATGATCTCATGAACACCAACGATGGTGCCACCCCGTACAGCGCTGATGCCGATTTCGTTTTTGGGCCGGGGAGAGCGCCGCTCGTGGCGGCCGTAGTTGTAGTCAGGCTGGTAGCTGAGCGCCTCTTTCGCGGCATCGGCCAGCATGAGTGCGGTGCCGCTGGGAGCGTCTACCTTCCGGTTGTGATGGCGTTCCACAATCTCAATGTCGCAGCTCTCGCCCAGAACAGCGGCAGCCCGCCGGATCAGGTCCAGCACCACATTGATACCCAGACTCATATTAGCAGAGCGGAAGATAGGGATCAGCCGGGCAGCGTCCTCAATCTGAGCCAGCTGCTCGGGGCTATATCCGGTTGTGGCCAGAACGATAGGTACCTTCCGTGTGACGGCAAAGCTGAGAAGACCGGACAGCGCCTTGGGACTGGAGAAGTCGATAATGGCGTCTGCCTCGCCGGTGAAGTTGGAAGGGGAGACATAGACCGAATAATCCCGGCTGGCAGGATTGATATCAAATCCAGCCACAATTTCGATCTGACTGTCTGCCTTACAAATTGCCTCAACGACCTGTCCCATCTTGCCGTTGCAGCCGGAGATAATGATCTTTTGCATATCGACCACTCCTTACTCGGTCTTGAGCAGGCCGTATTCAGCCATGATGGCCTTGAGCTTGGCCAAATTCCCCTCCTCCATCTCGCAGAGAGGAAGCCGGAGCAATCCGGCCTCCATACCGGCCAGATTCATGGCCGTCTTGATGGGGATGGGATTGACCTCGATGAACATGACGTCGTTGAGCTTTTGGTAGTCGGCCTGCAGCTGAGCGGCCTGAGCGAACTTGCCTTCCAGACACAGGTGGGTCAGATTGCGGACGACCTGAGGCTGAATGTTGGCCAGTACCGAGATGACGCCCTTACCGCCCATGGCCATCAGGGGAACCACCTGGTCGTCATTACCCGACCAGATATTCATCTCGTCGCCGCACAGAGCCCGGGTCTGAGAGATGAGAGAAAAGTTACCGCTGGCCTCCTTGATGCCGTTGATCATGGGATGCTTGGACAGAGCGGCATAGGTGGCGGCGGTGAAGCCCACGCCGGTCCGGCTGGGGACGTTGTAGAGGATGATGGGGGTATGTACCCGGTCGGCAACGTAGGTGTAGTGGGCGATCAGACCCTTCTGAGTGGTCTTGTTGTAGTAAGGAGTGACCATGAGAAGGCCGTCGACACCATCTCTCTCAGCGCTCAGAGCCAGCTCCAGAGCAGCCATCGTATCGTTGCTGCCGGCGCCGGCGATCACTTTGCAGCGGCCGGCGATCTGTTTCACGGCAAAGGACACAACGGACTTGTGCTCTTCCAGTGTTTGCGTGGAGGATTCGCCGGTGGTACCGCAGATGCAGATAGCGTCGGTGCCGTTGGCGATCTGGAACTCAATGAGCTGAGCCAGCTTCTCGTAGTCAACACCATTGGCATTGAAAGGGGTGACGATGGCTACGCAGGAGCCGGTGAAAATGGGATTCTTCATAGGGGGAACTCCTTTCAATTTTGCGCCCTACAGGCGCGGAAAATAGCGCGGGGAAAAGGGGAATTACTTGCGGTCAATGTAGCCCTCAGCGCACAGAAGCTCTGCCAACAATACCGCGCCGCCGGCGGCACCCCGGAGGGTGTTGTGGCTCAGACCTACGAACTTATAGTCGTACTGACTGTCGGGACGCAGACGGCCCAGAGAGATGGCCATGCCGCCCTCCAGATCGCGCTGGAGCTTGGTCTGAGGATAGGCGGGATCTTCAAAATAGTTGAGGAACTGCTTGGGGGCGGAGGGAAGCTCCAGCTTCTGTGCTCTGCCCTTGTAGTTGGCCCAGACTTCCTTAATCTCTTCGACAGAGGGTTTCACGCCTTGGGGGAAGGACATGAACACAGCAGCCATATGGCCGTCAGAGACGGGAACACGGATGCACTGACTGGTGATAGAAGGGGAGACGGCGACCACGATCTGGCCGTTTTCCATGGTGCCCCAGAGCTTCATGGGCTCCTGCTCGCTCTTCTCTTCTTCGCCGCCGATATAGGGGATGACATTGTCAGTCATTTCGGGCCAGGTTTCAAAGTTCTTGCCGGCGCCGGAAATGGCCTGATAGGTACAGACCAGAGCCTTTTCAACGCCATACTTTTCCCGCAGGGGATGCAGAGCGGGGACGTAGCTCTGGAGAGAGCAGTTGGACTTGACGGCGATGAAACCACGCTTGGTGCCCAGACGCTGTCTCTGGCTGTCGATGATCTGGATGTGTTCGGGATTGATCTCGGGAACGACCATAGGGACGTCGGGAGTATGGCGGTGGGCGGAGTTGTTGGAGACTACGGGGCACTCGTGCTTGGCATAGCGCTCTTCCAGAGCCTTGATCTCATCCTTCTTCATATTTACGGCGCAGAAAGTGAAGTCTACCTTGGCACAGAAGGCGTCGATCTCGGCGTCAGCGTCCATAACGATCAGGTTCTTCACAGACTCGGGCATGGGAGTCTTCATCAGCCAACGCTTGCCGGCTACGTCCTCATAGCGCTTGCCGGCGCTGCGGGCGCTGGCAGCCAGAGCGGTGATCTCAAACCAGGGGTGGTTTTCCAGCAGGGTGATGAAGCGCTGGCCCACCATGCCGGTGCAGCCAACGATGCCAACTTTGTACTTTTCCATGTCTTTTCCTCCTAGATACGGGCCATGACCCAGTATATGCGGTGCAAGACCGCTGGGCCCGGAACAATTTCCGGGGCAAAAAAGAAATCAGCCGTTGAAAACTGGCTGATCCTGTACTATAATGTGCTGAGCGCGCAAAGACACGCTCCAGTCATTATATTCAGCAGACCAGCACAACACCGAAGGCGCTTTTCCGGGCCCGCGGTGACAGTCGGCAGGTTATTGACCTGACGCCCAGGCAGTTCCGACACCGGCCGTCAAAACTCCTTCGGCAGCGTACCCTTTCCCTCTGTGTCTCCGGGCGGCCATGCCCTCGGCAGGGGTACTCTTGCAAGCTGCACCTCTATTTCTGCAGTTATGGGCTAATGATAGCATGCTTTTTTTATCCAGTCAATGAGCATAACTTGCAAAAACGACCAATCTGCAAGTAGTTTTTGCAGTGTACATTGATGAAGATGTCTGGATAATTTGTAATTTGTATAGCAGTATTTGATAAGAACGAGGAACCAAAATGAAGACCAGTGATTTTTCCTACTACCTTCCCCCTGAGCAGATCGCCCAGACGCCGCTTGAGCAGCGGGACAGCTCCCGGCTGATGACCCTTGACAAGCAGACCGGTCGGGTCGGCCACTACCATTTCTCTGACCTGAAGGACTTTCTGCGTCCCGGTGACTGTCTGGTAATGAATAACTCCAGAGTGCTTCCTGCTCGCCTGATCGGCAAGCGGGAGACCGGCGGTGCCTGTGAGGTGCTGCTGCTGATCGACCGGGGCGAGAAGACCTGGGAGTGTCTGGTTCGTCCGGGCAAAAAACTTCGTCCCGGTGCCAGAATCAGCTTCGGAGACGGTAAGCTGACAGCAGAGGTCACTCAGGTGCTGGAAGATGGAAACCGACTGGTCCGCTTTGACTATGAGGGTATCTTCCTTGAGATTCTGGAAGAGTTGGGCAAAATGCCCCTGCCTCCCTACATCAAGGAGGAACTGCAAAATCAGGAGCGGTATCAGACCGTCTATTCCAAGGTTTCCGGCTCTGCAGCTGCACCGACTGCCGGCCTGCACTTCACTCCGGAGCTGCTTCGGGAGCTTGAGGATATGGGTGTCAGACTGGCCTATGTGACGCTCCACGTGGGATTGGGTACCTTCCGTCCGGTCAAGGTGGACGATGTAGAGACCCACGATATGCACTCTGAGTACTGTTTAATCCCTCCTGAGACAGCTGAGATCATCAACCGGACCAAGAAGGAGGGAGGCCGGGTTGTTTGCGTGGGAACTACCTCCTGTCGGACCATCGAAAGCTGGGCCAACGAAGATGGCACGGTCCGGGCTGACGGAGGCTGGACCAAGATCTTTATCTATCCTGGCTACCGCTTCAAGGTGCTGGACGCTCTGGTAACCAACTTCCATTTACCCGAATCCACCCTGATCATGCTGGTCTCTGCGCTGGCAGGGAAGGAGAATGTGCTCCGTGCCTATGAGACGGCGGTAAAAGAAGGCTACCGCTTCTTCTCCTTCGGCGACGCTATGTTCATCTCCTGATGACGAAAGGAATTGTACTATGTTCAAAGTTCTCAAAACCAATGGACGGGCCCGCCGGGGTGAATTCACCTGTCCTCACGGTACTGCCCAGACCCCTGTCTTTATGAACGTGGGTACTCAGGCGGCCATCAAGGGAGGCCTCTCCGCTCAGGATCTGGAGACGCTGGAGTGCCAGATTGAGCTGTCCAATACCTACCATCTACATGTCCGTCCCGGCGACGAGGTGGTTAAGGCTATGGGCGGCCTGCACAAGTTCATGAACTGGCATGGCCCCATCCTTACCGACAGCGGCGGCTTTCAGGTATTCTCTCTGGCCAAGCTGCGCAACATCAAGGAAGAGGGCGTCACCTTCCATAGTCATGTAGACGGCCGAAAGATCTTCATGGGCCCTGAGGAGTCTATGACCATCCAGTCAAATCTGGGCAGCGATATCGCTATGGCCTTTGATGAGTGTGTGGCCAACCCTTCCACTCACGAATATGTAGAAAAGTCGGTACAGCGAACCCAGCGCTGGCTGGAGCGGTGTATTAAAAAGCATCGTGAGCTCAATGAAGCTGCCGACTGTGTCAATCCGGGCCAGATGCTCTTTGCCATCAATCAGGGTGGCGTCTACCCGGACCTTCGGATCTGGCACGCCAAGCAGATTGCTGAGATTGACGGCTATGACGGTGTCGCCATTGGCGGTCTGGCAGTGGGGGAGAGCCATGAGACCATGTACAGTGTTATTGACGCTGTTGAGCCCTATCTCCCGGCTGACAAGCCCCGCTATCTGATGGGAGTGGGAACACCTTCCAATATTATTGAGGCTGTAGCGCGGGGTGTGGACTTCTTTGACTGTGTCATGCCGGCCCGAAATGCCCGTCACGGCAAGCTCTATACCTGGGAAGGTACGATCAATATTAAAAACGAGAAGTACAAGCTGGATGACCGTCCTATTGAAGAGGGCTGCCAGTGTCCTGCCTGTCGAAATCACTCCAGAGCCTACCTCCGCCATCTCTTCAAGGCTGACGAGATGCTGGCTATGCGTCTTGCTGTCAGCCATAATCTCTGGTTCTATAATCATCTGATGGAAGAGATTCGCAGAGCACTGGACGAAGATCGGTTCGACGCGTTCCGGGCTGAATACTCCGAAAAACTCAGCCGTCGTCTCTGATCGCAGAAAATTATTGAAAGCCCTTGAATCATAAGAACTTTTCTGATATAATAGGCGCACTATGTCGGGCTTTTCCCGAACAATTGGAGGTTATGACATGAATGAAATGACATCCAGCATTATGATGATCGTGATTATGATCGCGGTTTTCTACTTCATGCTGATCCGTCCTGAGAACAAGCGCAAGAAGCAGGCCACTGAGATGCGCAACAGCCTGACCATTGGTGATGAGATTACCACCATTGGTGGCATTGTTGGCACCATCTGTGCCGTTAAGGCCAACAGCATCGTTATCGAGACCGGCGCTGACCGTGTCCGTGTCGAGCTGATGAAGTGGGCTGTCTCCAGCAAGGGTGTCCAGATTGCCGAAGACGAGCAGGCTTCTGAGAACCAGAAGGCCGCCGAGGCGAAGAAAAAGAAGTAATTCCGATTCTGAAAAACCCCTCCCGTTCATACCCTATCAAAAAGGGAAACGGGAGGGATTTTTTATGCCAAAACAGAAAAAGCAAGCAGGAAAGAAACGCCTGGTACCTAGAGGGCTGCTTGCGGGGGTGGCAGCAGGTCTGGGGAGCAGCCTGCTCATGCTGCTTCTGGCGGCTCTGCTCATCTCTGCGGGGGCGGTAGAAGAGGGGAGGGGAGAGTTGCTCTCTCTGGTCTCTGTGGCTCTGGGAGGCGCTACAGCTGGTCTGACGGCTGGTAGACTGGCGAAACAGAGAAGGTTGCTGACAGCGGCGGCCTCTGGGGGAATTCTGCTTGTGCTCTGGTTTCTGCTGGGCTCTGAGGCTGCCCTTTGCGGGAACGCAGAGGCCGGTCTGGTATCGACAGTGTTGCTGATTCCGGTCTTTACAGGCGGTATTATCGCCTCTTTAACAGCGAAAGGTAACAGATAGTTACAGAGGCGATTTGACAAAATGCACAAATACAAATTGTAATTATACGAATAGTAATCACTTTGAAATGGGGGACGACTGTGCGTTGGATGCCAAGATTTTGATATGTAAACGTAATCTCGCCACTATATCTGGGGATACGGAAGAGAGGGAGGGGCGAGTGCAAAATAATCGGTTTTCGGGTTAACATAATGCTGTTTACATAAGAATTGGTCATAATAGATAAAAATATACAAAAGCGTAAAAAAGTGTTGCAAAATATAGGGTTGAAATGGTATAGTATAATCATTCAAAGGGGAATTTAGCCATTTTTGCTGGTTAAGTTCCAGGTTGGAGCAAGATGAGAATGCACGATTTTATGTTAGGTGTTATTGGTGCCGGCAACATGGGAAGCGCTATTTTACAGGGCGCACTCTCTGCTGGCATTATGTTACCGCAGCAGGTTTGGATCGCGAACCCCCATATTGAACGGCTCTCTCCGTTTGGTGATATGGGTGTGATGCTGACGACCTCAAACTCTGAGGCAGTCAAGCATAGCGATATTATCCTTCTGGCGGTTAAGCCACAGCGGATGACTGAGGTGGCTGAGGAGATTGCTCCCTATACTGCCGGAAAGTGCATTGTGTCTATCGCTGCCGGAATCTCCCAGAGCTGGCTGCGAGAGCGCTTTCCTAATTGTCCTGTTATTTGCCTGATGCCCAATACACCTCTGATGCTGGGCTGTGGCGCCTCCGCCATGACAGAGCGGGGCGATGTGCCGGAGGAGATATACGACTATGTTTATCGTATCTTCTCTTCTGTAGGCCTGGTGGAGATTCTTCCGGCTGATCGGATCAATGAGATCATTCCCGTCAGTGGATCCAGTCCGGCGTTCTTCTTCCGGATGGTCGATCTGATGGTGCAGGCTGCCGGGCAATACGGCATTGATCCGGATACCGCCCTGAAGATGGCGGCCAAGACAATGGAGGGCTCTGCCCGAATGCTCCTGAGCAGTGGCAAGACTGCCAAAGAGTTGGAACGTCAGGTCTGCTCTCCCGGGGGAACGACCCTTGCTGGACTTACTGCCTTTGATGAACTTGAGTTCGACCGAATGATTTCTCTGGCTTTTGAGCGGTGTGTCCGCCGAGCATATGAACTGGGGAAGTAAAGGTCTTTTCTAAGCGACTGATGCATACACTTTTCTGAGGTGAATGCACATGAGAAAAGATCCGTCCCCCATTCGGTTTCTGTCCTTATCCATTTCATCCGGCACCCTGCCCTGGGTGATTATGCCATTGGCCTTCCTGGCGGGAGGCCTGTCCGGTCATCTTCTGGCCGGAGTGGACACCCAGGGATTTGCCGGAGTATTGGAGAATTATCGGGATGCCGTTCTGACACAGCCCACGGAGCCTGATCCGCTAGGAGTGCTGCTCTGGATGACCCGATCCCTTTTGCTGGGGCTGATCCTGAGCTGTAGCACTTTGGGGGCTGCCGGGCTGCCGCTTTTGGTAGGCGTTCATGGCTTTGCTGCCGGATACGCGCTCTCTGCCCTTTATCGCTGCTGGGGTTATCAGGGCCTATGGACCGCAATGCTCTGTGTTGCTGTTCCCCGCGGGATCCTGTTGGCGCTGCTGCTGGCTATTGCAATTCCCGGCTGGCAGCGATCGGTCCTGCTGCTGACAAGAGGGCCGGCCGAGAGGCCGTCTGTTCAGGATGGCTGGAGCAGCCTCTGCTTTTGCTTTGGCGGCATGGCGCTGGCTGTGCTCTATGAAACGATGATCTGTCATCTTGCCCCCCGTCTCTTCTGAGATTGGCGGTTTATTTCACTGAAAGAGAACGAGAAGGCTATTTATCATGCGAGTTGTAGAAGAGTTTAAGAACTACCTGACAACTGAAAAACGATCCTCGGCAAATACCATCAGCTCCTATATGCGTGATGTGAACCAGTTTGTTGACTATCTGGATCATCACGATATGGAAGTTGTCGATGTGGATCAGGCTGCCATTCAGGCCTATATTCAGTGGCTGACCGGACAGGGTAAGTCTGCGGCTACTGTGACTCGGGCGCTGGCCTCTCTCAAGTGTCTGTTCCAGTGGCTGGTAGATCAGGAGCGCTGCGAGTTCAATCCTGTTCTGGGTGTGAAAGCTGCCAAGGTGGAACGGAAGCTCCCTCAGGTGCTGACCAGCAAAGAAGTGGAACTGCTGCTGGAGCAGCCTGAGTGCGTGGATGCCAAGGGATACCGGGACCATGCTATGCTGGAGCTGCTCTATGCAACTGGTATCCGGGTCAGTGAGCTGATCGGCCTGAATGTGACGGACGTCTTCCTTTCTGCCGGTTTTATCCGCTGCGAGAGCAAGGAGCGCAACCGTATCATTCCTATGTATCCTACTGCTATGAAAGCGCTGACCGACTACCTTCGGGATGTCCGCCCCAATCTGGCGGCAAAGGATGAGACGGCGCTCTTCGTCAATATGAGCGGTACGCGGATGAGCCGTCAGGGCTTCTGGAAGCTGATTAAATACTACGGCGATAAGGCTGGTATTCAGGCTGAGATTACGCCCCATACCCTACGCCACTCCTTCGCGGCTCACTTGCTGGAAAATGGTGCCGATATCCACGCCATTCAGGAGATGTTGGGTCATGCTGATATCTCTTCTACTCAGGTCTATGCCCGTCTGGTCAATCAGCGTCTTCGTGACGTCTACGCAAAAGCTCATCCACGGGCAAAATAACAGCTACATCAATATCCAACAAATGCCCTGAAGCCTTCGCTTCAGGGCATTTTAGCTGGAATGGAAAACCCCCTCCGAAGCGTTGGCTTCGGAGGGGGTTGTTATAGGGGAGAGGGGAAATCAGGCTTCCTTCAGATATCTGGAAGACATATAGTAGTAGCTTCCGTTGATATAGACCCGATACCATGCGGTGCCGTCCACGTCGTAACTCTCGCCGGAGACTACCTTGACTGTTGTACCGGAGGAGAGAATGCCGACGGCGGTGTAGCTGCTGCCGGGACCGGTGCGATAGTAGAGATCTCCGGTGGTCACATAGTCTACCAGAGTGACCGAGCTGCTGCCCGATCCGGAGCCGATCTTTGCGGAGATACCGGTGCTGTTATAGGAAGACTGGGTTTTTCCGGAGAGTGCCCGGACGGTGTAGTAATAGGTGACGCCAGACTGAGCGGTGGTATCCGTGTAGGAAACGGTGCTGCCGGAGGAGATGGTAGCCAGCTTGCTCCAGGAGCCACCGGATACCTTCCGCCAGAATGTATATCCATCGGCACCGGTGACCTTGCTCCAGGTGATCTTGATGCCGTCAGAGGAGGCGACGGCACTGGAGAGGGCAGGGGTGCTCAGCCGGATCAGAGGGATGCCTGTAGTATTGTAGCGGCTGAGAACGGAGTTATAGGAGGCACGCACGGTGTAATAGTAGGTAGTTCCGGATGCGAGCCCCTTGTCCACGTAGGAGACCGTGCTGTTGGAGGAGATAATGGCTACTCTGCTCCAGGAAGAACTGCCGGCAGTTCTTCGATAGAGTACATACCCCTTGGCGGTGGAGACCTTGTTCCAGCTCACCTTCAGACCATCATTGGTATTGCTGACAGATTTCAGCGTGGGAGTTTCCAGCAGATAATTCTTTGCCACATAGTAGGTATTGCCGTCCTTGATGATCTTGACCCAAGTCAGACCATCGGCAGATTTAGACCAGCCGTTGACCACATGGACTACCGTCTTGGCAGACAGAAGGCCCATGGAACTGGCGCTGGTGGTGGGGCCGGTACGATAATGGATGGATTGACGGACGACATATTCGCTGGTCTCCTGAGTACTGCCGGTATTGCCGGATTCGCCGGAACTGCCGGAATTGCCAGAACTGCCGGAGCCGCTGATGCCGACCGCGATACCCTTGCCGTCGTAATAGGACTGAGTATCACTGCCTTGGGCACGGACCGTGTAATAGTAGGTGGTGCCGGAAGCCGCTGTATTGTCCAGATAAGAGGTCGTACTGCCGGAAGTCAGGGTGGCAATCTTGCTCCAGGAACCGCCGGAGAGCTTACGCCAAACCGTATAGCCCTCTGCTCCCGCTACCTTCTCCCAGTTAACAGTTACGCCGGAGGAGGAAGAAACAGCGCTGGAGAGGGAGGGGGTGGTCAGGCGCAGGGCGGGAGAGCCGGCCTTATGGTAAGAAGACTGGGCGGAGGCAGAAGTGGAGCGGACAGTATAGTAATAGGTGTTGCCGGAAACGGTGGCAGTGGTGTCCAGATAAGAGACAGTGCTGCCGGAAGAGATGGTAGCCAGCTTTTTCCAGCTGCCGGAAGAAGAATCCTTCCGCCAGAAGGTATAGCCGGTAGCTCCGGTGATCTTTTCCCAAGTGACCTGAATTCCCTCGGTCTTGTTGGTGTACGACTTGATGGAGGGAGTTGCCATATAGTTGACAGAGACGCCGGGAGAGCGATACCCGGAGAGCAGCCCGTCGGCGATCGCCCGGACGGTATACTGGTAATTGGTGCCGGAGGTGACGTTGGTATCGGTATAGGAGCTGGCGTTGCCGGAATCAAGGGTGGCAATCTTAGTCCAGGAACCGGAATTCACCTTACGCCAGACGGTGTAGCCCTCTGCTCCATCAACAGCGGTCCAGCTGAAAAGAACGCCGTTTACTGCGTTGGCAGCAGACTTGAGGGCAGGGGTGGCCAGATACATGGTAGAGACGCCCTTCTCGTTGTAACCGCCTACAGCCGATCCATAAGAGGCGCTGACAGTGTAATAATAGGTCGTGCCCGAAGTGGTGGCCGTCTTATCGGTATAACTCAGAGTGCTGCCGGAAGAAATGGTGGTCAGCTTGCTCCAGTCGTCAGAGGCCGAGGTCTTTCGATAGACGACATATCCGGTGGCGCCGGTTACGCTGCTCCAGGTGATCTTAATACCGCCAGAAGCGTTGGAGGCGCTTCCAAGTACGGGAGTGCCCAGAAGATAACCTTCATTCATGTAGTAGATGGAACTGCCGCTGACTACCTTGCGCCAGGTATACCCGTCAGCAGACTGAGACCAGTCGTCAACGACCATCAGAGTGGTACCGGCAGAGAAGGTGCCGCCGGAGGCGTAGCTCAAACCGGGACCCACGCGGTAAGTGAAGTCCAGACGGGCCGCGCTCTGCGTGACGGCGGTCTTGGTGCTGGTGGAGGCTGTTGCCGAGATGCCGGTGCTGTTATAGTGAGAGAGCAGATTGGTGAAAGCGGCCCGAACTGTGTAAGTGTAGCTGGTGCCGCTGGTCAGATTCAGCGTGTCGGTATAGCTGGTACTGCCATCCATGGGGGTGCTGTCCAGTCGCTTCCAGCCGGAAGAACCGCTCTTGCGCCAGATTGTGTAGTATGCAGCGCCGTCAACCTCTTCCCAGGAAATGGTAATACCTCTGGAAGAGGCGGTAGCACTCTTGAGTACGGGAGGAGCCAGATAGAGGGTAGAGATACCGATAGTGTCATAGCTGGAGGAGAAGTCGCCGGAGAGGGCGCGGACGGTGTAGACATAGGCTACGCCGGACTCTACGTTGGTATCAATATAGGAGGTCGTGCTGCCGGAATCGACAGTATCAATTCTGGTCCAGCCGGTGGCAGAGCCGGCTTTGCGCCAGATGGAGTAGCCATCGGCGTTGGAGATCTCGCTCCAGGTCAGTTTAAGACCGCCGGAGACGATGCTCAGAGATTCCAAAGAGGGGGCAGCCAGACCGGAATTGCTGCCGGAGGAGCCGGAAGAGGAGACCTTCACGCCAACGGCGTCAAAGCTGCCGCCGGTGCTGATGGCATAGATTTTGCAGCTGCCAGATCCCTTGGCGATGATCACGCCAGAGTCGGAGACGGTGGCAACATCGGGATCGCTGGTCTCGTAGTAGATGGTACCGGTCTTGCCGCTGGTGGTGCGGACAGAGGACAGAGACTGAGTAGCGCCGGGCTTCAGATGATAGTTGGTGTTGAGGTCCACAGTCTGTTCCGTCATATAGCCGGTATAGCTGGTTCCGGACACAGTGACCCGGACCTGATAGTAGTAGGGATAGACCAGACGGGAGGTATAGTTGCTGCTCTTGGTTACAGAGCCGCCCAGAACGGTGACGGTAGTGCCGCTGGGTACTTTAACAATGGAGGTGGTGGAGTTGTTGGGGGTAGAATAGAGGTAGTCAGTCTTAACGGTCTTGCCAGTAGTGGAGGGAGTCAGCTTGACGGTGGAGGTCTGATCAGGCATACCATCGTAGACAGGGATATAGAACAGGAAACCGCTGTCCACGGCACCGGCGCTGTTGTAGCCGTTATAGGTAGAGATAGCCTCGCTGGCAACGGCATAGGTGGCCGACATATACTGGTGGCTGAAAGTGGAGTAATAGGCATCGGGAGCTACATTAAAGCGCATATAGTAGCCAGTGTTCTGTCCCTTGCCGATATAGGAGCTGGCCAGAAAATCTGCGCCGCCCTTGATGGCCAGAATGGGGTTACTCCAGCCCTTGCTCTTGGCGTAGGCCAGACCCTTAGCAACGGCGCCGCCGTTGGCAGAGGCGTAGGCACCGATATTGTAAAAGTTATAATAGCCGGTATAGCCGGAATAAGTACCGCTGATGGAACCATTGGTGGTGACGGCGCCGGTCTCCTGAGCGATCTTGCTGGCCAGATAGTAGGGGCTTACCTCAGAGGCAACGCCGGCATTGTAGATAATGGTGGAGTAGTCCGAGCCAAAAGCGCTGTTCAGACTGGCCAGAGAGACGGTATTACCGGAGGTGTTGACATAGGTGGTCTTGTGGTAGAGACCGTTAGCGGTGCTGTTGGCATTCTTCAGGATCTTCTGAACACCGGAGAGCTGCTGAACGGTGCTGTAAGACTGGTCCTCAAACTGGAAGATATACTTGTCAGTCAGGAAATTGCGGGGGTCCATGTAATAGCCCAGTGCCGCCCGGCTGCAGCTGACGTGGGCGCTGTCAATGGGCTTATAGCCGCCGGTGCTGGAATAAGAACTGGAGTTATAGTAGCTGCCCCGGTTGTTAAGCAGCAGATGATGGAATGTATAGTCAATGGTGCTGGCAGCGCCCAGCTCACCGTTGATGGCTTCGTCCCAGGTCAGGCCAGTGTCCACTGCCACAAAGATCCAGTTGGGATGATCCTCGTGAAGTGCTTCCAGATAGGGTTTGTAGCTGTCAGGGAAGTTGGCCAGCTCCAGCTCATAGCTGTAAGATTCGTCGGCGCATCGGGCCAGCGCGTACATGAGCTCCTGATCCAGCAGGATCATCTGCTCCTGCTCAGCCTGCTGCTCAGGCGTCAGCTCTTCGATAAGCTCCTCATCGGCAAGCTCCTCGTCAGTGAGCTCCTCGTCAGTGAGCTCCTCGTCGGTGAGCGTATCTTCCGTCAGTTCGCCCTCGGCGCTTTCGTCCTCGGTAATCTCTTCCTCAGAAGAAATCTCTTCGTCGGTCAGATCATCTTCGACAGGAACTTCTTCTTCGGAAGAACTCTCATCTTCGGCGGGGGGCTCGGGAAGTACGTCTTCCTCCGGAAGCTGCTGCTGAGTATCTTCTTCAGAAAGTTCGGTGTCAGTTTCTCCGTCGGTCCCGTCCTCTTCCGGCAGAACGTCATCGGTAAGTGCCGATTCCTGACTGACGGACTCTTCGGGCAGCTCTGCCGCCATGGCAAAGCTGCTGCCAAACATGGATACCAGCATGGCTGCCAGCAGAAGCAGAGAAACGGAGCGTTTGAGCATATGAGTTCTCATGGCAAAGGTTCCCTTTCCTAGGTAAAATAATGATCAGATACAAGTAACAAATAGTTACCATAATACACTTATTGTCATTATATGATATCCAGCGAAGAAAATCAATAGTTTGCCGCAAGTAAATGGGTTAAATTTTGATATTTGGAAGACAAAATACTCCGTCTGGTCAAAAAGACGGTTGACGAAAATGGTAACAAATGGGAAATCGAGCACAGATCCTGACGCAAAGTTCCGTGCTGGGAGAAGTGAAAAATGCCGCAAAGGAGATCCTTTGCGGCATAGAAGAGGAAGCAGTTACTGATTTTCAGCCACAGCGCCCGAGCGGTAGGCATCCAGCAGACGCTTGAGTTCTTCCACACGGATAAGCAGATCCTGCCCCTCATCGGTCTCAGAGACCTTCATGCGTTGGGTCATTTGCTCGATGATGGTGGACTCGTTGGCGATATCATGGTTGTTGAGGATGGCATCCCGACGGCTGGCAAAGGGCTGATGAGAGATAATGCGCATAGCCCGTGAGGTGAAGATGAGTGTATAGCCGGCAATGCCGCTGGTAGACTGATAAGCCCGGCAGAAGCCGCCGTCGATGACGATGAGCCGACCGCCGCCTTTGATAGGGCTTTCGCCCTTTCCGGCCTTTACCGGCACATGACCATTGATGATCCGGCTGTGAGGAGAGCTTAAGCCGAACTCTTTCAGCAGCATTTCGCAGGCGGCCGGGTCGTTATAGTAAGTGTAGTAAGCGTTCTTGGGCTCAGACCAGCTGGACTCATCCTTGATGAGTCGACGTTCAAATGTGGTCATCCGGTCTCTGCCAAAAATGGGACTGTTCCGGCCGGCCCAAAGCCACCAGAGAAAGTCCAGTCCGAACTGCCGCTCGGGCGTACCTCGCTTGTCGTAGTAAGCTTTTCTGGCGGTTTTCTCCGCGTAATCCAGAAACTCACGACCCGATCGCTCTTTGCCGCCAATACTGAAGGAGAGCAGCTGACCATCAGCGGTCATTGGGATGCAGCCATGAAAGAGCAGGTTGCCGTTGTGAACCTTATACAGGCCGCCCTTGGAGTAGAGGAAACGGACGTGCTTTTGCAGCTTTTCCGAGTGCCGGAAGGAATTGGTAAGCTGGTCGATGACCTGAGCTTCCTCGGCGGTCAGGCGATAGGGATCGGCAGGATCCACGGTAGGGAAGTCGCAATCTTCCAGAGGATAGATTTTGCCGCCGATATCTACTGTCTTGTTCTCGTAGTCAATCCGATCCAGCAGCAGCCGGTCTGCCATCTTGAATTCCGGCCGGCGCGTCAGCTTCTGTCCTTCCAGCTTGAAGAGGATGATAGTAATTGCCTTATACATCCGGGCAGAGAGCAGTTTATCCTTTTCCGTAAACCGGCTGGCGTCTTCGCCGGTCAGCTTGACGCTGAAGCGATGGATATCCGAGTCCTTGTATACCTCGTTGGCAAAAATAGACAGAGGCCGGAGAGAAATACCGTAGCCTGTTTCAATAACATCCAGATTATTGTAATGAATCGAGTTGGACAGCACGGTGGCAACTAACGTCCTTGAGCCGGAGGCAGCGCCCATCCAGAGGATATCGTGGTTGCCCCATTGGATATCTACGCTGTGACAGGAGAGAAGGGAGTCCATCACGATATCTGCCCGGGGACCACGGTCGAAGATATCGCCCACAATGTGAAGATGATCCACGGTCATCTTCTTAATGACGGTGCAGATGGCCTCAATTACCTCGCCGGCCTGACCGATCTCAATAATGGAGCTGATAATCTTCTCATAGTGCTCCTGTCGGCCGACATCCTCACTGCGAATGTGGAGCAGTTCGTCAATGATCTCCTCGTAGCCTTCAGGCATACAGGAGCGGATCTTGGTCCGGGTGTGCTTGACTGATACCCAGCGGCAGACTTCGACCAGACGATGGAGAGTGAGCCGATACCATTCATCCATCTCACTGACCTCATCGGCTACCAGAGCCAGCTTCTCTGCCGGATAGTAGATCAGCGTTGCCAGATTGTCCTTTTCTTGTCGGGTGAGCGTGCTGCCGTAGAGCTCGTCCAGCTTGGTCTTGACCTCACCTGAGCAGCAGTTAAGGATGTGCAGAAAAGCCTCGTGCTCACCGTGGATATCGGACATAAAGTGCTCGGTACCCTTGGGGAGGTTCAGAATCGTTTGGAGATTAATGATCTCAGTACCAGCTGCCTGTACGGTAGGATACTGCTTAGCCAAAAGGCTCAGATAGCGCAGCTCTTCCGGCTGAAAGGCGTGTTTCATTCTCATAAGTGAAGTCTCCTCTTCTTTAGGTGCCAGGGTCCGTGTGACCGGAGAAAAAGGCGGAACATTCTGCTTGAATTGTAACATAAAACCGCTCCAAGGAAAAGCCTTGGAGCGGTGGAAAATAGGGCCAGACACACATTTAGACTGAAATGGGCAAGCGATTAGTACAGATAGGAACGGGTAAAGATACCGATCAGGATCAGCACTCCGCCGGCCAGCCGGATGGCCAGAATCTGCTTCTCTGTGGGCGTGGCACCGCCGATCATGACCGGGTGGACGACCCATATCAGACCGCACAGAACATAGCCGATAGAGGTGAAGATCCACTGCTGAAACAGTGTATTGAGCAGGTTAAAGAGCAGCATGATCACCATTGTCAGTATCAGCTGGTGCTTGTAGTTAAGCTTCATAGAGACACCTCCTGACAGGGTAAGGAGCGGGTGGGGGCGTTTCTGTACTAAAATAATAGCATATTACAGGAAGCAGAGCAACGTATGGTGAGAATATTAAGAAGAAATCAGACCAAAAGGTCTCGGATTCAATAGGGGAAAAAAGAACTCTGTGATCCTGAGCGGACCACAGAGCATACAGGGATCGGAGTGTCGGGATTCGAACCCGAGGCCTCTTGGACCCGAACCAAGCGCGATACCAAACTTCGCCACACCCCGATAGAGCCTATATAGTATACCGTTTTGTGCGGCCAAAGTCAAGGCTTTCCTCAGAAGGTCAGGCCGTCCGAAAACCGGACGGCCTGAACAACGACTCAGCGCAGGATATAGCGGGAGATGGCCTGACCGATGGCCAGAATGTTGGAGGAGCCAAAGAACTCAAAGCGGACTCTTCCGATACCAGAGAAGTACAGCTCCAACTCACTGTCAATGTCCATTACTCCAGCCGTCTCAATGGAAAAAACGGTGACTTTGCTATAGGGGAGAGAGGTGAAGTCCCGCTTGGCACCGGTCACACCCTGGGCGTTGACGGCGATGACCCGCTTGTCGGTAAAAACAACATAGTCACGCAGTGTAGTGTAGCTGCCCAGAACCTGCTCGCCAGGGATCAGCAGGTCAGCGACATCCTTATCCCGGGGGGTACGATCCTTGCGCAGCTTGAGATACTTGCAGTTATCAAAATCGATCATAGTCTTTTGCCTCCAGTGTAAAGAGAATGAGCCGGGGTTTCTGTCTTCTAGTTTAGCCGGTATCAGCCCTTGAGTCAACGCGCGGCAGAGAGTTTTTTCATTCATAAGAAAAAACTGTTGACAAACGCCATTCGGATGGATATAATACATCCTGTTGACAACCTAATACGCGGATGTGCTGGAATTGGTAGACTGGCAAGCTTGAGGTGCTTGTGCTCGAATGGGCGTACGGGTTCGACTCCCGTCATCCGCATACGAAACCCCTGAAAGTGTTCTTTCGGGGGTTTTGTTTTTCGCTTCCACTCCTGACAGAGAGCGCAGCCGCCTGGAATGGAAAATAGAACAACAAAATGTGTCATGATATCTGGAAATCTGCCAAAAGATGTGTATAATAGTATCTGCTGATCCTGAAAAGAAGAGGAGTACACCATGAATATCCGAACTACCGTCAAGGAATACGCTGTTATCACGCTTGGCACAGTGATTGTCGCTGTCTCAGTCTATTTCTTTATGCTGCCCAGTCATGTGTCTGTGGGCAGCGGCTCGGCTCTGGCTATGGTTTTGAGCAACTTTATCCCCCTGCCTGTCTCCACTATTACGCTGATCATGAATACCGGGCTTCTGGTGATCGGATTTTTGCTGATCGGTCCGGAGTTTGGCGCCAAGACCGTCTATTCCACCATTCTCATGCCGCTGGTACTTGGAATCTTCGAGCGGGTTTTCCCAGATTTCCAGTCGATTACGCAGGATCCTTTGCTGGATGTGATCTGTTATATTCTTGTTGTCGGTATCGGCCTTGCTATTCTGTTCTCCCGAAACGCTTCTTCCGGCGGACTGGACATCGTGGCCAAGATCATGAATAAGTATCTGCGTATGGATCTTGGACAGGCGATGAGTCTCTCTGGCATGGTGGTCGCCCTGTCTTCCGCCCTCTGCTATGACAGCAAGACCGTAGTCCTCAGCGTTCTGGGTACCTATTTCGGCGGCATGGTGGTTGATCATTTCATCTTTGGTTTGAATATCAAGCGGCGTGTCTGCGTCATTTCGGAACAGTTGGATACCATTGTGAACTTCGTCCTTCATGATCTCCACAGCGGCGCCACCTTAAACGAGATTATCGGTGCCTATGACAATACACCCCGCAAGGAAATGATCGCCATTGTGAATAAACAGGAATACCGCAAGCTCATGGACTATATCCGCAGAACGGACCCAAAAGCTTTTGTAACCGTTTATTCGGTCAATGAAGTGCGCTATATCCCCAAAAAATGATTCTCTGAGACAGATAGCCCCCGGACAGCGTGTCCGGGGGCGTTTGGTATTTTTACGGATCGGCAGGGAAGAGCAGTACTGACCAGGCGCCGAATGGGAAACCTTCGTCAGTTAGCCTTCCGGTTCCACTATTCTCTGGCTGAAAGCCAGTTGTTTTGACAGCTGTCGGAAGAAGGCAAAGGAAAACTCCAGCCGCTGGGACCAAAGAGCTTTAGCGCTTTTGGTAGCAAGGGAAAAGGTACTCAGGGACTCCGTTTTGGAGAATACGGAAGAGGCAATACGCTGCTATTGCTTCAAAGAACCCTGTTTTCTGCATTTACAAAGTGCTTCCAATGTCCGTTCTGAAATTGTCTTGCCGTTAGGAGCAGAGTGTCATCCAGATCAAAAAAGAAAAGCTTTTTTCGGTTGTTCTAATTCATAAACCCTCCGTCGTAAAGAAATACCCTAATGTATGCACTAGCTTGCAAGTGTCAAAAAGCTCTTTAATCTGTTCTTTGGTCATCCAAGCAGTCTGTGCCACTTCTTTTGTGGTAGCTTGTTCCGGCGAAACGGGGCCATCATACTCAAACAGCCACACATCCACAATATCCGTAAACTTGACACCGTTTACCACTCTGCCAATCACAGAATAGACCAATTTGCCATCTTCCGGGGATAGTGTCAAACCCACTTCTTCCTTGGTTTCCCGGAGCGCCCCGGTCAAACTATCCTCACCCTTCGTCACAGAACCACCCACACATTCCCACATGAGCGGATATGCAGGACGATCCGCACTTCGTTGTGAGATCAGATATTCCCCTTTGCTGTTGCGAATCCAAATATGTACAACCAGGTGATAGAACCCCTGCGGCACTTCTTCACCACGAATATGGTCACGCCCGGTCAGCTCCCGCCGCTCGTTGTATAGATCCCAAAGTTCCATTGTTAAACCCTTTCATCCGTCACAATATGCTCAATCCC